>JBPCQC010000019.1:0-284187 GCA_050998515.1 Verrucomicrobiales bacterium
CTTGGGAGATGCGGAGAAACTGGTGCGGCAAGGTTGGGCCGTATTCAATTTGCCCTTGGAGAAGGAGTTTGCCAGGCGTTCGGATGTGAGACGGGTATGTGTGGCGGCGGTGGTTAAGGAGCGGACGACAGTTCCCCTGGCCTGGCTGGCAGCCCGCGTTGGTCTGAGCAGCGCCGCCAACGTCAGTCAGCAGGTTCGCCGATTGCCCCAGCGTCTCGAAACTCATCATGCTGAAATCCGTCGCCAATATCAAAAGTGGCGCAAAACTCTGTCATGAATTTTAGCTTGACCCGAATCAGACCCGCGCAAACTCGCTCTGGCCCATTTTCTCTGGAAGCAGACAACCGTTTCGCAACCATGGCTGGCGGAGCGACTTCACCTGCGAAGCGCCGCCAACGTCAGCCAGCGATTGCGCCGCAGCGATCCGCGCCTACTGCGAAAGCGTCTACCCAAAAAGCTCAATACTTTCCTTGACGCGCAGACAAAATGACTCCGCCACGGCGATGGGCAGAAAATCCGCTTTTTGCACACTGACCCCCATTCCCCTCCCGCGCGTTGGTCTGAGCAGCGCCGCCAACGTCAGTCAGCAGGTTCGCCGAGCCCCAGCGTCTCGAAACTCATGCTGAAATCCGTCGCCAATATCAAAAGTGGCGCAAAACTCTGTCATGAATTTTAGCTTGACCCGAAATCCCGACCTGACTGAAAGTCTGCGGTACGATGTTGTACCGCAGGCCTGCGGCCTGCCGTGTCGCAGGCTTGCAGCCTGCTGCATTGAGTTCTGCTATTTAGTGGTCCCTTAGTGTCCCCGGTCGACTTCGGGCATTTTCTCTTCGCGCTCGCCCCTTTGCCGCCTAGATGAAGGCCGTGGCTGAAAGGCGCATTCGCATCGGAATCATCGGCGCTGGCAGCATGGGGAAGAACCATGCGCGGGTATTGGCTGGCGCGGCGACCGGCGCCAAAACATTTTCGAGGACGACATCGACCGGGAGCGCTTCCTGGCATCGGCGGTTATTGGAGGGTGGGATTTGACGGGCTTGAGCGAAAGGCAGGAGATCGGGTTCGTCCGGATTAATTTTGCGTGGCGGAATCTCGCACCTCTCAATTAGCCGGGGTCTCCTTCATCGTCATCCGCAGCCGGTAAAGCCAGGTCCGCGACCGGGATGATGCCACTCGTATGATCAATACGTCATCAGCTATCGACCACAACAAATCAGACGAACTCCACGTTGTCAGATTATCGATGGCGATCTCAGGCGTGACCTCGACCTCGTGATGTCCGGAAGCAAGGACAATCTGAACTTCCCATTCACCCGTGGAAGCAGGCTTGGGAACAGGCAGGTTCGTTCGGTCCGCTTTCACGGGATTCCCGCCGAGCACGTACTCTTCGAGGTGTGTTGCGCCGTCGAGATCAGGATCCGACAGCCAGAAGGCCTCATCCAGCGGCGATGGAAGACCGTGAAGGCCCGCCCACTCCCACTTGCTGCTGTAGATGGGGGCCAGTTTTATTTCATCGAGAAAAAGGGTGTCGTCCGATTTATTCGTAATCCCGGTCGTTTCCTTGTGAATGAACAGCCAGTCCAGGGTATGCGTTCCCGCCGGGAGGTTTAACGACTTCGCTCGCCACTGATTTCTCACTCCGAGATAAGCGGGCACATAGACACTGTTCGCGAACAAGCCGGCCCAATCGACACCAGCGGGCGCTGGATAGCCCTGGTACGGAAAGCCGCCACCCGACACGCGCCACCAAAAACTGAGTTGCGTCGGCCGACTCAAGTTCACCATTGCCCGCAATCTCCGTTCTTCCTCATACCAATCGGCATAACGAGAGCCGTATTGGTGCAGAAAGGTGTCATACCTGCCAGGCGGGCGGCTTCGCAAACAGTCGACCCCATCGTGCGATTGAGCCGCATCATTTTCTCCCACCCAGCCGAGGAAGCGTTCTCCGTCGGTCACCAGCGTCGTGTAAACGGCGTCAATGACCACCGAAGTTGAAAAGTTCAAGTCCGCTTCGGCCTTGCCTGAGAGTTCCGGCCAGATTCTCCAATTGATGGGAATATCAATACTCCCCACGCCCAGGTGCGCCCTAAAGATGACAGTTGTGTGAGAGGGGCCGAGTGCGGCTCCGCTAACGGTTCCCGTTGTTTCGTTCAACGCGAAACCCCCGGGCAGTTGATCCACAGAAAATCGTTCCGCCGGAGGATCGGTAGCCAGCACAAACGAGGAAATTGCTTCGCCGGCACGGCCATACACTGACGAGACTGATGTCAGGTTCACCATGGGAACGGGCTCAATCGTGAGAGCATCGAGCACAGCCGACCCAGATTTGCTTACATCGCACTGCTCGATTTGCCAGGAGATCGTGTGAGTTCCCTTCGGAATTTGTATTTCCTTCTCCGTCCACTCAGCAGCCGCTGGAAGGTAATCGGCCCAGTCGCCCACGCTCACGCGAAAACCGGGATTCTCCGTCGTACGATACCAAAACTTCGCTTTGCTCGGTCCGATGACGTTGGTAGACAACCAAGACCCCCCCGGACACAAGTCAGGCAGTTGCAGACCGTCTCCCGCCTCATGCCCGCCCTCTGGCAAGAGAACAAAGCTCACGGGCGGACGAAGCTCAGGACCGGGCGGGGAGGCTGTCGATTCACCGAAAAAACGCTGCAGCGGAATGTCCAAGGCTTCGGATGCCCGTTCGCTTATCGAGGGAAGTGGCTCGAAAGCCACTTCGTCGACGAAAGCCTCGCCTGACGCGTTCGCCGGGACAGCCAGCGAAATGGAAACCACACGACCTGTGTCTCCGCCGAATGCAAAGCCGTCGGAAACCTGGGCCGTGACGTGATGCCATGTCCCGGCCTCGCCAGACGAGGAGATGGTCGCCAGCACGGTCCCGTTCAAAAGCACATATCCAGCCGCTGGAGACCCATCGATCCGAAACCAGAACGACAAGAGGCCCGGGCGTGGAGTTCCCAGCGAATCAACTGCCGTCACCGTTGCGGCAAGGTACGTCAGTGTCTCGGAGACTACGGAGGCCCGAGCCGCGTCAACGCCGTCATGCGAAACGGCAGTGTCGCCTCGCCACTGAAGCGCCTCGGACGCATCCGAAGGACGGGTGCGCCAATCTGCCAACCCGAAGGGCTGGTCAAGGGCCGCGGCCAGAGAGACAGGCTCTTCCTCACTATTCGACATGGCAGGTCCGGGAACGGCGTTGCCGGCCGCCGGCCGCCAGAAAACAATCAGCGGCAAAGTCAACCACCAGAAACTGGCGACCGCGCGGCGGCGAGGGACGCGCATGGAAAGAATCTTCATCGGGCAATCGGGGATTTCAAAATAGCTTCACCCGCTGAAGGATCAATCGGTCAATCAGAATAGTTTTGGGTCAAGCTAAAATTCGTGACAGAGGACGAATGGTGCGGCAGTTGGAGAAATGCCGCGGCAATTGCGCATTGAAATGGCGGGCGGGATGTATCACGTGATGGCGCGCGGGGATCGGCGGGAGCCGATTTTTCATGCCCGCCGGCCTTCCTGCGGCCCACATTCTGGCAGGTGTCGATGAGATCTGCTGGACCGAGGACTCATCGTTAAACCCTCAGCGAGAGTTCTAATGCGGTGATATGCCACTCACCGTCGCTCGACTCGATGTCAAGCGCCGATCGGCTGCGGCTCGGTTAGACGGGCGCGGGGGGTAAGGACCTCGGGGTTGCCTTCGGTGACCAGGACCATGTGCTCGAAATGGGCGCTTGGTTTGCCGTCGGTGGTGATGGCGGTCCAGCCATCGGCCAGAACCCGTGTCGCGCCTCGGCCAGCGTTGATCATCGGTTCGATGGCCAGAACCATCCCGGCTTTGAGTTTGCAGCGGATGTTTGGGTCGCCCCAATTGGGAACCTGTGGCTCCTCGTGAAGACGGCGCCCAACGCCGTGACCGACGAACTGGCGTACCACGCCAAAGCCAAACCTGGTGACCCATTTTTCCACCGAGCCGCAGAGGTCGCGCAGGCTTCCATTGTGACGCGCATAACCGATGGCGATATCGAGGGCGTCTTCGGTCGCTTGCAGCAGCCGCCATTTGTCCTCGGAGATTTCGCCCACCGGCACCGTAGTCGCGTTATCGCCGACCCAGCCGTTCTTGATGATGCCGACGTCGATCTTGACGATATCGCCGGCCCGGATGAGGCGGGCGGCCCGGCCTATGCCGTGGATGACTTCGTCGTTGAGCGAAATGCAGATGTTGCCTGGGAACTTCCGGTATCCGAGGAACGCGCTTTTACAGCCCCGCTCGGCCATGAGTTGGGCGGCGGCGCGATCGACATCGAGGGTCGAGACGCCTGCTCTTACCGCGGCCGCGGTCTGCTGCAGGATTTCGGCTGCGACGGCGCCGGCGGCGCGCAGCATCTCGACTTCCTTGCCTTTGCGTAGATGAATCACAGGCCAGCCGGCAGCGCTCGCATTACGCCAGCTTCATGGCTTCAACGGCTCCCGCGGTTGATGAGGTACGCGACGGCCCCGATGATAAAAATACCCAGCACGACAAACAGCCAGGTCATATTGGCCCCGGCGAGACGGCCGCTGGCACCGGGCCGATCAAAGCGTCCGCGAATGCGGCCTTTCCGAAGGAAGCCGTCGTAGTGCTTCTGCAGCAAGTAGGTTTCGACCTGGCGCATGAGATCGAGGAGCACGCCGACCAGGATCAGGATGCTCGTGCCCCCGAAGAATTGCGCCACCGTGGGAGTGACGTTGAGGGACTTGGTGATGATCGTAGGCAGAATCGCGATGGCGACGAGAAACAAGGCGCCGGAGAACGTCAGGCGGCTCATGGTGTAATCCAGGAAATCAGCGGTTGGTTTGCCGGGCCGGACACCTGGAATGTAACCGCCGTTTTTCTTGAGGTCTTCGGAGATCTGGGTCGGTTGAAACATGGTCGCGACCCAAAAGTAACTGAAGAAGAAAATGAGCAGACTGTCGGCAACATAGAACCACGCGCTATCCTGGCTGACAAACCGGCTCAAGGCCGCTCCCCATTTGCTGGCGCCGAAAAACGAACTCAGAAAATACGAGGGAAAGAGGATGATCGCCTGGGAGAAGATGATAGGCATGACTCCCGCGTAATTGACCTTCAATGGGAGGTGCGTGGACTGACCGCCAAGAACCTTGCGCCCGATCTGGCGTTTGGCGTATTGAATGCTGACGCGCCGGGCGCCCTGGGTGATTGCAATAACCCCGGCGATGACCAGCAGCAGGAGCGCCACCAGCAGCACCATGATGATCGCCTTCATCGGATCGTCGCCACTGCCGGTGATATAGGTTTTCCAAACCTGGACCAAAGCCCCCGGCAGATCGGAAATGATGTTGGCGGCAATAATGAGCGAGACGCCATTGCCGATCCCGCGCTCAGTGATCTGATCGCCCAGCCACATCAGGAGCATGGTGCCGGCGGTCATGCTCAACACCGCAATGAAATAGAACCACGGCCCCGGATGAGGAATGAGCTTTAAGCCGGTTTCCTGCAGAAACTGGTCGAGCTGCGGAAGCAGGTAATTATTGGTGGGATTGACGAGGCCCTGCACCATGAGATAGCCCTGAAGGATGCAGAGGGCTATGGCCATGTAGCGGGTGTATTGGTTGATCCGCATGCGCCCGCCTTCTTCGCGCACGAGTTTGCTCAGCCTGGGCACCACCGCGGTGAGCAACTGCATCATGATTGATGCGCTGATGTAGGGCATGATTCCCAGCGCAAAAAGCGCGCAGCGGGTTATGCCGCCGCCGGAAAAGACGTTCAGCAATTGCGCAAAAGCGGCGCCGCCTGGCCCCGCCCCCTTGTCCTGCAACCAATCAATCCATTGCTGAACCACGGTCGCATCGACTCCGGGCAGCGCGATGGCCGCACCGATGCGAACCACCACGATCATGACGAGCGTAAAGAGAATTCGCCTGCGAAGCTCGGGAATTTTGAAGCAATTGGCGAAGGCCGCGATCATGAAGCGTCAGGAGGGACGAGCAGGCGTTAGCGCCGGACTCAGCCCGCGGCGGGAAGGGTGACTGAACCTCCGGCCTTTTCAATCTTTTCGCGGGCGGCCGCGCTGATGGCATCCACGGAAACCTTCAGCGCCTTGGTCAGTTCGCCCACGGCGAGAATCTTGATCGAGTCAAACCGGCCCTTGAGCAATCGGGCTTCCCGCAGGGTGGCCGCATTGACCTCAGCGCCGGCCTCGAACCTCTTTTCGAGCGACCCTACGTTGATAATCGCGCACTTTTCCTGAAAGGCTGTGTTGTTGAACCCTTTGCGCGGAATCCGCCGGTAGAGCGGCATCTGGCCGCCTTCAAAACCAATGCGAATGGCAGCGCCGGCGCGCGCTTTTTGACCTTTGTGCCCTCGGCCGCTGGTTTTGCCATGCCCGGAACTTTCGCCGCAGCCAAGGCGCTTGCGGCGATGGCGGGCGCCAGGTCGGGGAGTAAGCGTGTGGAGTCTCATAAAAGAAAACGGTCTCGTTAAACTTTGAGTTCAGGTTCTCAAGTGAAAAAGTCGCATAGAGCCGAACTCGGATTCGCTGGCCTTCCAAAAAACCGGTCCCTTAGAGAGCCTTTTGTTCGGGGATGCGTTTTCCTCGAGCCCGGTAAATCTGGTCGCGATGCCTCAGCTTGACGAGTGCCGAGAGGGTGGCCTTGACGACATTGGCGTGGTTCTTTGAGCCCAGACTTTTGGCAAGAATGTCTTTGACTCCGGCCGCCTCGAGGACAGCGCGCACCCCGCCGCCGGCAATAATCCCGGTGCCGGGACTCGCCGGCCGGAGCAGAACTTTGCCGCCGCCAAATTCTCCGTAGGTTTCATGCGGAATGGTGTTTTCGCGAAGAGCTACCTTTTGCAGGTCTTTCTTCGCCGACTCGGTGGCTTTCTTTATGGCATCAGAAACTTCATTGGCTTTGCCGAAGCCGTAGCCAACCTGTCCTTTTCGATCTCCGGAGACGACGAGCGCGCTGAAACTGAAGCGCCGGCCGCCTTTGACCACTTTGGCGCACCGGTTGATAAAAACCACCTTGTCGATAAACGGCGAGGAGTCGCTGTCGCGATCCGAGGAAGGGTTTCGGGCGGTAAAGGGTCTGCTCATGATGTTTGGTTAAAACTGCAAGCCGGCTTGACGCGCCGCATCAGCAAGCGCTTTTACTTTGCCGTGGTAAATGAATCCGCCGCGGTCAAAAACCACGCGGCTGACGTTCTTTTCCCGGGCTCGCTCCGCAATCAACTGGCCAATAACAGTGGCTGCCGCAACGTTGGCGCCTTTTCGTGAGCTGCCCTTTTCCCGGGTCGAAGCGGCGGCCATCGTCGCGCCCTTGCTGTCATCAATGATCTGGGCATAAACGTGGTACCCTGAGAAATGCACGGCCAGCCTCGGCCGCTCGGGAGTGCCGCTGAGTTTGCGCCGAATGCGCCGATGAATGGTGCGATGCGCTTGTTTGCGAAGATACTGTGGCATGGAACCCTCCTGATAAAAGTTTGTTACTGAACGCTCTTGCCTGCTTTGCGGCGCACATACTCTCCCGCATAACGAATGCCCTTGCCTTTGTAGGGCTCGGGCGGGTAGTAACTCCGCACGTCGGCGGCAAATTGCCCGACCAATTGTTTGTCAGTGCCTTCAACGCGAATCCGGGTGTTTTCGCTTACAGTGACTTTAATGCCCGGGGGTATGGGGTGCAGGAGCTCGTGACTCCGTCCGATGCTGAGGTCCAAATTGCTCCCTTTTACGGAGGCGCGAAAACCCACCCCTTGAATCTCGAGATCCCTGACGAAGCCGTCGCTAACGCCTTTGACCAGGTTATTGATGAGAGCGCGTGTTGTGCCGTGCAAAGCCTTTGCCTGCCGGTCCTCATTGGTCCTTTTCAAATGAACAGCATTGTCCTGTTGCTGCAGTTGAATTCCCTGCGGCAGATTCCATTCCAGCTTCCCTTTGGGCCCCTCGACGGTGATCCGCCCGGCGGCGTCCGTTTTCAGAGAAACCTTGGGTGGCAGGGTGATGACTTTGTTTCCTACTCGTGACATGTTATGCGCAGAAATTCAAATTTACCAGACTTGAGCGAGGTACTCTCCGCCCACGTGCTCGCGTCGAGCCCGGGCGCCGGTCATGACACCCTTTGGGGTCGAAAGGATCGAAATGCCGAAACCTTTGATGACCCTGGGGAGTTCGGCCGATCCCACATAATGGCGGCGGCCCGGCTTGCTGATGCGGCGAAGATCGGTCAACGCGGGCGCCCTTCCATCATATTTGTTTTTGACCACGAGCTGCGGGAAAGCCCCTGAAGTATCAACGTCGTAACCCCAGATATAACCTTCCTCCTGAAGTATGCGCGCGATCTCGGCCTTGAGGCGTGAATAAGGCGCGGCAAAGCTCTCCTGCCGCGCGCGGGTCGAATTCTTGAAGCGCGCCAGGAAGTCGGCAATAGGGTCAGTCAAAGCGGACATGGTAAATTAGGAAGCCTGTTTAAGCGGCTTGTTGATCAGTCGAACTGCGTCGGAAAGGCACCCCGAATTCCCGCAAGAGTTCGCGGGCTTCGTTATCATTGTTTGCCGTCGTGACGATGGAAATGTCGTAACCCATGTTGCGCTTGATTTTGTCCAGTTCGATTTCCGGGAAAATCGTATGGTCTTTGATTCCGAGGGTGTAATTTCCGCGACCGTCGAACGAGCGGGTGCTCACCCCCCGGAAGTCACGGATGACGGGAATGGCCACCCGGACCAGGCGTTCGAGGAATTCGTACATATTGCGGCCCCGCAGCGTGACTTTGACTCCAATCGGCTCACCAGCCCGCAGTTTGAAATTGGAAATGGCGATTTTCGACCGGGTCACGACCGGGCGCTGGCCGGTGATGCGGGCGAGGTCTGCGGAAGCGTCTTCGACCGCCACCTTGCGATCCGCTTCCTTTCCGACCGAACAGTTGATGATCACCTTTTCGATCCTGGGAATCTGGTGCACGTTTTTGTAACCGAGCTTCTGCTGAAGCGCCGGGATGACATGCTCTTTATAATGTTTTTGCAGTGCGGGGATCATAGGATCGAAGTTTGAGAGCCTTTTATTTTTTTGGTCCTGGTCTTGGTCTTCGTCTTCTTCGGGGATTCTTTCTTTTTGTCCGCGCCTTTCTCGACCACCTTCACATTGGAAATGTGCACGGTGCCTTCACGCTCAATAATTCCGCCTTCAGGGTAGCGTTGGGTTTTCTTTTGATGTCTCTTGATCATGTGAACTCGCTCGATGATCACACGACTTTTATCGGGGAATACCTGCAGAATCTTGCCCGTAGCCCCCTTGTGGTTGCCGGAGATGACGACGACTTGATCGCCCTTGCGGACGTGTGTCTTGATGCGAAGCATGTTACAGCACCTCAGGGGCGAGGGAGATGATTTTCATGAAGTTCTTTTCGCGCAATTCGCGCGCCACGGGGCCGAAAATGCGTGTGCCTTTGGGATTCTGATCCTTTTTGTCGATGATAACGACGGCGTTGTGGTCGAAGCGGAGATAGGAGCCATCGGCGCGCCTGACTGGCTGGGTGGTGCGGACAATGACCGCGGTGACCACTTCGCCTTTCTTGACGCTGCCCGTGGGCGCGGCTTCCCGTACGTTGCAGGTGATGATATCACCGACGCGCGCGAAGCGTGTGGCCTTCCCGAGCACCCCGATCATGCGGGCCATTCGCGCGCCGGTGTTGTCGGCCACGATCAAACGGGTTCTCATCTGGACCATGTCAGTGTCTCCTTCTACGGTTAAAAGTTTCCATCTCAGTGAGTCAGCACTTCGACGAGACGCCAGCGCTTCAGTTTGCTGATCGGCCGCGTTTCCACGATGCGGACCTTTTGACCTTCTTTGGCTTCCGCTTTGTCATCGTGAGCGTAAAACGTGGAGGTGCGTTTCACGATCTTTTTGAATTTCTGATGCGGAACGCGCCGAATCACCTCGACCACAATGGTCTTGTTCATTTTTGCGGAGACAACGACACCGACGCGCGTCTTGCGCAGAGCGCGCTTTTCGGCAGGCGGCGAGGTTGTTTGATTCTGGGCGGGTTCTTCGCTCATGCGGAAAGATTATTTGGAGGGCTGACGGCGACGAAGGGCGAGCAGGGTATGAATGCGTGCGATCTCCCGGCGAACGATGCGAATCCGGGCAGGATTTTCCAGTTGCCCGCTCGCCTGCTGCACCCGCAGGTTCATGGTCTCGTGGCGGAGCTCGACGGACTGGCGGGCCAGCTCGTCCACGGAAAGCTCTTTCAGTGCCTTGGTTTTCATCGTTCGCGGGAGGTTTAAAAGGGGTTTATTGCGGGTGGCTATCGCGCCGCAGGAACCGGCATCGAATTCCCAGCTTGGCGGCGGCGAGGCGGAAGGCGTCCTTGGCGATGGATTCGGTGGCCCCGCCGACTTCGAAGAGCACCAACCCTGGCCGCACCACGGCGACCCAGAATTCGGGCGGGCCCTTGCCTTTGCCCATGCGGGTTTCCGGCGGGCGGGAGGTGATTGGCTTGTGAGGAAAAATCCGGATCCAGACCTTGCCTTTGCGCTTGAGGTGCCGGTTGATCGCGACCCGGCAGGCTTCGATTTGCTGGCTGGTGATCCAGCCGCGTTCGAGAGCCTGCAGGCCAAACTCGCCAAAATCGACATTGGTGCCGCGAGTCGCATTCCCAGAGCGGCTGCCGCGCTGAGATTTGCGATACTTGGTTCTGCTGGGCATCAAGGCCATAAGCCGGGAATCCTGTGAGAGAGGTTAAAGGGTTGTGGTTGACGGTTGCGGCGGCGGACTACGCCTTGACTTCAACGGGCTCACGTCCGCGGCTGCGGCTTTCACGTTTCTGGGCGTTTTCGTCTTCATCCTTGCGGGTCAACCAACATTTCACGCCGATAATCCCATAGACCGTCTGGGCCTCGGCAAAGCCGTAATCGATGGGAACGCGGAGTGTTTGCAACGGGACTTTGCCTTCCCGATACCATTCAGCGCGCGCGATGTCCGAACCAGCCAGGCGGCCTGCACTGCGAATCCGGATCCCTTGAGCTCCAAATTCCATCGCCGTCTGCACAGCCCGCTTCATGGCGCGGCGAAAAGCGATCCGGCGTTCCAGCTGGAGGGCGACATTCTCCGCTATGAGCTGTGCGTCAAGCTCCGGCTGCTTGATTTCATAAATATCGATCTTGACCTGCTTGCCGCCGCAGCGCGCGGAAATATCCGCATTCATGCGTTCGATTTCGGCGCCTTTTTTGCCGATGACCAGACCGGGACGGGCCGTAAAAAGCGTAACGCGCACGCTGTTCCAGGCGCGCTCGATGAGAATCTTTGAGACCGCCGCAAAGGAAAGTTTCTCTTTGAGGTAGGCGCGGATTTTCAGATCGCTATGCAGGTTCTCCGGAAACTCCTGTTTGCTGGCGAACCATTTCGAGCGCCAGTCTTTGGCGACTGCGAGGCGAAAACCGACCGGATTGACTTTTTGTCCCATGGGAAAATGAGGGGGTGTTGGATTGGATGTTTATTCGGCGTCCTTGCCGGCGGTTTCTTTCGAGGGGTCGTGTGCGCTCTCCTTTTTTGAGGGGGCGCGCTTCTTGCGGGGTTTCTTTCCCGAGGCGGAACGTTCTTCGCGGGCGGGAAGTTTGATTTCGTCCGAAAGGACGATCGTGATGTGGCTGCTCCGGCGTTTGATGACTGATCCCGATCCGCGAGCGCGCGGAACGCTCCGCTTGAGCGCGCGCGCTTCACCAACCACCGCGGTCTTGACCACAAGAGCATTGATTTCCAGTTCGTGATTGTGCTCGGCGTTGGCAATGGCGCTCCGCAGCGTCTTGCCGACGAAACGGGCCGCCTTCTTTGGCGTGAACCGGCAGATATCCAAAGCCCGCGAAACCGCGAGCCCCTGAATCTCACGCGCGACTTCGCGCGCCTTCATCGGCGAAATCCGTTGTTCTCTGGCAATGGCTCGAACTTCCATGATAAAATTTCAGTTTTTGGTGGGGTCGATCCGGATGCTGTCGCCGACCTTGGGGAAGTCGTCTGCGATGGTAGTGGAAGTGACCAGGGCTCCGCTGATTTTTCCCCGCACCTCGACGACAAGCGCATTGGCCACAGGCCGGTCATGGCGGTAGAGTCGAAGCGGAGTGCCGACCTTCAATGCGGTTCGGTTCCCGGCATTGATCACGACCAGCTTGTGTTCGGGCTGAATACTGACCACCTGGCTGGTCTCGATTCGGCTTGCTGTCTCTTCTTTGGGCGCCTCGTTGACTTTCCCGGCGGCCGCGAGCTCGGTCTCGATCGCCTGGCGCAAGGCGGGCTTTTCTGCTTCGGGCGCCTTAAAAAACGTGGTCACCGCTTCGGTCAGGCGAAGGAGACGTTCCGACAATCTGCTGGTTTCCTCGCGGGCCAGGCGCAAATCGCTGACCGCGTCAAGAAGTCGCTTATCGAGTTCCCGAGCTTCCCCAATTGCCCCGCTTCCAAGTGCTTCGGTTCGGATGCGAAACTGAGCCAGTTCATCGCGGGCGGATTTAGCTTCGGCGTTGGCGGCGGCCGCCTGAGCGGTGATGGCTCGGTTGGCTTCGCGTTCGCGTTCGAGTTGCAGTTGCAATTCCTTTACCTGGCCGAGAGCTGCTTTGAGGGCGGCTTGCGTCTCGGCGGCTTCAAATGAATCCTGCCCCCGCAACGCCACGGCGCCCGCCACGGACAGAAAACTGGCCAGGGAGCAGCAAGCAGCGGTTGTCAGGCGGCGATACATCTGAGAAAAAGGTTGGGAGCGTCTGGCGGTTACTTGGCTGCCTTCGCGGTGTGGCTCCCGTGAGCGATGAATTTGCGGGTGGGACTGAACTCTCCCAGACGGTGCCCGACCATGTTTTCGGTCACATAGACGGTGATAAAATCCTTGCCGTTATGCACCATGAACGTGTGGCCGACAAAATCCGGCGTAATCATGCTGGCGCGCGACCAGGTCTTAATCGGCCGCTTTTGATTGCCCTCGTTGAGCTTGTCGATTTTGGTCAGCAGTTTTTGCTGAAGAAAGGGTCCTTTTTTGAGTGAGCGTCCCATGAAGTGATGATGTTAGGAGGCGAGCGGATTACTTTTTCCGGCGCTCGACGAGAAGCTTGCTGCTGGCCTTCTTGCGTTTGCGGGTTTTTTGTCCTTTGACGTGGCCCCATGGGCTTTTCAAGTGCTGCCGGCCGCCGCCTGATTTCGATTTGCCTTCGCCGCCGCCGTTTGGGTGGTCGACCGGGTTCATGCACATGCCGCGCACCGTCGGGCGGACTCCGAGCCAGCGGGTGCGCCCGGCTTTGCCGGAGACGACATTCATGTGCTCGATGTTGCCGACCTGCCCGACCGTGGCCATGCACCGGACATTGATGCGGCGCAGTTCGCCCGAAGGCATCTTGATCAACGCAAAGTTACCCTCGCGGTTGTTCAGGATGGCGGCTTGGCCGGCACTGCGCGCGATCTTGCCGCCGCGCCCGGGTTCGATCTCGATGTTATGGATTTGGGTGCCCAGCGGGATGCGGCTGAGCGGAAGGGAATTGCCAAGGGCTGGGGCCGCTTTGTCGCCGGCCTGGACCGTCATGCCCGCTTTCAGGCCGCTCGGGGCGAGGATGTAAGTCTTGGTGCCGTCCGGGTATTGGGTGAGCGCAATGCGTGCCGAACGATTCGGATCGTATTCCACCGAAATGACCTTGGCTGGTTCCGGACGCTGGCGTTTGAAATCGACCAGCCGGTATTTGCGTTTGTGCCCGCCGCCGATATGCCGGCAGGTGATGCGGCCGGTGTTGTTTCGCCCGCCCGATCTCTTCAGCGTGACGCAGAGCGTCTTCTCAGGCGTCGCCTGGGTGATCTCATCGAACGAAGGCCACTCTTTGTAGCGGTTCGAAGGGGTCAATGGTCTGAATGTCTTGAGAGCCATGTGAGAAATTGTGCTTCGGGTTTCGCGCAAAAATCCTAGGTGAGATCGATCTTCTCGCCCGGTGCGAGTTTAACGATGGCCTTTTTCCATCGGCTGGTTCGGCCGAACTGAACCGTTCGCTGACGCCGCGCCTTGCCAGCAAAATTGGCGGTGTTTACGGAGACAACCTTTTTGCCAAAGGCGGCCCGCACCGCCTGGGCGATTTCGGGTTTGGTCGCTTTCGGGTCCACTTCGAAGACGTAGCTGTTGTTGCGCTCGCCAAGCAGAGTCGCCTTTTCGCTCAAGCGGATGGTTTTGATGACGTGGGAGAGATTTTCCATGGCTTATGAAACTGTTGAAAACTCTCAGGCGGTCCGTTCGGCGAGCACCGGCAAGGCGTCGCTGGTGATGATGATTTTCGGAAATTGGAGAAGATGTTCGACGTTCACCTCGTGGGCCGTCATCAGCAGCGAGGCACTGTGATTGCGTCCGGCGAGGTATGTTTTTTCGTCAAAGGCAGCTCCAACGATGAGAACCTTTCTGGCATCCGTGAGGGCCGCGACTTCACGAACAAAGCTTTTTGTTTTGCCATCGGAGACCGCAAAATCCGCCACGCTGATGACGTCGCCCGCTTCAATCCGGGCACCAAGCGCGGCGGCCAGCGCGAGACGGCGGGTAGTGCGATTGACCTTCTTCGAATAATCGCGCGGCTTCGGGCCGAAAATGACGGCGCCTCCCCGCCAGAGCGGGCTGTTGACGGTGCCGGCTCGGGCGCGCCCAGTCCCTTTTTGCCGCCAGGGCTTTTTGTCCGGCTTGTGGAGTTCGCTGCGAGTCTTGGTATTGGCGGTGCCCGAGCGCCGGTTGGCGCGAAGAGCGACCACCACATCATGCACGGCCTGCGAGGCGCGCTGTGGCTTGTCGAGCAGCTTGATGTTCGCTTCGCGCGCGGCTTCCAATGTGAGAGTGCTGGCCATGGCGGTGAGGGTTGCAGTCAGGCGGCGGGTTTCTTTTTAGCCGGGCGGATCACGACCAAATCACCCTTGGCGCCGGGAAAACTCCCTTTGATCAGCAGGACGTTGTCATCCACTCGCGCTTCGACGACTTCAAGATTCTGAATCGTGCGCTGCCGCTGGCCCATGTGGCCAGGCATCTTCTGGTTTTTCCAAACGCGCCCCGGGGTGAGCCGGCAGCCAATTGATCCCGTGCGGCGATGCATCATCGAACCATGCGAGGCGGGCTGTCCGGCGAACCGATAGCGTTTGACCACGCCCTGGAACCCCCGCCCTTTGGTCAACCCGATCACGTCAACGAACTGCCCCTTTTTGAAAAGATCAGCGCTTAATTTGTCACCTGACCCAGGAGCCGCGTCGCCATCCTCAAGGCGAAACTCGCGCACAAAGCGCTTCAGCTCGACTTTGTGCTTTTTGCAATGGCCCTGCTCGGGCTTGCTGACATGCTTTTCCCTGGCATTGACAAACCCCACCTGAACCGCTGCGTAACCGTCGGTATCAGCGGTCTTGACTTGAATGATGTCATTCTCACTGACATCGATGACCGTCACCGGCACAACTTCACCTTTGTCGTTGTAAACACGGGTCATACCGATCTTTTTACCGAGAAGTCCTAAGCTCATGAGTCGCCTCCTTGCATTCTTCGACAGTGGCAGGGAACAGTTTAAATCTTGATGGTGATATCGACGCCTGCGGGAAGGTTCAGTTTCTTGAGTTCGTCGACCGTGCGCGCCGTGGGATCGACGATATCGAGCAATCGCTTGTGAGTACGCAGTTCGAACTGGTCCATCGACTTCTTGTCCACATGCGGCGACCGATTAACGGTGAACTTTTCGATCCGGGTGGGCAGCGGGATCGGGCCGGCCACCTTGGCGCCCGTGCGCTTGGCGGTCTCGACAATCTCTTGTACCGAACGGTCTAACACGCGGCAATCGTAAGCCCGAAGGCGGATGCGAATTCGTTGGGAATCCATTGATATGGTTAGGTTGACTCCTTTTTGCCGCCGCGCTGCTCGACGATCTTTTCCACAATATTGCGCGGCACTTCCTCGAAGTGACTGGGCTCCATGGTGTAGCTGGCCCGTCCCGATGACATCGTGCGCACGTCGGTCGAATAGCCGAACATCTCTGCCAGCGGCACGTCAGCTTTCACCGCAGCGAGTTGGTTCTTCGTTTCGATGCCGCTGATGCGACCGCGGCGGCGATTGAGGTCGCCCATGATGTCGCCTTGATTGTTCTCCGGGGTCACCACTTCGACTTTCATGATCGGCTCGAGGAGAATGCATTTTGCCTTCTTCAACCCGTCCTTGAGCGCAAAAATGGCCGCCATTTTAAATGCCTGCTCGCTCGAGTCCACCTCGTGGTAACTGCCATCAAGAATATCGACGTGCAGGTCCACCACCGGATAGCCGGCGATGATGCCATTGAGAACGGCCTCCTCGACGCCTGCGAAGCAGGGGTTGATGTACTCCTTGGGGATGGTGCCGCCGACGACCTTGTTCTCGATGGTCAGGCCTTTGCCCTTCTCGTTCGGAGTCACCTTCAGAATGACGTGGCCGTATTGGCCGCGGCCGCCGGATTGCTTGATCAGCTTTCCTTCGCCGTCGGCGGGCTGGGTGATCGTCTCGCGATAAGCAATTTGCGGCTTGCCGGCATTGGTCTCGACCTTGTGCTCGCGCAGCATCCGGTCGCGGATGATTTCGAGGTGTAGTTCACCCATTCCCGCGATGATTGTCTGCGCGGTTTCCTGATTGGTGAAAACACGGAACGTGGGATCCTCTTCAGAGAGCCGCTGCAACGACATCCCCATTTTCTCCTGGTCAACCTTGGTCTTTGGCTCGATGGCCATGCTGATGACCGGGTCTGGAAACGTCGGCGGCTCGAGCAGAACTTCGTGATCCTCTTCAGTGATGGTGTCGCCAGTAGTGACGTTCTTGATGCCGACGATGGCAGCAATATCACCGGCATAGCAGGTGTCGATATCGGTGTGCTTGTCAGCCTGGATCTGAATCAGGCGGCCAATGCGGTCGGTTTTGCGGGTTCTCGGGTTATAAACGGTATCCCCTTTGGAAACCATGCCGCTATAGACCCTGAAGAAAACGAGCTTGCCGAAAAATTTGTCCGACCAAAGTTTGAACGCGAGCGAGACAAATCGTTCGCGGTCGCTGGCAACAATTTCGACCTCTTCCTCGGGATTAATGGCGCTATGTCCGCGCGCCGGCAGGATATCCAAAGGATTCGGCAGGTAATCAATGACGGCGTCCAGCAAGTATTGCACGCCCTTGTTTTTAAAGGCGGAACCGCCCACGACCGGAACGAGCTTGTTGCCGACGGTGGCACGGCGCAGGGCGGCCTTCACGTCGGGCACGGTAATCGGCTTCTCCTCGAGAAACAGCATGCCCATTTCGTCATCCACATCACACAGTGCCTGAACGAGGCTGTCGTAAGCGGTGTCGGCAATCGCCTTCTGGGCGGCATCCAGGTCCGCGACTTCGTAGGTGGAGCCGATTTTGTCGCTGTCCGAATAAAGAATTGCCTTTTTGTTGACGACGTCGATCTGGCCCTTGAGCTGATCTTCCGCGCCGATGGGAATGAGGATGGGATGAGCATTGGCGCGCAGCTTTTCCCGGATGTCGGTGACGACATGGTTAAAGTTCGCTCCGACCCGATCCATCTTGTTGACGAACGCGATGCGCGGCACGCCGTATTTGTTGGCCTGGCGCCAGACGGTTTCGGATTGCGGTTGCACACCCGCCACTCCGCAGAACACCGCGACGGCACCGTCGAGAACGCGCAGTGAACGTTCGACCTCGGCCGTAAAATCAACGTGCCCAGGCGTATCAATGATATTGATCCGCTGTTCAATATTCTCGAATGCCTTGTAGACGCCGTCGTTCGGAAGCTGCTTCCACTTGGTGGAAACGGCGGCCGACGTGATCGTGATGCCGCGTTCCTTTTCCTGCTCCATCCAGTCGGTCGTGGCAGCGCCGTCATGCACCTCGCCAATCCTGTGGATCATGCCGGTGTAAAAAAGAATGCGCTCAGTCAGGGTGGTTTTGCCGGCGTCGATATGCGCCGCGATGCCGATGTTGCGGGTGCGATCGAGCGGGAAGGAACGTCCAGGATGATTGCGATCATCACTGGCTTTTTTCTCGGCTGAGAGGAGGGCGGACATGGTACAAGAGGGTTTGGTTACCAGCGGAAATGTGCGAAAGCCCGGTTGGCCTGCGCCATTTTGTGAACGTCGTCACGCTTGCGAATCGCGTTTCCTTGTCCCGACGCGGCGTCGCGAAGCTCGTTCGCCAATGCCGTCCACATCGGTGTGCCTTTGCGGGAACGCGCGAAGTTGATAATCCAGCGAATGGCCAGCGATTCCGAACGTTCGGCGGCCACTTCGAGCGGAACTTGGTAAGTGGCGCCGCCGACCCGGCGCGACTTCACTTCCAGTCGCGGTTTGGCGTTTTCCACCGCCCGCGTGAAAATCTCGAGCGGATCAACCATATTGGCCGCTTCGTTGACCTTGTCGATCGCGGAGTAAACGATGCGCTCGGCCAGCGATTTTTTTCCACGCCCCATGATTTTATTGATGAAGCGTGCCACGAGCGGCGAGTCGTAGCGCGAATCGTGCAGCTCGGGCTTTCTGTAAACGCGTTTGCGGCGGGCCATGGGGAAGTCAGGAAGAAGTCAGTGAGTCAGTGAGTGAGAGAGTCAGTGAGTCGGGAAAACCACAGCTGGATTGGCTATTTCTTGGCTTTGGCGGGAGCGGCGGCACTGCCGGCTTTCGGTCGTTTGGCGCCATATTTCGAGCGGCTTCTTTTGCGCTTATCCACGCCCAAACAGTCCAACGCGCCGCGGACAACATGGTAGCGCACGCCGGGCAGGTCTTTGACCCTTCCGCCGCGCACCAATACGATGGAATGCTCCTGCAAATTGTGTCCTTCACCGCCGATGTAGGCGATGACTTCGTAACCATTGGTCAGGCGAACCTTGCAGACCTTGCGCAATGCTGAGTTCGGCTTTTTCGGCGTGCGGGTCATGACCTGCAGGCAGACACCGCGTCTCGCCGGGCAATCATTGAGCGCCGGCGACTTCGATTTGTAGCGCGCTGGGCTGCGCCCTTTTCTGACGAGTTGTTGAATTGTTGGCATGCAAAAAAACGTGTCCGGCCTTGGCTCCTCCGAAGATCGGAAGATGAAGCGGGACACGTCAGCGCGGGCAGTTGCGAAAGCCGTTGAAGACCAAGCGCCTCTTTTCCGGAGCGCGTCCCGATAAATCCTATGAAACAGCCGCTGTGAGAATTGGCCGGATCAGGAAGGAGCGCGGAAACTAGGGACTTTTCGCCTCCGCGCAAGGAGAAACCGCCATTTTTTTCCGAATGGGGGCAGTGGCGGCCCGCTGGTGAAGCCCAGGCGCCAGCGGCGCCAGCAACTCATCAGCCAGCGGCTGATGCCACTATCTTTGCATCATTAGGAAAATGATGAGCAGAATGATCGCGGGGAGGATGATGTAGAAGAAGACCTTGATCCAACTGGTCGGGCGCTCACCGGCGATTTGGCCGGTGTACCCATTCATGATGATCTGAAAGACTTTTGGGCCGTAGGTGTAGGTGACGAGCCATATCGGGACGAGGATGTGTTTGAAGGTGCGTCCCTGGTAGCGGGTCTGCACTTCGAGATTGCGGTGGGTGTCGCCGGGAACTTGCTGGGCGCACATCGAGCGCACGGCGTTTTCCATCTGCTGAAAATTCATGTCGGCGGCTGGCTCGAGTCCGACTTGATAACGCTCGACCGTCCAGCCGCGGACAAACGCGGGATCGTAGGGCTTGAGATCCGACGTGGGAAACGGCTCGACTTTGCGCAGCAAATCGAGCCGCACTCCGGTCGTGCCGGGAACGAGGTCGTCGTCAAAGAAATGCTCGAGTTCGCCGGCACTCGGCTCCCACCGGACCCGACGATCCTGCCTGGTGCGTCGCTGGCCGTTCGAGTCGGTGTAGGACTCGGTGACATAATAGTAATGTCCGGATTCGGCGGTCCAATCGGCGTGGATATGGGCATCGAAGGTCCAGTAGGGCAGGTAAATACCATGCAGGGTATCTGTGAGCGCGGCCTTCTTTAACCGGTCTGGAGCAAACCACCGCGTCTGATACCATTTGCGAAGCGCATCACGGACTTGCGGCTGGCTCAGTTTGACCGGGAGCAAACTCTCTGGCGTTATCGCGTCCTTCGTCTCTTCGTAGGCCACGATGGACGGCGAACCGCAGAATTCGCAGCGTTGCGCCACGCGCTGGGGATCGAAAACGGAAATTGCCTGGCAGCTTTGGCACTTGACGCTCTTTTTTTCTTCGCGCCATCCGCGCTCTTCCACGGTGGCGTTGCCGAGTGCTTCGAGCAAATCGTGCTCGCGAATTGACTCACCGAGGGTGTCATCGCCCGGCTTCCATGGGAGCACCTCCCCGCAGTAAGGACATGCCAGCGCCTGCAACGCCGGGTTCCATTCGGCATCCCCGCCGCATTTCGGACAGGGATGCTTGCGCAGCGCGGTGACGTCTGGCATCGCCGGCGGATTATTGCGCCAAAAAAGCGTCGAGCGCCGAACGGGTGATGCGCCAGGAGGATCCGATTTGTTTGCCTTTCAACTCACCCTTCTGAATGGTGGCCATCACGTCGTCCTCGCTGACTCCCAAAATCTGGGCCACCTGCGCTGGCGAAAGCAGGTCGCCCGCCGGTGCGGCCGCGGGCGCAGACTGTCCGGGCAAAGGCGGGGGTTGCCCGCTTCCCCCCGGGTGTTGTTGCATTCCTTGCATCATTTGTTGCGCCAGCCCAAACCCCATCGCCATTTGCGCCGGCACGGCAGCCGCTCCTCCCGCCCCTTCCCCATGGGTCATGCTTTGCGCCATCTGAAACTTCACGTACTCGTTCAGGTTCCCCACCACTGACATGCTCGAACGTTTGTCGATCGCCGCCTCGACCTCCGGCGGCACAGAAACATTCTCCAAGATGAAACTCGTGATTTCGAGTCCATACTTCGCCATCACGATCGGGTTGATCACCGGCAGGAGCGCGTCTCCCACTTCCATGTAGCGGCTCGCCACATCCAGCGCCGGCACTTGTGCCGTGCTCAAAGCATCGGTGAAAACGCTGACGATGCGCGAGCGCATTGTCTCGGCAAATTCATCGAGACGGAAATGCTGATCGGTTCCCGCCACTTCCTTGAGGAATAGCCTCGGCTCGGCAATCCGGAAATCATAAGTCCCAAAGGCCCGCAGGCGCACCACGCCAAAATCCTTGTCTCTGAGCATCACGGGATTCGACGTTCCCCATTTGTTCCCGGTGAACAGTCTCGTGCTGACAAAGTAAACGTCCGCTTTGAAGGGAGAGTTGAACCCGTATTTCCAGCCTTTGAGCGTGGTCAGAATCGGGATGTTTTCTGTGGTCAGAGTATGCTTTCCCGGCCCCATCGTGTCTCCGAACTGCCCAAGGTATACGAATTGGGCGATCTGGGATTCGCGCACGATCAACTGGGCATTATTCTTGATTTCCTTGTCCTCGTCAGGAAATCGCCACGAGAGGGTGTCGCGTGAATCATCGGTCCATTCGATAATCTCGATGAGTTCGCCCTTGATGAAATCCATGAGTCCCATGGTGATGTCTCCTTCGCTGTGGTTGGTGGTTTGCGGTTCGCGCGGATAATACGGCGCCATTGATGCCTGAAAACAAAAATTCCGCTGTTACAAAATGGAACCGTTCTTCGCAGAGGACTGAAAGTCTGCGGCCGGTTCAGCAGCGGAATCGTACCTCTCCATTCACGAAAGTCGCCTTCACCTCGAAGTCGTCATCGAGCATGACGAGATCCGCCGCGAAGCCCGGCTCAATTTTCCCCACTCCTTCAAAACCGAGCGATCGCGCCTGGTTCCATGAGGTGGTTTGCACGAGGTCTGCCAATGGCAGGCCGGTGATTTGATGGAAGTTTCGAAGGCCGTGGTTGTAACGCAGGGTGCTGCCGGCGAGGGTGCCTGAGTCGAGGCGCGCCTGGCCCTCTTTGACCGTAACGCGCAATCCGCCGATGCGTGTTTCTCCATCACCGATCCATGAGGCTGCCATGGAATCGGTGATGAGCATGAATTGTCGCGGCGATTTGTAATTCAAGGCGAGCGCAATCATTTCCGGGCAGACATGGATGGTGTCGCAGATCAGCTCGATCATCACGTCGGTGTCGACGAGGCCGGCGCCTACGATGCCGATCTCACGATGATGGAGCGGCGTCATCTGATTGCAAAAATGAGTGAGATGCCGCAAGCCCGCCCTCTTAGCCTCTTGAAACTGCGCGAACGTGGCTGCGGTATGGGCCAAGCTGGTGATGATTCCCGCCGCTGCCATTTCCCTGACGAAATCCATGCCGCCGGGCATCTCGATGGCCATGGAAACGATCGCCACCGGAGCGATGCTGTTCAGCTCGAAGATTTCGGCCGCGCTCGGCGGCCTGACAAAGGCGGGGTTTTGCGCACCGACGCATTTCGGATTGATGAACGGTCCCTCGACATGCATCCCGGGAGCTTTCGCAAAATCCGGCTGGCGGCGATAGGCCGCGACCGCACGCGCCGCGGCAACCAACTCATCGTGAGGAAGGGTGAGCGTGGTGGGAAGAAAAGTGGTCACACCCTCGCGCAACTTCGCCCTGGCGACGGAGCGAACGGCCTCGAGATTGCCGTCGCTGACATCGCTTCCCGCCCCCCCGTGAGTGTGAATATCGATGAAACCCGGCAAGACCATGGCTCTGTTGCAATCGGTTTCATCGTCGGCCTCAGTGAGGTCCCGATTGACCGAAGCGATACGCCCGTGCTCGATCAAAATGGACATTCCCGGCGCATCGATTCCTGGTGAAATCACGCGGGCGTTCCTGAGCAGCGTTCGCATACGCCACCTATGCCATGGGTTTTCCCAACGGCGAACGGCGGATTTTTGGCGTTTCACGGGCGCCTTGAGCTTGAGCGAAACGGGGCAGCCCATCGTTGAAGGCGCGCAGCAATGCTGGCCCTTCGATGCCCGCCTCGTATTCCAGCACGAGGGTGTGTTCCCTGCGTTCATCCGGGACGCTCAGCAGTCTCGCGCGGCCCATGATGTTAAGACTCGTCGCGAGGTCCGCCAGGCGGGCCTCGAGCTGGTCCAAATCCACAGCCTCGCCCAATATCTTGATCACCCGGTCCCGGCGGCCAAGAAAGCGCAGCCTGCGGCGGCCCCCATTCTCACGCAACCGAACGCGGTCCGTGGTCTCGAACCATTCTCCTGTGCGCTGGCTGACCCACCGGCCGTCTTGCCTCACAAAGTAACAGAAAAACAAAGCCGCGCCCTTCAGGCAGAGCGAACCGCGTTTTGAGAGCCGGACCTCCCAATGATCGAGCACGCTCAACTCACCGGGGTCGTCGTGCCCTGGCTGCAAGGTCGCGACCTGCGAACCCGCTTCGGTAAGGCCATAACTGGTCAGCAGCGGCCAGCCCAGCTCGAGGGCGCGGTGCCAAAGCGCCGGACGCAATTCGCTGCCGCCTACAATGACCGCACGCAGTGAGGAGGGGGCCGGCAATTTCGCTGTCATCAGATCATGCACCTGCGCAGGAACCAGCGAAGTGAGCGTGATTCTGCGCGCATGACATTGCGAGGCAAACCGTTCGGGGTTCCACTTTTCATCGTCGCACCAAAGCGGCGTCTGGCTCAGCCAGGCTCGAGCGTGAATGCTAAATCCGCCGACGTGAAAAATCGGGAGCACCCGCAGCCATCGGTCCTCTGCCGACACGCCCAGAAACGCATTGACCCCATCCGCTGACGCCAGTAGCGCCTCGCGCGTGAGAGCGACGACTTTCGGACCGCCTGCCGAACCCGAGGTGTGGAAAAAGATCAGGCCGCCAGCATCTGGATGCGCCAGCAAATCCTCATCATCGACGAGCGAGCACCGGTTCAGGAAAGATGCCGGTGCCGAGCTTTTCCAAAACCTTTCTGATGAGGGACTTAATGAAGTTTTTGCCACGGAAGCGACTCCAAAAGGTCATCGAAACCAAGTCCGGTTCCCGAGGGTGGGAGGAGACGCCCCTCGCCGTCCAATTGCACCCGCTCGAGGAAGGCGTCCGGCTCGAACAGCGTGTGCGTGGCCAGGCCGCAATATTCCCGCTGCTGCGGATGCCCGGCATAGTAGGCAGAAGCCTCACGCGCCGCGAAGAATTGCCCCAGCGGATGATCCATGTAGCTGGTGAAGACGACGCGGCCGGCAAACTCTCTGATATCGTCACAGGCCGGCTTCAGCACATTCACCCGCGCCCGCACCGGCTGCCGGTCCGCCGCCAGATCGAACGGAAGCTCCTGCTGCACTTTATCCCACCAGAATTGGTGATCATCAAAGGGGTCTTCCACAAAGTCGATGCGTTGAATTGTAGCGGAATCCAGCCGTATAACAAATTCGCGGAACTGGGCGACACTCAACGCGCCATTGAAATCGAGCCGAAGCTTTTCCGCTTCGATGCCGGCAATTCGCTCCGCTTCCTGCCTGACATCAGCGCCGCATTTCACCTTCACAATTTTGCCGCGTTCCGGATGAATCACGTGGCTTGGCGGTATGTTCAGTTCAGCCAGTTCGTTGCGTTTCAGCTTGCGAGCCAGTCCATCGATTTTGCAACAGATGCGCAGCCGGTCGAGATGGCTGGTCTGGCCGCCTTTTTCAAGAATGGAAAGCTGGCGCGCCAGTGGCAGATCGCCCAATTCCGGCCACGGCTGCAGGCAGCCGAAGCCCTGACCAATCTTTACCAGAGCGCCTTCAATCTCACTGCGCTGAATGATCGGACTCAACGCGCGCTTCGAACGCAACGTATAACGGTGAAAAAAGATCGGCTCGTGCAAATTCAGCATATCAGCGCAGCGATACTAAACAGCATGGCGAATGTGAGCAACTGGGCCGCAGCCAGGGCGAGGAATTGATTGTACGCGCGCGACGGCGCCGTGATCAAAATTCGACGCGCCAGAAAACAAGAGAACGGCAATCCTAGGAGCGGTAGAACGAACGCCCCCAGCCAGGCAGGCCACCAGGCCAGTCCCAGCCCGTAGGGCGCAAAGATACAGGCGGCGATCTCACACCGCGCGAACCGAATACCGAAACGCACGGCGAGCGTGCGCTTGGCTGAGCGAGCGTCCTCGACGACGTCACGGAGGTTGTTGATCGCGATCAGCACGGTGGAAAAAAGCCCGACTTGCGCGCCGCAAAGCAGCGACGGCCACCAGTGCCACTCGCCGGTATTTACAAAAACCGAGCCCGTTACAGCCACCACTCCGAAAAAAAAGAAGACAAACAATTCACCCAACCCGCGAAAGGCCAGCGGCCACGGTCCGCCGCTATAGCCGAAACTAAAGTAAAGCGACGGCAGACCGATGGCAAGGATCGGCCAGCCTCGAGCCGCGATAAGGGGTAGAGCAAAGACGCAGGCAACGCCCAGCGCGACCAAACTTAACACGATAACCTCGGCTGGGCTGAGCAGACCGCTTGCGGTCATTCGCAAGGGACCAAGCCTCTGCTCAGTATCCGCGCCTTTTTTGAAATCGAGCACGTCGTTGAAAAAATTGGCCGCGATCTGGATGGCGGTGGCCGACGCCAGCGCACAAAAGGCCAGCCATGGATTGACCACCCCGGCCAGTTTCCATGCCAGCGCGGAACCGACCCACACTGGCACGATGGACGCGGCCAGAGTCTTCGGCCGGGCTGCGCTAAACCAGTGACGCCACGCCGCCACTTCACGGCACGCGCTTGAATTTTTGAAAGTCCGGCGCGCGCTTCTCGAGAAACGCGTTCTTTCCTTCCTTTGCCTCTTCACTCATGTAGTAGAGAAGCGTCGCGTTGCCAGCCAGGTCCAGCAGTCCGATTTGTCCATCGCAATCCGCGTTCAGCGCCGCCTTGAGGCAGCGGATCGCCAGCGGACTGTGCTGCTGAATTTGACGCGCCCAATTCAGCGTCTCTGCCTCGAGCTTGTTCAACGGCACCACCGCATTAACCAGGCCCATTTCCAAGGCCTGCTTCGCATCATACTGCCGGCACAAATACCAAATCTCGCGTGCCTTCTTCTGCCCCACGATACGCGACAGGTAACTGGCACCCAGTCCGCCGTCGAACGAACCGACCTTCGGGCCGGTCTGTCCAAAGCGCGCGTTTTCCGCGGCAATGGTGAGGTCGCATACCACGTGCAGCACATGACCGCCGCCAATCGCAAAGCCCGCCACCATGGCGATCACCGGCTTTGGGATGCTGCGAATCTTTTTTTGCAACTCGAGCACATTGAGGCGCGGCACGCCGTCCTCGCTGACGTAACCGGCATGTCCGCGCACCGATTGATCGCCCCCTGAACAAAACGCCTTGTCCCCTGCCCCAGTCAGAATCACCACACCCACTTCGGCGTCCTCATGAGCTAAATCGAATGCCTCGATCATTTCCTTCACGGTCAACGGCCGAAATGCATTGCGCACCCTCGGCCGATTGATGGTCACCTTCGCGATGCCATCCTCAGTCTTGTGATACTGGATATCCGTAAACTGACGAACTTCGTGCCATGGCATGCGCCCTAGCTAGCCGGAAATCCCTCGGCCTGCAAGCGATCCGACGGCGCGAATGTCTCGGCCGCGCGGGTGCCGGTGCAGCCAGGATAGACGGAGCAGCCCCAGAAGCGTTGCCCGGCGTGGGAGCCTTTGCGCGCCGTGCGCAAGGTCATCACTTTGCCGCAGCGCGGGCAGTTGGGTCGGGCTACCTCGTCAGACGGGTCGGAACCGGTCGGACTGGTCGGACCGCGTCTTCACCCGCGCAGCATGCAACCGCTCCGTAAAGCCACCTTTCTCAAGGAACTGCTGTTCCAGGTTTCGAAGCTGCCGCCCCAACAGATAGCTAGCCTGGTTGACCAGGCAGATGAGCGTATTCGCGGCCGCCTCCGCGCTCGCTGTGCGGAGTTTGTACCGGTCCGACCCGTCCGACCCGTCCGACTGGTCCGACTGGTTCTCGCGGTACTTTCCACGAACCGCCAGCGCCTCGGGCGAATCCTTCGCCCACTGACGGAGCCCGCGCTGGCGTAAATAATCCTGGTAGTCCAATAGCAGTTCTTCAAGACTGGCGCGCGCGACGTTGGTCAGCTTGAGTTCAGTCTTCTTGGAAGTTCCGGACGCCATGCTGCCTTCCGCGATGTTCTGCGCTCCGCTGCGCGCGGCCTGGACCATCTGGTCGTGGGTGCGGGAGCGCTTTTCGATGAAACGGTCGCAGAAAATGAGAGTGGCGTCGTAAACGAGCTGGGCCGCTTGAAAGCTGCGAAGCCTGGCGTAGCCACCGTGCTCGGGAAAGAGGCTGTCGGACTGGTCGGACATGTCGAACGAGTTTGAGCATAAAACCCTCACGCCCGAAAAAGTTGCTCCCAGCGACTCTAGATTAGAACGCATCCACACGGCCCCCGCTGGACGATCCTCTCTCATCGACTATTGTTCTGCCTCGATGAACTGGACCCGCCTCGGCCTGCCCCATTACGAGACCCTGCATTCTCGCCGCGACTTTTTGTTGCGGGCGGGCGCAGGCTTCGGCGCACTGGCCCTGGCAGGCATCATGAATCGGTCTCAAGCAACCACCACCGCGGCGCTGCCACCCGGCCGCGCTCAATACCGAGCTCGCGCTCGGAGCGTCATTTTTCTTTTCATGGAAGGCGGGCCGAGTCACCTCGATACCTTTGATCCAAAGCCACTGCTCAATAAGCTCGCAGGACAACGTTTGCCGGAGAGCTTTGGTTCCGTCCTCACCGCGATGGGCGAAGAGGACAGTCCGCTGCTCGCCTGCCAACGCCAATGGAAGCAGCATGGGCAAAGCGGCTTGTGGGTGAGCGACTGGCTGCCGCACATCGCCGGATGCGCCGATGACCTGTGTGTCATCCGTTCCTGCGTTTGCGATGGTGTGAATCACTCGGCCGGGGTTGCGCAGATGAATAGCGGATCGATCATCGGCGGACGGCCTTCACTCGGGAGTTGGGTCAGCTACGGGCTTGGAACAGAAAACAACGATCTGCCGAGCTACGTCGTGCTTACTGATTCCAATGACCAGCCGGTCAATGGCGCGCGCAACTGGTCCAGTGGATTCATGCCCGCCGCTTTTCAGGGCGTCCAATTGCGGTCGGAAGGTGACCCGATTCCAAATCTCAGCAATCCCCTTGGTGTTTCCGCCTCGCGGCATCAGGCCAAACTTGCGCTGCTTGAGAAAATGAACCGGCGTTTCGCGCAGTTTCGTCCCGAACAGAGCGAGCTCGAAGCGCGCATCAAAAGTTACGAACTGGCGTTTAGAATGCAGGCCACCGCGCCGGCGGCTGTGGATATTGCCCACGAAACCGCCGCCATTCGCGAAATGTACGGGCTCGAAGAAAACGAAACCGCCGCCTTTGGCCGCAACTGTCTGCTCGCTCGGCGCCTGGTCGAACGCGGCGTCCGCTTTGTTCAACTTTACAGCGGATCGGGCAGCAAATGGGATTCACACAGCAAAATCGAAGAGAATCATGGCCGCTTGTGCCGGCAGATTGACCGGCCGATTGCCGCGCTGCTCAAGGATTTGAAGCAACGCGGATTGCTCGATGAAACCCTGGTCATTTGGGGAGGTGAGTTCGGTCGCACACCGATGTCGGAAAAAGGCGATGGGCGCGATCACAACCCCACCGGCTTCACCATGTGGATGGCCGGCGGCGGCGTAAAGCCCGGACAGGCGATCGGCTCGACCGACGATCTTGGACTTCGCGCCGTCGAGGACCGCCTCCACGTTCACGATCTCCACGCCACCATCATGCATTTGTTAGGAATAGATCACACCCGCCTTCTTTATTTCCACCAGGGCAGGCCGGAACGTGTAGACCTGAATGAAGGCGAGGCCTATACCCGAATCACAGGAGCTGCGTAACGGGTCGCCATTCGTAGCGGAGGTTTCCAAGCCGAATTCATGGCATCGAAGGTCGAAAACTCCGCTCCAGCCTGAAGGCCGGGTCGCGACAGATTTTCTCCCAGCGTTCGAGATTGAACGTGTGTTGATTGGTAATCGATGCGATGTCGAAGACCGCTGCCATGGAACAATTGTTGGTGGAAACGAACGAACAGCAAGCGACGCCAATGGAGCGCGGCTTCACTTGTGCCTTGCAACCCGCGCCGGCAAACCCACGTTGGGCGCATGAAAGCCGTGCTCGTTTGCCTGTTCTGCTCTGCCGCCATCGCGGCGGCTAAAGATCCAGCAGAGATCGAGTGGCAGCCGCTGCTCAAGAATCCGAACTCTTTTCAAGGTTTCCGGCAATTGGGCGGCAAGGCGTACTACGAAGTGCAGGACGGAGTGGTCACCGGAACGTCGGTGCTGAAGGAGCCTAACAGTTTCATGGCGACGGAGAAGGAGTACGGAGACTTCGTGCTCGAGTATGAGTTCAAGGTCGATGACCAGTTGAACTCCGGTGTGCAGATTCGCTCACACAGCCGTCCCGACAATCACAATGGGCGCGTTCATGGTTATCAGATCGAGATCGATCCAAGCGCGCGGGCATGGTCGGGAGGCCTGTATGACGAAGGACGCCGGGGCTGGCTCGACGATCTGAAGGACAACCCCAAGGCCGGCGCCGCTTTTAAGCATGGGGATTGGAACAAGGTCCGCGTCGAAGCCATCGGCGACTCGATTAAAACCTGGATTAACGATGTGGCGGCCGCGGATTTGCGGGACGCGATGGACCAAACCGGGTTTATTGCGCTGCAAGTGCATGGCGTGGGCAGCGACGCCAAAAAAGTCGGCACCCAGGTGCAATGGCGAAACCTTCGCATCAAGGACCTCGGCCGTCATGACTGGCAGCCGCTCTTCGACGGCAAAACACTCACTGGCTGGAAGGCGACGCCCGGCGGCGAGTGGAAGGTCGAGAATGGCGTCATCCACGGCACCAGTCCTGCCGGCGATCCACGTCACGGCATCCTTCTCAGCGAGAAACCGTTAGGCGATTTTACTACGCGTTTTCAGTTTAAAGTAAACAAGGGCAACAGCGGCTTTTATTTCCGCTGCCAGCCAGTGGATGATCCCGTGACGGTGCACGGGTTTCAGGCCGAACTGTGTGAAAACAACGACACTGGGGGCCTTTACGAAACCGGTGGCCGTGGCTGGGTCGCGCAGACAGACAAGACCAGGGTGGACAAAGAAAAGGTCTACAAAGCAGGTCTATGGAATGACATGTGGGTGAGCGCCCATGGCAACCGGCTGGTTGTTCATGTGAATGGAAAAAAGACCGCGAACTTCGTCGATACCCAGCAAACCCGCTCGCAAGGTAACTTCGGCCTGCAACTGCACGGAAGCCAGGAAATGGACGTCGAGTTCAGGAATCTGGCCGTGCTCGCGCCTGCGGACTGAATTAACGGACGCATTCCGCGTGAAGGGCGACGCAGTGCAAGATGATGCCTTCGATTGCAACCGACCACGACCTCGATGAAGCGCTCACGACCCCGCGTCCGCCGCTGCTCGAGTTTATCCGGAATGTCTCGAGCCCGTTGCTGGTACTCGGCGCGGGCGGAAAGATGGGGCCATCGCTCGCCGTGCTCGCGCGACGCGCGGCCGATGTTGCAGGGCATCTCATCGACATCGTTGCGGTAAGCCGGTTTTCCGAGGCCAAAACCCAATTTTGGCTTGAACAGCGCGGGGTGAAAACGATGCAGGCGGACCTCCTCGAGGCTGACGATGTCAGCAATCTTCCTGACGCGAGTGATGTCATTTACCTTGCTGGCCTGAAGTTCGGCACCGCACAGAATCCTTCGCTGACGTGGGCGGTGAATACCCTGGCGCCGGCTCACGTGGCCAATCGTTATGTTTCGGCCCGCGTGGTCGCACTGTCGACTGGCAACGTTTATCCGTTCGTGCCGGTCGAGTCGGGCGGCGCGCAGGAAGACCACCCTCTTATTCCGCTCGGTGAGTATGCCAATGCGGCCGTCGCGCGGGAAAGAATCTTCGATTACTTCTCGCGAAAAAACAACACCCGCATGGCGCTAATGCGTCTGAACTATGCCGTTGAATTGCGTTACGGAGTGTTGGTGGATATAGCACGAAAAGTGTGGGCGGGTGAACCGATCGACGTCTCGAATGGCTGGTTCAACTGCATCTGGCAGGCTGATGCCAATGAGATGATCCTGCGAGCCCTCGGGCTGGCCACATGTCCGGCGCGTGCCTGGAATCTAACCGGTCCCACCGTGGGAGTTCGCCAGGTGGCCCAGCAATTTTCGGAACTACTCGACCGGCCGGTCGCATTCGCTGGCGCTGAATCGTCAACCGCGCTGCTGAGCAATTCGTCCGCCTTGAACGCGGAACTAGGACCCCCAGCCACCTCACTCGACACCGTAATCTCATGGATCGCGCAATGGGTCAAAGCAGGTGGGAGTTGTCTGAACAGGCCGACACATTTCGAAGTCCGAAACGGCACATTTTGACTATCCTCCCATGTCTGGGTTTCCAATGCCACCGGAGTGGGTGTTGAGCGCGCTGCACGATGGCTTGGTTATTCCCGCGCATCCGCTGGCACTGACGGCACAACGCAAGCTGGACGAACGACGTCAGCGGGCCTTGACGCGTTACTATCACGCGGCGGGAGCGGGCGGCGTTGCCCTCGCCGTGCACACCACCCAGTTCGCGATCCGCAACCCACACCATGGCCTTTTCAAACCAGTGCTCGAACTCGCCGCCGAAACCATTTCGGCCTGCGACTCGAAAGCCAAAACAAACACCGTCCGCATTGCCGGCATTTGCGGGCCCACCGAACAGGCAGTCGCCGAAGCCGATGTGGCGCGCGCTCTCGGATATCATGCCGGATTGTTGTCGCTGGCCGCTCTGGAACACGCTACCGATGAGCAACTCATCGAACACTGCAAATTGATCGCGCGGGAAATTCCCCTCTTCGGATTTTACCTCCAGCCTGCGGTCGGAGGCCGCGTACTGCCGCGCTCGTTCTGGCGGCAGTTTGCCGAGATACCAAACGTCGTCGCGATCAAAATCGCGCCATTCAATCGCTACCAAACGCTCGATGTGGTCCGCGCCGTCGTCGAGACTGGAAGGGGAAAGGAAATCGCGCTGTATACAGGCAACGATGACAGCATTATCATCGATTTGCTGACTGAGTTTCGGATCGACAGCACGGAGTCTGCCTTTTCGGTGCGAATGGCCGGGGGACTGCTCGGCCATTGGGCCTGCTGGACAAAGCGCGCCGTCGAGCTGCTCGACGACATCAAGCGCCTCCGCCGTAGCAGTCACGTTCCTTTCGAGTTTCTCACGCTGGCCGCGCAAACCACTGATGCCAACGCCGCTCTCTTTGACGCAGCGAACGGGTTTGCCGGCTGTATCCCGGGAATTCACGAGATCCTGCGCCGCCAGGGATTGCTCGAACGTATTTGGTGTCTGGACCCTGACGAAACACTCTCGCCCGGGCAGGCCGCGGAAATCGATCGCGTGTGCCGCGCCTATCCACACTTGACTGACGACGAGTTTGTCCGTCGCCATCTCGATGACTGGTTGCGCGACTAACTTCCGTTCCGTATGAAAATACTCATCTATTCCGCGTTCACATTCGTTGCCGGGTTGCCGGTCAAGGCCGCAGAGCCATCCCAGGCCTCACCAGAGCTGTTGATGATGCAACTCAAAGAGGATGCCGTCCGGCTGGACGCCAGGTTTCTCGAGGGCATTACCAGCCGCGAACAGTGGGAAGCGCGCCGTCCGGCGTTGCGTCAGGAGTATCTGGAGATGCTTGGCCTGTGGCCGCTGCCCGAGCGCACGCCCTTGCAAGCGCAGGTCACTGGCACTCTTGAGCGGAAGGATGGTTTCCGCGTCGAAATGGTCCATTTTCAAAGCCGCCCGAAACTTTATGTCACGGGCAATCTCTATTTGCCCAAGGACGCCAGGGCGGGCGCGAAACTTCCGGCCGTTCTGTATGTCTGCGGCCATTCCGGCCGCGGCCGCGATGGAAACAAAACCACGTTCCAACATCACGGCATGTGGTTCGCCACTCATGGACATGTTTGTTTGATCATCGACACCCTGCAGCTCGGTGAGGTGGCGGGCATTCATCACGGCACCTATCGCCATGACCGCTGGTGGTGGCAGGCGCGCGGTTACACACCCGCCGGCGTCGAATGCTGGAACGGCATGCGCGCCATCGATTATTTGCAGAGCCGCCCGGAAGTCGACCCCGAGCGGATTGCGGTCACCGGAATTTCTGGAGGTGGCGCAGCGACATTCTGGATCGCGGCCGCGGACGAGCGTGTGAAAGTAGCGGTGCCAGTCAGCGGCATGGGCGACCTCGAAGACTATGTCGGAGAGAAGGTCGTCAACGGTCACTGCGACTGCATGTTTCTCATCAACACCTTCCAATGGCCCTGGACCCGCATCGCCGCCCTCGTCGCGCCGCGGCCACTGCTTTTTGCGAACTCCGGCCACGACACGATTTTTCCCATGAATGGCAACGATCGTATTCGATCCCGCCTGGAAAAACTCTACCGATTCTACACCGACCGCACCGGCAAACTATTTGATATCGGCGTCACTCCGGGCGGTCATGACGACAATCCGGAGCTGCGCCTGATGGCTTATCGCTGGATCAATCGCCACCTCAAAAACGACGAGGGTCCGGTCACCGAACCAGAACTTCCGAAAATCGACGGCCCTCTGCTTCGCGTCTTCCCGGACGAATTGCCGCCTGACGAAATCAATTCGAAGATCGACGAGACCTTTGTGCCGCCGGCCAGTGGCGAGTTGCCGCTCACGCCCGCAGAGTTTGAAGCGTGGAGATCGCGAAAAGTGGCTGAATTGCAGCGCATCGTATTTCGGAACCTTCCTGCGTTCATTTCATCGGAAAGCCAATTTAAGCTCCATGATCCCGAAGAACTCAGCGGCGCGGGCCTTTCGGATTATTGGTGGCGCTACTTTCCGGCCGCCGCGGGGAGAACTGGCGACCTCAGATGGATTGCCGTTCTTGGCCAGCGCGAGTCGTTGGACAGCAAACCCCCGTGGCTCACGAATATTATTGGCGAGGCAGCGGTATTTCTCGTGACCTCACGGATTGTCGCGTTGACCGAATGGCAGGATCCGGCGCCGTTCTACATTCATCGCTCCTTACCCTTGCTGGGAACGACCCTGGACGGTGATCGGTTAACGCATTGTTTGTACGTCGCCCGGCAGGCCGTGAATGCGAAAAACAATGAGGTAACGAAGTGGAACATTATCGGCCGTGGTGACGCCGGAGTCATCGGGGCTTATGCCGCGCTCTTCGAGCCGAGAATTCAGGAAGTGCTTCTTGTCGACCCGCCTGAATCGCATCGCGACGGGCCAGTTTTCCTCAACGTGTTGCGCGTCTTCGACGTGCCCGAGGCGTTGGGCATGCTCGCTCCGCGGCGGCTCACCATCGCAGGGGGCCGCAAGGACGCCTTCGAGCGCACCGAGCGCATTTACCAGGCCGCCGGCGCGACCGTGAAGTTCGTGCCGCTTCCGTAAAAGAGGCACGGACCTCATGCCTGGCCTCTTGCCCGTGGCATTGAACTCGGGCATTCTTTGCCACGAGCGCCCCGGGGGGACGAGACTCCGTCGAGCCGCAAATATCCACATTCAGCATGGCTCGACATCGCCCCACCAAGTCGCCCATGCCCCCCTTTTATTGTGATGCCGCCATTTACCGTTCGCACCGCTCGACCTGCTGACCTCGACGCCATTAAGCGCCTGACGGTCGAGGCGTTTGTCGAGGTGACGCTGGAACACAACCTCGAGCAGGCGCTGGGCATTCTTCATGGCCATGATTGGCGATGGCGCAAAGCCCGCCACCTCGATGACGACTTTGCCGCAAATCCCGCCGGCATATTTGTTGTTGAAGCTGAGGGCGCCATCGTCGGTTACGTCACGACGCTCGTCGATCACGAGGCAGGAAAAGGGCGCATTCCCAACCTCGCCGTGGCGGCCGACTTTCGGGGCCAGGGCCTCGGAAAGCATCTCATCGAACGCGCGCTGGAGTATTTTCGCAGTGAAGGCTTGAGTTATGCCACGATTGAAACCATGGCTCAGAACGCCGTTGGCCAGCATTTGTATCCAGCCTGCGGATTTGTGGAAGTCGCGCGTCAGGTCCACTTTGCTCGCAGATTGTGAGAATGAAGAACTTCATTTTTGTGTCCTTCCTTTCCGCGCTGGTGTGCTGCTCCACTGGCGCGAGTGGAACAGAGCGCCTCCGCCTGATCATCGAAACGGATGCTGGCGGCGATCCGGATGACGAGCAGTCGTTGGTGCGGTTTCTGCTTTACGCAAATGAATGGGATGTCGAAGGGATCATTGCGAACCGGCCTTTGACGCGCGAGAGGGAGAATCTCAATTCCGAGCGCACGGGGCTGCGTGTCGTGCAGCGGCTGATCAACGCCTACGGCGAATGCCATTCGAACCTCGTCCAACACGACCCGCGCTTCCCGTCGAAGGATTTGCTCTGGCAACGCACCGTCGCCGGCTACGACAACACCGATGATGCAGTGAACCTGATCATGAGCGCGATTGATCAGGCCGACCCGCGGCCGCTCTGGTATTCGGATTGGGGAACCGATAATGGCGCCGCAATGAATAACCTGAAACGCGCGTTAGATCGAGTGCTGCCGGAACGCGGCCCCGGCGGTTACGCCAGGTTCAAATCGAAATTACGACTGACTTCGTACGACATGTTCGGGGAACATACGACCACGATCGCGCCACTATTCAAACTATGGATCAATACCTTTCAGCCGCCCATGGATGGAAAGCGCTGGTATCACCGATTTTCGGCGATTACCGCGAGCGCTGGCGGATTCGATCTTGCCCGAGACGTGCTGAATAACCACGGCCCGCTAGGTGCGCTTTACCCCACCAACACGACACACCAACAGAAGGAAGGCGACACCATGACGTTTCTTTACCTGGTGCCGACCGGGATGAATGACCCAGAGCAGCCGACCTGGGGCAGTTGGGCTGGGCGCTATGGACACAACGAAAAGTTTCCCGGCAAGCCATACTATTGGGCGAATCAAACCGACGCGTGGCAGGGCACCACGAATCGCGACAACACGCTCGCCCGGTGGGCCGCTGCCTTGCAGAACGACTTCCGCGCCCGCCTCGATTGGTGCGTGCAGCCATTCCAAAAGGCCAATCATCCTCCGGTGGCCAGGATCGACGGTAATCTGCAACGGACTGTGCCATGCGGCACCCGAATCGACTTGAATGCCGAGTCGTCAAAAGATCCGGACGAACATGCCCTTTCATTTCAGTGGGAATTTTACCCCGAGCCAGGCACCTGGACCGACTGGCTGAAAATCGAAAACGCCGATCAGCCGCGCGCGAGTTTCCGCGTGCCGGACTCTCCCATAAAGAGGACGATCCACATCGTGCTCACCGTGACGGATTCGGGTAGCCCACCACTATCACGATACCAGCGCATGGTCATTGTCGCTGTTCCCCGATGACGTATTCAACTCGATTCATGGATGCAGACCGCAGGTCCGCGACACAGCAGACTGAAAGTCTGCGGTACTTTTCCGGATTCCGGATCAGGGAGTCTCTACGGTTCTATAGAACCGCTGTCTGGCACCTAAATTGGTCGTGTCCTGAAACGTATAAATCAGTGAGGGAAGCCGGAGATTTGTCAGCGTCGTCCAATTGGTCAGCGAAGCAGAAGCTTCGAGGCGGTGGCGAGATCCTACAGGTCCTGTGATCAACACGGTTGGCTTGCCTCCTTGTAACCGGAAGTCCAGGCGCGGCGAAACCGGTGTGATGCCGACGAACGGCGCCCCATTCGAAAATTTGAAAAAAGCCGGTTCGCCGCCCGGAAGGCTGAGCAAAAGTTCGCGACGGCCGCTGACCACGGGAAGGGTCTGGGTTTGCACCATCCCATTCACCTGGTTTAGGACGTCAACACCGGTGATCGGTGACGGAAAGGAGAAAGTCAGCTTGATTTCCTGCGTGCAATCTGCGGCGGTGCCTGTCGGATCGGTCAGACCATTAACAACCATCAAGTAAACTTCGTTTGCATGACTTGGGCCATCCAGGCTCTCATCGAGCACTTTGAACCACGAGAGAATCACATCGCCCGGTTGAGTGTTGTTCCGGGTGCCTTTGTTGGTAACCGTCCAGCCGGTAAGATAAGAATCATTGCGGCCAAATACCCAGTCAGTGTAATTGTTAGGCGCTTGAGGGTCGGCAGTGAAACTAATTGGCAGAGGATTCGGAGTGCCGCTCGAATTCTTGCCGCGAAGGAACACGATGCTGGTTGTGTATTGATTGGTGGCATCTCCAATCGGCTTGAGTCTAACCAGGGACTTCCCGAGGTTGCGGGCCCGCGTGTTGATGGCGCTTTTCTCAGCAAAAAGCGGAGTCGGGTTGCTGTCGCCACCGGGAGTGACAAACAGCGAAGACGCACCCGTGTTGTAAGTGAAATCAATCAGGACTTTGGCGTTGAAAGCGAGGGCTGCGAAGTGATTGAGGCGCAGTTCAGAGGGAGAGGGATCGCGATAAACTGTCTGGTCGTAATCCTGCACGGCATGAAACGTTTGCACGTAACTGGCGAGCGGGATGTTCGCGCCGCGGGCGTGTTCACGGTAACGGCGCAGCTCGCTATACCAGCTCGTCGGCGGTCCGCGAAGTGGATTTCGCGTGGTGTAATCCGACCGCCAGGGATACGTATCGAACGAGAGCATGTCCGGTCGCGCACGAGTAATGAAATCGTCAAGCTGCGCGTCGCCAACCTGGCCGCCGTAGCTGTTCATGTAGAGAATGGTGTTGGGAAAACTCGCTCGGATGGCATTGAACCAATTCACCGCCCGATCGCGAAGGGCGGTTTGATTCAGGTGCCATTCATCGCCCAATTGAAGCGAAACAAGCTGGCTCATAAAAGGACCTTCCGCACCCTGCGGTGGAACGTCGGACTCACTGGAAGCCCAGCGCGACCAGGGAAATCCGGGCGCCGTTCCCATTTGCGAAGGGTTCGAATTCCACAGCCAGTTGATGGATGTGTAGCCGGCATTCTGGTAGGTGTTCAGATGAAACACGTCATCCCGCGTCACCATCCCCTGCACCTGCAGCCCGCGGTCGAGCAGGATCAACTGTCCTTTGCCAGGCGCAGCACCGCATGGTTGAACGTGCGCAACAAGCCCTGTGGCCGCCGTTAGCAGGACGCAACGGTGGAAACCGCTAATCGCGTCCCCCTTTCGCTTAATCATCGGGGAAGATAACAGCAAAACCTGGCAGCGACACCCTTGTCGGTACTAAGACCTGCGCCGCCATTCCAATCCGGGGCGATCCGTGCGGAACTGCACGATTCGACGGTGTTTGACCTCTGTCACATAGGCTGTGCAACCATCCAGCCCGCCAAAGCAGAGGTTGCTGGAAAACGGTCCCAGCACATCGATTTCCCGCAGCACATCCCCTCCCGGAGAAAGTTTCACCACAGTTCCTTTGCCATGTCGCGTGATGGAGAGATTTCCAGCCACATCGCAACGCATTCCATTAAACCCATGGTCGTCGAATTCTTTTAAGAGGCGTTTATCAGCCAACGTTCCATCGGGCACGATGGTGAAGGCCCACACGTTGCGTGGCACGCTCTCGTTGACGTAAATTTTGGGACGATGCGCGAAATGGGGCGGGTGGACAGCAAAATTCGCAGGTGGGAAGTTGCAAACCATCGCTGCGAGCGGTAGCGGAAGGTTCCAAACTCCGACCGAATCTCGCGAAGGTGTCTCACCGCCGACCTGCCACAATGCTGCCACGCATCGCAACTCTTTGCACGGGTGTGTTGTGTTTTCACAGCGCATGCTTCAGCCAGCAGCAGGCATCAACTTCAGAGGAAACGCGCAAGCAAGTGGCTTCTCTGGTGGCCGGCGCGTATGAGGACCTCGAAGAGATATACAAACAATTTCACGCAAATCCGGAATTGTCACTGCGGGAGGAAAAAACCTCTCAACGCGTGGCGGATGCACTCGATGAAATCGGGTTGGCAGTGACGCGGCGAGTTGGTGGCTTTGGGGTTGTCGGAGTGTTGAAAAATGGCCGCGGTCCTGTGGTTCTCGTGCGCACCGACCTGGATGCGCTGCCCGTGACCGAGCAGACAGACGCCGCTTATGCCAGTTCGGTAAAGGCCATCGATGATAAAGGCAGTACAGTGGGAGTCATGCACGCCTGCGGTCATGACATGCACATGGCGGTATTTATCGGCACGGCTCGGGTGCTGAGTGCCCTAAAAGACAAGTGGCGCGGCACGTTGGTCATGATCGCGCAACCTGCCGAGGAAAAAGTGCAGGGGGCCAGAGCAATGCTGGCCGACGGTTTGTTCACCCGGTTTCCCAGACCTGACCACTGCCTCGCTTTGCATTGCGCTCCGGATTTGCCCGCCGGAACGCTCGGCGTCACCGAAGGCTACGCCCTCGCAAATGTCGATTCTGTCGACATCGCCATCCGAGGTGTCAGTGGCCACGGCGCCTGGCCCCACAAAACGAAAGACCCGATCGTGCTCGCGGCCCAGACGGTTCTGGCCTTGCAAACGATTGTCAGCCGCGAAACTGATCCCACGCAACCAGCGGTGGTTACGGTTGGCTCGATCCACGGCGGCACCAAGCACAACATCATTCCCGACGACGTGCGACTGCAATTGACCTTGCGTTCGTATTCGGATGAGGTGCGGCAGCATTCCCTCGAGGCCATCAAACGAATCACGCGCGGGCTGGCTCAGGCGGCCGGGCTTCCGGAAGAACGTTATCCGATCGTGACGGTCTCGGACGAATCGGCGTCGGCAACTTACAACAACCCGGAATTGGCGCAGCGATTGAAGCGCGTTTTCCGAGCCTGGTTTGGACAGGATTACACCGCCATCACGAAACCGATCATGGGTGCGGAGGACTTTGGTTTGTTCGGCCGCACCGAGCACAAGATCCCGATCTGCATGTTCTGGCTCGGCGCGGTCGATCCTGACAAATTCAAAGAGCATCAGCGCACGCAAAAGCCGCTGCCCGTCCTCCACTCGAGCCAGTTTTTACCCGCTCTCGAGCCGACGCTTAAGACCGGTGTGACGGCCATGACCGCAGCCGCCCTGGATTTATTGGCGCCGTAGAGCAGGCCTTGGCGAAATCCCGTTTCATGCCGCCACCCCGTGCTAACCGATCTCACCTCGACTGTTATTGAAGGAAAGGCCCTGGATCAAGCGGCTGTCCGACGGGCCAGCGCGGCACTGTTGGATGAATCACAGCCCGCCCATGCCAAGACCGACTTTTTGCGTGCCTTGGCTCGGAAAGGCGAAACCGCCGAGGAAATCGCGGCGTTTGTGGGCGAATTCCTAAAGCGGGCGGTCAAACCACCTTTGGACATTTCCACTCTCGATCGGCCGGCCATCGATGTCTGCGGCACTGGCGGCGATAAGCTGGGACTCTTCAATATTTCGACCACCTCGATGTTCATTCTCGCCGCGTGCCAGGTGGCCGTGGTCAAGCACGGAAATCGGGGCATCACGTCGGCCAGCGGCAGTGCCGACGTGCTCGAAGCGCTGGGTGTAAGGATCGACCTTCCACCGGCGGCATTCGCAGAGTGCGTTAAGCGGACGGGGCTGGGATTCATGCTCGCACCGAATTACCATCCAGCCTTCAAGGCCGTCGCTCCCTTGCGCAAAATTCTGGCGGCCGAAGGATCCCGGACGGTATTTAACATAATGGGACCGCTGCTCAATCCAGTGCAACCGCCCTTCCAACTGGCTGGAGTTTTTGAACCGGCCCTCGTGCGAACTTATGGGCAGATTTTCCTGCAACTCGGCCGGATCCGCGCGTGGGCTGTCCATGGCACGACAAGTGATGGTGAAGGAATGGATGAAATGTCGACCCTGGGCCCGAGCCATATTGCCAAAATCGAACACGGCAGGCTCGTCGAGGAGACGGTGCCTCGACCAGCGCGGTTCGGCGATGGCTCTCTGAATCAACTTGCCGGCGGAGGTCCGCAGGTGAATGCCGAAATCGTTGACGGTATCATGCGCAGCGAAGTACAGGGTCCCAAACGCGACATCGCGATTCTCAATGCGGGGGCGGCGCTGGTCGTGGCTGGAGTGGCGGAGCATCTCGAAGCCGGCTGCGCGCAGGCGGATGAAGCGCTCGCCTCCGGCGCAGCAGCCTCAACTCTCGACCGCTGGCGGGGTTTTTCCGCGTTCTAGATCGAACGACCAACATCGTGCGGCGGGACTTGCTCGGCCGCTTTTGGCAGGCAGTTCACACAATATTCCTCGCCGTCCTCGGCAACGCGAAATTCGAGGTGGGGGTCGGATTGGTCCGTCTTGCTACAGGCATGGCACTGATGAAAGACTTCGCTCGAGTCAAGTTGCTGGCTCTCAAACTTCCGGCGGCGCAGTCCCACGCGTCCCCGATGACGCAATTCCTGCCAGAATGCAGGGCCGAAAAAGAGCAGGTAGTTGGCGTGTGAGAGCACCACAGCCCAACGGAGTGGCGGAACGGCCGCGAACGTCGCCAGCAATGTCAATGCCGCCAGCCAGCCGAGCCATTTCACCCGCACTGGAATGAGGAAGAACAAGAGAATCTGCTCGTTCGGATAAAGGGTGGCGAAGGCTAGAAAATGCGTCGAATAAAGCAGACCGCTTTCTGGCCCGCTTCGCCCCGAAAACAATTCGGGCTTCATGAACGCAGCTATGATCAGGCCCAGCATGGCGAGCCCGAAATAGACATTCAAACGATACGCGCCCCACGCGTTCTCGAGACTCGCGCCCATCCAGATCAGAAACCATGTCGCCAGCAGAATCATGATCGGCCCCGTTCCTTGCGGCACAAAAGCGAAGGTAAACAGCCTCCAAATCTGGCCGTTCATGACCGCCTCGGGATCGAGAGTCAAAAACTCCGCTAACGGGGGATTGAATAAAATCAGCGCCCAAACCAGCAATTGATAAAGGGCAATTACTTTCAGCAGGCCGGGAAGGGCCAGGCGTCTCAAACGGTTTTGCAGGCTTTCTAGAAACGGCACCGCGCGAGTCTGGGCGATGAACGGCCAACGTTCAACCGGACATGGTGACTTTCGCCCGCGTCCGCTGCTCGAGAGCGCGCGCCACGCAGCGGCAGCAGAAGGCGCGGCCCGAGGGCGGGCCGTCTCCAATCCAGCGCCCCAGGCCGTCTCCAATGAGAATTTCGGAGGAACGATTTACTCAGTCTGAGTTGTCGGCCTGGTCCAGCGGGCGATCATTTCCGGCAGCGCGCGTGGTCGCGTGGTGGCGACATAGACGCCGGCGGCCGCCGCGGCCAGGGCACAGAACCAAAATACTTGTCCCGAAGTGAAATGAAGCACGCCTCCGAGAAGGCTCTGGGTCAGAAACGCGAGTGTGATTCCGATCCAGGAAAGCAATCCGGCGGCTCCCTGCACGCCCCCCTTTTTCTCCGGCGGGGGCCGATGCTGCAGTACCGCAGCGACGGGAACGATAAACAAGCCCGCGCCAACACCCAGGCACGCCAGCGCAGCAGTGAAAGCACCGCGGCCAATTTCAGGCCATCCGAGGACAACGCCCATTACGGCAAGAAGTCCTGCTCCCACCGGCACGAGACCGTATTCGATTCTGCCGCGTGACAACCGGCCGGCCAACACACTGCCACTCCCGACCCCGAGACAGAGCGCCGCGAGCAGACCTGCTGTCTCAGGCGATCCCAGATGGAAAACTTCCTTGGCGTAAAGCAGCAAATTCGTCTGCACCAGGGCGGCAATAAAAAAGAAGCCGGCGTTGCCCCAGTTGGCCCGCCATAGATCACGGTCCGCATGAATTTCCGCCATTTCCCGCCAAAACGCCTTCGGAAAATTCCAGGCCAGTTTCTTTGCGGGGTTGGCGGCGGGAACGCGGGTAATCCCCAGGCTTGCGAAAAAACCCGCTGCCGCGAGGCCGATCAAAACCAGTCCTGAATAGAATTGTTTTTCGTGAAAAGTGTCGGCCAGCCAGCCAGCGAGCAGCATGCCAAGGATGATCGCCATGAAGGTAAGCATCTCGATAATGCCGTTTCCCCAGGATAGACGCCCCGGCGGCAGCAGCTCCGGCAGCACGCCATACTTCGACGGCCCAAAAATAGCGCTGTGCACGCCCATCAAACAAATCGCCACCATTTGCCACGAAACCTGGCCGCGAGCCAATGCGACGGTGGCGAAAATCATGATGCCAATCTCAGCAACTTTTACTGAGATCATGACATGTCGTTTGCTAAAGCGGTCAGCCAGCCAGCCGCCAAACATGGAAAAAAGGATGAAGGGAATGGCGAAAACTGCCCCCGCCGCCGCGACCAGGTGTTCACGTTCCTCTTGCGAAAACTCCATCTCGAGCACGAGAAGCGTTACCAGCCAGCGAAGGGCGTTGTCGCTAAACGCCCCTTGAAACTGCGTCGCCATGAGATGCCAGAATCCCTTCAGAGCGACCGGGCGTGCTGGCGGGAGAGTGAGATCTATCATGGTCAGTTGGTTAAGACCGCGCGCCCTCGAGAACAAGCTGCGTTTGCCCGCCTTCCACGGTCGTGACGCAGCCTATCACACACGCGTCAGGCAATCCGGCCACGCGCAGCGTCTGCATGCAGGCCTCTGCCCGGTCGGCCGGGATGCCGGCGAGAAGACCGCCTGAGGTCTGGGGATCAAAAAGCAGCGGAAAGCGCGAATGGTGAGCAAACTCGCTGGCATTCGGCAGGGCGGACGTGGCGCGGCTGTTTTGCGGATGCAGAGAACTTAGGAAGCCCTTGCCAGCACAAATCTCCGCGCCAGGCAATGCGGGTATACGCCGCAGGTCGAAAACTGCGCTGACGTTCGATGCGCGGCACATCTCCAATGCGTGGCCCGCAAGGCCGAAGCCGGTGATGTCGGTTAACGCAGTGGCACCGTGTTCGCGCAATGCGGCCGCGGCAAATTGATTCGAGCGCAGCATCGAAGCGATGGCGCCTTCGATCCATTCACCCTGGGCAGCCAGCCGCATTTCAGCCGCAAAAAGGACACCGATCCCCAGGGCTTTGGTCAAGATCAAGGCCTGCCCCGCAACAAGGCCACTTTTGCGCAGCAGTCGCCGGGGTTCGACCATGCCATTGCACGTGAGCGCGATCCCCAGCACCGCTCCCTCGGCGCTATGTCCGCCGATGAGCAGAGCATCGAACTTTTGTAGTTCAACCAAAACGCCGCTCATCACCTGATAGAGAGTTTCCTCCGTCAGGGATTCAGCGCCGAACGGCAACAACGCGGTCAGCAGGGCACTGTGCGGCTCGGCTCCCATGGCAAAAATGTCGCTGAAACAATGCAGCGTCGCAATGCGTGCGAAAACATGGGGATCGGACACCAGGGCCGGCATGTAATCAACGGTTTGGACCAGTGCGCGGCCCGCCGGCAGCATGAAGGCCGCAGCATCATCCGGCTGATCGAGGCCCACCAGAATGTCCTTCCCGTTTTCGATGTTTCTCAGGATCGCTCCGAACTCGTCGCGCAATCGATCCATGACCCGGCGCAGCGCCGCATCACCAATCTTTGCCGCGCAGCCGAAACAGCGCATGTGCGCGCGCTGCTGCAGTTCCTGGAGTTCAGGCGCCAGAACGCCGTGGGTCCTGCTCCGGTCAAGCGATCGACCTGCTGCCGCTTCGGATTGCGTGCCAGGCAAATCCTCAAACCGGCGCATGAAACGGCGGTCAATCCAGTCCTTGAGGCGCCAGCACCAGCGGCCTTTCATGGCGAGCCAGCGGCGCGAGACAACGGCCTCGCCACGGCCGGTACCGATCAGGCTTAGAAAATGTTGTTGCGGACGCCAATGCACCAGGGCATCCCCCTCAAAGTAGCGACGCAGATTTTCCGCCAACGGTCGCGCTGCACGCACAGCGAAGACTCCGGATTTCGGCCGCGGCTCGGTGGTCACCGTGGCCACGTCACCAACCGCGAAAACGAATTCATGGCTGAGTGATTGCAGGGTATCGCTGACGGCAGCGAACCCGCGGTCATCGAGCTTCAATCCGCTGCTCCGCAGCCACGGGGGAGGCGCGGCGTCGGTCACCCAAAAAACGTGGTCCGCCTCGACGACGGCCCCGCTCTCGAAGACAGCGGCTCCGGCACGCACTTCGATGATCCGCTGGCCAACCAGGACACGCACCCCGCGCGATTCCAATTCGCCGGCCAGCAATGCGCGAACCCGCCGATTGTGGCCGGGCAGCAGCGTGTTTCCTCCGTGCACCACTGTGAAAGGAATTTCATGTCCCGTCAAAGATTCGAGCCTCGCCTGCATGGTGAGGGCCAATTCCACTCCTCCGGCACCACCTCCCACGACCAAAATTCGCGGCCGGTGCGCAGCCTTGACCTCGCTGCAGATCGCGTCCCATTTTTCCAGCAAGCCGCTCACTGGTTTGGCCGGTGTGGCGAACTCTGCCGCTCCGGCGACGTTGTTCTCTGCGGGTGTGCTGCCGGTGTTGATCGAAACCACATCAAAAGAAAGCGGTGGACGATCGGCGAGGAGCACGCGCCGCCTGGCAAGATTCAGGCCGATCAACCGCGCATGCACAAAACGTGCGCCGGCAACCTGGCAGAGGCGGCGCAAATCAATGTGCATCTCGTCCCGACTGTAGAAGCCGGCAATGTGACCGGGCAGCATGCCCGAATAGGGTGCGTGCGCGGCGTCACTGACCAGAGTGACGCGAATCCCCGCGAGCGGCTTCATGCCGAAAATCCGCAACACGATGGCGTGAGAATGCCCGCCTCCGATCAACACCAGATCTTTTGCCAAAGGAGTGCTCGCGGTTGAATCCATGCTCGTTTGCTGCCGCGGAACTTGGAGCGTGCCCGCAGCCTGGCAACAAAACCCTAGAGCCCTCCTTGCAAAGCGCACAAACCGAGCTACCCGAATGACCCTCGCTTTTCCAACTTCTGATTCGAAACCACTGGACTTTTTTGCCCGACATGCCGACCGAGACCACGCTCATTTTGTTCAAGCCGGATTGCGTCACCAAAAATCTCTGCGGTGAGGTTCTCAAACGCTTCGAGCGCGAAGACTTCCGCATCCGCGGCATCAAAATGATGAAGCTCGATGACGAGTTGTTGAAGGAACACTACGCTCATATTGCGGATCGCCCGTTTTTCCCGGACATCGCCGCCTTTATGAAGTCGAATCCCGTGATCGCCCTGGCGCTCTCCGGAAATAACGCCGTCGCGCGTGTTCGCGAACTCCTGGGACCGACTGACTCGCGCCAGGCCGAAAAAGGAACCATCCGCGGCGATCTCGGTGTCGATCAAATGGTCAACGTGTGCCACGCGTCGGACAGCCCGCAGACCGCCCAGCAGGAATTGAAAAGATTCTTTGGAGACGGCGAGTTATTTGATTAACGGGCGATGACTTCCTGGACGCTTGACGACGCCGCCGACCAGGCTGATTTGGAGCGCGCGTTTTGCCTGCTGGAAAAGTCGAGCTTTGCCGACAAGACGACGCGCGCACTCGGCACCCCAGTCTCAAAAGCGCTCGCCTTGCTCCCTGCCGATTGGTCAGGCCGCGTCAACCGAGCCACTGAGGTCGCGCTCGAGAAGGCGCTCACCTTTGTCGTTCGAACACTCAAGGACGAACCACATGCCGCCGCCTCGAGAGCCGCGCACAAATTGCTTTCGGGCCTCACCGGCGCGCTGGGTGGCGCGTTTGGCTTGCCCGCGCTCGCCATCGAATTGCCCCTTTCCCTGATGATCATGCTGCGGTCGATCGCTGACATCGCGCGCAGCGAGGGTGAATCAACCCGCGAAAGCGCGGCGAAGCTGGCATGTCTCGAAGTGCTCGCGCTCGGCGGAATTGGCGATGCCCAGGACGCCGCCAAAAGCGGTTACTATGCGGTTCGCATGGCGATGGCCGCGGCCGTCAGCGAAGCGATCCGTTACGTCGCGGAAAAAGGCATCGTCGAAGAAGGCGCTCCGGCGCTGGTGAGATTGCTCACCAAGATCGCGTCACGCCTCAGCTTGCAAGTTACCGAAAAATCGGCTGCCCAGGCAATCCCGATTATCGGAGCGGTTGGCGGAGCGGCGATTAATCTCCTCTTCATCGACCATTTTCAGGACCTCGCCCGCGGGCACTTCACAGTTCGGAGGCTCGAGCGCAAATATGGCGTAGATAAAGTCCGGGATAGTTACGAGAACTGCGGGACGAAGTTAGCGACCGAGCTTGAAGGGTAGTCAAGGGGACCTCGACCTACCTGACGTTCCTTCCGAACCGGTGCGAGTAGGCCAGAGTAAATTCCGCGCCGAAAAAGAAAATTCGTCCCGAATAATAGGCCCAGATCAAAAAGGCTGCGAATGAACCGGTGGCGCCGTAGGCGGAAGAGGTGCTGATTTGCGCAAGATACCAGACCAGGGCGAACTTCCCTGCGTTGAAGAGCAATGTGGTCAGCAACGCGCCTGGGACGACCTCGCGCCACGGCAAACGAAATTCCGGCATGAAGCGGTAGATTGCTGCGATGAGCGCAGCAGTTCCGCCATAGCCAACGGCAACATTCACGACCGTAAGGAAGATTGCAGCTCGGCAAAAACATTGCTCGCCCCCCAAAAAATCACCAGTATGCCGAAAAGCCCGGCCAGTCCGGCGATTTGCGGCGCCGCAGCATGACTGAGGATTTCCTGAACCACCGCAGCTACGGTATCTCCCGCGGTTTGCGCGAGGTAGGCTCGAAGTCGCTCACTGGACGCGTCGTCGCGATAGAAATTGGTGATAACAACCAGCAAAACCAGCAGCAAGGGTGCCGCGGCCAGGGCAATGTAATAGGCCAGTGAGGCGGCCCGCTGCGAATGGTTATGCGCTTTGCCCTGGCGCCACGCTTCCGCAAGCAGCCAACCGACTACACGGTAACCAGGGCGGTCAGACACCTTGTCCCCGGCGCAGATCATCTCGGTTCCTCATGCCATTTATCCGTTGGAACATCACGAAAAATTCGTAAAAAATACCCCGATGTCTTCCGCATTAAACCAAGGAATCGTCGTTATCTCTATCTGCTTGCTTGTCGCGGGATGCGCCGACACCAGACATCGTCTGATCGTAAGCGTCTCCGAACAAAAGATGCTCGTCCTCGATGAGGGAAAGCCGATCGCGGTATTTCCGATTTCAACGTCCCGTTTTTGCCTTGGCGACGCCCCCGGCGCCAACGGCACACCGCTCGGACGCTTGAAGATCGCAAAGAAGATTGGCAGTGGCCAGCCCGCAGGCATGAAATTCAAGAGCCGCAAGCCCACCGGCGAAATCGTGCCCGTCGATGCTCCCGGGCGCGATCCCATCGTGACGCGGATTCTCTGGCTTCGCGGCAAGGAACCGCACAATCGAAACGCTTATGATCGCTACATCTATATCCATGGCACGCCGGAAGAGCGCAAACTGGGCACCCCAGCCAGCTACGGCTGCGTCCGCATGCGATCGAGTGACATCATCTGGCTCTACGATGTCGTCGGCAAGGGCGCGCGGGTTGATATCATGACCAACACCCTGGACCCATGGAGGTTGCCTGCCCTGGTCGCGCAATCAACCGAGCAGCAACCGACGACCGTCTCCCCGGAATGATTGTGGATATCAATATGAAAACCAGGCCCGTGATGCTCCCTTTCGCCAGAAAACCGAGGTAACTCAACCTGTTGAACATCACATTATTCGCGAGCCGGTGCTGAATCTTTTCGCCGCATGGCGACCTCCTGGAATTTTACGCCGGTAGCAACACTGCTGCATCGGGGTGCAAGATGGCCAGGCCGGAATCGAGCGTGGCCACTTTTGCGCCCCGGCGCCGGGCGAATTCCGCCAGCCATGCATCAGTTACCCCGGCGCTCTCCTGGAGATGGCGGTGAGGAACGCTCAGGTAACTCAGATCATCGCCCCACCACTCATGTTTCGGGTGGGCCGCCAGCTGTTTCAGCGATTTCCAGGCCGCGGCCGCGCTGTTGTCAGCCGCAATTTTCATGTGCACCCTCAGGAGCGTCCCTTGAGTGATGGCGCACGTCGCAAATCGGTCCTCTTTCAACGTCGCAAACCAGCGGTGAGCCCGGTCGTGGTGAACATGGGAATCCACCAAGAGCGCCACCAAAACATTGCCATCCAGAAGCCAGCTCATCCCCGGTCGTCCTTTGCCTCGAGCTGTTTCACCAGATCGGCGGTGACGGGTGCCCGCCCGCGGGAAATGGGCAGTCCGTTCCGCCTCTTCGGCGGCCGGGCAGTCCTCCTCCCGCTGCCGGCCCCGCCCGGCAATGAACGCCGCAGCAATCGGTTCACGGCAGCGCTAATCGTGCAGTCCTCCGCACGAGAAAGCGATTTTGCCACCGCATACAGGTCGTTCTCCAGATTCAAGGTCAGCCTCATGCGCTTATGATGGTGCACTGGTGCACTGGTGTCAAGCCGCGCGCCCAGTGGGTTTGTTTGCCGTGCCGCCGACTCGAACGGAAATCGTTGCATTGGCGTTGTTGTGATAGTGGGCGCCGGCCAAGTGCAAGCCGGAGGAACCCTGCTACGCTCCGCTTAGTCGACCGAATACGCGGAGACGTTGAAAATGAAATTCTCCGGCCTTCGCTCTCCATACTTTGTCTCATATGCGACAAAGTATGGGTTGAAACTTTTCGCTGCGGGGGCCCGATTGCCGGCGGCTGCGACTGCTGCGCGGAGTTCGAGATCGCTTTGTCGGCAGGGATGACCGTCTGCTCACTTGTCGTTGAGCGCGGCCACGCCGGGCAGCTCCTTGCCTTCGAGCAGTTCGAGGCTGGCGCCGCCGCCGGTGGAAATGAAGGTGACCTTGTCGGTGACGCCGGCGTTTTTGACGGCCTTGACGCTGTCTCCGCCGCCGATGACCGATTTGGCGGTCGAGTTTTTCGCGATGGCTTCGGCGATGGCGAAGGTGCCCTTCGCACATTCTTCAATTTCGAACACTCCCATCGGTCCATTCCAGAGGATGGTTTTGGCCTTCGCGATTTCGTCGCGGAAAAGTTTGATCGATTCAGGTCCAATATCGACTCCTTCCCAGCCGTCGGGGATCTCTTCGCCGGGCCGCGTGAATTTCCCGGGGCTCACTTTCCTGCCGTCGAAATTCAGGTTCTCGACGATGAGATTGTCGACGGGGAGAAGGAACTTGATGCCGCGGCGCCGCGCTTTCTCGAGCGCGGATCGGGCGATCGCGATTTTTTCCGGTTCGCTGAGCGAATTTCCGATCTTTTGGCCCTGGGCGAGCTGGAAGGTGTAGGCCATGCCGCCGCCGATCAAAATGACGTCCGCCTTGTCGATCAGCCGGTCGATGACTTGAATTTTGTCGCTGACCTTGGCACCGCCCAGGATGACGAGAAACGGGCGCTCGGGACTCTGCAATTCATCGTGAAGATAGGCCAGTTCCTTTTCCATGAGCAGGCCGGCCACTGCCACGGGCAGCAGTCGCGCCACCCCCTCTGTGCTGGCGTGGGCACGGTGCGCGGTCCCGAAGGCGTCGTTGACGTAGATATCACCGATTTTCGCGAGCTCTCTGGCAAACGACGGGTCATTCTTTTCTTCGCCGGGATGAAAACGCAGGTTCTCGAGAAGTGCGACATCGCCCGGACGGAGATGACCAATTATTTTTTCCGGGATGGCGCCAATGACATCGTGGCTGAAAACCACCGGATGCCCGATGAGGGTGTGCAGATGGTCCCCGACGTAACGGAGGCTGAGTTTGTCGTCGGGGCCGGACTTTGGCCGGCCGAGATGGGACATGAGAATGACGATGGCGCCGCGCTCGCGCAAATAACTAATGGTGGGCAGACTCTCGCGAATGCGCGTGTCGTCGGTGACTGCCATGTGCCCGCCTTTCTCTTCGACCGGGACATTGAAGTCCACCCGCACCAGGCAGCGCTTACCGGAGACGTCGATGTCGCGAATGGTTTTCTTGGGCATGGCGGAAACAGTGAGTATGTGGAAGGAAAATTGGAAACCCGGGTGATACGATACGCTCAACATCGAGGCTACCGAGATTTTCCCTGCCGCCGAGGAAAAATTGCCGATGCCTCAGGGTCCGTGCGGTTCGCAACGTTGGCTGCGATGGACTCTTGGAGACGGCGCTATCTCGCGCCGCGAAGTCTGGCCGGCGGCCCGAGGGCCGGCCGTCTCCAGCGGACGAATGGACGCGAAAAGCTGGGTTATCATTCGTGTTAATTGCGCTCATTCGCGGTGCTGCGGGTCTGGTCTTCCGGCGCCTGGCCTTGACGCACGCTCCCCTTCCCCTTACACGTGGCGCGCAAATCCCATCTTTCTCATCGCACTTTTTATGAAACTCGTCTGCTGCCTGGCTTTGGCTCTGCTTCCGTGGTCGTTGGCGGCTGCTGAAACGCCCCCGGCCAACGTCACGCCGGAGCAAATCGCCACAACTCCGGCGCCGCGCAATGACGAACAATGGTGGGTGCAGAGGCACCAACAGCGCGTGGATCTGACCCAACGCGGCGGAGTGGACCTGGCATTTCTCGGAGATTCCATCACGCAAGGCTGGGAGGACCAGGGCAAGCCAGTGTGGGAGAAATTCTATGCGCCGCGCAAATCCGCGAACTTCGGGTTCAGCGGCGACCGCACCGAGCACGTACTTTGGCGCCTCGACAATGGCGAACTCGTGGGTTTAACCCCAAAACTCATCGTCATGATGATCGGCACCAACAACCTGGGCCATCCCGTCGCCAGGCAGACACCGCAATCCACGGCCGTCGGAGTGAAGGCCATCCTGGCCAAACTGCGGGAGAAACTGCCCAACTCCAGGATCCTGCTGATCGGCATCTTCCCGCGGTCTGAACAGTCGACCGACCCGCTCCGGGTCAAAGTCAATGAAACCAACCGGCTGCTGCAGCCGCTGGCCGATGGAAAGCACGTTCACTTCCTGGATATTGGCGCTCGGTTCTTGCAGCCAACCGGTGTCATGTCCAAGGAGATCATGCGAGATTTCCTGCATCCCGGTCCAAACGGTTACGAAATTTGGGCAGAGGCGATCGAAAGCAAAGTTGCGGAGCTTCTGAAGTAGCCCGCGAAGCCTGACGAAGCGGCGCCACGCCTCAGCATCCTTGTGCGAAAGGCGTCCAGTTGACCGTTGGCTCGGTAAATTTCTGACTTCACAAATTTGTCGCCTAACAGGTCCACTTCAACCATCTGACCAGCCACTTTCTCACCCGTGGAGTGAGGCGCGTCCGGTTGTAGGCGTCTCCCAGTTGACGCAGGACCTCTGCGCGCGTGGGATAGGGATGAATGACGCGGGCCAGTTTGCCGAGCCCCATCCCGGCCGCCATGGCGACCGAGATCTCACTGATCATCTCGCCGGCGTGCGAACCCACAATGGTCGCTCCGAGAATCTTGTCCGTGCCCTTTTTTGTCAAAATCCTAACAAATCCGTTAGTGTCGGCTTCGGCGCGCGCACGGTCCACCTCGCTCCAGTCGCGCCTCCAGACATCGATGCTGATCCCCTGCTTTTCCGATTCCTCGAGCCCGAGACCGGTTCGGGCCAATTCCGGATCAGTGTAAGTGCAACAAGGAACATTGAGAGCGCTGAGCCGCTTGCGTCCCAGGAACAAGGCATTTTGAATGACGATGCGGGCCGCGAAATCAGCCGCGTGAGTGAACTTCCACCGCATGCATACGTCGCCAGCCGCATAAACCCGCGGGTTCGTCGTGCGCAAGTGGTCATCGACCTTCACCCCATCGTGCGATTCATACTCGATGCCAGCGGCTTCGAGATTGAGATCCTGGACGTTGGGCGCTCGGCCCACCGCAAGCAGGATGTCGTCGACTTCAACCGATGCGGAGCCGGCCGGTGCTTCGATCTCGATTAACTTGCCGGTGCCGCGAGCCACCACGGCTTGTGTTTTTGCGGACAGCACGAGTTGCATCCGTTCCGCCGCGAACTGACGCTGCACAACTTCCGCCGCGTCGCTGTCTTCGCGCGGCAGAAGTCGCGGCGCGGATTGAATCAGCGTTACCTCACTTCCGAGACGAAGAAAAGCTTGCGCCAGCTCGCATCCGATCGGCCCGCCGCCAATGACTCCAAGGCGTCGCGGAAGTCGGGTGAGGTTAAAAACGGTTTCGTTGGTAAGATAACCCGCATCGGCGAGACCCGGCATCGGCAACGTGGCGGCGCGCGCACCGGTCGCAATCACCGCTCTGGCAAAACGCAGTCGTTTCCCATCCACTTCGATGATTTCACCGTCCACAAATCGTCCCTCGCCAAAGAAGACGTCGATGCCGAGTTGCTGGAATCGTTGGGCCGAGTCTTGGGGGGCGATCTCAGCGCGAGTTTTCCGGACCCGCTCCATGACCTTGGCAAAGTTAGCCTGGTGGAGGTCAGCAGAAGTTTCCCGGGCGGCTGCAATGAGGGTCTTCGAGGGCACGCAACCGACATTGAGGCAATCGCCACCCATCAAATGGCGTTCGATCAAGGCAACCTTCGCGCCGAGGCCGGCAGCACCGGCCGCGGTGACAAGTCCGCCCGTCCCGGCACCAATCACGACGAGATGGTATCGCGGCGCAGGCTTGGGATTCACCCAATTTGCAGGATGCACCTGCGCGAGCAAACGAAGGTTGTACTCGTCTCGAGGTTCCACCGCGAACATCATGGAGCTCCATTGAGGCGTGCGGAGAGTGCCCTGCGCGCCAGCCGTGTGATAAAAACAGTGACTGCGACAGAAGCGGCCAGCCCAACCCAAAGCGCCACCCGTTCCGCAGTTGTCTGCTCATGCGCGCTGCTGCTGAGAACCGCCGCGCCTAGAGCGTGCCCGAGATACACATACAAGAAAGTGCCAGGAAGCATGCCGATCAGTGAAGCGAGCGCATAATCGTGCCATGACACCCGGGTGACTGCCAAAATGTAGTTGAGCAGAGCGAATGGGAAGACCGGTGAAAGCCGCAGTAAGCCGACCGTCTTCCAACCTTCGCGTGCGACCGCTTCACCGATTAACTCGACCCTCGAGTTGCCCGCGATCTTTCGCTCGACCCAAGGCCTGGCCACAAACCTCCCCAGAAAAAACGCGGTGTTGGCTCCAATGTTGGCCCCGGCCGTTACGTAGATCATCGCCCAAAGCGGTCCGAAAATCGCTCCCGCGCCGAGCGTCAGCAAGCTTCCCGGAATCATCACGACCGTGCAACCCACATAGAGCACGCAAAAAATAATCGGCGCCCATACCCCCTGGTCCTGCACCCACCGCAACGCAGGCGCAAGATCGATGCGGCTCAAGCCGAAAAGCAGCGCGACCGCCAGCGCCAACAGCGCCACTGGTTTTATCCAGCGACTGGCCCTCTTCAGCGAATCGGTCTCGGACATGAATTAGTCAGGCAAAGGGGAACGGGCGTCTCGCCGGTGGCGATCGTTTGTGTCCAGCGGCGATGCCACGAAGCGAGACGCCCGCGCCTCCTTCCAGGTCGCGGAGCGCCGTCACTTCCTCGGCTCGATTGACCCCGCTTTGTCATCTCCTGATTCAGCCTGCTTTTTGGAATCGCTCGGACGGTTCCCTTTAAGCTCCTCATTCGCCGGCGAACCTGCGGCAAGTTTCTCCTCGACGGCTTTTTTCCATTGCTCGCCGAGCTCCTGGACGGTGTGCCCGGTGCGCTCTTTCCAAAGTTCCTCGGTATACCGGCCCTCCCGCAACGCGGCATTCACGGCCCCAATCAAATCCTGGTCATACTTTCCGACAACCCAGTTGAGAAAGTTCGCGGACACACGGTAACTGCCGTCATAACGGACACGGGCAGCGTTTTTGATTTCCGCTCCGCGCGATTCCGGTTCGTAGAGAAACCACCGAATGTAGTCCGGAATGCCTTCGACCAGCCAGCCGGGCGGGCGCACCGCGCCCGGGTTGGACCTGCGCGCGCTGCGATACTGCTGGACGACGTGGGCCAACTCGTGAACCACCGAGCCTTTCGCTTCCCCGTTCAAATTCCGCCTGAACCAATCGGCCGCGCATCCGATGCGAGTGCCCCCTGTCGCTGCCACGCCTGTCATGTCCTTGCGGAAATTGATGGTGCACTCCTTCGGCGCCTCGAAACCTTCGCTCGGCAAAATCGCGACGATCTTCGGGTACCATACCTTCATCACCGGTGCGAGTTCAGTGCGCGCCCATTGCGTCAGGTCGGGCGTTTCCGTGGTGTCGATAGTGATTTTGTATTTCCCTCCGTCGGCTTCGATCACGTCTTTGGCGCCCTCGGCGACCGGACTTGCGTCCTCTCCCGCCGCCGGCGGCGCATTGCGGTCGAGGACGTCGATCTCGCTGAAGAATGTATTGGCAAATCGGTCAGTCTCTTTGGTCCTGGCGATGTCAAACAGGAGATAGCGATATGTTCCGATTGTGCCGTTCGAACCCAAGAGACCGACTCCAAACTGCCCACCGCCTTCACCAGCCCTCGGACGCGTGTCGACCTGCGCTACGAGTTGCCATCCGGATTTTTCAAGCTGGTCGGCCACGGTTTTGATCTCGGCTTGCGAGATAGTTCCACAGAGCAAGCATCCGGCGCCGAGGATTGATTTAATCGATTTCATTCAGTAGTCCCGCCATGAGTTTACAGACGTGACAGTAGCGCGCCGGCGTGCTGCGCAATCGCAAAAGATGGCGCGCCGGTTTGTCTTGTTGGCAGGCCTGTTCCCCCTTGGGGTGGAAATCGTTCAGGGCCAATCCTCCGAAAGACCGGCGCAACGATGGCTGAACGGCCCGCCGACGTCGGAGACTTATTTTCCCGTCGGAGTATGGCTGCAGAATCCGAAGAATGCGGCGCGTTAAAAAGGGGCCGAAATTAATTTGTTTGTCGCCCTCTGCCGGGGACCCACCGCTGAGCAACTCTCTGAACTGAAGAACGCGGGCATTGATGTCCACCTTTATCGCTTAGAGATCCCATGACCGTCGCTAAAATCTGCGGTACGGTGGCGCGACGATTCAAGATGGTTGTTTATGCAACAGGACACTAATACCTTCATCTGATGGTTGCGCCGAGCTCATGCCTCACCGTTTACAACACCGCTTTGGTGGTTCACGGCGAGAAAGGCTGAAGCATCCGCGGGCAGATCGTTTACGGTTCCACAGCATGCTTACTCGCCGCACGTTCATTCGCTCCGCCAGCGCCGTTGCCGCCGTTGGCGGTCACCGGCTCCGCGCCGCCCCGGTCGATTCCCCGGCGACCCTTCCTGCTGCGGGCAGCAGATTCGTCCTCACCGAAATCGCCGGCAAACCTCGCGAGCGGGGCCGCATCTACGGCGAAAAGTTCAAGACCGCGATTCAGTCTTTCCTCGACAAGGAAATCTACCAACCCTTTGTGGGTGCGCCATCATCGAAGGATGAAATGATGCGCTATGCGGGTGCTTGCGCCAAAGCCATCCAGTCGTATTCGCCGATAATTCACGAGGAGATCGAAGGCATGGCCGAGGGATCCAGATTGAGCGTCGATGAACTCGTCCTCATCACTCTGCACGAAGAACTTTATCATAAAGGCGTGTTGCCGAAGGTCGGGCACTGCACAGCAACCGCCGCGGGCCCGCCGTTTACGCGGGGCCATACGTATGTCGGACAGACCTGGGATTGGATGGCGAGTGTGGCAGGGCTTTCGTCGATGCTGCACTGGAAGCGGCCGGAAGGACCAAGCGTGCTGGCATACGCCTTTCCCGGGTTGTGGGCGGGAGCCGGCCTCAACTCGTCCGGGCTGGCGCTCTGCTGGACGAGTGCCGGCCTGGGAAACAATGCTTCGGGTGGAGCACGTGTGGGCATTCCGAGCTATGTCTTGCTGACCCACTTTCTCTATCAGCCGTCGCTCGATGCGGTGGTCGCCGAGGCAAAACGCGCCACCCATGCGGGTTGGTTCACGTTTGTGATGGCTGATGGAAAAGGTGATCTGCTGAACATTGAAGGCTCACCCAAAGCGCTGGCGATCGAGCGTCATCGCGGGCATCTGGCTCGCGTCAGTTATGGAAGCCGGGAAATGACCGGCACCGCGGAGGGCAAAGACATCTCCTTCGAACCTCGCTGTCAGAAAATGTACGACCTGCTCGCAGCATCGGCGGGCGATGTAGATCATGCGAATTTCCAGCGATGGTTCGAAGATACGGGATGCGGCATCGCGCACGACGGCACCATCGACATGATGGTCTTTAACACCTCGAAGCGCGAAGCATTCGTCAGCCGTGGACCCCTTTACGGCGTTCGTTGGCAAAGATTCACGTTTGGAGAAGAGTGAGCCACCGATGATCCGCTGCCTGGCAAGTCTTTTACTACTCGTCATGCCCTTGCCGGGGCAGGACAAACCGGCCGTCGAGAAAGCCGGCAGTGCGGCGCCACACCCGCCGTCTGTCGCTATGCGGACCAGGATAGACGCGCATTTCAAGGCGCGGTTGAGCGGGCTGGACGCCGCTGTGGCGAAAAATCCCGACCTTGTCGAGTTGCGCTCCCGTCGCGGAGATACTCATTTGTTTCTTGCGCATTTTCCGGAAGCAGTGGCGGATTTTGAAAAAATGGTCGCGCTCGATTCCGCACAGGATGCGCCGCACTGGCGACTCGGGATCGCCTACTATTTCGCGGGAGCCTACGAGAAGTCGGCGCGGCAGTTCGCCAAATACCACGCCTTTGACGGGCGCGACCGGGAAAATGGCATTTGGAAGTTCCTCGCCCAGGTAAAAGCGGAAGGCATCGATAAGGCCCGTCGAGAGATGCTCGTCTATACAAAGTTTGATCGCGAGCCGTTTCCTTCGCTCTATGAAATGTTCGCTGGCCGCACAACGGCTGATGACGTGCTCGCCGAAATCAAATCAAAGGGCCTTGTGGGAAATGACAGCGTCGAATTTTTCGCGCACTACTACAGCGGCTTGAATGAGGAAATTCTCGGCCGCCGGGAACGTTCCCGTGATTTGCTGGGCAAGGCAGTGGCCAGTCCGCTGGGCCGCGAATTAGATGAAGCGCCCTACATGTGGCAGGTCGCGCGGCTCCATTTCGATTGGCTGGAAGCAGCCGGAAAGCCGGGAACCGGCGCCGCAGCGGGCACGCTGAAAACACGTTAGGGAGGGCACGGGGGCATCATGCTGCAGTCACGTGCGGGCCTGGAGACGGCCCGCCCCCGGGCCGCCGCACTGGAGACGGCCCGTCCCCTCGGGCCGCGGCGGCGCGAGGGCGCGCCGTCTCCAATGGGAAAATAACGCTCGGCCTGCATCTCGCTCAGCGCGCAGTCAGATCGACGGCTATGAGTTGCCGTTCGTCGCGTGCGTAGAGGATGCCATTTGCCAACGCGGGATAGGCTCGTGTCACCGCTCCGAGTATTTGGGTTCGCGCGAGGACCTTGAACTCACTCGGTGTAGGCGAAACCAACAGCAATTCGCCCTTCTCTGTCAGGACTGCGAGCACATTCGCCGCGGCGAGCACGGAACCCGCCGGCAGTTGTGGCGAGCGCCACTTCACCTCGCCAGTTGAAGCGTCAATGCAGCGCAGTTCCTGGCCTTGCTCCTGCCGCCCATGGAATCCGTAGAAATGACCCTTCACGAACACCGGCGTGCCGTAGTGACAGTCAAGTCGATCATGGGCGTGCCAGAGCCGCCGGCCCTTGAGTGAGGTGGCGAATTCCCAGACGCAAGCGCCGACGCCGTAGCACGCCGAGAGAAAGACACGGCCTGGTCCGCACAGCACCGGCGTGCATGCGGTCACTGACGCATCGATATCAGGTTCAAACGATTCCTTGAAAAGGGAAGTTCCTTTCAAGGGTTCGATCAATTCCAAGCCCTTGCGCGTGAAAAACACCGCAGCATTCTGATTCCCGAATCTTGTCAGAGTAGGCGATGAATAACTCGCTTCGTCGTCGCTGGCCGTCCAGCCAAGCTGGCCGGATTCGACCGCCAGGGCCACCACGCCCGCCTTACGGCCCTCGCGCTCGCCGCCAACATTCAGCAGAACGAGATCGCCAGCGACCAAGGGCGCGCAGCATCGGCCAAACCAGCCCGGCGGCGCCGCAAACTCATTCGCTAAATCCCGCTGCCAGAGCAGCCGGCCGCTTGCAAAATCAAGCGCGTGAAGATGGCCTTCCGCGCCGTAAGCGAAAACACGGCTGCCCGCAATCGTCACGGGGGAGCGGGGACCATCATCGGAGCTGAAACTGTCGCGAAAATCGGTTGGATAATCGAAGCGCCACCGTTTTTTGCCGCTCACGGCATCGAAGGCTTCGATGACGGCACGGTCTCCCTGGCGGTGGAAAAGAACCACCTTTTTGTCGGAGGCGACAGCTCCTGCCAGGCCCCGCCCAACAGAGTTTTTCCACAAAAGCCTTGGGCCTTCAGGTGAAAAGACTTCCGTGATTTTTTCCGTTGAATGACCATCGCGCAACGGACCGAGAAATTGCGGCCAATCCGCCGCGGACGCTGCGGCCAGAGTAAAAAGAACGCATGCGAAAGTGCGAAAGAAATCTCCAGTCATGCCGCGAGCATCTGCCACTCGTGAGCAGAATCAAACAGTAGCAGCGACACTCCTGTCGCTGATGTGAATGACCCCAGCGACAGGAGTGTCGCTGCCACGTCTTAGTTCGACAAAAACAAGTAGTCCTCGGCGATCTGATTCAGGGCGCGCCTGGTTTCGCCGAAGGCTTCGGATAAACGATGCAAGGTGCCGGTCAGATCGCTTTCCCGGGCGCGGGGATGGTCGCTGGCTGCGCGGTACGCCTGGCTGCCGAATTTTTCATAGAAGTCGAGCGAGGGGGCGCCATGATCTTCGGTGCGGCGGCGAATGAATTCCGGATAAAGTCCCGTCAGGACGAGAAAATGGTCGCCTGCGGCCACCCACCAGTCGAAGCGCGCCCCCCCATGGCTGGACTGAATGCGCTCGAGAAAATCGACCACATAATTAGGGGGCGTATCGTGGGTGCGCCGCCGCGCCGAGCTCAGACGATCGGTCAACACCGTGCTGACGTATTCAGTCACCGGCACGTCATCGAGTCCAGCCCGGCGGAAAACATGGCGTGCCATCACGTAAAAGTAAAAGCGCGGCGAGACGTCCACGATCGCTGGTGAATTAATCAGCGCCTGGAACACTGCAGGCAAGTCGAGGATTTGCAGGAAGGCTTCTTCGTCACCCAGCAATGCCTGAAGCGCGTCGTCATTTCCATCGCGTCCAAGCACGTCGATAAGAAACGCAAGATCCGCGGGAGTCAGCCGGTCCTTGGGGGTAGGAACACGGTTGGGCATAAAGTACGAAAGTTTAGCTGATTTTACGGGGTTCTGGCAAGTCGGGAAAGTGTCGCGGACGCACTTCGCATGGGCGCGTCTCATATTGCGAATCTGCAACGGTATTATCGTCAGCCCTACTGAACATTGGAAGAAGGCCGGCTTCGCAGGTTCTTTAAATATGGGCCGGCCAGAGGCCAGCGCTCCCAGTCGACATTCAATGGCGGCCAAGATGGCACCTTGACAGCCATCGCTCGTTGTGGTTGGTCGCCGCCCATCCTATTATGAGTGGTCAACCTCTTGCCGGAAAAGTCGGCCTCGTTTTCGGCGTGGCCAATAAACGCAGCATCGCCTGGGCCATCGCGCAGGCGTGGCATGAGGCGGGGGCCCGGTTGATTTTCAACTACCAGGGCGAGCGCCTGAAAGACAACGTCGAAGAACTGGCCGGGACATTCGGCAGTGATGCCCTGTTGTCCCCGTGCGACGTGTCGAGCGACGCGGAAATCGACGCTTTTTTCCAAACGGTTCAAAGCCACACTGCGCAAGTGGACCTGCTCTTGCATTCGATCGCTTTCGCTCCCAAGGAAGCTTTGACCGGAACCTTTGTGGAAACGAGTCGTGAAGCGTTTCGCGTGTCACATGATATCAGCGCCTACTCGCTGGTGGCGCTCGCGCGCAAATCCGCGCCCCTCATGAAGGCAGGCGGAAGCATTGTCGCCATGACCTACTATGGCGCGGAGAAAGTCGTGCCTCATTACAATGTGATGGGGGTGGCCAAGGCAAGCCTCGAAGCATCCGCCCGCTACTTGGCTTACGATCTGGGTCCGCAAAAAATCCGCGTCAACTGCATCTCGGCCGGTCCCGTACAGACGCTGGCGGCGCGCGGGATCGCTGGTTTTTCGGAGATGCTCAAACATTACGAAGCGCACGCCCCTCTGAAACGCTCGTGCCAGCCTGCGGAGCTGGGCGCGACCGGGGTTTTTCTTGCCAGCGATGCCGCAGCCGCCATCACGGGGCAGGTTATCTACGTTGATGGCGGTTATTCCATCATGGGCATGTAGTTTGGCTGCACGGCGGCTTTCCACGCTTGCCGTATTGGAGACGGCTTCCTTTGGCGCCAACACTTCTCAAGGAATCAAGCGTTGCCTTCAGGGTTTTGGTCAATAAATGCTTGACGGGATAATCGCGAGTGTGGTAAAAATCAGGAAGCAGATTACCTCCCACCTCGACCCGCCTTCCCGAATCCCCTCGATCCCCAGCCGTCGGCCCGCACGTGAGAACATCCCTCCGGGACCAAACTTCCGAGCAGTTCATCCATCATCATGAAAATCGATCGTCGCCTTGCATTACTTTCGGTCGCAATGCTCGCATTCGCGACCTTTAATTCTCACCCCGCGCAAGCCGCGGCGATCTTGTTTGTCGGTGGAGGGGTGACGCCGACCCTCACCGATTCAAACATCATTTCGCGGCTGACAAACTTTGGCAACACCGTCACGTACGTGCGCGCTCTGGATAGCACCACCGCGAGTGCGGCTGGCCAGGATGCAGTGATTATTTCTTCAACTGTGCCCTCGATCGACGTCACAAACAAATTCGCGGATGTGACCATCGGTGTTCTCAATTGGGAACAAGCCCTCCAGCAGCAGTCTCGCATGAACTTCCTGACGGAAACTGCTGAGCGCGCTAGTGATGGGGCGTTCACACAGTTGACCATTACGTCGGCTGGGGCGAGCAGCCCGCTGGCGGCCGGTCTCGCGGCTGGACTTTATACGGTCACCAATGCGGCAGGGCCGTTTAGCTACGGTAATTCGGCTGGATTCGGAACCGGTGCGACAGGAGTCGCCGTGCGCGGTGATGGTTCCGGGTTGGAAGCGAATCGTTTCGGGATTTACGGCTACGACACGGGATCCATCCGCCCCGATGGTTCAGCTTCGCCGGGCCGGCGCGTCCAATTCTTCATGGGCGACACGACGTTCGACAGTTTGAACGCCACGGGGCTGCAGTTGTTCGACGCCGCTGCGGAGTATGTCGGAGCCACGGTGCCCGAGCCTTCGATCGGCGTGCTCGCCGGAATTGGGCTCGCTGCTCTGGTCGGATTGCGCAAACGCCGCCTTCGCTCGTAAATGGAGATGGGCGTCCGGTCGAGGGTTTTGGTATTGCGAAACCCGCGGACCCCAATTTTGCGCACGGACAGCCAGTCGTCGCGATCGGCGCGTTCGCAGAGCAAGGCACAAGGGGATTGTCCCGCACTCAAAACCCCTTAAGCGGGTCTTCTTTCGGCTTCGGAGATTCGGCAGCGGGCGCTGCGGTGTTGGGGGCAGGTGTGGACGTTGCGCGTGAACGAGCACGAAGGCCGATCGCCTCGCGGATGGCGGCGCGCAACCGCTCGCCTCGTGCTTGCGCCAGGGCTTCAACGCATTCCGCGGTCATGATCTCCATGTAGCCTTCGCGGCCAATCGAGTGCGACACTGCCGCACGGCGACCCTTTTGCGAAATCCAATACGTCTGGCTAATAATGTGCTCGCCGCCACGGTCGGACCAACCGGCTTCGCCCGCATTCGCTTGCAGAAACAACTCACGGTCGGCCACTCCCATGCCAAGCTTGATATAGGTAAGGTGCCAGGCCCGCCCGCTTTTGTAATGCACTGTAATATCCACCGCCTCTTTGCGAAACATGTCTGCGTCCGCGTCGCTGCCGGGAACGAATGCCGCCACCGTTTTGAGCAGTTGTTGATAACGCTGGCGGCATTGGTGCGGCGTCTCACCGAGCCGTCCCTCAGCCGTCAGCGCGGTCACAACCAGCAGGGCAAGAGTGAAAGCGAGACGAATCATGCTTTACCGTCACGACTTCGAGCTTTGCCGTCAAGCATTGGTCGCGCTCAAGGCGTCGATCTCCAAGTGCTGTTTTGGCTTGATCATCACTCTCATTTGCAACCGACAGCCACAGGTTTACGATGGTCGCTGTGATAGCGGCCGCTCGAGTTTTCTTCTGGCTGAGTTGTTGCCTGCTCACGCTTCCTCCCCAAGCGCGGGCTGTCGAGCCCTCTGCGGAACTGCCGAAACTCATCGAATTGCGCGCGGCTTATCTGAAGGAACTCGCCGCCGCAAGCGCGCCACATCTCGAAAAATACCGCGAGGCCTTGATTCTGCTCGAGCGATCGTTGGCGGAAATCCGTGATTACGGCGGAGCCATTCCTGTGCGGGATGAACGGATTCGGACCGAAAAGCGGCTGGCGCAGCTGGGCCGGCGCGCGCCGGGGGATCCGCCCGTCCGCCCGTACCCTGGCGGACCTATCACACTCACAGCCAAGGAAGCGACCGTGGCAGGAGGCGTCAATTACAACGACAAAAAAGACGCGCTCGCAGGATGGAGAAGCCAGGGCGCCACCGCCCAATGGTCGCTTCCCTTCCCACTCAGAGCGGGCGGCTATGAAGTCGTGCTCGAGATGGCCTGTCCTCCGGGCAGCGGTGGCGAGGTCAGCATCAAGGAAGATTTCCATTCCTTGACCCGGAAAGTGACCCCGACCAAAGGCTGGGACGACTTTGCCAGCCAAACCCTCGGGACACTGCGCGTGAAACCCAATGCCATCGGCCTGAATCTCAACGCGCTGACCGTCGAAGGTGACGGGCTGTTTTTGCTGCGCTGTGTCAAATTGATCCCGGTCGCTGCCAATGCTCAATGACGCGCGTACTTTCTGTAATTTTGTTAGGGGCAGCCACCGCCGGACTCATCCGAGCGCAACCGGATGAGCTGGCAACGCTTCGGGAGGAATATGAGAAATCGGTCTTTGCCGCAGCTAAAATGGTAGACGACGCCTTCAAACTCACTCTGGCCCGCCTCGAAAAGCAACGGGCTGAGCAAGGGGATTACGAAGGGGCGCTACGGGCTCAAGAACGCGCTGAGGCGGCGGGCAAATCTCCTCCGTCTTTCGCCCCTGCGGCACGTTCAGGTTATGTGCTCACGGCGTCACAGGCGCGGACCCAGGGCGCTCTTTTTGACCGCCTGAAAGGTATTCTTGAATTCCGCAAGGCCGGCGCTGCCGCAAGTTGGGAGATCCTCAGGTTGGACCCGGCGACGTATCAGGTCTTTGCCGTCTATGCGGTGGGTGCGCCTGTCCTTGATCCTTCAACCAGTTCAACCCTTTCCGTTTGCGGGGGGTCTTTTTCTTGCAAGGAGGTGACCAGTCTGGGCAACACCGTCGCCCCCTTGGAGAAAGCGATCAGCACGACGGGCAGCTGGGAGAATTATGTCCGAGCAAGCCTGGGCAGTTGCTCGTTTAAAAGCAAATCTGCCACTTTGCGCATTGAGGCGCTGAACGCTCTTCCCGGCGGGCTGATGCGACTCGCCCGCATCGAACTGATTCCGGTTAGCGATGCCTCGATGTTGAACACTGTCGGCGGCCAGGACGCAGCCGAACTCTTGCGTGAGTTGCGTCGTGACCACCGCGCGAGCCTGGCCGCCGCCATTGGTCCTGTGCAGACAAGGTTCCGCGCTGATTTCGAAAAACTCGCCGCCGAGCTTGCGCGGCAAGGCGACAGTGAAAACGCGTCGGCAGTGATTCGCGAGACCAAGCGCTGGTTCCCGGAAGGCGTTGAACCCACGCCGCTGGAAGGCCCATGACACAGCCACGATTATATCTCCTGGTCTTGAGCTCAGCCCTGGCGCTGACATCAAACGTTTGCGCGGTCGATCAAGAGATCACCAGCCTCGAAAAGGAGCATTTTGAAAAGCGCAGCGTGATCGTGCGGCCGTTGCTGGCTGCCTATGCGGAACGGCTAAAATCGCTGCAGGAAGCGTTTTCGCGCCGCGGAGACCACACCCGAGCTCTGGCGGTAGCGAACGAACTGAGCCGTGCGTCAGCGCCACCTGCCTCAATCGAGAATCCCTCCCCCGAAACCATCACGAAAGATTCGCCCAACCCGAACGAAGTGCCGCCCGCCAGTGGCACGGTTATTTTGACGAGGGAGAGGGCGGAGCTTTCGGGCGGCGCCGCGCTAAACGAACTTTCCGGCTCGGTTTTGTTAGGAAAAAAGGGGGCTGCCGTTCAATGGAGGCTGCCGAAGTTTCGCCTCGGACGCTACCGATTGTGGCTTGATTATACCTGCCCGCCTCTCAACGGAGGGCGTTACCAGCTTGTGTTTTCCGGCACTCCACCCCTCGACTTCACAGCGGCCCCCACGGGCGATGTCCCGAGTCTGCAAGTCGACCTCGGCGAGCATGAATTTCTTTCCAGCCCAGCCGCGATTCGCATCGAGGTGACCGAGTTGGCGGCAAAGGCGGCGGTGCTGATGCATCTTCAGTCCGTGCGCGTTCAGCCGGTGGGACGCGCCGGTTGAATGCGCTGCGATTGGGCCACGGCGCCAACGGCGCCAAAACCGCCAATGCACCGGTATGTGAAAGCGACGATTGCATCAGTCCATTGGCGTATTAGCGTCCATTCGCGGTTGCTGAACCGCCAGGTCGTTCAGCTTCTTCCAAACATTATCTGGCACAGGAAAATGGCGGTGCCCATGGCGACCACTTCAGCGGTTAGACAGGCCACCAATGCGTGCCGTGTCCGGCGGATCCCAACCGCGCCAAAATAAACCGCGAGCACATAGAAGGTGGTTTCGGTGCTCCCATACATGGTGGCGGCCATCCGGCTGAGAATATTGTCAGCGCCGAAACTTTTGATGATGTTCTCGAGCACCGCTTGCGATCCGCTGCCGCTGAGCGGTCGCATCAGAGCCATCGGCAAAAGGTCCGCGGGAAATCGAATGGCAGCGAGCGGAGCACGCAGTGCCTCGGTCAAGAGTTCGATGGTCCCGGAGGCCCGCAACAATCCGATGGCCACGATCATCGCCACGAGATAAGGAATGATGCGCAGAACGGTCTGCATCCCATCCTTCGCCCCCTCGATAAAAGTGTCAAAAACATCGAGCTTGGCGAGGGCGGCGTAGAGGACAAAGAATCCGATCATTCCCGGCAGCACAATGGGCGAGAGCGCGGAGAGGAGATTTTGCACAGTGCCGGCGGCGGTCGCGGCGTTTTGGCGGAATATGATGATGAAGGCGATGACGAGCAGAGCGGCGTACAATCCGAGCAGGGCGTATTGCCAGGCAGCGAATCGCCGCGGCTCGACGACTTCCGTTGGCACCGGCGGCGGTTCGTTCGTTGGGACCGTTCCTTCAGCGGGCGTAAACGAGGCCCGCAGGGCGAAGAGCGGGAGTCGCTGGCACAATTTTACCAGAACGAGCCCGACAGTCAGTCCTGCCGCGGAAGCGAGAATCGAGGGTCCTATGATAGAGCTGGGATTGGTCGAGCCATATTGCTTGAGGAGAAGGAGTGCGGTGGTGGAGACGAGCATTAATGCGCTCGTGTTCACAACGAGAAACGTGCACATCGCGTTGGTGGCGGTGCCAGGATGAGGGTTGAGCTTCTCGAGTTCGGTCATCGCGCGCAGGCCGAAAGGCGTGGCGGCATTGCCCGCGCCAACGAGGTTCGCGGCGATGTTCATCATCATCGCGCCCATGGCGGGATGATCGGCCGGAACATCCGGGAACAACCGTCGCAGCAGTGGCCGGAAGAATCTTGCCAGCGCTGTAATAAGTCCGGATTTTTCCACCAGACGCATCATGCCAAGCATCAAGGTGAACATCCCGCCCAGCGGCAAGGCGACCTTCATCACCGCCGTAATGGAACTGGCCAGCACCTCATCGGAAACGGCCTGCATTTTTCCACTGAGGGCACCGACCACCACGGCGACGAGCACTATCCCAATCCAAATGTAGTTCAGCATGGGTGCGATATTTGACCAGAAAAAGAACCGAGCAAAATCAAATGCGTTTGAAACGTGCGCGGCCATCTTGGTGGGTTGATGAACAAGCGTGGACCGCGAACCGCGAACCGGCGATGCTGGCACAGCAGATGAATTCTGCGAACGACTCGAATTCCGATCCCGCGGCGCGCGCCATTGGTCTGGCGGGAAAGTTGCTGGCGACGGCTCTGCGTGAGCGCACTGCCGCTGAACGTCGCGAAAACGCGCGTCTGGCGCGGATGATGGACGACCCCGCTGGCAAACAGTTCACGCTGGCTTTGGTGGACAGGCTTTTCCGCAGTATGCGTCCAGGGGTTGCGGCCGAGGCGTTTCGGCATCTGCTGCGCGGTTTCGGCACCCCAAAATACTTTTCGCTTATTGAACGAACGCTGCTTCACACCGGAGCCTGGATATCGCACGTCATGTCAGAGCTCATTGTGGGGGCGGTGCGCCGAAAGCTCCGCGCCGAAACCTCCCGAGTCATTGTGCCGGGAGAAACCCGCGCGTTGACCGCCTATCTGCGGCGCCGGCGCGCCGCCGGCCTGCGCATCAACCTCAACCACCTCGGAGAGGCAATTCTCGGAGAAGAGGAGGCACAACGCCGCTTCGAGACCATCTTGCAACTCCTGCAGCGCAGCGATGTCGATTACGTTTCGGTAAAGATCTCCGCCATCTTTAGCCAGATCAATCTCCTGGCTTGGGATCACACCATCGGGCAAATCAAGGAACGGCTCCGTCCCCTCTATCGCGCTGCGAACTCGGGCTGCAAATTTGTGAATCTCGACATGGAGGAATTCCGCGACCTTGCGCTTACGCTCGCGGTATTTCGGCAAACTCTTGATGAACCCGAGTTTCGCGACCTGTCCGCCGGGGTCGCTCTGCAAGCCTATCTTCCCGATTCGTGGCCCGCACTTCAAGAGTTGGCCGCTTGGGCAAGGAGTCGAGTCGCCCAGGGCGGCGCGCCGATCAAGGTGCGTCTGGTGAAGGGCGCCAATCTGGCCATGGAAACCGTCGAGGCGGAACTGGATGGCTGGCCGCCGGCCCCGTATGCGACCAAGGCGGAGACCGACGCCAACTTCAAACGCATGCTCGAGTTTGCTTGCGAGCCGCAAAATGCGGCAGCGGTGCGCCTCGGTGTGGGCAGTCACAATCTTTTCGATCTCGCGCTGGCGTTGGTTCTGCGTGAGCAAAACGAGGTCGCCGATTGCATCGACCTCGAAATGCTCGAAGGCATGGCCAACCATCAAGCCCGTGCCGTGCAGGCCGTTGCGGGTGACTTGCTGGTTTATGCGCCGGTAGTCAAGGAGAGCGATTTTCCGAGCGCGCTGGCTTATCTGATCCGGAGGCTGGATGAAAACACCGCGCCGGGAAATTTCTTGCGCGATGTCTTTGCGCTGGGCTCCGGCACCGACGCCTGGGAACGCCAGGGCAGTGGTTTTCGGGCGGCCTGGCAATCCAGGCACGGCGTTTCGTCCCTGTCCCGCCGGCGGACGGCACTTGCGGCGGCGGCGCACACCCGCACCGAAGCCCTCACTGCCGGCTTTTACAATCAACCCAACACTGATTGGACGGACGAGAGAGCGCGGGAGCGGGTTCACCGCGCCGTTGCGCATTGGAGGGCGCCCTCGCCACCTGACAATTTGCCAGGGGTGGATGGACTGATCAGCCTGGCGCAAAAGGCTCAGCCTGCCTGGGAAGCCACCGGCAGCGCTTATCGCGCCGCCAGGCTGCGCGAAGCCGCTCATGTCATGGCGGCTCAACGATTCGAATCAATCGCCGCCATGGTCCACGAAGGCAAAAAGGCGATTTCCGAAGCGGACACCGAGGTCAGCGAGGCCATCGATTTCGCCCGCTATTATGCCGCGATGGGCTGCGATGATATCCAACGGTTGGGCAGGCCGCTCGGCGTGGTGGTCATCGCACCGCCATGGAATTTTCCATATGCGATTCCGGCGAGTGGCGTGCTGGCGGCGCTCATGGCGGCCAACGCTGTTATTCTCAAACCGGCGCCTGAAACTCGGGCGATCGCGTCGCATCTCGCAAATCAACTTTGGCAGGCCGGCATTCCCCGGGACGTGCTCGAGTTTTTTCCATGCGAGGACGACGACGTCGGACGATCCCTCCTGATTGATTCGCGCGTGAATGCCGTCGTGCTGACGGGCGCTTATCAAACGGCACGCGCGTTTTTGGACTGGAGGCCATCGATGCGCCTGCTGGCAGAAACCAGTGGCAAGAATGCAATCGTCCTTACGGCGCTCGCGGATCGCGATCTCGCGGTAAAAGACCTCGTTCGCTCGGCATTTGGCCACGCCGGCCAAAAATGTTCCGCGGGCAGCCTCGCCATCCTCGAGACGGAGGTTTACGAAGATCCCGCCTTCCGCCGGCAACTGCGTGACGCGGCTGCCAGTTTGCCGGTCGGACCTGCCACCGATCCGGCCAGTGTGGTCACCCCCCTCATCCGTCCGCCCAGCGACGCGCTCCGCCGAGCCCTGACAACTTTGGATGACGGGGAGTCGTGGTTGCTCGAACCAAGGCGGGTCAGTGCCGATCCCTGTCTCTGGTCGCCGGGGATTCGTCTCGGCGTCCGGCGTGGCGGTTGGTTTCAGCAAACCGAATGTTTTGGCCCGGTCCTCGGATTGATGCATGCCCGCGACCTCGACGAGGCGATCGAAATTCAAAATGACGTTCCCTTCGGCCTTACCGCCGGACTTCATTCCCTCGATGAGCGGCAGATCGCCCGCTGGCGGGACAAAGTGGGCGCCGGCAATCTTTACATCAATCGCCCTATCACCGGCGCCATTGTTCAGCGACAGCCCTTCGGGGGGTGGAAAAAATCCAGTGTGGGAGCCGGTGCGAAAGCAGGGGGGCCAAATTATGTCCTCTCGCTCTGCCACTTTGCTGAAGAACCCGGCACCCCCACCGGCGAGGCGGCTGAAAGCTACGCTCGGGCGTGGAACCAGGACTTTTCCGTCGAACACGATCCGGCCGGCCTCCGCGCTGAGTCAAACATTTTTCGTTACCGCCCTTGCCGCGGGGTTGTCCTGCGTCTGGAGGAAAATCAGGAAACCATTCTCCCGCTGGCGCAGCTCGCATCTGAAACCTGTGACGCTCCGCTTCACATCAGCCTGGCTGGATCAGAGACTCAATCGCAGCTCGCAGAACGGCTGCCGGAACTGGCGACTCGAGCGGAGTACTTCCGCACCATTAGCCCGCCATCGGATCTCTTGCTTCGCGCCGCGTATGCTGCCGGTCTCAACTGGATCAACGCGCCCATTTCCCACGAAGGCCGCGTTGAACTCCGCTATTGGCTGCGCGAGCAAGCCATCTCCGAAACCCGCCACCGCTACGGAAACGTGATGCCCTCTGCAAGACCAGGACCTATCGTTTAGAGTCGCGGACGCAGCGTCCAGGCTGATGCGCGTCGCCCTCCCCTTGCCATCCACCCAGCCCAACCTTGCGCGGGCGGCAGAAGTTTTTCAACAGACTCCTAGGTCAGCCAGGTGAGCGAGTCGATGGTCGCATTGCCATGCGGAAATTTTTCTGCCAGAACCTTTTCGACGGCTTCACGGGTTTTGTCAGGAACAGCGATGACCTCGCAGCGGTGGCCGGGATCATGAATGAAGCGCATGATGGAACTTTCATTAAAGCCCACGCGAGATTCCTGCGTGTTCAACGGAGTCGATTGAACGCCCGGCGTTTTCTCTCGATGCGATACGACGCGGAAATAGACGCGGGCTTTATGCATGGTTGCGGAAACAAAAAGACCACCCATTACTGCATGAGAGTGGTGACGGCTTCAAGGCTGCCTTATAAGAAAAGAATGGAACCCGACGGCCGTCCTTGATAAGTTCGACACGACCGACTTGCGCCAAGCCAAAAGGTTATGCTGAGGCCGGCCAGAATTTCCGCCCGTAAGCAGCGACTGATTTCATGAGGACACCGCCTCCAGGAGGTTCGACGACAATCGTCGGCGGGCCAAAAAGCCAGCCAGAAGAGGCTGTTTTTGCAGCGGGCGATCGCATAGCTGGGCGCTATACGATCGAAGGTTTTATCGGTGCGGGGGGGATGGGAATGGTGTTCCGAGCGCGGCAGGACCTGACAAACAAGACGGTGGCACTCAAGGTGCTGCGACCGAGGTTCGCGTCCGGCCCTCTGATGGATCGGTTCCTCGAAGAAATCCAACTCCTCGGCCGGCTCAACCATCCAGGAGTGGCTCGAATTCACGATGCTGATGTGCATCCCTGTGACGAAGGGCAGGTCCTCTTTTATACCATGGACCTGGTCGACGGACTCGCTGCGACTGACTATTCGGCCGAGCGTCAGTTGGGCCGGCGCGAGGTTTTGCGCCTGCTGATCACTATCTGCGAGGCCGTGCAATACGCGCATGATCACGGGGTCGTTCATTGCGATCTCAAGCCGGCAAATGTCCTGGTGCACCGCGACGGCTCACCCGTAGTCGTGGATTTTGGGCTGGCCAGGCTGATGGAGTTGAGCCGGCTCGAAGCCAGCCAACCAAGGGACGTGGTCGCGGAAAAACATCCCCCCGCGGGGACGCCTGCCTACATGAGCCCGGAGCAGTTTGTGGGTGGAATCGTCGAGCTGCGAGCCGGGCAAAGTGTCGACGTTTATTCGCTCGGAGTGCTGGCTTTCGAGATGTTGAGCGGCTGTCCGCCATTTGATTTTTCGGGTGCGGCAGCGTTCGAGGATTTCAGGCGGATCGTGCTCTTTGAAAGTCCGCGGCGGCTGGGTGAAGTTATCGATGGCTGCGAGCCCGAGCTCGATCGTGCCATTGCCAAGGCCATGCGGAAGGATCCGGCCGACCGTTATTTTTCCATCGCGTCATTTCAGCGCGCGCTCCAGCGGTTGATCCCGCGTGAAGAGGCCCTTTCAATCAGCACGGCGTGGCGACCAGCCGTGGACCAGGTGATTCCTTCAACCCAATGGGTGCTCGATGAAAAGCTGGGTGAAGGAGGAGTGGGGGAAGTATGGCTGTGCCATCACCGCGCTCTCCGCCACAAACGCATCGTAAAATTCTGTGCTGACGAGGAAAAGGCGGCGTTTTTGCGCCGCGAACTTACGCTTTACAAACTGCTGAAGGAAAAGATCGGCCGCCACGAACATTTTGTTCCACTCGAGGAGGTCTCGCTCGATGAGGCGCCGTATTATTTGATGGCGCAATACATCGAGGCGCGCGATTTCGCCAAATGGTGTGCCGCCCACGAAGGAACAGGCTCCATTGCGCAACCGGTCCTTTTGGAAATCATCGCCCAGGCAGCAGAGGCGTTGCAGTCAGCGCACGACGTCGGCGTACTGCACCGGGATGTCAAGCCATCCAACTTGCTGGTGCGCGGAGAACCCGATAATGCCAGTTCGATTCATGTATGGGTCAGTGACTTTGGGATCGGGCAGGTGATTTCCGATGAACTGCTCGAGGCCCACGCCGGCGGTTTTACCCGGACGCTTTTCGCCAGCAAACTGACCTCGGTTGGAGGAACCCAACTTTACCTGGCCCCCGAGTTGACCGCGGGCGGAGAAGCCACCGTGCGCTCGGATATTTATGCGCTCGGCGTTGTTCTCTTTCAGACTTTGGTCGGCGATTTCCAGCAACCGCTGACCATCGACTGGCGCAAACACGTCGGCGATCCCTTGTTGTGTGATGATCTCGAGCGCTGCCTGGCTGGGAATCCCTCCGAACGATTCGTTGGCGCCGGACAACTGGCCGATCATTTGCGGCGTCTCGGTGAACGCCGCCAACAACGTGAACGTGAGCAGGCGGCAATAGTCGCCCGAGAGCGGGCGGCTCACCGCCGCGGTGTTCTGAAGGCGACCGCCTTTCTTGGCACCGCGATCGCGCTCGTCGCCGCCCTGGCAGGGACCATGTGGCGACTCTATCTAGATACGTTGCGATTGAATGCACTTTCGGTTCTGAGTGAGATCAAGGCCCTTCGACTCAGTGAGGCTCCGCACCGGAGTAACAAGATACTTGAGCGCTTCGACGCCTTGCGCCGCGACTATCCAGATGATCGGCGTGCTGAATTTAGAAAGGAACTGGTCGCGGCGCTGGCGATGGCAAGTCTTCCGTTCGAAACCAAAGCGCTTCACAACCCAGCAGAGACTGTCGTGGGCCATTCGGATTGCTGGCAGCAGCTCGCCACCATGGGTCCCGAGGGCCGGCTGACGATATACTCAGTGGATACAGTGGATAGCGAGACGGTTCTGACACCAAGGATGCTGTGTGAAGCTTTGCCCCCATTACGACGGGTGGCTATTTCCGAAGACGGTGCGCTCGTTGTTGCTCTCGAGGGGCCTAATGTGCTGGTGTGGGACGGCGTCGCGGATGGCGTTACCCAGCCAGTGCGCATCGCTTCGGAAAATGATGCGTTGCTCGCGGCTTGCCACGCAAACGGATTGGTAGCGGTGGCGGACCCATCGGGTCGGATCGAGATCCGCAAGCGCCTGGATGGCTACCAAAAGCCGCTCACACTGAGCCGCGCTCCGCCAATCGCGCTACAGAACGGCGGTTCCATTTCTCCGCAAGCCGGTGCTTCAGCTCCATTTTTGCGCCCCGCATCAGCTCTCGCTTTCAGTTCGGACGGGCAATTTCTGGCGGTTGGCAGCATCGAGAGTTTGAACGTTCTCGTCTGGGACGTAGCGACCGGCGAACTCGTCGAGGCGGCACCGCACACCAATGGGGTTGTTTGCGTAGTATGGAATCCAAACACCCTCGCGTTCGCGACCGGCTGCGAAAATGGACGGGGCGCGCTCTGGCGTGTTGATCCAGCACAACCCCTGGGCAAGCGGTTGACCCCCATCGACACCGTCGCTGAGGTGCGGCACTTCGACCAACCAATCTTATCACTCAGTTACAATCCCAAAGGCACCGAGTTGATCGCGATCTCTGCGACCGGACAAAAACTGTTGATGCAAGCCGGCACTCTGGAGGTGCTCGAGCGGATCGAGGCGCCTGACAAGGACATACAACGTGCAGGCCTTGCCGCAGATGGATCGTTGCTCTTTCAAAATCGTGAAGGTCACCTATGTCTGGTCAACGCACAGCCCGGGGTTTTTGCCTCGACCCAATTCGATGCTATGCCACTGCGGGTCGAAAAGCTGAGCGAGGCAATCCTCGATTCGGTCATTGCTGTGACCACGCATCGTGCTCTCTTCATGGTGGACTTGCGCACAGGCCGCTGCCTCGGGAACAAGCCCATCCTTATGGGGAATGGCTTGGTTGTGGATCCTGCCCAGGGTGAGCTTTGGGTTAATGATTCTCAGGCATTGAGATGGTGGAAGACCCCGCCTCTCGAATCAGACGCCCTGGTTTATGGCAAGAGTAAGTGGATCGGGGAAAAACAGGGTGAAATCGGCGGCGGGGGAGGCGAGCTTGACGTGGTCCGTGTGCAACCGGAGGCGTGCCTAATTGCCACCTCGCACGGCGAGCGGCTGAAAGTTTACCGGCACCGCGAGGACGTGGATGAGAAGTTGCTCGATACGACCAAGCTGGATTCACCCCAGCTGGATTCACCCCAGCTGGATTCACCCCAGGCTCCGGTCGTCGCTCTCGCGCTCCATCCCAACGGAGTATGGCTGGCAGCGTTGCGCGATGGTGTGGCGCGCGCGGAAGTTTGGAAAATTAGCACTCGGCACCGGACCGAAGTGGGAATGCCCGACGCACCTTGCCTGGCTCTGGCCTGGGCCCCTTCCGGCGAATTCCTCGCCATTCGGAACGACAAGGACATTGCCTTCTTTAAGTCCGGGTCATGGGAACTGTGTGGTCGGCTGACTGTCCCCGGTCCGCCCACCGGCAGGCCAGTCATCGCGTGGAGCCGCGACGGCAATTTGCTGGCAACCACGACTGGCGCAGGAGACGCAGGAGAAGTAGAGCTTTTTGACGTCGCTGAAAAAACTGCGCCCATCAAGCCGGGTCTTCTTTGTACCCTGCAAGCGCCACGTTTGAGGCCGATCTGCGCCCTCCGCTTCTGCGGCGATGCCAGCCGATTTCTGGTGGCGGGCACGACCGACGGCCACGTCCAAACATGGGATCTGCACGGCCTGCGTCACCAACTGTCTCAACGATCGCTGGACTGGGCTGACGGGCCTCTACCCGAACTGCAGCCGCTTGCGATAGTCAAACGCGTCAAATTCTAGCCGTCTCCAGAGTAACCCAGTTCGGTGGCGCGCCATGCGCCGGGCAAACTTGAAGCAGAGCGTTTTTCGTTCGGGCCGATCTCTGCCGCTCAAGATGGAAAGAGCAACGAGGGGCCTTGCAAAGGACCACGGCGCGGGGCCGCGCTGATAACCACACCCGAATGAAACGATCCCAACTGTCCGCCGCGCTGGCGTAGCGCTTCGCCAAAAATGTAGTCATCTTCAAAATGAACCAGCCGCGGGTCGGGCCAGTCAAGTTGGGAAATCAATCGGCTTCGTACGGCCCAAAAGCCTCCCACTGCGAATTCGAGCACCGGCTGGCCATTCCTTTCGAGGAACGGGCGGCCCCTGAACCACGACGCCGTTTGAATGAATCGCTGGATCCTGGGCGAAGGGGTTGAGGAATGGATCGCGCCAAACAGGTCGGCTTCAGGGTGCGCTTCGCATTGCAAGGCAAACGAAAGCAACCAATCCGATCGCCTGACATAAGAGTCGTCATCAAACCACAGTGTCCACTCGGTTTCGAGACACGGCTGGTGGAAGAGCCTCCGCATCATCGGGCATTTTCGAATGTTCTTCCGGGACAAATGGAGCTGAACGTTGCCGAATTGCTCCGCAGCCGCCCGCACAAGGCGCGATGTCTCTTCGGACACGGCGTTGAGGCCCGCGCGCAAGTAAAATGCCTTCGGATCAGTGTGACGATAAAGCGTACCCAGGAGCTTTCGACCCAGGGGCGCGTGGTCTCCGAAAAAGAGCGCACAGATGGTTACGGGAAAGTGCACGCCTGGCGCCAGCAACCGCAACTCGTCCAGCGATGGAGGGCGCGCCGTTCCCACGTATGCGGTCTCTAGGCCAAAGTGACAGCGAGCAGAAACGGGCAGCTCGAGGACTCACTGGAACTAAATTCGAGCTGCTTAAGGAGGCGCCCAGGTCGCTTCAGGTTCCAACGGACATGGTAAATCGCATGTGGAGCATCGTTGCTCGCGGGCGATGCTCGGCGCCACGCGAGGGTGGATTCGGGTGAAGGGCTATGGGAAGAGTTCGGCGCCTGATGCCACACGTGCTGTCCAAAAACGAGGGACAATTCCTCGACGCTGCCATCGGAAAAAATGCTGCGCAATTTCGCAACTTCGCTGTTAGCAGGCGCCTCGTAAATCACACCTGCCAACAAATGCGCGGTGGATGCCTCTTGATCGACGGGAATGGATGGAATACTGGGTGGGTAGTACTCCGGACGGTTTGGCGGCTCTCCAAGATTCAGAGTGACGTTTTTGCCGCCTAGTTGCACGGCACCGCGCACATCAAAGGGCACACCGTCATGCTTCCAGATCCAGGCAGGGCCGAGTTGCTTGATGAAATCCGTCGCCCCATCGCCCGGTTCGACAGACATCCAGTCGTCCTCGATCAGGGCGTTATAAGCGGCCGTGAGATCGAGCAGCCTCGCATCCGTGTCAGGCGCTCTTCGAGGCAGATGCGCCGTGTGTGGCGGCCGACGAGCAAAAAGCAACGAAGATCCAAGATAGGGGAACGGGCACAAATGCCGGAAGAGCCGCTCCCAATAAACTGACGAGCTATAAACCGCTCCGCCAAACGACAAGTTGAGATTCTCAGAATGCGCATGGCAGCGAACCATTGGCACCCAATCGCCCACGCCAGTTTTACGTTGCCTTTCCTTGAAATCCCGCATGGTGGTATTCGGAAAGGGTGACTGAGCTTCGGAATACTCCCAAACATAGAGAGTGAGCGAATCCTTGCTTATGTTGTTGATCAGTTCGGGCTTTGGAATTTGTAAATGCCCGCTGCTTTGCAAAAGAGGGCATATCAAGACACTCGGGTCGATGAATCCTTCGGATACGAGTTTGCCGAGATGCTCAGGGTAATCGCCACGCTTCTTCACAAAGCGATCAACCGCGTCAAATATCAGCTTCAAATTGCGCTCGCAAGCCGCGCGCATCGCCGGCGCGTCTCGGGAAGTTCCGTCTGCCCCATTTCCCAGGTTTGGCAGCAGGCTGGTGGCGGCCGCGCCAGCAATGCCGCCTAACACATTTCTGCGGCTGAGCTTCGCCCGACTCATGCAAAAATACGCTCACTAAAGTCGTTTTACCGTCTTGGCCACGAAGAAGAGGATGAAGAGGATGAAGACACAAGCATCCCAAGCGAGAGCACTTGCAGCGCCCGCGGCTCTCCGGACCGCCTCGCCCGCTTACTCAGCACCTTTTCTGTTCGACACTCGACCGGCACATTCCACGCTGTCCGGCATACCTCGCCTCGGATTGTGAAGCCGACAATCCTCCCGTGCTCCTCAACCCACTGCAGAGGCGGAATGACGACAACACCGAGGGCATGGTCCACAAGTTTGAATGACCAGTCGCACTCCAAATCTGCCTTTATAATCTGGCGCTTCTTGATATCCGGATCGCTGTATATCCAATTCTCGATCTCTCTCCTGGACTGCCCGGCCTGAATTCTGGCGACCACCTCATGGATGAACCGCTCAAAATCCCATTGCACCGTTTTGCGCAAATTGGAGCCTGGAATCTTGAGGGTGTGATTGGGTTTGCCGGGGGGGGATATATGCGGCTTTATCCGGGAAATTACCTGACCAGAAGGGACTGTCCGGCATCCCTGAAGTCCCAGTGCCGCTGTTGGTAATCCGGCGACCATCGCGGTCTGTTTAAGAAATGTGCGGCGCGAAGTCGTTTTTTCTGTTTTCCGTGGCGGCCAGCCGCCGGAGGAAACCTTGGAAAGTATTAATTGGCGATTCATAATATGTCGAGTTTGAGTGATGACGGTCTGTTAATCACGTTTATAGCGAAGGTGCCGCCCCGGACGCAAGGATTTTTTGCAAGCGCATTGCAGTATGTTTGCGCGTTAGATGGAGAAACGACCTCAAGAGCTGATGAAAACGCCTACGGTATCGTACTGCACGGCGGTGATGAACAGGACGCATCACTTGAAACTGACGCTGCCATCCAATCTTGCGGCGCAGCGTGGAAACGGTATGGAATTCGTAATCGCCAATTATGGGAGCCGGGATGACTTGGACGAATGGATTCACACTGCCTGCGCGGCGCTCCTGGCCAAAGGCGTGGTTAGCTACGTGTGCAATCGACGGTTGCGGAATTTCCACATGCCACGCGCGAAGAACATGGCTCACCGCGCCGCCTCCGGAGACATCGTGTGTAATCTCGATGCCGATAATTTCCTCGGGGGAGGATTTACCGAGTATCTGCGCCGTATTTTTAAACGAGAGCCCGATTCGTTGGTGCATGCTACCGGCGGCTATTCTGCGCATGGGCGGATTGCGCTCCTGCGGCACCATTTCGAGGAGGTTGGCGGCTACAACGAAAGTTTCGAAGGGTGGGGCAACGAAGACTACGAGTTGATCAATCGCGCTTGTTCACTCAGACACCTGACGCCGCATGAATGCACCTCTCCTGCCTTTGCGCGGTGCCTCGAACATGATGACGCTGATCGCATGAGAAACTTTCCAACGCCACTTAGGGCAATTCCAAAGGAGCAAACGCGGCGCGCGAATGAACAACGCGCCAAGTTCCAATCTCCAGCCTGGCGGCGCGGTCTGCTGATCCCGCGTCTCATTCATTTGGTCGTCCTGCCAGGTGAGACCTCACGCTTTTGGAACGCCGCATGGTGTTCCTGGCAAAAGTGGCACCCTGGCTGGGAGTTCCGCATTTGGACCGAAGATGAAGCCGCCAGTCTCATCGGACCCCCATCCGCAGCCTTAGTCGGAGAACCGCGCCGAGCGTGGCTGCAATGCCGGCTGCTTTACGAATTGGGCGGGGTCGCGGTGCATCCTGCCCTGAATTGCGCCAGGCCACTGGATTCCCAAATCCGTGATGTCACCGCGAGCGTTGTTCCCCAGTCGGGAGCGGGGATAGTCTGGCTGGCGGCGGGCTTCCGGCGGCATTCGCTCTTCTGGGACATGCTGCGGCAGCCTGGTTTTTTTCAGCAAGCTGATTCCAGCAACCGATTCCATGAATTAGCTGCTCGCCACCATTGGCGGGAACTGCCTCCGCCGGGGCGCCTTCGTCCCACAGAGATCGAATACCCATCCTCAGGCTACTTTGTGACCAGCCGCGATAGGACGCGATGAACTATTGCGCCGCTTCGTTCAAGGGGGCGCCTACCGTCAGCCGTCCGTTCCTTTCCCTGGACACGGTAGCTCGTGATGGCAATTGGACTGCCAAATAGCCCTCGATCGCTTCGCACACGTGCGCCGCCGTGATCAGATCCATACAACGTGGCAGACCAACCCGCACGTCGAGGCAGAGGTGATTGGGATCGTCGTGGTGTTCGCCATCGCCCAGCGGAACAGTGCGTGATCGCCAACAACCGCCGTCGGCGCAGCAATGAAGTTTTCCGATGGTGTGGAGAAATTGGTGGCCGGGATAGGCTTCCCAATGTGGCGGCTCGCGTCCGCCGGCCACCACCACGCAGCCTCGAGCGCAGCGCCCTCTTCGAAATGGCGGCACAGCCGCGGCCAGGTGCATCAACAATGTGACTCCGCACAGAACACCGTCAGCATGATGAACCAGCCGAATCAGATCGCGCAGCGTCGTTCGGCCTCGAAGATCCACCACATCCCGCAATGGCGGATGATAATGCCCGCTTTCGCCGACTTGCACAAAGCTCAGCCGTCCCCGGAAATGATCGACGACCTCTTGATAACGGCGTCGAGACCACCATTTGATTGTGTAATCGTATTTTCCGCCCGCACAAATGATCCAAAATCGGCGACCTGCGAGGATCTCTTCCACGGCAGCAGGCAATCGGCGTTCGGCTGGCGCCAGATGAATATCGCCGCAAAGAGCGGTTGGCTTGATGTCGAGCTTCAGCGCCCCATTCAAGAAATCAATGAACCCATTGATAAAATGAATTTCCCGCTCATTGGATTGATGAATTAAAGGATACTGGCAATCGATGACTCTCACTGTTCGGTCTGATTCGGAAAGCGGGGTCAGGAACGGATTCCTTCGCCACAAATCAGGACAGCAAGTGCGCACATCGGTCAGGAAGCGGCCCGGGTAGCAACGATGCAGGTCCCGCACCGCAGCGGTAAGCATCAAGAGATCGCCGGGCGACTGGAAGTTGCGCAAGATGAGTTTCCGTGGCAGGCGGGAAGACATCAGCGTTCATTTTTGCCGCCGCAGGGGGCGTTTCGGCGCTGTTTGTTTTCGAGAAGATGCAAGGGATGCCGGCAATCCCAATCGGTCGCCCAGATACTTTCGCAGCGACACACCCTTCGGCAATTTCAGGGGAACGAAAAGGCTGAAACTGCTCAGGCTCGGCACTGATGCGTCGTTGCGGTGTTGTAGCGCATGGCTGAATACGACGTTAGTAGTCATTAGCCCATTCATTTCTGGCTCCCCGATGAACCCCTCCGGTGCGTAGCGATCTTCAAGCGCATCGCGCGCTCTCAGCGCTGCTTGAATAGCTTTGAGGACCCTCCCCTCGTTCCCCTTGCTCTTCGCCCTGCGAATGGCGGCAAGCCTGTCATACAATCGGTTCAATTCATAGTAAGCAGCGAGGAACTCCCGCTTCTTTCGGCTCACTGGATCTTTGGACTTCGGTGAGGGCGCTTCACCACCGTCGCACGCCGGATAGAATCTCGCTTGAAAAGTCTTTGCAAGTCGAGGATCTCCTGGTCTGGCTGACGATGCCGGCATGGCTGTTTCTCCCCGGTGGTTATGCCATGGGGCGGACGGAATTGCAACTGTTCAACGAAACCCCATAAGTTCCCGATCCGCGCAGAATGAGCACAGCCCATCTTTCGACTTACGTTTGCGATTGAAGCATCCATCTTGGCTGATGTCGTTGCCGCTTCGCCTTGCATTGACCTGGCTGGGTAGCGCTCTTTTGGGATCGCTGACGATTGCAACCGAGCCCGATCCTTATTGGCGCTGCCGGGTGGCTGTTCCGCATGAATGGAAGTCTGAAGAGACCAGCCTCGACCTGGGTGGAACCGCGAAGGGCGCGGGTTTGTTGATCAACGGCGACAAAGCGTCTGTGACCGCGCCCCAATTTCGAGCGGGCCGGGAAAATGGCGTCGCGCTCATGGCGCAAACCAACCCGGGCCTGCGGGCAGCGCCACGAGTTTTGCGCGGGGGCGATGCCATCGTTCTCGCAGCCCCGTGGGAAAAGGTGGCCGCGGATCAAGCGAAAACCGGCGGCGGTCCGCTTTTTGCGGCGATCACCACCACAGTCCGTCAGCCACATGAAACGCTTGAAGCCGCCCTTTCACCGGATGAATCAGCAAAGCAGTTTCGCCTCGTGAGTGGTCTCGCCGTGGAGCTGGTCTTAAGCGAACCGGAAGTGCGCCAGCCTCTTCATTTGAGTTTCGATTCGCGAGGTCGGTTATGGGTGGTTCAGGCGCTGCAGTATCCGAAGCCGGCCGGGCTGAAAGAGGTGGCGCGCGACAAGGTCTGGCGAACCCTCTATGACCGGGTGCCGCCACCCCCACCCCACCCGATCGGATCGCCATTTCGCGGCACCGACAAAATCTCCATTCATGAAGACGCCGACGGCAATGGAAGTCTGGAAACTCATCGAGTTTTCGTCGACGGGCTGAGCCTGGCGACCAGTGTGGCACATACGGAAGAGGGTGTATTCGTCACCCAGCCCCCCTATCTGCTGTTCTTTCGAGATAAGGACCGCAATGACATTCCCGACGGTCCACCCGAGGTCCACTTATCCGGCTTTGGACTCGAGGACACCCACTCGATAGCCAACAGCCTTCGCTGGGGACCCGATGGCTGGCTCTATGGGGCGCATGGCAGCACCGTGAGCGCTGCCATCCTGGCGCCCGGAGGCCGGCACTCTCCGGCGCCGAACTCTGACAAGTGGCATGAGATCGGCGCCGATTTAAAGAAACGCGATGCCGAAGCGGTAAAGCGGATGGGACAATTCATCTGGCGCTATCATCCGGGGACACGGCGCTTCGAGATCTTCGCCGAAGGCGGCGGCAATGCTTATGGCCTCGAGATTGATTCACGAGGTCGCCTGTATTCCGGTCATAATGGCGGCGACACGCGCGGTTTTCACTACGTCCAGGGCGGCTACTATCGCAAAGGCTTTGAAAAACACGGCGAGCTGTCCAACCCGCATGCCTTTGGCTATTTCGAGCCGATGAAGCACCACTCGGTCGAGCGCTTCACCCATCAGTTCATCATTTATGAAAGTGACGCGCTGCCGGCCCAGTGGCGAGGGACACTGTTAGGCGTGGACGTGCTGCACAACAACATTGTTGCGGCAGAGGTGGCGCCTGACGGCTCGACCTTTAAAACGCATGACCTCGCCCGTCCAGTGTCGAGCGAGGACAAATGGTTTCGCCCCGTGATGATCACGGATGGACCCGATGGCGCTGTTTATGTCGCTGATTGGTATGACAAACAGGTCAACCATTATCGCAATCAGGAAGGGCAGGTTGACTACGATCGCGGCCGTGTATGGCGGATCAAGGCTCACGGTGCCGCCAACGAAGGCGCGACGTCTCGGGCGGTGAATTTGTCGGAACTTAGGCGCATGGAGTTGGCGACAAGGTTAGGCTCGCCGAACCGGTGGCAACGGGAAACAGCACTGCGGCTGCTCTGCGAACGCAGCGACGCTGCCCTCGACAATGTTAGTGGGCTTACGGGCGTCGGCGACCTCTGCCTGCGGTTCCGAAGCGGGATCGTCCGTCCGGAATTTTTTCGCCAGGCAAATCCGTACTTAAAAGCATGGACGGTGCGGCTGATTGGCGACACCGGCCGCACAGACTGGCATCATGAAATCATCCGGCTGGCCACCGAGGAAGCCGATCCGGAAGTCCGCAGCCAACTCGCTTGCACGGCCCGGCGTTTTCCAGCACAGGAGTGCCTCGAAATTGCCGCGCTCATGGCCCGTCGGGATGCCGATGCCTATGACCCGCACATTCCGCTGCTCATTTGGTGGGCCTTTGAATCAAAGTGCGCGAGCGATCCCGATAAAGTGGTCGGGTTATTTCATGATGAGAGTTTGTGGGGAGCGGCCATCGTACAGCGAGTGATTCTGGAACGACTCGCGCGCCGCTTCGCAGCCACAGAGACGCGCGCCGATTACCTGCGTTGCTCGCTGTTATTGCAGATTGCTCCCACCGTGGTGGGAAGGGAACGTTTGCTGGCCGGTATCGAGGAGGCGTTCAAGGGGCGAACGCTCGCTGGTTTGCCTGAGGAACTCCTCACTCAGCTCGCCAAGGGGGGCGGCATGGCGTCATTGGCGTTGCGGTTGCGACAGAACGATCGTGCCGCGATCAGGGAGGCTCTCGGATCCATTGCGGAAGCCAATCGTCCGGTGGCCGAGCGAGAGGCGCTGATTGCGGTTCTCGGCGAGATCGCCGTGCCCGAGGCGGTGCCGACACTTCTGGAGATCCTGGCCGATCCCGCGCTGCGACGTGCTTCTCTCGGAGCATTGCGCCACTTTGGTGACTACGAGATTGCCCGAAGAGTGCTGCAAGCTTTCAACGCCTGGCCTGCCGCAGACCGCGACAACGCTGTGGATCTACTCGCCAGCCGTGAAGGCTGGGCCTTGGCCCTTCTCTCATCAGGCGTCGATGTACCCCTCCCGGTCGTTCGCAAAATGGCTGTTTTCGCTAATGCCGCGATCTCAACCGCAGTCGCGAAACGTTGGGGCAGGGCCCTCGCGGCTTCCGCCGGTGAGAAGGAAACCGAGATGGCTCGCGTGAAAACGGTGCTCGCAGGAGGTGAAGGCGTGCCAAAGCATGGGCAGGAGACGTTTTTACAACGTTGTGCGACCTGCCATGCATTTTTTGGCAAAGGCGGAAAGATTGGCCCTGATCTGACGAGCTATCAGCGCGGCGACCTTGACATGCTTCTGCTGGCCATCGTCGCGCCGGGAGCGGAAATTCGTGAAGGCTTCGAGGCCACGGTCATTCAGACCAGCGATGGCGCGGCGCTCACCGGTTTTATTGCGGACCAGGACGCGCGCGTCATAAACCTGCGCGACCTTTCAGGCCACACCCAGAGCCTCCCCCGGGACAGGATCGCGACCCAGCAGGTTCTTCCATCCTCGTTGATGCCTGAGGGGTTGATCGAGGGCCTCGACGACCAGACTCTGCGCGACCTTTTTGCCTATTTGAGAAGCACCACCCCGCCGTTTTGAGATTCGACGGAAGCCTTGCTGGGGCGAGACTCTGTCGGACCATGCCTTCATGGCAGCAACTCGGCAACGGCGCGCAGGAAAAGCCGGCCGTCAGCCGGGAACGGGTTGAGCGACCTATATGTAATCGTGGACGTACCATTTCCGCTATGGATTTCGTCTACAAGAACCGCGCCGCCGCCAGACCACACTGCAAGGTTGCTGGAACTTTGGACTTTAAATAAGACATCATCGTTAGCCAGACTCCGTGTAATTTCGAGCACGAGATAATTGGCCTCGACGTTGTTTACCGTGATTGGCATGACGCGGACCCGTGGCAGACTGCCGACCGAAGACGCGGCTGGCGAAGTACCGAACGCGTATTCGAGGAGATTGCTCACGCCATCGAAGTCTCCATCAATGAGCTCATTGACGACACCATTGGCAGTTTTCCAGGCGGAGTAAGCCAGGCTCCCTTTGACCGCGCCCGGATTGCCGTTGATCGCCGTACTCATGCGCCAGTTTGTGGGGTTGGTATGGTCGGGGTTCGCCGTGGGATGGATCAAGACGAGGCTGTAACCTTCTCCGTCCGCGGAGCCCGGCCACGGGGCCACGTCATCATAAGTGAACTCTTTAATGACGGAGCCATTGGCGGCCACCAAGGTTAAGAGCTCACCACCATTGTCGAGACTTCCCGTGAATTGACCAGCGATTGGACCCGGCCCGGCACCGTAACGTGCCTGAAATCCTTGCGAATGACCCACTGCCAGGATCCGGCCCCCGGGCGGAAGGGTCAATTGCAGCGGTGTTCCCTCGAAATCGAACAATACACCCACACTGAACTTTACCCCGGAGAGGTCGACCGCACTGGCAGAAATGTTGAGCAATTCGATAAATTCAAAATCGTTTGCTGAGTAGCCTGACTCCGTGGGATTTTGAGAGCTGAGCGGGTTGTAATGAAACTCGCTGACCACAAGGTTCGCCGCGCTGGCTGGGACGGCATTCACGATGAAAGAGGCTTCATTAAGGGCTGACCAGTCGGACCCGGCGCTCCGGGTTTTGATTGTCGTGGGATCCGAGAGCGTAATGGGACCCGTGTAAACCAGCGCGGTGACCCCCGAGGACGAGAAGGTGTCATACTCGATCTGCGGGCTGATCAAAAAGTCAGGGTTGGAAGGGATGGAATTCATTCCATGAATGGCGAGAACATTGTTGCCCACCTGGAGCAGGTTTACGAACCCGGAGATATCCACATTTTCAAAGACGATGGCCGCACTGTCGGAGTGGCTGTTGTTGGCCAAGGAGTTCCATGAGGGTACGAAAGCCGCGTTGACAGTTTTTCGCGCGATTTCAGTCCCATTGAGATAGGCGATGTAGGCGTCATCATACCGCATCCGCAATCTCAACCGGCCGATCGAGTCTTTGTCCTGCTGTGTTACCGGCACGGAAAGCCGAATATAACAGGTCGCGTTGATGCTCTGCATCTGGCTCTGCAGATTGGTCATGATGAAGGGATCAAAGGTGCTTGGCGCAGGCGATTTGAAGCCGTAGCCAAGCTGGGAGGTCGTCCAGTTGGCCGCGTTGGGCGGGTCGGCCACGGCGGTCCACTGAGGAATTGTGAGCACACTGCCGCCGTTGCCTTCCGAAGGCACGAGATAGCTGGCATTCGAGAATTCCGGCGCCAGGACAGTGGTAGTCGTCGTTGTCTGATTGCCAACTGGCCGCGGATCGGAGCCATCGGTGGTATAGTAGATGGTGCCACTGCTCCCGGGCGGATGGCTCAAGGTGACCTGGAACCCGGTGGGCACGTTGCCGCCGTGCTGGTTAAATATCGGGGCCTCAGTGCTCGGATAGAGATACTTCTGTTTCGCGAGATTCAAAAATGCGGCGTTGCGATTGTTAAACCAGGTCAGCGTACTATTTTTCGCATTCGTCCAGTCATTCTTATTGAAAGGAACGGCGCGCTTGGCATCGCCCCACCGGGCGGACTCTCCAATAATGCCCCCCTCGACAAACGGGACCCGTGCCTGCATGCGGGCGATGTTGTTGGCGGTGGTCATCGCCCCATTGTTGAACATGTGTTTGTAAATGCGGTCAGCGAATAACATCCGGTACTCCGCGTTCGGCATGTAATCCTGATGGAAGAACTGCTGATTGCTGAAATTGATGTTGTTCCAGTTTCCACCGGTGGGATTGTTATAATACCAGTGCTTGTTCGCGGCATCGTGGAGGCTCCCAATGCGGTCCGGCGACGCCGCCCCCGCATCCAGAGTGTGCTCCGCATCGTGGAGCGGGGATATGAAGCCAAAATTCTCGGTGCGGTCGCGAATGGCGAAAAAATTGTTCGGATTGTTGTTGCCGAGAAAGTTGGAAAGTGGCGCGTCGGTATTTCCTGCAAAGAAAATGACCAGCATCATGTCGATCATATCCACGATATCGATCAGCACTGGATCGGCGATGGGGGTCTTCCCATCGGCGGCCAAACCCATTACCCTGAAGTAGGCGGCATTCTTTTGCTCGGTGGTATAGGTCTGCGGGCCATAAGGGGCGGTCACCTGACGATTGGTATTAATGAAGTAGCTGGCGCGGGAGCGGTCCCATAGCATTTTCCAGGGCGAGTCGGTAATCTGATGCGTTACCGGATCTTCGTGAGTTAAGAAATCGCCGTCAGTCGCCTCGACAGTATATCCTGCGCTGTTGCCGGTCGCCTTGATCACATCCATGTTGTCGGGGTCCCCGCCGAGATAGCTGGCCCCAAACGAGTTCTCAGGACGTTCCTCGATTTGAAACAGGCCCCAATACTGCGCGTTGATGTAAAGGTGGACGAAACGACCCCGCGTATAGTGATGACCCATGTCCCGCTGAAGATCCCGCGACCAGATTTCCCGCAGAAAAGTGTTCTGGGGGTTATTTTGGTAAGCCCAGGAATAGTTCTGCGAGGTCTGGATATCGAACGAATCGAACTCGTCGACGCCTTCATTTTGAAAGACCGGGTAGTTCAGCTTGCCGTCGCCGTATTCACTGCGGAAAAATAGACGCCACGCGTGTTTGGGATTGGCGGGGTCCCGGCTGAAGCCACCTCGAATGCGAAGCCCGCAATTGGCTTGAAAGCCCTTTTCGTTCGGCGGAAGCGGGCTCGAGCTGTAAATGTCATTAAACATTTCGATCGAGGCGGGCCGCTCCCATTGGCTGCCATGCCCGCCGGGGTTGACGTAAATGCCCGTGCTGGGATTATAAAGATTCGGAAGGTCCGTGGTCAGAACGACGGTCGGCAGCGCCATCAGCGCTGCCTTGACCTGGACCGCTCCACCGATGGCCGGGTTCGGATTATTAACGATGTCCGGGTCCATTCCATAATCGATGATCTGACCGTTGATGGTCCCCGGGTTGGGCCAATCCGGGCCTGGGCGCGCTCCGTTGGCCGATTGCGTGATGACGTCATCGAGGAAAACGTAGGTATTGGTGTCGGTGTTGGTGGGTTCGTAGCCGGTCAGAAAGGCGGCGGCACGCAATACGGTGGTGCTGGTGATGTGAATCGGCGCGGTGTAGTCTGTGCCATTGGTTTGGGTCGGGGTGCTCCCATTGGTCGTATAGCGAATGGTCGCTCCAGGCGTGGCCGTAGTGATCGCGACATCGATCGGCGCTGAGTAGTGACCGCGCTTGACCGAAAAATTGGTGTCGCCGACCTTGCCGAGAAAGCCGGGAGCCGTGTTCGAGGCGCCCGGTGTGACCTGACGGAAATAAAATGGTCCGCCGGGTTGCAAGTCACCCGCGCTCAACGCCGGTGCAGCGAAGAAATTGGTGTCAGCAGCCGTGACGTTGAGGCCGTGAATGGCGAGCACATTGGTGCCGGTGAGAAGATTGCCTTTGAAAGGCGAGGCGTTAAAGATCTCCGGAATTACCGACTCGCCTGGTCCGCGCGCGGCGGAGGCCGTCGAATTATAAGTCTGGCCAGCGGGCGCGTTGCGCCGCGCGATTTCCGTTCCATTGAGATAGGCGACGAAGCCGTCATTGTAACCCATGGAAAAACTCAGTGAGTCAACGGCCGTGGCGTCTGCCAGGGTGAACGGGACCCGGACGTAGACGCTCGAGTTCACGTTGAGCATTTGAGGACCGATGTCTGTGTTTACCAAAGCGGTACCGCCGCCGCCACCCGGCGTGGTAAGTATGCTCAGGCCGCCGTTGGCAACATCTCCGATCAAATCAAAGGCATTGCTGAAGGCGCTCAGACTTCCTGGAGCCGCCGCGACCTCGAGGGCCTCGCCGCCGCCCCGCTCCCAATAAATAACCTCGAACGGGTAACTCCCGGCTGCCAATGAGGCCACCGTGCCAAAACTATCCGTCGCCCCCCGGTTGACGTCCACCGAAATGACCGTTTCACCCGCGTCGGTGAAGTCGCCATCATTGTTGCGATCAATGCGGACCCGGCCGCCGTCGTCCGAATTCAAAAGAAAACTCCATGGGCCGGTAGTGGGTATGGTGATGAGGCCGGTGGCGCGTACGGCGAAGTCTTCCATGCCGTTGTGGAAAAACAGCCCATCATTGAGAAAGTGACCGACGCCGCCGCCGCTTCCCGCAAAATTTACCACCGGGCGGGTTTGAATGTTGTTGTCAGTGGCATTGGTACCTGCGAGACACGCTTCAGTATTGGCGAGGTTATTAAGGGGGGTCGACGATTTCCGCTCTTGCACTGTAAACCCCGGCACCAGCATGCCAAAGCCCACATTGATCGGAGCGGTCAGCCATCCTGCCCCCGGCGTAAACGTCGCACCCGTCCACGAGCTGCCCAACGAATCGTCGCCCGGCACCAAAATATTAGCGGCGGTGCCCTGAGTTACGAGCGTTTGCTGCCCAAAAGTCACCCCATACGACTGGTCGCTTTCAAGCGCTGGAAAATTGGCGAATTCGCTGGACTTGGTCACGCCATCCGGGGCCACAAGTGCAAGGTATTCGCCGCTCTCGTCGAGATGGAAATTGGTGTGAAGCTGGCCGGGCACAGCAGTGCGATTCTTCCCCGAGGCCCATACGATGAGAAACTGACCCGGCTGGAGAGTCACCGCCGGAAAGGTCCAGCCAACCAAATCATCCGCATCGTCGGTGAGGTGCCAGCCGGCAAGGTTCACCGGCGTGTTATCCGGGTTGAAAATTTCGATCCAGTCCGAATGAGCGCCGTCTTCGTCGGTAATCGACGAGTTATTGTCGGCGAGTATTTCGGTAATGACAGGGGCGCTGAAACCAGCCGTAGCAGGCAACAAAACGGCCCATACGAATGAAAGCAGGAGCTTTCTCATATAAGGGGTGGGGTGTGGGGGTTAAAGGCGAACAGGGGACTCAATCAATTTTCCGTCTTTTTGTCATGCCGACGGGGGTGTGTCGACAAGAAACTTATGAGTCTGCTTCAATAATCGTCCATTTCCCGCTCTCGGCAAGCAGATGCGCCAGATTTTCCGGGGCTCACACGTTAAACCGCCAATCGACCACGTCGCCATCCTTGACCTCATACTCCTTGCCCTCGATGCGCAACCGGCCCACCTCGCGGGCCTTGGCAAAGGAGCCGGCAGCCACAAGGTCGGGATACGAAACGATTTCACCCGCAATGAACCCGCGCTCGAAATCAGTGTGAATGACACCGGCGCATTGCGGCGCCTTCATGCCTGCCCGGAAAGTCCAGGCCCGGCTTTCTTTTTCGCCGGTGGTCAGATACGTGCGCAGTCCGAGCAGGTGATACACAGCCTTGATCAAATTTGAGACGCCGGACGATTCCGCGCCGATGCCGGCCAGGTATTCAACCGCGTCCGCGGCGCTCAGGTCGACCATTTCCGCCTCGATTGCTGCGCTGATCACGCAGGCTTCGGCGCCGTGATGCTCCCGGGCATACTTCATCACCACCGCGACGTGAGAATGCGCCTCGGGAACCTTCGTCGCGCTCCCCAACTCATCCTCTCCCACGTTGCAGGCAAAAATCGTCGGCTTGCTGGTCAGGAGAAAAAAGCCCCGCAGCAGCTTCGCTTCGCCCGGAGTGACATCGAGAGTCAATGCAGGCCTTCCTTCGTTCAAATGTGGCAGCAGGCGGTCGATCAACTCAATCTCGGCCGCTGCTTCCTTTTCGCCCGCGCGCACTCGTTTTTCCCTCGCGTTGCGTTGCTTGTCGAGCGTGCCCAGGTCGGCGAGCACCAACTCGGTCATCACAGTCTCGATATCGCGCACGGGATCGATGTTTCCAGCGACATGGTGAACATCCGCGCTTTCAAAACACCGAACCACCTGCACAATGGCATCGACCTCCCGAATGTGGCTGAGAAATTGATTGCCCAGGCCTTCACCCTGGCTGGCTCCTTTTACGAGCCCGGCGATGTCCACGAACTCGATGGCCGCCGGGATGACCTTCTGGCTTCTCGATATTTTCCCGAGTGCGTCAAGCCGCTCGTCAGGGACCGTCACCACGCCCACATTGGGATCGATGGTGCAGAACGGATAGTTCGCCGCTTCAGCCTTTCGCGAGCGCGTCAGGGCGTTGAAGAGGGTGGATTTTCCCACGTTGGGCAGCCCGACGATGCCGGCCTTGAGCATAGGGGGCGCAGGGTAGGTGCGAACAGGCGGCAATCAATACGCCATATCGGTCGTAAGGCGGGCACTCGTGCCCGCCTCGCCCGTTATTGGGGACTGCTGCCTGACAGGAGTGCCTGCTCCAATTCCCCCCACTAGAGATTCTGGGCGTAGGCGAGCAGCATGCGATATTCCTTTAGGATCGTTACCACGGCGAACACCGTGGCTTCCACCTGAAGTGGCAGGGGCGCCGCCGAGGGTGTTTCAAATACGATCTCGAGCGGCCGCGGGTGCTGCTCCGGCGGAGCGCAAAGCACCCCTGAATAACCTTCCTTTATGATTCCGTTTTCAGCGCGAAAGCCATCGATGACATGCGCGCTGTTGCGGGGGAGCATCATCGCCGCCGCCGCCAGCGCCGGTTCAAGAACATGCTGACTCAACAACGCTCCACTCACAAACCCGTAAACACCATCCGACGTATCATCGGAATGCAGAGCGATGATCCCATCGTAGCGTTCTCGCCGCAGGTGGCTTTCCAAAAAAATGACCTCGGGCTGCGCCGAACCTCGCCAAAATTCCCGGTTCAGGTCAAGACCGCAATGTGATTCACGAGTTCGCGCCTGGCATCCGCTCGGGTTGCATTCAGGATAAATATGGACCTCGTAGCCCAGAAGTTCCGCCGGTTTCTGTGCCGCCCACGCCACCAATTCACGACAGGCCAGCATGCCAGCCGGTTCATCCCCATGCAGCCCGGCGAAAATCCCCATCTTCAATGGATCCCGATCCGGCCTTGGCGGGGGACAAACAATTTTCTCGACGCTCACCGCCATCCCATCAGCAATTAGCAGTCGGCAATCGGAGAGACATTTGTCATAGCCGCTCAGGCCCGCGAAGTCCCCCAGCGCCTGTGGAGAAACGTTTCCACCGGACTGAACATCACCTTGTCAGCGACCAGGCCGATCACCACGATGACGAACATCACACCTATGACTTGATCCATGTCGTTCAATTCGCGGCCGTAATGGAGCAAATGGCCGAGACCGTACGCAGTGACTACGGTAACGTAAATTTCTGCGGCCATGAGCGAGCGCCAGGCGAAAGCCCAGCCCTGTTTCATTCCGCTGACCACAAAAGGCAGGGAGGCCGGCAAGACCACGGCGCGCAACGTATGCAGTCCCTTCGATCCCATCGTGCGGGCGGCCCGCACGTAAAGGGGCGGCAAATTCCGCACGCCGTTATCGACCGCGATCAGAACCGACCAGACGGTTCCCATGATGACGACAAAAAGCATCGCGCCTTCGCTTTGCTGAAACCAAAGCAGAGCCAGCGGAACCCAGCACACGCTCGGCAACGTCTGCAGCCCGAGTGCCAGCACCCCGATGGTATCGCTGCAATAACGGTTGCGCGCCGTGATCAGACCGAGCGGCAGGCCGATCAAACAGCCCACCGCATATCCCAAAAGCAACCGCTTTACTGTAACCCAGGCAGCCTCAAAAAGCGTGGCGTCCGTCACCGCCCGCCAAAGATAGCCGCCCACCGACGCCGGGCCAGGCAGCAGAACCGGCGAGTACACTTCAGCCAGGACCAGCGCCTGCCACACCCCAATAAGGGCCGCAAAAAAAAGCGTGGCAACAATCGCCCTCTTCACGCCGCTCCCTCCACGAGGTGAGACTTCAAGGCGCGGGTGATTTCGGTCGCATGAGTCGCAATATCGACGCTGTTGATGTCGCGCGGTCTTGGCAGCTTGATCTCGAACTGCTCGCGAATGCGGCCCGGATGCGGAGAGAAAATAATCACCCGGTCGCCCAGGCAAACCGCTTCGCGCACGTTGTGGGTCACAAAGAGAATCGTCTTGTTGCGCGAAGCCCAAATTTTTTGCAGATCGGCATAGAGATGTTCCCGGGTCATGGCGTCCAGAGAGGCGAAGGGTTCATCCATCAGCAGGACGCGCGGATTGGGGGCGAGCGCACGGGCCAGCGCCACCCTCTGTTTCATGCCGCCCGAGAGTTCATGGATGTTCGCGTGCGCAAACCTCTCGAGGCCGACCAGCGAAATATAGAATTTCGCCACCTCGATCCGGTCCTTCGAGGTAAGTCCCGGTTTCAGCCTCAGCCCGAAAAGCACGTTGCCCAAAACATCGAGCCAGGGAAAAAGCGCGTGCTCCTGGAACATCACCATCCTTTCGCGTCCGGGACCGGCAATTGGATTGCCATCGGTGATCAGCGAGCCGCTGTCGGCCGCATCCAGGCCGGCTATGAGGTTGAGCAACGTCGACTTGCCGCACCCGCTCGGCCCGACCAGACACACAAACTCTCCCTCGGTAATCTCCAGGCTGATGTTATCCAATGCGTGCACAGCCCCCTGCCGGCTGGGAAAGGATTTGGAAACCCCGTCCACTACCAGTTTGGAAGGCGTGATGTTCTGGAGTTCCGCGGCGGCGCTCATCCTCACAGTTAAACGGGCGCTAGGAGACCATCAAGATTCGGCATGTCACGCAGAAAGCCCAATTTCTCTGCGCCCGACACCATTTTTTCGAGCCCTGCCCGGGAAATCTCGTCCGTGATGACGATCCGATCCCACGCGCGATTAATGAGGTCGTCCTTGGGCTCCGAGCCCATCAATTCCGTCAACTCGGCTTTCACCAGCGTCTTCGCCTCGGCGGCATTCTTCTTGATCCACTCGGTCAATTCGCGGTGCGCTTTGGCCAGCGAGCGCGTGATTTCCGCGCTCTCCTGCACGAAGCCCGACCGCGCCGCGAGCATCGTCACACTCGTGTCGCGATCCTCGAGAAAAATCCTGCCGCCCGCCTCGGTCTCGAGACGCGTCACCCACGGCTCAACGGTCCAGACCGCATCGAGCGCCTTGTTCTGAAATAGTGACAACTGATCCGCATTCGCAGTCGGTATGACGAACGCATCGCCGCCGGTTTGGGTGACGCGCAACCCCTGCTCGGTGAGCCATACCCGCGCCTGCACATCCTGAGTGTTGCCCAATTGCGGCGTGGCGATCTTTTTGCCCCGAAAATCGGCTCCCTTGGCGATGCCGGCATCCGGCCGCACCACCAGCGCCGCGCCACCGTTGGCCGCCCCCGCCAGCACCCGCATCTCCCGGCCTTTCGATTTCGCATAGGCGTTCAAGACCGGGCTGGGACCGATGTAAGTGACATCGAGAGCACCCGCAAAAATCGCCTCCGTCGCTGATGGTCCCGCATTGTACACATACCATTGAATCTCCGTGCCAAGCCTCGATTCGAACCAACCCTTGCCTTGGCGGGAAAGCTGGTGCGCCACCAATCCGTGCACATGGGTGATGTTGGGGAAATGCCCAAAGCGAACGATCCGCTGGCCCGAGGCCGTCAGCGCGGACCTTTTGCCGCAGGCTGTGAGCCACACGGGCAGGCCGGAAGCCGCCAGCGAAACAAAAGTGCGTCTTTTCATGATGTGATGTTTCCAATCAAGTGGTTAAAAGGAAAACCGAAGACCGCCGTCGACAAGGTGATGATCAATGCCATTAAAAATGGAGCTGTGTGTTGCGAGTTTGATTTCATCGATGCATTTGCGCTGCATTCGCAAATGTGGTTAAGAAGCTTCCGCTCGTGCGGTAGGCAGAGTATTTTGTCAGGAAATGTCCGGATTTTTTCGAGCCGCCTCGGAACCAGTCTCGCGGCCAGCCGAGCCACCTGCCAGTCGGGTCTTTTCCACGCTTTCGACCTGGGTCACGCGTCCTTCATGCACGATGATTTGCACCGAACCGAAGCGGATGCGTTCGACTTGCCGCTGCACGACGTCGATCCAGGAGCTCGGCGCGGTGGCGCAATGAGTGGGTGGTTTGTTCATGTGAGTTCGAGTAAGGGTTTTCCCGTCAGCCAGGAAAGAAGCCCGTCCGCCGGGTCTGCCATTTTCGCCCCGCCCCGCCGCCGCCGCGATGGCACCGCGACCTCGACTTTAGGCACCAGCCCGTCCCGCTCCATCTTGCGGAGGGTAACCGCCACCACGTCCGCGAGGGTGTAACGATCAAGAATCGACGCGATGGCATTTCGCACATCAATCATCAGCATGCGCAGCCCACAGTGAGTCTCGTCGGGACATGTGCAGGCCGCATAATCGGTTTCGCTGGCGCAGCCAATCGGCGCCAGGCGTCCGTCAATCAGTCTCACCACTTCACCGATCGGGATCGTGTTCATCGGACGCGCCAGTCGGCATCCGCCCTGCTTGCCGCGCCGTGTCTCGACATAGCCCGCCTGCCGCAAAACGATCAGAATCTGCTCGAGGAATTTGAACGGAAGTTTTTCGCATTCCGCCAGTGTCGCCACCGAAACCACGTCGCGCCCCATCCGCTCCGCCAATCCCAATCGGATCAGCGTGCGCAACGCGTACTCCCCCCGCTTCGTCAGTCGCATGGACTCAACGTATTTCTAATCTATATTCGTCAAGTAGGAATTAATTTTTTTGTTGCGAATCTAATGGGTGATCGGCAGATCTTGCCTTTCGAACTCTGCGCAAAACGTTCCCGGATCTCAAATCTAGACTGGCACCCATTTCTGATGACTGTCGCTTTTTAAGATCGCCTCGCAAAGCTCGACCTCGTGATGACCCTCGTCGGCAGTGGCGAAAAGAACGGGAGTCTTGCGACCGCTCGCGATATGCTCGTAGACCGCGCGGCAGTGCATTTTGTGACTGTCGGGAAAACCTTCGGGATGGCCCCCCGGGTAATCGGTGAAACCGGCGACGTCCTCGCTAAAGCCAGCGGTGGCGCGTTGGAGTAGCTGGTTCGGTTCGTCGCGGCGGCCGACGACAATTTCGTTCGGTTGCTGCAAGTCCCATTGTACGCTGCCGGTGGTACCGTAAATGCCCAGGTAGAGGCTGCATTTCCATCCCGCCGCAACCTGTGAAATTGAAACATTGGCGTGCACGCCATCGGCGAAGCCGTGTTTGGCGCGAGCGAATTTGAGCAGGACGCTGCCAAAGTCTTCGGTGTCGACCTTGTAAGGAACCATGGTTTTTGAGCCTGCCTTGGCGAAGGTCTTCACTTCACCGCGCGGCCGTTTGCGCGTCTTGTGAAACGTTTCCAAGTGCGCAAAAACACTTTTGACCCGCGCTCCGAGGATGAACGACACCGCATCAATCCAATGCGTGCCGATATCTCCAACCGCTCGAAGTTTACCGCCTTCGCTGGCGAGCAGGCGCCAGTTGTAGTCGGTCTCTTTGAGCAGCCAGTCTTGAAAAAAGTGCCCCTGCACGTGAATGATGCGCCCAAGGTCGCCCCGCTGGACGATCGCTCGCATCTGGAGCACGGCGGGAAAAAACCGGCACATGTAGTTCACCGCGAATACGGGCCCGCCGGAGCCAGCTGCGTCGATGGCTTTGACCAGTTTTGCGGTCTCGAGCACATTCATACCCAAAGGTTTTTCGCAGACGACATGTTTGCCAGCCCGCAACGCGGCAAGTGACTGCTCGACATGCACTTTGTTCGGCGAGGTAATATGAACCACGTCGACATTCCGGGAACCAACCAGCGCCAGGTAATCGTAGTCGCCGTAAACCTCGGGGATCCCCCACCGGTCCGCTGTGGCCCGGGCACTCGGCGTCGAACCACAAATGGCAGTGACCTGAACACCGAGCCTCTTCAAAGCCTCGATGTGCACCGGACCAATAAAACCGGTGCCAATAACACCAGCGCGTAACCTATGCAGCGGCATATTCATGAGCGTAAATGCGAAAATGACCTTCGTTCGCGGGGAACCGCGGGATAACGGCGCAGACCGGTCAGTTGCAATCCTGCGCGGCATAGAAAGAGCGGGTTGTTTTTGAAGTACCGTCTCCACAAACGTTTCGGCTCCTTGCAAAGGCGATAAAACCATTCCAGTCCGGCCATTTGCATCCATCGAGGGGCCTGCGGCACCAGTCCGGCATGAAAATCAAACGCAGCGCCGACTCCGAACATCAACGTTGTATCCAATCGCGGCAGATAACCCGCCATAAAGCGCTCCTGTTTTGGGGTGCTCAGCCCCACCCAAAAGCAATCGGGTCTCAGCTCCGCGATGCGCGTCACCAGCGCGGATTCCTCCTCGTCATTGAGCGCGCGAAAGGGTGGCGTTTGGATGCCGCTGATTCGCACCCCGGGGACCAGCTCATCGAGCTTGTTTTTCAACTTTTCAGCCACACCCTCGCCGCCGCCGAAAAGGAAGTGAGTCCAGCCGACACTAACTCCCGTCCGCATTACGCTCAGCATCATATCCGGCCCATAAACACGCTCGATGATCCGGGATCCACGCAATTTTCCCATCCACACCATCGGCATGCCATCGGGGGTGGACAGGAACGAATTGTTGTGAATGTCGCGCAGTTTTTCATCCCGCTGGCATTCGCTGACTCCATGCACACCAGTAACTGTAACATAACCCTTGCGGCCTTCGGAGATGGCGAGTCGAATCTGATCGAGCGCAATATCATAATTGATGTCGCTGATGCCAACTCCAAGGACATTAATGCGGGGCGGGGAATCCATAGGGAAGAAACCAAACGCGCCAATCGCGCCTGGAAATTCAAGTGCATTGTGGCGCCGCCGTCGGGGCACCGGCGAACTGCGACATCGCCTGGCCGGCCACACAAGCCTGATGAATTTCCTCAAGGATGTCACGAATGCCGTAGCGGTATTTCCAGCGGGGATAATCCTCTTGAAACCGCCGCACGTCTGAAACATACCAGATATGATCGCCAATCCGGTGATCATCCAGATACTCCCAATCGATGCGCCGGCCCGAGATGGACTCACACATGTCGATAGCTTCGAGCATCGAGCAATTCGAGTGGCGGCTTCCTCCCATGTTATAGACGACAGCGGAGCGCGGGTTTTGATAAAAGTGCCAGAATGCCTCCACCAGATCGTGGCTGTGAATGTTATCCCGCACCTGCTTTCCTTTATATCCAAATACCTTGTATCTGGTGCCGTTGACGGTGCACTTCATGAGGTAACTGAGAAACCCATGCAATTCAGCTCCGACGTGGGCCGGACCAGTCAGGCAGCCGCCTCGAAAACACACCGTGGGCACGCCGAAATAGCGGCCGTACTCCTGAACCATCACGTCGGCGGCCACTTTGCTGGCGCCAAAAATCGAGTGCGTCGACTGGTCGATGCTCATGTCTTCATCGATGCCGTCATGATACGGATGCGTGGGATCAACTTCCCAGCGTTTTTCCATTTCGAGAAGAGGCAGCCGATTCGGGGTGTCCCCGTAGACCTTATTGGTGCTGGTAAAAATAAAGGGGGCATCCGGGCAATGCTGGCGAGCGGCTTCGAGTAAATTCAAGGTGCCCACCGCGTTGACCCCAAAATCCGTGCACGGTTCCCGTGCGGCCCAGTCGTGAGACGGTTGCGCCGCAGTGTGAATCACGATTTTAATGGCCGAGCCGAGGTCCTTGAACACTTCGGCTACGGCCGCCGACTCGCGGATATCCAGTGCGAAGTGTTGATAACGCTCCAGACCAGCTTCGAGCTTCGCGCGCTCCCCGCTGGTCGAGGCGCCAGGCCCGAAAAAATAGGCGCGCATATCGTTGTCCACACCCACGACCTGAAATCCTTCATCGTGAAAACGCCTGCACGATTCCGAACCGATCAGCCCGGCCGAACCAGTCACGAGAGCAACTTTTTTCATCTCAACCGCTTGAGCGAAGAGGGTGCCGAGTTAAAGGCAACCTAAAACTGCCGGTTCTTGTAATACGGTGACGAATCAGGATGCAGCAGCCAGGCCAGCGGAGCCTCCGCGATTTCAGAATGGTGCAGCAAATGGCGCAAAAACACCAGACATCCGACGGCGTCATAGAGCGCATGATGCCAGCGCAACTCTCCGCAAAGCGAATCCAACTCCGCCACCAACCTCAAGTTTTCGAGCAGGCTCTCGAGGCTGTAGTCAGGCATGTTCGGATATACCGCCCGCGCCACCGCCAGCGTGTCCACCCACGGCCCGAAGCCGTGAAAAGGGAAAGCATGCAGAAATCGCCGTTCGGTCCCGGCGCCGTGAGCGACCATGATTCGGCCTTGCATGGCTCCTCGCACACGCGGCCATAGGTCTATCAGTGACGGGGCCCCCTTCAAATCCTCTCGCGTGATGCCGTGCACTTTTTGCGCGGCCCACGTGATGGAACGCTCGGTGCTTAGGTAAGTGCTGAAAAATGTGGTTTGATCGATCTCGACCCCCTCCATTCCTCCCCACGCCATCTGTATCGGCTCGTCCGTCGCACCCGGCGCCGTTCCCGCCGACTCGAAGTCCAGCGCCGTAAACCTGGCAGAGATTATGTTAGGCATCACGTCGAAATGCCGTTCCGATGATCGCATCTCCCTGAGACAGAGCATGGGGCAGAACCTCTTTGGCTTTTTCCGGGTTCTGCACGCAGGCCGGACCATAAAACTTCTTCCTGTTTTGCAGCACTCCTTGTGGCGGCATGAGGCGAGAATACAATCGCCACCGAGACCACGCAATTCCCCTGTTGTGCATCGGAGATCAACGACCCGGCCGTCCAGTTCCATCTGTCCCACTCAGAAATTCTCGTAGACCGTGCTGAGGCGACAGACGGGAGGCGCGCGTTGACAAGAAAACCAGCGGCAACGATTTTCCGGACCTTAGACAGCTTGATTGCCAGCCAACTCGTTCTTCTATGAAGCTACTCATTGCCGCAGGTAACGTCGCCCTAATTGGGTTTGCCGCTTTGAGCGGGACTTCCCTTCGCGCCGCTTCGCCCAGTCTTGGGTCAATCATGCCACGGGGCGCCCAACGCGGAACCGAGGCTGAGTTCACTTTGGCGGGTGATCGCTTGAAGGATGTCGAGGAAGCGTTGCTTTATACCCAGGGGCTGGCCATCAAAGAACTCAAACCGAGCGACGATGGCAAGAGCATCAAAGCGAAGGTCGCCATCGCGCCGGATTGTCCACTGGGCGAACATTACCTTCGCTTGCGTGCCCGCAACGGCCTTTCCGAAGTAAAAACGTTTTGGGTGGGGCAATATCCATCAACGGTCGAGCAGGAACCGAACAGCGATTTCGCCGTCCCACAAAAAATTCCCTTTAACACCACCGTCGAAGGAGTGGCCGATAACGAAGATGTCGATTTTTACGCGATCGAAGCGAAGAAAGGCCAGCGGCTTGGCGTCGAGGTCGAAGGCATCAGACTGAACGGGAGCTTTTGGGATCCTTATGTCGCGATCCTCGATACCAAGCGCTTTGAATTGGCCACGGCCGATGACACCGCGTTGCTGGCTCAAGATGGGTTTGCGCAGATCGTTGCGCCCGTGGATGGCACCTACATCGTGCAGGTGCGGGACAGTTCTTATGTAGGCAATGGCGGTTGCCGCTATCGACTCCACATCGGTTCATTCCCCCGCCCTGCTGCTGTTTATCCCGCTGGCGGCAAAGCAGGCAGCGAAGTCGAGCTTGCTTTCATTGGGGACAAAGGGGGCGAGCTGAAGAATAAAGTGGCACTGCCCAAAGAAACGTTAACCAGGTTTCCTGTCTTTGCCGAGTCTGGCGGGCAGGTGTCGCCTTCACCGCACTGGCTGCGTGTGGGCGACCTCGACAATGCGCTCGAAGTCGAGCCGAACAACGAAATGGCAAAGGCCACTCCAGCCGCCCAAGAGCTGCCGCTCGCCTTCAATGGAATCCTGCAAAACAACGGCGATGTGGATTGGTGGAAATTCGCCGCGAAAAAGGACCAGAAATTTGCGTTCATCGCGCACGCAAAATCGATCCGCTCGCCGCTCGACCCCGTTCTGCACATCCACAACAAGGACGGTGGCGAAATCGCCGGAAACGATGACGCCATCGGCCCCGATGCCAAAATTGATTTCACGGCTCCGCACGAAGGAGACTTTTTCCTTCGGGTTCACGATCACCTCAACAAGGGCGGCGCGGATTATGTTTATCGTGTCGAGGCGACGGTGCCGGTGCCGTCGTTGACGCTGAGCGTGCCGCAATTCGCCCGCTACGATTTTCAATCGCGCCAGATGATGCCGGTGCCGAAGGGCAATCGCATGGCGGCGCTCATTTTAGGCAGCCGCGCCAATTTTGGCGGAGACCTGGCTTTCGAGTGCCCTGATTTGCCGGCCGGCGTCAAACTCATCGCCGATCCGCTGCCCCAGTCCAGCGGCGGACTTTACCCGATCGTGTTTGAGGCCGCCGCGGACGCCCCCATCGGCGGCAAACTGATCGACTTGGGAGCACGGCCGATCGATGAAAAGCTCAAGCACGTCCGCGGCGGGTTTCAACAGCAACTCGACCTGATGATGGGCGAGCCGAACAACACTCCTTACTATGTTTCCATCATCAAAAAGATGGCGGTGGCGGTGGTCGAGGAAGTGCCCTTCAAGATCGACCTCGACCCGCCAAAGGTCCCATTGGTGCACAATGGCAGCATGAATCTGCGCGTGGTCGCGACTCGAAAGGAAGGTTTCAAGGCGGCCATCACTGTGCGCATGATGTGGTTCCCGCCCAACGTTGGCGGCCAGCCGACCATTCAGATTCCCGAGGGCCAAAACGAGGCCGTCTATACCATCAATGCCAATGCCAGCGCCGAGCCGCGGACCTGGAAAATCGCCGTCATGGGTGAAAGTGATGCCGGCCAAGGCCCCATCCTCGCGTCGTCCGACCTGACACCACTGACGATCGCACCGCCTTATCTCGCCATGAAAATCGACATGGCGGCCATCGAACAGGGAAAGACGGGCGTCGTCATTTGCAAACTCGAACACACCAAACCGTTCGAGGGCAAAGCCAAAATCACCCTGCAAGGCCTCCCGGTAAAGGCCGAAACCCAGCCCAAAGAGATCACCAAGGACGACAAGGAAATTCAGTTTCCCATTACCACCGCAGCGGAGACCCCGGCGGGACAGCATAAGCAGCTTTTCTGTTATCTTGAAATCCCCGAGGCAGGAACGGTTATTCCGCACAACGTCGGCCAATCCGGCGTTTTGCGGATTGATCCGCCGCCGCCCGCACCCAAAAATCCAGCGCCCATGCCCGTCGCGCAAAACAACCCGCCCGCGCCACCTGCCGCAAACAAACCCGAAAAACAGCTCTCGCGCCTCGAAAAACTGCGCCTCGAAGCACAGGCGGGCGCGAAATAAGCGGCAGGTCGAATGGCGTGAGCTTCCCTTGCGATTTCATTCACTGGCAAGCTGGAAGCTCGCCCCACTTGTCCTACAATCGCCACAAATGCGCGTCGCTCCTCACGTAGATTGCGCCTTTGGCGAGCGCCGGCGTGCACAGCACGGTCTCTTTCAGCTCGACTTGACCGGCGATCGCACCTTCTGCTGCAGTCGTGTCCACGACTTGAATCACCCCTTTTTCGCTGACGACATAGATGAATTTTTCGGCCGCAACGGGAGATCCACTGAACGGGCCTTGCAGGCGCAACTTCCATGCTGATTTGCCATCGCTGACTGACGCCGCCGCCAGAACTCCCGCGCTGTTCAAAACGTAAATCCGGTCTCCCAACACCACCGGACTCGCCGTGCCCGGCGTCACTTGCCGTGAATTCCACAGCTCTTCGGGCGGACCGCTGGTGCCCGGTTTCAAAACCGTGATCCCATGGCTGGGCACAAAGAGCAGGCCGTTGGCAGCCACCGATGACTCGATCGTTGAGGCGCCCTTCTTGAATTCCCACAACATGCTGCCGGTGGATGGCGCAACGGCCGTGATGCCTTTGCCGGATTGCAGGCACACCGCGTCGCCGAGCACGACCGGACTCGTCCAGTTCGCCAGCTTCGGCCGGTCGATCTTCCATTTGTTGCGCCCGGTGTTCACCTCAACGCCGGCTGTGAATGACTCGCTATCCGTCTCACTGGGCACGATGAGCGTGTCGCCGACTACCACCGGGGACGCGGCCATCCCCAGACTGTTGCTGGCATTGGGATAATCAAGCGTCAAACCGCGGAGCCAGAGCAGGTTTCCATCAAGGTCGAAGCAGAACAGATCGTTCGAGGAAAAAAGCGCGAAGACTCTCTGCCCATCACTGCATGGTGTCGGTGCCGCCACGCAGGTCTTTTCCTGGCACATCGTTCGCCCCGTCGCCTGCAACACCCGCTCCCACCTTTTCTCGCCATTTCCGGCAGAAAGACAAATCAGGTGCAATCTCTCCTGCCGGGGACCACTCGAAGCGGTTACAAAAACGTTGTCGCCAACAATTATCGGGCTGCTCAGTCCGCGTCCGGGAAGTTCCGCAGCCCATTTGATGGAAAGCGCGGGTGCAGGCGCGGGGTCTGGGGAGATCGCGCTCCCATTTGGTCCGCGGAATTGCGGCCAGTCTGCGGCGTCGGCACAGAAGATCAACCAAATCAAAGCCCCGACAACAGCGCCGGCCGCCACCCATGGTTTTTTAATGTCGCAGCAATGATACATGATTTGAATTAGTCAACGGGGCACGGGCGTCTCGCCCGTGGCATTAAATTGGAGCAGGGGCGATGCAAGGGGCAAGAGCCCGGTTCCCCGTTCTTCTCCATTCGGCGTTGCGTGTTCCTCATTTCCCTGCCGGCAAAATCGCGGTCCCGGTCGCGTCACAAACGCGCAACTGAAACTCCCATTCCACCGTCCATGTTTCCATCTGTTCGTTTTGACAGCATTTCACCAGAATGGTGTTGCGCCCGTTTTTCAAGCGGCACGGGAGGCGGTATTGGTCAAGCATGGCGCCTCGATGATACTCATCGCGCCCAAAGAGGAATTTGCCGTTAAGCCAGACCTTCCAGGCATCTTTGCAACCGAGGCGAATTTCTGCCGCGCGGGCCTCGGCGCAAACAAAGTCGGCCATAGCGTAACCGGCGACCTCTTTAAGCATGCCGAACGGCTTGTTGAAATCGATTTTGCCGAATTCATCCTTAGAAGAAAAGGGCACCCATTTTACCGACTGCCCGGCCTTCCCCTCGTAGCTCGCGGCCAAATTGATCTCTCGTTCGGGTGGAAACACTTCCTCGAAGCCCTTGCGCGCGGTGTTGTCGAAGGGACCAATCATTTTCCAATCCATGATAAATCCGAAGTGACGCGGCAGGTCAGGCTTGCGTCCCAAATCCTTCAACTGGGCCGCAAGGGCCCGAACCTGGTCTTCGTCACGCGCTGCCCCTAACGCTTTCTCGAGGGTGGCGGCTACGGCATCGTTTTGCTTCGCCGCCGCGAGCCCCTTGCCTTCCTCAATCAGGCGCGCCACCCCCGGCCGCCGCAGTGCAGAAGCAGGGTCATTGAGAAAGTCCATGGTCAGCGAGTCGGCGCGTTTGGGATTGGAGCGCCGCATCAAATCCCATGCCAGCAACCGCGCGCCGGGGCTGTGGCTGGTGTTTTTGAGAATCATTTCGAGCTCCGAAAGCGGCAGTGGTTGCTTTATCGCCAAGGCCCGGTCTGCGATCACATCCGCCGCTGCGCGCAACCAATTTTCTGCCAACGGGTTCGCGCCATCCAAACCTTTTACGATGCCCGCCAGGTCTTGCGGCTCACCAGCCGCCACTTTTTTCCACGCGACCGAAGCTGCTTCATTCCCCTGCCCTTCCGGCCCAACCTTTCGGATTTCAGTCAATTCCGCCGAGAAGTCCGCAGCCTGAGCTGACCCGATGAAACCGGCCACGAAAAGCATCGATATTGGTGACATGCTCAAAGCCGGTCGCTCTCGCTCCCTCGAATGTCAATCAAAGCCCCTTTTTGTCGCAGCTACACTCCTACCGCTGAGGTGAATCCAGTTTCGCTTTGGTGTGACGCGACTTGCAATTTCAAGGAATGGTCGAAGGTTCCGGGAAAGAAATTGCGCGTCCGCGTCCACCTTGAGTCGGAAATCCGCCAGCCGCCGCACTTCGCTCCCGAGTTTCCCTGGCGCTCGGAAATCGATTTCCCGGTCATCAATGCCCAGGAGATCCGCTCGCCAACGCCGCAGGGGCATTTTCTTTTTTTACGGCCTCTGTCACGAACTCGGTCACGTCATCGCCATGTGGGGAGACTTGAAAACGATGGAAGATCGCCATGCCTGGGATCACTACACCGGTGTTGTTATTGCCGAGCACCTGGCCAAAACAGCCAGCGAAAAGCCGTTCATGAAAAACATCTCCGACGTGCGCTGGCGCTCACTCACCCTCGAACGCAATCTCCCGGAAAACAAAATCGCGCCCTCGATCTCGAGCAAACCCGGCGTGATGGCCCTGCTCATTCGCATTCACGATGAAGCCGACCCCAAATCGATCGGTGACGCGCTTAACCTGATGGACGAACGCCATCGCGCCCGGCGCATCAATCACGTGCGCTATTATTCATTCTCCGATTTCAAAAAGGCGCTCGCCGCGGTGATCCCGGACAAGGAAAAGGCGAAAACGATCGGCGCGCTGATTCCGTGAGAGTTGGCCCGCTGGTTCTGTCGGATTGGCGCCGGGTCTTTTCCCAAACTTTGTCGCATATGCGACAAAGTTTGGGCGGATACCTGCAAGTTATTGGTTGCGCCGTTTTCGCCGTCATGTCAGTCATCTCTTGTGGGCGAGGCTGCTCGGGGCCGGCGCATTTTCTTACCTGGCTGAGCATTGCGCCCGCCATGGGGCGGTTACATCGTGCAGAGAATGCATCGATTTCTCTGTGCCATCGTTATCATAATCGGCACTCCGGCATTAGCGCCCGCAACCGATATACCGAACATCGTCGTTTTCCTTTCGGACGACCATTCGCAACCCCACTCTTCTGTTTATGGCGCAACTGGGCTGCGGACGCCAAATATGGAGCGCCTGGCTGCTGCCGGCATCACCTTTACCAATGCCTTCGCGGCGTCACCCTCGTGCGCTCCGAGCCGCGCGGCATTGCTCACGGGTCTGATGCCGGCGCGCCACGGAGCGGAAGCCAACCACACCAAGCCGCGCGCGGAAATCAAAAAGCTCCCGGCCTATCTGCGCGAGCTTGGCTATCAGGTCGTCGCCTTTGGCAAAGTCTCGCACTACAAACACACGGCCGATTATGGCTTCGACCATTTTGCGCACGACGGCTTTCACGATCATCAGGTGGTCCCGGCCGCGTTGAAGTGGCTGCGCGAGCGGTCGAGCGGTCAGCCGCTGGCGTTCTTCGTTGGCTCGAACTGGCCGCACGTCCCGTGGCCAGACAATCTCGACGGTTACGACCCCCGAATGGTGAAGCTGCCGCCCACCCTGCTGGACACTCCCGCCACCCGCGAAGCTTTTTGCCGTTACGGCACGGCCGTCACCCGCATGGATAACGAACTCGGCCAGATTCTTGATTCGGCCCGCGCCCGGCTCGGCGCGAACACTCTCTTCCTGCACACGAGCGATCACGGCGCGCAGTGGCCCTTTGCAAAATGGAACTGCTACGACGCGGGCATCCGCACGCCGCTCATCGTCGTCTGGCCCGACGTGGTGGCGCCCGGCACTCGTACCGACGCGATGGTGAGCGGCGTGGACATTCTGCCCACTCTCATCGAGGCCGCAGGCGGCACCGTGCCTCGCGAACTCGACGGCCGCTCGTTCATCCCCGTTTTGCGGGGCGAGAAAACCGAACACCGCGACCGCATTTTCACCACCCATAGCGGCGACGGACAGATGAATATCTACCCGATTCGCGGCTTGCGAACCCGGCAGTGGAAATTCATCCTGAACCTTCAGCCCGAATTCAAATTCACCACGCACATCGATCGCATAAAAGCCGAAAAGGAAACGCCTTACTTTGCCAGTTGGATCGAAAAGGCGAAGAGCGATCCCAGCGCCGCGGGAATTCTCGAGCGCTACCACCAGCGCCCGCGGCAGGAACTTTACGACCTCGCGGCCGATCCCTACGAGCAATACAATCTCGCCGGCGATCCAAAGTTCGTCGATCGCATGAAGGCAATGCAGGCCGAGCTCGAGACGTGGATGAGCCAGCAGGGAGATCAGCGAATGGTTTTCAACAAACCCGTTCTTCTCGACGCTGTTTCCAAAAAATGCGGCGAACTGCCCCGGGCGGAATAGCCTCCCCGGAAACTGCTTGAATGGCGCAGCACGGTTCGTTCTATGCGCGGGAATTGCCCAACCAATGTCGATTGAAAATCCCCTCAGCGTCCCCGCACTGTTAGGGCTGGTGGTGGCGGCAGTGATTGTGCTGGTGGCGCTGATTGGCTGGGTGCGGATCAACGCCTTTCTGGCTTTGTTGTTTGCGGCGCTCTTGGTGGGGCTGGGTTCCGGAATGGCGCCAGCAAAAGTGGCCAGCGCGTTTCAGGATGGGATGGGTGCCACCCTTGGATCAATTGCCGGTGTTTTAGGCTTGGGCACGATACTCGGAGGGTTGCTGGCCGTTTCAGGTGGAGCCGAGGTTCTGGCCAAACGCCTGGTCCAATTGTTTGGACCGAACCGCGTGAACTGGTGCCTGATGTCCCTCGCCCTGGCCGTGGGATTGGTAACCTGGTTCGCGGTTGGCCTTGTGATGCTCCTGCCCATCCTGCTCACCCTGGCGCGGGAAACAAAGCAGCCGTTCCTCAAGCTGGCCATCCCCATGCTCGCCTGCCTTTCAGTGATGCATGGCGTCATGCCCCCGCATCCCGGCCCTCTGATAGCCATTGCTGCTTTGGACGCGAACCTCGGCCTCGTTTTACTCTGGGGTGCGGTTGTTGGGCTTCCCGTCGCCGTTGTGGCAGGTCCGCTCTTCGCCTGCTGGGCGGTGCGTCATGTGCCGGTGATTGCCCCTGAGCCTCCCGCGGAAACCGCGGTCGGGCCCCAGCATCCGCAGCCAGGTTTGGTCCGGACCGTCGCCGCATTGGCTCTGCCGATCTTACTGCTGCTGAGTCAGACGGCTGCCGAGCTTTGGCTGCCAAAAGAGCACATCGTGCGCAGCATCACGGCCCTGATCGGAAACCCGACCGTGGCTCTGGGAATCGCCGTCCTGTTTGCCGCATGGGCGTTTGGCTTCACACGCATTCAAGCTCTGAGTGTGGGCGAACGAAGTCTGGGACCAGTGGCGATGACGCTGCTCGTGGTCGGTGGCGGTGGCGGATTCAATCGGGTGCTCAAGGAATGCGGTGCCGCTGACGCCATCGGTCAAATGGCGACGGCGGCCCATCTGCCGCCGATGATTTTCGGCTGGCTTTCCGCGGCACTGATCCGCGTTGCAACCGGCTCAGCCACCGTCGCCATCACTGCCGCCAGCGGCCTCGTCGCGCCGCTCGCCCTGCAAACCCCCGGCCTCAACATCGAGCTCCTCGTGGTCGCCATCGGATGCGGCTCTCTTTTCCTCTCGCATCTCAACGATGGCGGATTTTGGATCGTGAAGGACTCCCTCGGCTTGACGGTCGGCCAAACCCTCCGCACCTGGACTGTCAGCGAAACCATCGTCGGGATTGTCGGCCTGGCGATCGCTTTCGCCCTCGACCTCTGGTTTTGAGTCCCTCTCCCAAACTTTGTCGCACGTGCGACAAAGTTTGGGAGAGGGACCTCGCAAGGAAACCGGTTTGGCGCGGGGAAAAGCCGGATACATTGAAGCGAGAGTTGAAAGGGTCACATTGTATGCGCAGGGTTTTCCGAATGATGATTGCCACGTGGGCGCTGCTGGGGCTGTTGACTAACTGCCGGCCAGTGCCAGTTACTCTGCGCACGGTGAATGACCCGACCGATAATTTTTCTCGCGAGCGCGAACGGATGGTGGCTGAGCAGCTGGCCGGGCCGCTGCGGGACATCAAAAGCGAGAAAGTTCTCGACGCAATGCGGTCAGTGCCCCGGCACGAATTTGTGCCCGAGGGGGTGCGCAGTTTGGCGTATGAAGACAGACCGCTGCCCATCGGTCACGGCCAGACCATCTCTCAACCTTACATCGTCGCTTTCATGACGGAAAAACTCGAGCCGCGATCGACGGACCGTGTGCTCGAGATTGGCACTGGTTCCGGCTATCAGGCGGCCGTTCTCGCGCGGTTGGTCAAAGAGGTGAGGAGCATCGAGATCGTCGAGCCGCTGGCCGAGCAGGCAAAAAAAACCCTCGAACGGTTGAAAGTTAAAAACGTGCATGTCCTGGGTGGAGATGGCTACAAGGGGTGGCCGGAGGCGGCGCCGTTCGATGCCGTGATAGTCACGTGCGCCCCGGACCATGTGCCGCGGCCACTCATTGACCAACTGAAGGAAGGCGGACGGATGATTATTCCCGTGGGCGAACGTGAAATTCAGGAATTATATGTGCTCGAGAAGAAAGCGGGCAACGTCGAGAAGCGAGCGGTTTTGCCAGTGCGGTTCGTGCCCATGACAGGGCAGGCAGAGAAGAAGCCACAGTGAGAACGTGGCGCAAGCTTCCGTTTGCGATCACAATGTTAGCAGGGCTGTCGCTCTACACTTACATTCACATCAGCGCCTCCTGCGCAAGAAACCGTTTTAACACTTGAAGGAATTCTTGCGGCGCTTCCCACGGAACGCGGTGACCGCAACCTGCAAGAATCTCAAGGCGTGCGCACGGCAACACGCCAATGGCATTGCGGGCAATGGCGATGTATTTTGCGTCCATTTCCCCACAAATCCAAAGAACCGGCATCGGCAATTCGGCGAGACGGGGCAGCAGGTCTTCCTGCCGGCCCAATCCCCAGTGGTCAAACGACCGGATGATGGATTGCCGCCAGCGAAACGTCGTCAGTCGTTCTCCGGGCGGGGCCGAGCCGTGGAAGATCGACTGATCATTCCAGATTTTCAGGAAGACATCCCACGGGACGGCGCGAAGCTTTTGCGACCACTCATCGTCCTGGAGCCCGCGGATGCGCCGCGCCTGATAGTCGCGAATCCCGGTGTGGCCGGAAACCAGAATGGCTCCACGCCAAAGCTTCGGGTCTTCGAGCAAGGCGTGCAGCGCCAGTCGAGCTCCCATCGAGTAGCCCAGTAAAATCGGCGCGTCATCGCGCTGTTTGACGTCATTGCAGAACCCGCGCGCCCATGCCCGATAGCTGTCCACCTCGCCCCAAAGTTGCCGTGCCAGCAACGGTAAGTGCGGCTGCAAGAAGTCCCAATCGGTGGGATCGCCCACCATGCCATGAAGGGCCCAGATCATTCTGACGAATTCACTTCAATTACAAACGAGTCTTCATCAATCGATTGCATAAATTCCTCCGCAGTCTTGACAATGCGGAAACCCATGCGCCACAACGCCGCCCAGCCCCTAAAATCGAGGTCGTGCGGATTTTCGATGAGCGGCCATGCGCTGGCAGGCAAACCGCGCAGTCCTGACACGTGTCGAAATATGTGGCCTCCTCGATTGTTGAGGATGACGATGCGCCGACGGGCGCGGGGGAGCTGCCGCAATATCCAGGGCGACGCGAGGTCGTAAAGAGCTGTCAGATCGCCGACGAGACACCAGCTTTCCGCCTCATCAGCGCTAAGCCCGAAAAACGTCGAGAGTGCGCCATCGATGCCATTGGCGCCGCGGCTGGCGAAGCACCGCAGGCCTCGATCTTGTCGGCTGGCAAATTCGTTCCATTGCCGGATTGGCAGGCTGTTGCCCAGGAAGACCAGTGAACGGCTCGGGATGCATTCGGACAACCTCGAAATCAATGCGGCTTCAGGCGCTGGATGCAAACTCGATTCCTCCGGCACCTCGCTGCCGCCGCATAGTGCAGCCGGCCTCTTCGAGGCCGGGCCGGCTTCGAAGAAGGCGGCTGCAGCAACGGGGTCGTGCGGAATGCCAATGGAATCCCACTGTGGAAATCCGCAAACCGTCGAAGGCCGCGCGAGTGCGGATAGTGTTGAATGCGTCACGGACAACACCTGAATTTCGGGCTCGCCTTCGAGATCGCGCCAGAAGCGCGAGACAGGCACTCCTCCGATTCGCAAAATCTTGCGGGCGTTCAATTCTGCGAACTGGAATTCTCCCCGGACGTGAAGCGGCTCAAGCGATGCGTTCTCCCGCAGCCCGGAAGTCGCCTCGGCGTAAATCGGACAGCCCAGGCGTTGCAAAAACGGGACCAGGTGGGCCCGTTCGGAATGATTCAACGCCCCCAGCATGACCACGAGGCCTCCGCGATCGCCGATGAATTCCACCAGCGACTCGGACCCATCCGAAATCGATGGTTTTCGCGATGGCGAATACCCACAGACAATGTCTTGCGCACCGTCGAGATCGGCCGGCTCCTCGAGACAAAGATTGACGTGGAGAGGGCCGAACTGATCCCAGCTTTGTATTACATGACGAACTGATGCCGTGAGCGTGCCGTCGTGTATGTCCGCACAGGGGGAAGCGTAGCCGCCGAACAATCCGACTTGTTCGATCGCCTGTGGGGCGCCAGTGCCACGAAAACGCGCGGGCCGGTCAGCGGTCAGCAGAATAAGCGGGAGATTTTGATAGCGGGCCTCGATGGCCGCGGGCAACAATTCTGCCGCGGCGGTTCCCGAGGTGGTGACGATCGTGACCGGCTGCCCGATTTTCATGGCACGGCCGACTGCAAAGAATCCGGCACAGCGTTCTTCTGGAAAATTCCACAAACGAAAACCGCGCGACTGGGAAAGCACGGCGAGGAGCGCTGCGTTGCGAGCTCCACCGCAGACGCAAAATTCACGCGCGCCGATGCGCGCCAGCACTTCGAGGACATCGGTGGCCAGGGCGATGCTCATGCCAGGCTTAGTGCGCGCTTCACCCAATCGCGTTTGAGGGCGAGTTCGCGCCATTCCCGTTCGAGCTGACTTCCCTCGACGATGCCACAACCCGCCGGGAGAAACAGATCGCCGTTCTTCCACGAAATGCCGCGGATGGTTACAACAGCATGAAATCCCCCATGCCATTTGACGCCGAACGGGGCCCCAAATTGCCCGGGCGTGCCAAGGCGGTCGCGCCATGACAGCAACCGAGCGCGGTTCTCGGGGGTCGCTGGCAGCACGCCAATCGCGGGGGTTGGGTGAAGAAGCCGCAATGCGGATTCGATATCAAGTTCACTGGCGTCCATTTGGAACCGTGTAATGAAGTGCAGCAAATCGCCGACGTTCAGGATTTCCCGTGGCCCCTGACGGACATCGCCGAAGGGGTCGAGTTTCGACCGCAATGAGTCCACTACCAACTGGTGCTCGCGAATTTCTTTGGGGTCTGCCTGAAAATCGACCTGCTCGGCGGGTTTCGCGGTGCCGGCGAGAGCCATCGTATGCAGGCGCTTGCCGCACAAGGTAAAGAGACACTCCGGCGTCATTCCGGCGAAACCATCGTCTGCTTGGGCGAATCCGTACGCCCACCCGAAGGGCGCGGCGCTGGCCGCCAATGTCCGGGCGATGATGGCTTCCGGAGTTCCTTCGACGAGGTGGCCGCGTTCAGCCAGCACCAGCACAGCTTTGTGCAGCAGGCCTGCACGAATGCCTGCTATGATCTCCTCGTAGCAATCCTCAAAGCCGCCTCGCATCAAATTCCTCCATGAGATCGACAACGGTGCGGTCGCACCCGCCGCGATCGTCCTTTCCTGCCAGCTCCGGGCGGGGATCAGCCACGGTTCAGGTGATGCGAGCGAAAAATCGTTTACGTAAAAGGCGATGCCGCTGGCGGGAGGATGTGCTCGGCGCTCGAATGGTCCCGCCCCGCAAACCCAACAATCCTCAGCGACCCGCAGGAACGCGAAGGAACCCGACGCAGCGAGGACGGCGCGCCATTCCATGGGCCGGGCACTTTGAGCTGGTGGATTCAGTGAATGCAAGGGGAACGACGTATCGATAGCGCCCCGTTCAAATCGGACAAGGACAAGCCTGTGCCGGAACCTCGACGCTTGACCTGCGCTGGAGTTGGCGAGTCAGTGGCGTTCATGGCAAACGACGCAGCGCACCCAGCCAGCAGCCCCGAGGAGTTGGACGGGCAGAGCATCACATTGATGCGCCTCGTCAAGCAAGGCGACGAAAACGCGTTCCGTGAATTGGTCGAGTGTCACCAGCACGCCGTCATCGGCACTTGCGCCAAAATGCTAGGCAACATCGATGATGCGCATGATATCGCTCAACAAGTCTTTCTCCGCGTTTGGAAAGCAGCTCCGCGCTACGAACCATCAGCCAAATTCACGACCTGGCTCTTCACGATCCTGCGTCATCTGGTCTTCAATGAAACCCGCCGCAAACAGCGCCGCCCCACGGTTTCCCTCGACGAGAAACTGCATCCGGATGACGATCGTACCAAGGACATCCCGGATAACTTCACGCCTGCACCAGACTCCTCGCTCCTCCATCAGGAACTGGAAAAGGCCATCGACCGCGCCATCGACGCGCTCCCCGAAAACCAACGCCTCGCTGTCGTGCTGCGCCGGTACGAGGAGATGCCTTATGAGGAAATAGCAGCGGTCCTCAAAACCAGCGTCCCGTCGGTGAAGAGTCTGTTGTTTCGCGCCCGCACTCAATTACGCGAGTCATTGCGCGCGTATCTGGATACTGGCGAGGGCGAGTGAAGGCGCCTTTGGCCGAACCGCAGGCTTCCAAGCCTGTCGTGTCGCTGGCTTTCGGCCCGGCAGCATTTAGCGAAACGGGCTCAATTTACCGGGGCAGACCCTCGGTGCGGCCGCCTCACCACTGGGCGAAAAAATGACTTACGACGTACATAAAAATGGCGCAGGCTAGAATCAGCAGCCAGACGCCGAGCGACATCGTGCGTTCAGTCTGGGCCTTCTCTTTAACCCGCGTTGGGAGACTTGCCTCTTCCGAAGTGATTTCCACGAAAGTGCGTGCGACATCCCAATCCTCGCCGTTCTCGGGGCAGACCGGAGTTTCGGGATTGAGAGCGCCGTTTTTCCACAGTCGGCGCATTTCAGCGAGCCACAGAGGACCTTGGGTTTGGCCTTGCAAATTGAGATAAAAATAGCGGTTGCCCATGGTGGAAATTCTTGAAACTGCTGGAGTCTACCTTGGGTGTGAGAACCGGCGCAAGCTACAAGTGCAAGTTTGCGCTATGCAGTTGGGTGATCGGCGCTAGGTTTTCCGTTTGCTCCCGGGAAGGGGGCCCTGACGAATGAACGCGGAGAAGGCGGCCCTCAGTTATTTGCACACATTTCCTGCCGAAGTTCAGCAAGAAGGCGGCGAATTACGCCGCGCTGGCGCGGTGAAGGACATCTTCGGGAGCTACCAGGCTTTCCAGACCAGATTGCGAATCGGTTCGCAACTTTACCAATGCAGCTTTCATCTGAACGAGGAGGGCCGGTGGGCGGGAGCACTCAATGGCCGCACTGAAACCCAGGCCCCCCTCGTGGCTTCGATGCTCGAATTCCTCGATCGTGGGGGCGACCTTCCCGCCGCATCCACAGATCCTGATGAGAAAACGCTCGACGAAATGGTCGAAGCGCAAATTGGGCGGCGGCTTCAGCCGAAAGAACAGGACTACCTGGCAAAGATCGAAGGCCGCTATTCGAGGTGGCGGGAGAAAGGAGAGATTATCGACCATGACCTGGTCCGTCTGCATCCTCGCTGGCAGGTCGAAAGCTACGAATCTCTGTCGCTTTGGCCGGAGAATCAGCCTCCCGAGGACATGTTCGAATTCTGGAACTACGTGGCCTACGCGCTGGCGAAGAAGAATCTGACCTGGCCGCCATTTTTGAACGCGCTCACAGATCTGGAATCGACGCGGCAAAAATTTCACGTGTGGGAACGCGAGGGGGAGCTCGACTTGTGGCGGCAGCGAACAGCGCAGCTTTCCTACGAAGACACCGTAGTCGCCCGCCAGGCAAAGGAACTGCGACTGCAGCTCACGCCGCGAGAAGCGCGCCCCCAAGCGCGGGATCTGGGTGAAACCCGTTTCCAGGCCCTCGATTTTGCCACTCTCGGGGCGGCGTATGAGGAAGGCCGGGTGGCCTTCGACGCAGCGTCGGAATTGCTCTGGGCGCAGCTGCGCGAGCACTGGAAAATGGCTGAGTCTCAAGACTTGAAATTTGAGCACGAGAACAACCGGAAATTCCTGGCGCGCTTGTTTATGCAGCCGGCTTTGGCTGATCGGCTGGTGACGCTCGATGAACATCCCTTCGAACGCTCGATCGACCCTTTGCGATGGTTGTGCACCCGCCGGGAGGACGGCTACGTGATGCAACTAAACACCGCTCAAGGCGAGCCGATTACCCATTCCCTGATCGTGCTGCCCGCCCGCCCACCCCTCTACCTTTCCGACGATGTCGTCTTTCCAGGGCCGTTGGCGTGGGAACAGGGCCACGAAATCGACCCGCGGCATGAATTGCCGGCGCAGGTCGTCGAATGCAGCCAGGGCGTCGATTTTTTGCTGCGTTTGGGGGTTGAACTGCCGCCGGAACTGGCCGCTCGTGTCATCGGTGCACCGTTGACTGCGTGCGTGTCTCTGAAACTGTCCGAACGCAAGTTTGCCGGCGATACAGAATACCTTTTGGCGACGGTGCGAGCGGCCGATGAAGGCGGCCAACGTGCTGAGGCGTTGCGGGGCGAAGAATGGCACGTCGAAAAGGAAGCCCCTGCGGGCCAGGATAGGATCGTGCGTTATGACCGCACGGTACTGCGCCATTTTCCCGGCTTCCTCGCCCCGTTGGGACTTGCGTGGGACTCTGTAAACCGCCGCTTTCGGGTGAAGCTGACCAAGGCCTTCCCCGAAAAGTTTTATGCATGGGCGAGATCGCTGCCCGATTCTGTGCGCACCGAAATGGATCCGCTGCTCGAGACGCTGATGGCGGATCCTCTGCGTGCCACGGTGAGGTTTGACGTGCAGCCTTCCGCCGATGAGAGCGTGATCGATTGGTTTGATCTGAAGATCGTACTCAATGTCGAAGGCATGGATCTTTCGCCCGAGGAATTGCGGGCTCTGGTCGAGGCGCGAGGTGGGTTTGTGCGCATGGCTGATGGAGCCTGGCGCCGGCTGAACATGGTGATGCCCGAGGGTCAGCAGGCCGCTATCGCAGAACTCGGACTCGATATTTATGACCTTTCGGGTGAACGCCACCGGCTCCATGTGCTGCAGCTCAGCAGCCCGGCGGCCCGCGAAATATTCGAGCCCGACACCTGGAACAGGCTCTGTGATCGGGCCAGCGCGCTGAAATTGTCGGTGCGGCCATCATTGCCCGGCGATTTGCGGGCCACGCTCCGCCCTTACCAGGTCGAAGGCTTTCACTTTTTGTCGTATCTGGCGACCAATCAGTTTGGCGGCATCCTTGCTGATGACATGGGACTCGGCAAAACGGTGCAGTCATTGTGCTGGTTGCTCTGGCTGCGGCAAAATGCTGCTGGCTTGAATGGCAGCGAAGTCCATCCCGTTCTCGTGGTGGCGCCAAAGTCGGTGCTCGACGTGTGGGCCGGCGAATGCGCCAAGTTCGCTCCTGCTTTGCGCATTCAGGTCCTGCGCAACAAGGATCAACTCGATCTCGGCCGGCTCGAACGCGGCGAGATCGACATCCTCGTCCTCAACTACGCTCAACTCCGCGTTAATCACGACAAACTCAAGTCGCGCGACTGGCTCGCCATCATTCTCGATGAAGGCCAGCAAGTGAAAAATCCCGATTCAATGGCCAGCCGCGCCGCGCGCGATCTGCGCTCGAACCATCGTCTCGTTCTCACTGGCACACCGATAGAAAACCGGCTCTTGGATATGTGGTCTCTGATGGCATTTGCCATGCCTGGCGTGCTCGGCAATCGGAAATACTTCACGGAGCGCTTCGACCGCCGCAAGGATCCCAACGCCCATCTCCGGCTCGGCGCCCGCCTCCGGCCCTTTCTGCTCAGGCGCACCAAAAACCAGGTCGCCCTCGATCTCCCCTCGCGAACGGAAGAGGACGTTTTGTGCAAACTCGAAACCGAACAGGACGAACTCTATCAAGCCGAACTCGAGCGCATTCAAAATATTTTGTTAGGGTTCCAGTCCGATGAAGCCTTGCGCAGAAACTCTTTCGTCGTCCTGCAAGGCTTGATGCGCCTGCGGCAAATCTGCTGCCACCCCGCGCTGATCGACCCTAAACACTCCGAGGCAGAAAGCACTAAGACTACCGCTCTTTTTTATCTGCTCGATCAAGTGCGCGACGCCGGGCACAAGATTCTCGTGTTTTCGCAATTCACTTCGATGCTCGATCTCATCAGACAGCGGCTGGAAGCGGAGGAGCGGCCCCATTTCCTTCTCACTGGTCAAACCCAAAACCGGCACGAAGTGGTCGCGGCGTTTCAGGAAAGCGCAGATCCGGCCGTGTTTTTGCTCTCGCTCAAAGCCGGTGGCAGCGGCCTCAATCTTACCGCGGCCAGCTACGTCGTGCTTTATGATCCGTGGTGGAATCCGGCCGTCGAAAACCAGGCTATCGACCGAACGCATCGCATTGGCCAGACCAACCCGGTGATCGCCTACCGGCTCATCGCCAGCAATACCATCGAAGAAAAAATCCGTGTTTTGCAGCAGCAGAAGCGCGACCTCGTCACAGGCGTGCTCGGCGAAGAAAGCTTCACCAAGAACTTGAACATCTCCGATGTGCGCTTCCTCTTCGAAAGGGAGGAAATACCCAAACCGGCGTAAGGCGACCCAGCCAGCTAGGGGCGGACCGTAAGGCGGGCACCCATGCCTGTTCTTTTTGAGATACCGGACAGGCAGCAGGATCTGCCTGACTGAGGCGGTTTGCTGTGGCGAAACGTTCCAACCTTCAGCCGAGGAATCTCTGAAGCTGACGACCTGGACTTACACCAAGGCGAAACTCAAGCTGGTTACAATCTCGCGGGTATCCGGCGACTGTGCGCGGTCAACCTCGCCGCCGTTGAGTTCAATTAGACGGCGCAAATCTGCGGGCCCGGCGGCTTCGACTTCGACTGCCTGTGCCTGGACCGCAGGTTGGCGCAGGGTTTCCCGCAACTCGAAAACCACGTTGTTTCCCTGACGGCGTCCTCCTCCCGCCAGCGGACGACGGCCTGCCCGCGACGCCCGAACCAGCAGCTCGCACAAAACCATGACAACAGCATTCAGGTCCACGGCGATCATCTCCGAACCCAGCGCATCGAACCAGGCCACGTTAACCGTGGATGAGGCTTCCGCGCTCTGGTACTTCCACTGTTCGAGAACCTCACGCGCCGGAGTGCGGGAAATCTGGGGTTCGGCAAATTTGATGGACAGTGCCTTTACGGCCGCTTCCATTTTTCTGACTTGCATTCGCATGCGCTCGAGGGTTTGTCGCGCCTCGACGTCCACGAACTCGTCAGTTAGCAACGCGGCTTGCAAATCAAGATTGTTCAATCCATTGCGGATGTCGTGGGCATGCTGATGGATGATCGCGGCGGTTTCTTGAGGACTGAGGTGTGGCACTGGCTTCATCCTAAATACCGAGCTGAATGTTCATAGTTGCGTATTGGGAAGGGCAATCCTCGCCTGGGATGGGTCCGCCTAGGGACCAAACAGAGATCGCCCAGTGCACGAAAGTGTCTCGGGATTCAGCTCTCGGCTTTCTATCGATAACTCTTAAACTGGGGATTTGGCTTCATAGATGTCGCTGACTACTCAAAGGGCCATCACTTGGCACTAAAAGCAAGGGTCGAAGACGTGATCCGGAGGCCTTGGGAGACTCAGTCCCCTGAGGCATCGATTTGTGTTCTTGCAGTGGCTGGGCTGGTTCTTGCTGCGCACCGGCAATCTGGCAGTCACATGGTTGCTCGACCCCCTCGGCACAACGCGGCGTTTGCTGCTGCGCGGAGGTTGCACATTGCACCCAGCGCGATAGAGATACGCGCATGATTTTTTCCTGTTGGCGCCGTTGTCTCGTTTTGATTGGTCTGTCAGCATGGTTGGTTTCCTGTGGTTCTTCGAAGCCGTCCGGCCAGATCGGTTATTCACGGGGATCCTCGTCGGTGGCTCGGACCACGCGCTGGGATCGCGAACTGGGTCCTGTGCCGGTCGACCGCAGAGTGACGCCGGCGCAAATGCTGGCCGAGGCGGGCCTCCGGCAATCGTTCATCCGCAAGGGGACCGCAGGACGCAAAAAATATCGACCGATGCGGCCGCGCTACATCACTGTTCATTCGACACAGAATTACACCGCCGGCGCGTGGCGGCACGCCGTCGCATTGCAGCGGGGATCCCTGCGCGCCACCAAACGGCGTGGCGGCAACCGCATTGGATATCTCACCTGGCATTTTTCCGTCGAAGCCCGGCTCGCCGTCCAGCATCTCCCGACCGGAGAACAGGGCGAGCACGCGGACTTCGACGGACCAGGAAACAATTATTCAATCGGCATTGAAATGTGCGAGCACCGAGGGAACTCGATCGCGCGCACCCTCGACAATGCCGCACGGCTGAGCGCCTTTCTGATGTGGGAACACGGGATACCGTCGCGCCGCGTCGTGCCTCATTATCATTGGGAGAGAAAAGGCGTCCCCCAGCCCCATAAAAACTGCCCCCATTTCCTGCTCGATGGTGGCCGGCCCGGACGAACCTGGAACTGGTTCCTTGAACGCGTCGAGGATCATTACTCGCGCATTGTGCCGGGGCCGACGCCGCGCGTTTAGGGCGAAAACTCAAAGCGCGCAGGAAGGTTTGCGGGCAGCCATAATTTGGAGGAGGCGATAACGCAGAGCCCGGAATCGAGGAATCCAGTGAAACTATTCCTGCAAAGGCGGAAGCAGGCTGGTGCTGATGTCCTCGGTGGTAGGAGGAGGAACGGTTTCGATTGTGGGAAGTTCCGGCAGCGGAGCCGAAGGCAGTACGTAGGTGGATGGAGTGTGGGATTTCGAGCTTCCTGCCCGCGCGAGAAGTGCATTTCCGGCAGGCTTCGGCGGCGCGATATCATAGATAGTCGCCATGCGAATCGCATCCCGCGCCATCGTTCCAGTGCGGCCGTCGGCAAGTTTAACCTCCGCCCAGCCCCATGACTTGTTCAGGACGGTTACGACGGTGCCCGTCTCGAGATAAGCATCCGGCCGTGTCGCCTGATGAGGCCCGAAACTGTAAAAAGGACTTTCGTCCTTGGTTACCACCCATTGGTCTGGCCCCGGCTTTCCGCCCTCGGGCGAGAAAGGGGCACTGACCGCCGCTGGCACCACCTGGACGGGTTTCGCAGTTGGTTTCTCTTGGGCTTTCGCCTTCGTGGCCAGGTCCGCAGGGGGCACCAGCCCTCCAAACATCCGGGAAAGTACAGAACGCTTTTTTTCAGCCGGCCCCGGCTGGCCAACGGAAGCGACGGTTGGCTCCTGCCCTGTTTTTTTAACCTTTGAGGCGCTGGGAAAATCCCCGGCGCGCGTCTGCCTCCCTGCGGGAGCCTGGTCCTTGGCTTGATTCTGGGCCGCTGGCTTCGGCCCTGTTTGTGGGCTTGGAGGGCCGAGTTTCGCCGGACCAGACTTGCCTCGCTTCTTGCTCGCAGGCGCTTCCTCGGAGTGCGTTTCCTTTGCCTTGATGGGCCGTGCGGCCGCGACAGGCAAGCTCAGCCGCTTCCCGAATCGGGAAGGGGCCTTTTCGGACGCAGCGTCGCCTTCGCCAGCGGAAGCCGGGGATGAAGCGGGGGCCGCGGCAACAGGGACTGCCACCGCAGCCGCCAGAGCAAAGCCCATGGCAGCCGCGCGGATGGGGAAACAAAGCCTCTGGGGTTTCATGGAATATTCAGTGCGGGCTGGCATCCTAAGGACGTCGCCGCCAAAACTCAACATTTTCATTTTTAAGAAAACTGGCGGGTCCGCGTTAAGTTAGCGCAGGCTTCCAGCTTGCGGCGGATCAAAAGCAAGCTGGAAGCTCGCGCCACGCAGTCAGGAGTGCCTGCCTCACTTGATCCGCAGAAAGTCCCGGGATCACTCGAGAAACGGATGGGAAAGCTGAAAAGCCCCCTGCAACCAGTTGATGTCAGGAGCGCTGCCCTCGAACAACAGAATCTCGATGATGTCGAAGCGGAATGGAGTGCGGGGCTTGTCGAGCAAGCGAAGCCATTCGCGGGCGCCGCGGATGATGAGCTTGCGTTTGTCTGGGGTGACTGCGGTCGCAGGCCGGCCAAAGAGCTCGCTGGTGCGCGTTTTTACTTCCGCGAAAACGAGAATGTCTTCGTGCCGGCACACGATATCAACTTCGCCACCATCTGGAGCTTTGAAGTTTCGATAGAGGATTTTGCAGCCGCCTTCCAGCCGAAGCCACCGCTGGGCGAGCTGCTCGCCCTGACGTCCGAGATCTTCGGTGCCGCGGCGTTCTCCGCCTGGTCCAACCAGCGACACCGGACGCTGCAGCGAGCGATCAAGCTGCCGCGCTACGGTCGTTAGGAGTTTCCGCATCGCATTCAATCGCCGATCTCTATTCCTTGCTTCACCCCCTGCAGCGCGCTTTCGGCTGCGGCCTCAGTCAAAGCGTGAACGCGCAATAACACGTCGCCGCAGCGAACGGTTTTGCCCACCTTGATGATTTGATCAAATCCCACCCGGCTGTCCACCACATCGTCTGTTTTGGATCGCCCGGCTCCGAGCGCGACGGAGGCACGGCCCATGGCACCGGCGTCCATTCGCAGCACCATTCCTGAGCGCTCCGCGTGCAGGGCGCGAACGACAGGGGCCCTGCCGAGACGGCTGAAAGCATCGAGATCGCCGCCTTGAGCTGCGACCAATTGTTCAAACTTGCGCCGAGCTGTCCCGTCGACGAGCCAGCCGCCGAGTGTCGCGCGGCCGGAATTCGCTATGGGATCTGCGAGATCCAGCGTGAGTTTCACCAGGTCCGCCGGGCCGTGGCCGGCGAAAGTATCGAGACATTCCTGGACTTCGAGCGCGTTGCCGACAGCGAAACCATGCGGCTCATTCATCGGGGTCAAGCGCGCATGGGTCTGCACTCCCAGGCCAGCGCCGATCTCGATCATCGCCTCCGCAAGTGCTTTCGCTTCCTCCTCCGAACCCATAAAAGCACCCGTGCCAAATTTCACATCGAGGACGAGTCGATCCAAAGTTTCGGCCAGCTTTTTGCTCATGATGCTTGCCACGATCAACGGCCGGCTGGGAACCGTCGCGGTCACATCACGCAAAGCGTAAAGCTTTCCATCCGCCGGACAAATCTCAGCGCTCTGCCCCATCATCACGACGCCGATGGCCTCGACCTGGCGCTGCGCTTCTTCACGAGCGGCACGCACCCGAAAGCCAGGGATGCTTTCGAGTTTGTCGAGTGTGCCGCCGGTGATGCCCAGACCGCGCCCGGAAATCATCGGCACCCACAGCCCATCGCAAGCCAGCAGCGGCGCCAACAGCAGCGAAACTTTATCTCCGATGCCACCAGTCGAATGTTTGTCCACCACGGGGGGATGTCCGCTGGGCCATTGAAATCTTTCTCCGCTCTCGAGCATCGCGCGCGCCAGTTCCGCCGTCTCGGCTGCGTCCAAACCGCGAAAAAAGACCGCCATCGCGAGCGCGCTCATCTGATAGTCAGGCAGGCGCCCCGCGGTAAACTCGCGGATGACATAACAAATCTCGTCAGCATCGAGCACGCCGCCATCGCGCTTCTTTTCAATCAGCGATGGAACGTGCATGGACGTCGGCGAGGCGCGCTCACCAGCCGATGGGGTGCCACGCGGTCTTCATTTCGACCGTGTCCAGGATGCGATAGGCTCCGTCTTCCGCCACGGTGGGAAAACTGACGCGTTTGACGTTCGAAGCCACACCTTCCTCGAAAAGCCGGCGAATCGAGCCGTCAGCGGAAGCGTCCACGATCGCGTTGATATCCATGTGCGAAGCCAGCGTCGGCGCCAGCTCACGCCGCAATCCAGAAAGAACATTGATAACACCCGGCGGAAAATCGCTCGTCGCCAGAACTTCCGCCAGCGTCAAAGCGGGCAGCGGAAATTTCTCCGACGAGAGCACGACAATCGTGTTTCCACTCAGAATGACTGGCGCCATGGCATCGACCACGCCAAGCAGGCTGGGTTCATCGGGAGCGATTACGGCGGCGACCCCAGTCGGCTCCGGAGTTGTGAAATTGAAATGCGATGAGGCCACGGGGTTTACGCTGCCAAAGACCTGCCCATATTTGTCCGCCCAGCCTGCGAAATAAACGAAACGGTCCGCCGCCTCGGCGACTTCCCGTCTCGCCGCCGGCTGCCGAGCGCCCGTCGAGCGTGCAATCTCGTCCGCAAATGCGGCCGTGCGGCTCTCGAGCATCTCCGCCGCCCGATACAAAATCTGCGCACGCAGGCAGGCCGTGGCGCCGGACCAGCCGGCGAAGGCTGCGCGCGCGGCCACCACAGCATCGCGAACGTCCTTTCGTGAAGCACGGCAATAATGCGCCAGATGCTGGTTTTTTGCCGAAACCGCAGTCAGCGTGCGACCGCTCTCAGTGCGAGGAAATTTCCCGCCAATGAGCAGCTTGTAAGTCTTGAGCACAGCCAAACGTGCGGAGGCCACAAACCATTTAACGCAAGGGGCACCCCAAAGCAAGTGATCCCCGCGCACGAACACCGCGTAGCTGCCCTGTTGCCGGCCTCCCCCGTAACAGCGACACTCCTGTCACTGGTGTCACACGCTACTGAAACTGATCCCACCCCGCAGCCGGATGATCGCAAATGTAGTGCAGAAAATCACCGCCCGAACCTCTCCAACCTGCATAAGTACAAGACCGGCCTTCGTGAACTGCTGAACCTGGGTTAGCGTGCGGGGAAATGAAACGATGACCCGAAAAGGCACCTCCGTAAAAACTGCCGTGGCCGACGCGGCGCTCTGCGCGTTCGCGTGCGCTGGCATGCTCTTCGCCGCGGAGGACGCGCAGCACGAGCGAGCAAAGCGCCTTGTCAATGAGAACAAGCTCACCGAGGCGGTGGAAGTTTATCGCGCACTCGTCGGCCGCAGGGCGGATTCCGCCGAAGTGCGCGGCGACTTTGGCGCGCTGCTTTTGCACACTGGAGACACCGCCGGAGCGGCGGAGCAATTCACGGAGCTCGTGCGCCTGCAGCCGGGCAGCGGCGTAGCGCATCATCGTCTGGGCATCGCGCTTTATCGGCTCGGCAAAAGCAGCCAGGGGATCGCGGAACTGGTCGAGGCGCTGCGTTTGCAGCCGGAGCTGATCGAAGCGCGCAAAGATTTGGGCGGAGTGTTTCTCTCGGAAAATCGGCTCGCGGAGGCGGCGTCGCTCTACGGCGAAGCGGTGCGGCTGCGGCCGGAAGACGCCGACGCGCACAACGACTACGGTGTGGTGCTCAGCCGTCTGGGCGACACGGAGGGCGCGCAGACGAGCTTCGCCGAAGCCGCGCGGCGCAATCCAAAGCACACCGATGCCCACTACAATCTCGGCCAGGCGCTGCTCCAGACCTGGAAGATCGAGGCGGCCATCGAGAGCTTTCGCCAGGCGCTCGAGATCAATCCCAAATACGTGGATGCGCTCATCGGGATTGGGCGCGCGCTTTCACGAAGCGGCCGGCGCGTCGAGGCGAGGGAGCGTTTTGAAAAGGCGCTCGAGCTGGCGCCTCGTCTGGCGGATGCGCATTACGAGCTTGGAATGGAGCTGCTCTTTGCCGGCAAGCAAAAGGAGGCGCTCGCGCGTCTCGGCGAGGCGTTGCGCCACAATGGACGCCACGCGGACGCCCATCGGCAACTCGGCCTGGCGATGCTTGCCGACGGCAAGGCCGCGCTCGCGCTGCCACAATTTCGGGCGGTGCTCCGGGAGCGGCCAAACGATGCGCAGGCGCGCTACGAGCTCGGGCGCGCCCTCGCGGCGCTCGCGCGTTACGAAGAGGCGATCGCCTCGTACCGAGAGGCACTGCGGCTCCGCGGCGACTGGCCGGAGGCGGCGAATCAACTCGCGTGGCTGCTCGCGACTTGCCCGGACGATCGCCTGCGCGATGGCGCGGAAGCCGCGCGGGTTGCGCGCCGGGCGCTCGAGGTGGCGCGTGTTCGCGAGCCGCTGCTCACCGACACGCTCGCGGCTGCAGAGGCGGAAGCGGGCGATTTTGCCAAGGCGCTGAGCTTGCAGCAGCAGGCAATCGATCTCGCGAAGGCGCTTGGCAACACCAAGCTCGAGGCGGAGTTCGAGAAACACGCGGAGCGTTACAAAAAGCAGCAGCCTTACCGCGATGGTCCGCGCTCGGGGGCGGCAACGCCAACGCAGTAAGACAGTCTTTCCAAAGTCAGGCGCCGGATCAAAGCGCGATCCCGCTACCTTGATGCGCGAGGACGAGACGATTGACACCGCTCACTTCGAAACGCTCACGCCGCGGCGTGCCGCTTGGCCAGAGGATTTCCAAAACCTCGACTTTATCGGCCTGTCCGAGCCCAAAGTGAACACGCGGATCGTTGCTCGCGAGATAACTGTAAGCGCGCAGGCAGAGGGCGCTGCGCTTCTTTTCCGACCACGCGATCGTGACGCGGGCGCCGATCGCGTCGCGCGGGCCGGTCATCGGCAGCACTTGCAGCCAATGATGACCGGGCGGGACGGCGTCGTTGCGAAAGATGCGCAGAGTGTTGTCGAGGTTTACACACAGCAGGTCGAGTGCGCCGCGGTTGCCCAGGTCGGCGAAGGCGAGCGCGCGATGGACCTCGAGCTTGCGGGTGAAGTCGCCAGCGGCTTCGCGTGTATCGAGGAACTTGCCGGTGCCGTCGCCCCGGAAAAGAAGGTTCGGCTCGGCGAAGCGGTTCCAGAATGGACCCGCATCCGCCTCCGGCCGCACCGGGCCGCGCGCGACCCGGCCATTGGCAACCGCCAGATCGAGGAAGCCGTCATTATCGAAGTCGAAAAAGCCACAACCCCAGCCGGTGAACGGGCGGTCGATCAGCCCCATGCCGGCGCGACTCGTGAGGTCGGCGAAGAGTCCCTCGCCTTGCGACGCCCAGAAGGTGTTGGTTTCACCGGCAAAGTGCGTCATGAGAAGATCGATGTGGCCGCCACCGAGATTGCGCGTATCGCCGACCGCGATGCCCATGTTGGCTTCGACGCTGCCGAAGGCATTGACCGCGCAGCCGCGCAGGAGCGCCTCGTCGCTGAAGGTGCCGTCGCCCTGATTGACCCAGAGCTGGTTCGGCTCTTCGTCGTTGGCCTGGAGCACATCCGCGAGACCGTCGCCGGTCAGGTCGGCGGCAATCACGCCCCAGCCGCGGCCGGCGGCCGCGATGCCAGCCTGCGCGGTGATTTCGGTGAAAACGCCGCGACCCTTATTGCGCCACAGCGCCGCGAGCTGTCCGGGGTAGGTGTGCGGGCCACAGTAGTCGAGTTCGTCAGCGCTGCTCGTGGTCTTGCACTTTCTAGCTGGATCGAAAGTGGCGAAATGCACGACCCACAAATCGAGATCGCCGTCGGCATCGCAGTCGAAGAACGCGGCGGTGCTCGACCAGTTGTCCTTGGAAACCAGCAACGGGTTGGCCGGGCGAAGAAAGCCCGCGCTCGCGGTCGCGTCGGTGAAGGCGCCGTGGCCATTGTTGACAAAGAATTCATCGGGTCCGCCGAAGTTGCAGAGGTAAACATCGCAGAAGCCGTCGTTGTTTACGTCGCCGATGGCGACGCCGTGGTGAAAGCCCTTGCCCCCGAGACCGGCGGCGCCGGCGACTTCCTCGAAACGATGATCCGTTTTCTGTCGGAAGAGGCGATTCGGCGCGGGCGTGGCGAGTTGCTCCGCCCACGGCGTGGGCGCCGGATGCCGGATCACGAGGATGTCGAGCAGCCCGTCGTTGTCGTAATCGAAGACGGCCACGCCGCCTGGTGTGATCTCCGGCGTCATAAAGGTGCCCTCGGGATAGTGTGGCGGATTCTGCTCAAAACCCCGTTCCGCCGTCACCTCCGTGAAAAGGTGCTTGCTGTTGAAAACCGCGGGGGCCACGGCTCCGCCAGCGGCTGTTTCCCCGGGCAGCGTCGTGGCCAAAGACGCGGATGGCGGCCGCTGGCACCCGCTGCCCACCAGCGCCGCGGCCACCAGCGCACCGATGATGGAGATTCTCCACCAAGCGCCGACGAGACAAAGAAAGTGCAAGGACATGGGGCGAACAATGGCAAAAAAAACTCGGTCGCCAACCTTTCAGCGGGCGACCGAGTTGAATTCTGAAGCTCTGAACTGGCCGATCTAAATCAGACGGGGCGGCGGCGATAACGCAGGGCCCCGAGACCCAGAGCCGAGAGGAGCAACAGGCTCGATCCCGGCTCGGGAACGACGGTAAGGACCACGTCGTTTAGATCTGTGCCGCCCTGGTAATTGATCGTGAAGGTATTCCCATCTTCGGTGAAGGTGGAATCATCCGGCCGATTCAAGAAGCCGCCGTTGATCGGGTCGGTGGCATCGTTTGACAAGATGGTGAAGGTCGATCCGAGCGCGAGCGCTTCAGCCGGCACCAAATCCAGAATGCCAGCGAGGTTCGTGAGGCCGTTAACTGCGAGCTGATCCGCAGCGCCCGGGTTGAGCAAGCTGATCTCTAGTGTGCCTCCCGAGGACATGTTATAATCACCGTTGATCGTGGTAATGCCCGAGCCGCCGCTCGGGCCGGGCGCCAGCACGCCGCCTTGCTGGGCGAGGGCGAATTGCACGACCGAGGCATCCTCGAGACGGCCCCCGGTGAAGTTGAAGGTCCCAGTTCCAACGCCACGACGAATGGTGCCGCCGGTCATGTTCAAGGTGCCGCCGCTCAGATTGTAGGTGCCATTGGCCGTGGTGCTTTCCCCCAAGATGAGCTCGTCCCCGACGGTCACGACTCCACCGCTCTGGGCCACGAGGCCCGTCGTGGGGAACCCATCTCGTCCAGCAGCCACTACCAAGTCGCCGGCGATATTCACGTCACCTGTGCCGCTGACGTTGAGTGTTCCGTTGCCATTATCCCACTGCCCGACGCTAAGGCGGCTGCCAGCGTTCAGGGTCCGCAGCGTGCCGGCGCTGATGTTGTAAGTGCTCGTGCCGGCATCCGCGATATTCACTTCTCCCCGCCGGACTTCCAGGACGCCGCCGGTCTGCGTCAGCGTAGCCGTCCCATTGGCGCCTAAAAACGTCCGCGCATCCAGGGACATGGTTCCGCCGCTCAGGTTGAAAACCCCTGTGCTGCCGCCGTTTGCCGCCACTCTATTCCAGCTATCACCATTGTTCGGGTCCGCCGCGGCAGCCTGCGTAAAAGTGCCACTGCTCATCGTGAAAGTTCCGGCGCCATCATTGCCGACGTATAATCCGGCGTTCCCGCCGCCGGCATTTATCGTCGTCGTGCCGCCGCTCTGGACAAAATTGCCGGTCGTGCCTGCTTGCTCGGCGATGTAGAATCTCCCATTGATGTTGAGATTGCCTGTGCCGCTGAGATTGTAGGTGCCGCTGCTGCCTGAATTGATCCCCATGCGGACCCACCCATCGACCTGAGCCGTGCCAGCGGAGTGATTCACCGTGCCGGAGCCGGTCCGACCATCGCTGCCAAACCGAACGTCGCGCACCGGAGCGGTATTGGCGGTGATTGCCGCGGGGCCGGCGGCTGGGTTGATAAACACCGCATCATCAGGACTTACCGGCACCAAATCGGTGCTCCAGTTCAAGGGAGTATTCCAGTTGCCATCGTACTTGAGAACTCTCGAAAAAAAGCGACATTCGACCGTGAAGTTTCTCCTTTTTGCCAGTGCGTTCATCGCTGCGCGGTTGATGGCGCAGAACGCTTCGATCGATCCAGCGTCCATCGACCAGCGTGTCGCTGAATGTCAGCCTACCAAGGAAGAGCGCCGCATCGATGACATCGGCTGGGCAGGCAATCTGACCGAGGCGCAGAATCTGGCTCGCGAGCATAATCGGCCGGTTTTTCTTTTCACCCATGACGGGCGCATGGGAATCGGGCGATGCTGAGGAGGCGCGTTTGCGCTGAGGGCGGGTCCGCTCTCGAACGACAAAGTGATCGATCTCCTAAACCGCTATTACGTTCCGGTCTTCATCTCCCAGGAAGATTACAGCGAGAAGGGACCTGCGCCCCAAGAAGAGAAAGAAGCGGTCGACCGCATTTACAAGCAGGGTCATGCCGCCAGGATGTCGGTCGGCACCGTGCACGTTTATCTCATTCGGCCGGATGGAAACTTATTCGATTCCATTCACGTGGCCGAGGCGGCCAAGGCGGAAGTGTTGCCTCGCCGGCTCGAGGCCGGAGTGAAAGCGTTAGGCGTGGCGCCTGGCGGGCCCCTGGTGGCTCCCACCAACGTAGCGCACCGTCGCAAGCCTGAGAACTCCGAGCTTCTCCTTCATGTGGTGGCGCGCCGCGAAGGGCGCGGCAGTTGGGGTGAATTTCCCGGAGAGAACTGGGTGTCATTTTCCAGCGAGGAAAGCCGCCAGTTGGCCGGTCCTGCGGACGCGGCAATGGGTTTTTCCTGGGAAGTGCCGCGCGATCTCGCCTACAAGATTTTCCGGCATATCCATCCCCAAACCGAAGATTGCAGCGACAAGGATCGCAACACGGTAAAGAATCAATCGTTGCGGGCGACCGTGGTGGCCGGCGAAAATGGAACGAGACGCCTGCGTCTGAACGCCTCGCTGCAAATGAAGCGGCCGTTTTATCCCAACCACAAAGACGACCGGAACGTGGATGCCACCATGATCGGCTATGCCGATGTTCGCGACGGCCGTGTCACAGCACTTCGTCTCGTCACCGACAAGGCAACCTACGGCAAGGAGAAATTTATCGTTGCGGTTAGCGACGTGCAGTAAGTGGTGTCGATCTTGGCGGCGGCGGCTCGCCGCGCTGTCTCCCATTGTGGCATCGACGACACCGACTATCGGACTTGCGCAGATTGGTCGGATTTAATAGTGACGCAGGCGCCCCGCCTGCGCGTATCTCGGGCATCTTGCCTGAGAGCAATGCCGCCCGACGCCGGCCGGCCAGGATGGCCGGCGTACGCACAGGCAAGATGCCTGCGTCACGTCGATGTGTTTCTCCGGCGGTCCGTCGCTAATCCTCAACGAGCCGTCCAAGATCGACTTGTATGGTGTCTCCTCGAGCGGTGATAGTCGGCTTAGTGGCAGATATCCGTAATCTCTTCCGGCAACTCTGGGTCGCGCCCTTCGTGCTGGTCTTTTGGGGATGGATCGGATTTTGCATGTGGGCAGCCTGGTTCCTGCTGCTGGCGCTCATTTTTTATCTGAGGTCGTGGAAAACAATTACAGAGGGGGGCAGCCGCCGGTGGTGGAACGCTTTTCGAGCCGGCACCCGACAAATCGTGGTGTTTCTGGTCCTGCCGCTTGTTGCAGCTTACGTGATGTTAATCTGGCTCGTCGACTGGCCGAGCGATTGGGCCATTGATATCGCACGTCTCGGCCTCGTGCTGCTTCTATTGGTAAGTGAGTCTTGATCCTGTTCATGCCGCCGGCACCCTGGAATGCGAGACGCCTGTTGGGATGGACGAATCACCCTCTTTACACAATCCGAAAAGACGTCGCTCCGGCGACGGCCATCGACAAAACTCTCATTCGCGGAACTCGGATCGGCGGCGGCTCTCACAAGCGGAACGTTCGGTGAGCGATAACCTTTTCGTCATGGCGGCGCCAGAGCGTTGATGTCCGGCGAAAGGCATTCATTCCCCGGGTTCCGATGACGAGAAGAAGCGCCGTCACACGGGCATCGCGAATAAGAATGTCTCTCTGCATGTTGGTGTCGACGGCTCCGTCGATGTGCCGCAGCGGCGGCTCTGCGCTGACACGGAGAGGCAGCCTTCGCGTATGTAGGATCGCCACCTGGAAGCTGCGCCACTTATTTCCACACCATGCCCGGCTTGCGGACGGCCGCGAGTGCCTCGGGGACTGTCATTCCGCGTTTCGCTTGCTCGTGCAGTCGCATGCGGCCATCCCGCCACGCCTTGGCTTCCACATCGCTCGGCCGATACGGCCGTCCGTGCGGGACATGTTGACCGACCAGCATGGCATAGTAGCCTTCGAGTCCAAAATGGTTGCGGGGATCCATGAAGGCATCGCCGGTCACCAAGCCAGGGCCATTTTCACGATAATAGTCGACGAACTCACGCGCGCCTCCGAGGGCGGTCTCGGCCCGGCAATGTTGCCAGAACGGCGTGTCAATCCGCGTGTTGAAGGCGTAATGCAGCGATAAAAAATCGCGAATATTATCCCACTGCTGGCCGTTGAATCGATTGTAAACCATCCGCAAGGTCGGGGTCGGATCGCGCTCGGATTCAATCAAGCTGTCCACGAGCGTCGAGCATTGAACGACGATCACCTGCAACGCCGTCGCTTCGAGTGGCTCGACGAAACCGGAAGCATTGCCGACGCCGACCACATTCCCGGTCCACATCGTTTCATAACGGCCGGAGCGGAATTTCACCAGGCGCGGCTCGGTCGCGACTTTCGGATTTTTCTGCAGAAACTCGGCGAGCGCTGCGTCGTCGCTGATGAATTGCGAGGAATAGACGTAGCCACGATTGATGAAGTGCTCGTGCTCGATCTGCCAGCACCAGCCAGAGTCCATCGTTTCCGCGGTGGTGTAAGGCCAGACCGTTTCATCCGTGCGCGGCCATCCGCCAATGACGGCCCGATCGCAAAACAAACTGTCGCTATAACTTCGATACGGCACGCCGAGAGTGTGTCCGAGCAATTCGGACCGAAATCCTGAGGCGTCGATAAACAGATCGGCCGGCACCCGCTCGCCGGACTCGAGCAGCAGTGCGGAGATGCCATCTTCCCGGCGCTCGGCCTCGCGCATTGTGCCGTCGTCGATGATCACGCCGAAGTGACGGCAGATGTTCTCGAGCCAGGCGACCAGCTTTTTGTTTTCGATGTGAAACGCGTGTGCGTTGTGAATTTGTGGCACCCCATTAGGTTGCCTGGCGAACACGCGGCCATGCGCCATCATCGAGGAAATCGGCCCGACCACTGCATCATCATCGCCATCGCAATAATAACCCACCGAGTGCGTCAGGGTCGGCCACTTGGCTGCGATTTCACGGCCAAAGGTGTAATAGAATTCCTTGCGTGGTCCCCAAAGAAATCGCAGGCCAAGTTTCCAGGTTGGCTCCGCCTGCAGGTAAAAGTCGCGGGGTTTGAGCTGGAGGTTTTCAAAAAGATGCCGGGGAAATGCGGAGGTCGTCCCCTCCCCCACCCCGATGACGCCGATCTCCGGGCTGCGCACCACCCGCACCTTCAGTGCCGGCACCATCCGCTTCAACGTAAGCGCCGCCAGCAAGCCAGCGCTTCCGCCACCCAGCACGACGATGTTTTCAATGCGCGCCATCTTTAACTGCGAGCGAGGCAGAATTCCTGCCGGCCCAACTTCGCTGCATGAAAGTGCGTCCCTGATGAAAACGCGCAATCGAGTTCTTCATCGGGGAGCATACGCGCCCTCGCGTGTTCTGGTCGGCGCCATCGCCGACCACGATTGCATCATCCGACCGGCGAGGGCGCCGGTCGAGACACGCGAGGGCGCGTGTGCTCCCCATCCTCGCACTTTGCCCATCTTGCTACGAAATCCCCAGCACCGCGCTGCCCGCGACAACCCACTTGCCGTCGCGCTTGTCAAACAAATAAGCACACCCGCCGTCGCTATAGATCAGTGCCTGCCGGTCATCACGGCTAAATCCAGGACGGGAAAGGACCAACACATTTTGGGGTAACCGACGCCGGAAGACGATCGCGATCTCCTCGCCGCCCGACGACATCCACCTGCGAAGATGGTGGAGCGGTATCGGATCATTTCGACGCTGAAAATCGGCGAACGTGTCTTGCCGCACATGACGGCAGCAACGAAGCAAGAGCGACCAAAATAATGATACGCATTGATAGACGGATCCTTTGTCAGAAGCGTAAAGTGTCACTATCCCTTATCCTTTGGCAACGCCTGTAGATAAATTTCCTGCGGCGCACTTTTAAAATAGCAGAACAACGCAGGGCACAGCCAGCCTTCGAGACCGCGTTCGGGCCAGGAATACCAATTGCCGCCAAATTCTTCGCGGCTCCACACCACGCGCGCGGTGTAACCGGGAAAGGGACGCGCTGAGAAGACCAGTTTAAAGCCCTTCGCGGCGTCCGGAATGTTCTCGGTAAGGATATCGATGATGTTGTCCGCGCCGCTCACGAACGGTTCCTGGCGCAGCCCCGCTTGCGGATCATCAAAGACCCAAAAGCCTTCGAATTTATAGGGCGCGATGGCAAAGAGGGAATTCATCGTTATTCGTTATTCGTTATTCGTTATTCATGCAACGAGACCGTTGACATCCTGCGCACCGCGCGTGCAGACTCACCGATGGCTGAACCTCGCAATATTCCTCCCGACTGGGACGCGCTCTCACGCAGCAGCGAGTTTCGGGACCTCATCGCTGCCAAGGCGCGGTTCCTGGTGCCCGCCTGTGTCTTCTTTGTTATCTACTACTTCGCGCTGCCGTTTCTGGTTGGCTATTTTCCGGAGGTCATGAAGCAGCGGGTGTGGGGTCAGTTGAACTGGGCTTACCTTTTTGCGCTTTCACAATTCTTCATGGCTTGGGTCCTGGCTTTTCTTTACGTCCGCAAGGCCGCGCAATGGGACAAGGCGGCCGCAGTAGTCGTCAAAGAACACGCCAACGACTGACCGCTCATGTTTCTGGCTCAGATTTTTTCCCCGGCGCTGTGGATGTTCCTCATCTTTGTCGGCGCGACGCTGGTCATTACCTATTTTAGCGCTCGCCGCAGCAAGGGCACCGCGGCGTATTTTGCCGCGGGCCGTCGCATCACCGCCTGGCAAAACGGCCTCGCGGTGGCGGGTGATTACATGAGCGCGGCCAGCTTCCTGGGCATCGCGGGAATGATCGCGTTCTATGGCTACGACGGATTTATGTATTCGGTCGGCTGGCTGGTGGCCTATCTCACCGTGCTGCTCATCGTCGCCGAACCGCTGCGCAACTCAGGGAAATATACCATGGCCGACCTGCTGGCTTACCGGCTCAGCGCCCGGCCAGTCCGCGCGATGGCCAGTCTAAGCACGATCACCGTGTCCACGTTTTATATGATCGCGCAAATGGTGGGAGCGGGCACACTGGTCAAGCTTTTGCTGCCCGGTGTGCCGTACCAGGCGGCCGTCATCGGCGTCGGAGTGCTGATGATCGTCTACGTCGTCTTCGGCGGCATGCTGGCCACAACCTGGGTTCAGATCATCAAGGCCATTCTGCTCATGAGCGGCACCATTTTGCTCAGTTTCATGGTCATGAATCACTTTGGCTTCAGCTTCGGAAAGTTTTTCGACGCCATCAGCCATGTGCCGGTGGTCGACAAGAAATCCGGCGCCACGGTGGTGAAAGATTTCCTGCAACCCGGCTGGCTGTTCGGCCGCGAAGTCACAAATGGCTGGGGACCGCTCGATCAAATCTCACTTGGGCTCGCGCTCATTTTCGGCACGGCGGGACTGCCGCATATCCTCGTGCGCTTTTACACCGTTCCCGATGCCAAAACTGCGCGCATCAGCGTCGTCTGGGCCATGGTGATCATCGGAACCTTCTACATTCTGACCACTTTTCTTGGCTTTGGGGCGGCCACCATTCTCACGCCCGCCAATATCGCCTCGCAAAATATGGCGGCTCCCCTACTCGCCCAAGCGCTGGGTGGCGAGATTTTCTTCGCCTTCATCAGCGCGGTCGCTTTTGCCACCATCCTGGCGGTGGTCGCGGGTCTAACCATCAGCGCGAGCACGAGCTTCGCTCACGACTTTTTCGAGAACGTCATTCATCACGGCAAGGAAAAACGGCCTGGTGAGGAGGTGTTTGTCGCCCGCGTCACCGCTTTTTTTGTCGGGGCGGTTTCGATTTTGTTGGCCATCAAATTGCAGACTGCAAATGTCGCGTTTCTCGTCGGTCTCGCCTTCGCCGTGGCCGCCAGCGCCAACCTGCCGGTCATTGTTCTTTCAATTTTCTGGCGGCGCTTCACTACGGCGGGCGCGGTTTGGGGTCTCGCGGTCGGACTGGTTTCGTCCATTCTGCTCATCGTCATCAGCCCGAGTGTGATGAATACCGAACTTGCGAAGAACCCGCTCATCATTCGCGCGCCCCTCTTTCCTCTAACGAACCCAGGCATCGTCAGCATTCCCCTTGGCTTCCTCGCAGCCGTCATTGCTTCCCTGTTCACTCGTGAGCCTGATGCCGAAGCGAAATTCGCCGAACTCTCGGTCCGCGCCAACACCGGCCTCGGCGCTGAGAAGGCTACCCCGCATTGAAAGCACACATGGACATACTCTGCTGACGGTTATAACTGCCTCAGGAAGTCTTCGAAGGTCACTCCGATGTCTTTGATTATTTGGCGTAGAAGCACGGGAGAGACATCTCGACCCGGATGATTTGGAAACAGTTGTGCCGCGGCCGTCTTGATGCCGATACTGCATGTGAGATCCGCGCTGACGAACAAGAACGAAGCCCAGCGACTCGAAAACATATTTCTCGGGCCCTAAGAATCGGCAGCTTGGCCATCGCTATACGGCGACGGTGATATTCTGGGTACCGACGAACTCCGCCGCCAAATCCGGGGCGCCATCCTCCAACAGCATCTCAATGACTTCGCGGAGATTGCGATGCAGCTCATCGAGTGAACCGCCTTGGGAATGGGCGCCGATGAAGCCAGGAACATAGCCGACGTAAAGACCGGTGTCCGAGCATCGCTCAATGACAGCAGTGTAGGCTTTCATAATTGACACTCTAACTGCCCGCCGCACGGGAGTCAAAGCTGCGTAAGCTTCAGGTTGCAGTCAAGACACAGCGAAATCTGTCCAGCGTCTGTCGTGATGGCGAACATTGCAGGCCTTCCGCATTGGTGGCATTTCATTGAGCAGAGCCGAGAACGGCTAATACGACGTTTATTTGCACGTGAGAAGAAAATACAGCCTTATGTCTACCAGAATTGTCGGTTGAGAGGATAAGATTTCGGGCATTCGCCGGACGTTCCGAGAGCGATGCGGTGCCGCAAGATTGCCATTGAGTGGCGCGACCTAACCGGATCCTGGCAGCCTTGTGCGAGTGTGGCATAACCACATGTCGTCCCCAAATTCCTGCCGCAGGGCGGCACCTAAATTTTCCCCTCGCGAAGGGCCCTCAAGAATCGCGAACAGACACGATCCCGATCCTGTCATCAAAGCGGCGCAAACTTCCCGGCGCTCGAGCAGCCACATCTTGAGGTCCGTGAGAAGCAGGTGCTTCGCAAAAACCGCTGGTTCGAGGTCATTCACGAGCTTGGCTGTCGCCCAACGTTGCGCCCGGTGGTAAACGGGGTCAATGGCTCGCGCATTCGCCCACTGCTGGTAAGCCCATGGCGTCGACACCGAAAAAGGCGGCTTGACCAACAAAATCGAAAGCGCCGGCTCCCATGGGGCGCGAGGGACAACGATCTCTCCCCGGCCAGAGCAATCACACGGAGATCCCTGAAGGAAAAAAGCAACGTCTGAACCCACCCCAGCCGCCAGCGATGTTAACGCGCTGACATCCAACCGCGTCCCGGTCAGTTGATTCAGCCCCAACAGGGCGGCTGCGGCATCACTGCTGCCGCCACCCAAACCCGCCCCGTGCGGGATGCGTTTTTCCAAATGAATGCGCAGTGGGGGCAGCGCACCGATCTGACCTATCCAGGCAGCAACGGCCTTCTGCACCAGGTTCGAACCATCCACCGGCAAGCTGGGGTCCGAACAGGTAAATATCGGTACCTCCACCGCGTTGTTGCCAGACCGGGTTTTGTCCTCCGGAACTTTCTCGATTGACAGCCGGTCGCTTAAATCCAGCAGGACCATACGGGTCTCGATATCGTGAAAACCGTCCGGCCGGCGCCGCAGGATCCGGAGCCAGAGATTAATTTTAGCCGGCGCTGCGAGATCAATCGCGTTCACGACACTTTAATGAGCGCAGACCCAAAAGGGCAAGCATGCGACCGGTCCGCCCTTTCTCCGCGCGATACGAATAGAACCTGGTTAAATCTGCGGCTGTCGACAGGCCTTCGTCATGAATCTGACAGGCCGGCACGCCGGCCGAAAGACACTGCTTCCTGATATCATCGGCAAAATCAACCTCATAGTCCGGAGGACGAATGCACGGGCTCAACTGCACCACCACATTGGCGATCTTTGAGCCAAATGTCCCGGCCATCTGCATCAATGCAGCGGGCACCACCCCGAGCTCGGTTCCACGTCTTCCTGAGTGAACCAAACCAATCGCCTGATTTTCCCGATCTACAAGGTAGACCGCGCAGCAGTCAGCGACAACGATTCCTAACAGTGTATCAGGCCTGTCGGTCACCAGGCCATCAACCCCGGGGACAATTCGGCCCGAAAGAATTGAACGGCCCACAACGGCAATCTCGGCGCCATGAAGTTGTTCGCCTCTGATAAAATTTGCTTCCCCAAATCCCAATCGTTGAATCGTGTCGAAATGGTGCGGCCAAAGCCGATCCAGCACCTCGGAGCGATCACCCCCAATTGAGACACCGGCCACCCGCGGCACGAATTCATGGACGATCGCGTGCGGCATCGCTTCCAGGGCGAGGAATTTCATGATCGGGCTGGTTTCACTACCGCAACGGCGGTTTTAATCAAACCGGGAGGCTCTGACTCAGAGACATTGCGTCTAACTGACCGGAATATTTAAAATTTCCTGATTTTTCTATTGTGCGGCGCTTTATAATTATTATAATGACTGTACTTTCTGTTAACCCGTTCCTGCTTATGACCAACCATCCCTATTGTCCGAAACCTCCCAGGTTGTGCCGACACAGCGCGATGGTTCTTCTTTTGGGAGTGGCGACAATGTCGACTTCACCAGCGCAGTTGGTTCTGCAGTCATCTCCTGAATATCAATCTGTTGCAAGTCGTCTGCGCGATGGAAAAATTCAGGAATACAACTTTACCAGGGCGCAACTGCGGGATGTTTTGCGGTTTCTCGCAGAAGACGCCGGAGTCAGCTTCATGGCGTTACCCGAATCTGAGGGTGATAAGGACAAGCTAATCACTTTTAAGGTGAACACCAGCCCGTTCTTGGCCCTCGAGACGGTTGCGAATACGTATGGGGTTGCTCTCATTTACGACAACGGCATCTGGCATATGCGGCCTTTGGACGACAAACAGCTCATTGGCCGGACATATCATATCAAATACAACTCACAAGAGTTGGTGACGACGGTTCAGAGCGGAAACGACCCATTTGGACCGATGGGTCGCGCGGCGCAGATCGCGAACATGGGCGCCACCGACGCGATGGGAGCATCGAGTGCGTCGGCCGGAGAATCGGCCATGGGAGCGAGCACCAACATCAATTTGCAGGGCGGACCGATCGGACACCTGGCCGCGAATGCGGACGAATTGGTGAAAGACATCAAGGAAATCCTGGGCATCCCGACGCGCGGGTTTGATGCCATCACGACGAGGAACGATGTCACCGTGGATGATTTTGGGAAAGATCCCATGCATACGCCGCAGAAAACTTATAATACGGCCGAGGAAGTGGGCGAGGAGACAAAGGACAAGGACAGCGAGCCGGCGGTCTTCTGGAACAGTGATACCAACAACCTTTTCATTGTTTGCACCCGGCAACAGCACCAATTGGTGGAAGCCTATCTCTCATCGGTCGACCGTCCCCAACCTCTCATCGCGGTCGAGGTAAAGTTTTTCGAAACGACTCGAGACCCCCGCAAACAGATGGGGGTGGATTGGTCGGAAACGCTCGATGGCGGCATTCCTGTGAATTTTTCCCAAGCCACGGCTGACGGCGAGATACTGCCCGACTGGAACATGTTTCTCAATTTCGACGATCCGAGCAACAACAAATACCCCGAGGGGGCGGTGCTTTCGACACGGTCGGCCAACATAAAGATACAAGCCTTGCTTGCTGATCGGCAAACCACGAGCGTGTCGTATCCCCGGGTTTTGACTCAGAATAATCGCGAAGTGGTCATTCGCAATGTGGTCAACAAACCAGTTCTGGCAGCGAGCGCTTCGACGACCCCTGGACTCGGCGGAACGACCACCCAAACCATCCAGTATCTTCCCATTGGCACCACGATTAACATTCTGCCCAAAGTCCTTTCGGATGGGACGGTGGCTCTCACCGTGAATCTGCAACTTTCCAACATCATCGGCAGCGAAATCATTGGCGGTAATGCTTATCCGGTGGCCACGTCGCGCTTGTATACGGCCCCGTTGAAAGTCGAGTCCGGCTACACCGTCGCCATTGCCGGACTCGACGAAGCTTTTGACTCACGCGAGGGCACCGGAGTTCCGTTCTTGAGCAAAATCCCGATCATTGGCCTGGCGTTTAAGAACACGCAACGTGAACGCAGCAAGAAGAGTCTGATGATGTTTATCACGCCAACGGTTTTGTCCAACGACACCGAAGGAATCAGCGAGACTCCGCAGTCCACGCTCCCGGTACGCAAAGAGGATCCCGCACGCCGGGCCCCGCAGTTCTATCCTGATGGTACACTGGCTGGCGGTCCCGCGGCCATCGGTGAAGCCGTTGCCTGGGCCGACCGCCAGGAGCGCTACCTGCGCAAACTCATTGAGGAACATCGCCACAGTGACCGCACCTCGAAGGACATTACGCTCCTGCGCAAGGTTTGCAGCGCCCTGATCGAATACATCGAGCGCGAAAAGCAGGCTTACCCCAGTGAGGCCGACCGGCTCGATCTTCAACAATGGAACGTGCAGTGCATCAAAGATCGCGCTCTCACCCTGCGCATAGAGAAGTGGAGGAACAGCTTCTCTGATTTCCTCGGGCATTAAAGAAACGTCGCCATAACGTTTCCCTCCCCGATACGGGCTCGCTCAAAAAGAAGCGAACCCGTTTTTTTTTGACCGCAACCGCACGGCTCGCTCTCGATGCCGCTTATCGATGCCTTCGGCCGCAAACATCCCGCCGCGGATATTCCGGCGAGATCATGCCACCGGCACCACACGCAACAAATGTTCGAGCCACTGGCGGGCGCTGGTGGGGGAAGCCTCGGGGACGTCACGGGTGCTGAGGCGATGTTGCAGCACTGGAAGAGCGACCCGTTTGACATCGTCGGGGTGGACCCAGGGGTGGCTTTCGATCCAGGCCACGGCCTGGGCCGCTCGCATCAAGCTGATGGCGGCGCGCGGCGAGAGCCCACCCCGCAAGCCTTCGTGTTTGCGGGTGCCATGACAGAGAGCGGCAATGTAGCCGGTGAGCCTGTCGTTGGCGGGCACGCTCAATGCGGCTTGCTGCATTTCGCGCACTTCTGTTGTCGTCAGCAAAGGCTCGACCTGCAATTGCGGCCGACCCGCATGCATGGCAAGAATTCTTTCCAGCAAGGCAAGATCGGGGGTCTGCGGCGTCAAACTCAGCAAAAAGCGGTCCAGTTGCGGTTCAGGCAGCGGAAACGTTCCGGAGGCGTAGACGGTGTTCTGGGTGGCGATAACCAGAAAAGGAGCTTCGAGCTTTCGGGTAATGCCGTCGATCGTCACCTGGTGCTCATTCATGCATTCGAGCAGAGCACTCTGAATGCGGGGGCTGGTTCGGTTGATCTCATCAGCCAGTACGATATTGGCGAACACGGGTCCGGGAATGAACTGGAATTCCCCGCGGCCCTGGTGGTAAAGGCTGTAGCCCAAAAGGTCCGACGGAAGGAGGTCTGGCGTGAATTGAATGCGATGAAACGTGCCGTCGATGGCGGTGGCGAGGGTATGAGCCAGGGAAGTCTTGCCGATGCCCGGTGCTCCCTGGATGAGCACATGCCCATTGGCGAGCAGGGCCACCAACAGCCAATACGACGCTTCCTCGGATCCGAGGACCGAAGACGTCAAGCGTTGATACAACGGAACAAGTTTCTCTCTCACGATGGTTGTGTTCTGCGGGACTCTTCCTTGAGTTTTTACCGAAACGAATCCGGAGTCTTAAGCAGGAAAATGAAAATGTCAGGCATTAGGTTTGCGCCTGTAATGGAGTAGTTCGAACTCAGGAAAAGTGGCGAGTTTTTCGACCAAGGGAAAATCCTGCTCGAATGGCGGAAGCCAGGTATCCCCGGCAAAGGCGGCGAACAGGCGCGACAGATAGACTGACGAGCACTGCGGCAGCAATTCGCGATAAATCGCCTCACCGCCGATCACAAAAACCGATCCCGACAGATCGAGGTCCCACAAACTGCCCGGCCCTTGAATGATTTCGACGCCAGGTGACGGTACCAGGCTGCGGCTCAGGACGATGTTTCTTCGGCCTTTCAGAGGACGGCCGATGGATTCATAGGTCCGGCGGCCCATAACCACCGGGTGGCCGCAGGTCAGGTTCTGGAAAAAACGCAAATCGTTCGGGAGGCGCCACGGCAGTTTTCCATCGCGTCCAATGACTCGGTTGGCCGCCATCGCTGCGACCGCATGAAGCTCGAACGCAGCGGGAGTGACATCAGGACCCATCAACTATTGGCGCTAAACTGCCACCGGCGCTTTGATGTGCGGATGGGGACGATAGTTGTCGAGGCGAAAATCCTCGAAGCGGAAGTCGAACAGGTTTTTGACCTCGGGATTCAGATGCATTTGGGGCAGGGCGTGCGGAGGCCGCGCCATTTGTAAGTTAGCCTGCTCGATATGATTGGCGTACAGATGGAGATCACCAAAGGTATGAACAAACTCTCCAGCTCGAAGTCCAGTGACGTGAGCAAACATTAAGGTTAGAAGGGAATAACTGGCGATATTAAACGGCACGCCCAGGAATAAATCCGCGCTGCGCTGATAGAGCTGGCAGCTCAGCAACCCGGAGGCGCTGACATAAAACTGAAAGAAAGCGTGACAGGGAGGCAGCGCCATCCGCGCGATATCTGCGGGATTCCAGGCCGTGACGATGAGACGGCGGCTGAAAGGATCTTGCTTGAGTTGATCGAGCACCGTCTGAATCTGGTCGATAGTTCGTCCGTCAGGGCAGGCCCACGAGCGCCATTGCCGTCCATAAACCGGTCCCAGATCACCGTTTTCGTTGGCCCATTCGTCCCAAATGCTAACGCCATGCTGTTTCAGGTACGCGATGTTAGTGTCGCCGGTCAAAAACCAGAGCAGCTCACAGATAATCGACTTAACATGCAGCTTTTTGGTGGTCAGCAAGGGGAAGCCCTGCTGCAAATCGACCCTCGTCTGAGCCCCAAAAACTCCCAAGGTTCCAACGCCGGTGCGGTCCTGACGCCGTTCTCCTTGCTCCAACACATGTCGGAGCAAGTCAAGATACTGGCGCATAACTTCCTTTCATAAGGTTTCCTGCTGGACTTCGTTTTCCAGAGCGGCTCGAAGAAATGCCTGAGCCCGCAAAAATTCCGAGCGGGAAGGACGCATATTCTTAGGGGCAGGGGGCGCCTCGATACTCACGTCATCGGCGGTATCCCAACGGCCGTCGCGGCCCGCGGAGGCAACCTGCGCTGGCCCGCTCTCGGGGAACCCAAATTTCAGCGGCCGTCCCCACGCATCGACGATGCCTTGGGCTCCGCGGCGGGCGGGCAAATCCCGAAGGTAATTGGCGAGCTGAACGGGTTCACCCACCGCAACCGGTTTTGCGTTCTCTCCCGGTCTGTCACTGGTTTCACTGATCACAACACCTCCGGTTAGAAGATCAACCAAGACCTGATCCATCGAGGGTCCGGGCCAGCGCTGAAAGTCACTATAAAAGTTCGTGATCCCCACCGCAGTCGCCGCGACCAGGCTGCGGTTTCCCTTCTCGATCAGCAATGGAATAACGAACAACTGCAGGTACAAATGCACCCCGCCAAGGAGAATGGCGCTGGCCAGCGCTGAAAGCAGACAGTTGCGGCGAAAAGGCGACATCGCCCGGACAGAATAGAGACGGCGGTTTCAGCGGCAAGACGATTCCCGAGCATCAGCCGGGTTTCACTCTTTCGCAGGACGTTGCCGATCTCGTTTGAGAGCCCCCCGCCGTCGTTTTTCTTGCAGCAGTTGACGCTTCAGCGCCGGTGGGCGCGGTCGCTTTTGGCGGCGTGTTTTCTCCCGAAGCGCCTTGGCTGCCTCCGCGATATGGCGGCGCTGTTGCTCGAGTAGTTCGCAAAGTCGTTGCCGCGCCAGCAAGCGATTGCGGGCGAGGGAACGGTATTCCTGACACCTTACTTCCAAACCGGAAGGGGTGTGACGCAATCGAACAGTCGACGCCGTTTTGTTAATCTTCTGCCCACCTGGACCCGACCCACGAATAAATTCCTCCTCGAGCTGCTCGTCGAGCACGCCGTACTTTCGGAGTTGCTCGGCTAAGGCCTTGGCTCGCGGTGCCCTCATCTCCTGCGCACTTTACGCCTCGCCACTGCCTTCGGAAGAAAAAAAGACCGTGTAGCGGGCTGGGCTCCTATACCCGATTTTCGGATTAAAATTTGATTGCAATGGCATTTCAATGATGTATTCTCGGCCGTACCAGCTTTGGTCTGTATGAGATCAGATCACGGAGCTCACGTACACGCAATGGTTTCCGACTACATTATTAACCGAATGAATGACCCTCTGATTTCTAATGGCAACGTTCTCGAGGGCGGTCGCCGGGGACCCGGACGCAGGGAGAACGCAGTTCGCACCGAGCAAATCACCCTTTCTTTGCCGCCGGCTCAACGGGAAATGCTCGAAGAATTGACAAATACCGGCTTTTTCGGGCGCAACGCCGTCGAGACCGCTACGATGCTCTTGTGGCAGGCTTTATCGGACTGTGCCACCAGGAGGATGCAAGAAGTCCAGGCTCTCAAGGGGTTGCAGGACCTCCGTCAGGGCAAGGACATGAAACAGAAGGTGCGCCACATCGCCCAGATTATCAACGACGAGTGAGATTGGGAGGTTTCGAGCCTTTGCTTATATTCTTTTGCCATTTGTTCGAAAAATGCGCTCCCTCGAGTTTTTGCCTTCCAGATCGCGACGCCGCTCTCCTTCTCGCCGCCTCATGAAAAATTCCCAGACTCCGCACCGGCTCCACCGCCTCGCTGAGGAAATTGCTCTTCTTTCACCCGAATTGGCGCGCCTCCTCTGTGAGAATGGCATTTCAAAGCTGGGCGAAAATGAAAGGCGACACCGCACGGCCTGGCTCGAAGCTTGCATTCCGGCGTCTGACGATTCCTCCCCGCTGATCTCCTGGCCTTCTCAACCCCGCTGCCGCAGCGTGGGTGACCGATGACGTGAGCCCATCGATTGCTTGCGAGAGGAAATCACGACAGCTTGGTAAACCGCAGACAGTTCATGACAGATCGGGCATCGGGTGCCATCGCAACCTCGTGCGGTGCAATGTTCCCGCCCATAGTAAATAATTTGCAGATGCAGCTTGATCCAGTCGTTTTCAGGAAAAAGCCGTTTCAGATCCCGCTCGGTTTCGGTTACATTTTTGCCCGAAGTCAGCTTCCATCGCTGGGCCAGCCTATGGATGTGGGTGTCGACTGGAAAGGCCGCGATTTGAAATGCCTGGGCGAGAACGACAGAGGCGGTTTTGTGACCGACGCCAGGAAGTGCCTCGAGATCTTCGGAGGTTCGCGGCACCTCCCCGCCATGGCGCTCGATTAACAGAGCGGACAAAGCCTTGATGGCACGAGCCTTTTGGGGACTTAACCCGCACGGTCGTATGATGCTTTCGATCGTCGTGACGGGCAGTGACGCCATGCCTTTCGGTGTGTGCGCCAAGGCAAACAACCTCGGCGTAATTCCGTTGACGCGTTTGTCGGTGCATTGCGCCGACAACAAAACCGCGATCAGGAGCGTGAAAGGATCGCTATGGTCTAGTGGAATCGGGGGGTCAGGGTATAAGGCAGCGAGCCGCCGCGAAATCAAGGCGGCGCGTTGCGCCTTGCCCCACTTTGGCCGGGCCGGGGATTGCCGCCGTTTCAACGTTGCGCGACGAGCCGCTTGCTGCGGATGCTATTGACCATCGACCGCACGTGATCATGCCTGGTTCGATCAGCGAGAATTTGCAGGCTTTGGGAATACGATCCCCATTTCAAAATCTGAATCTCGAGCACTCGGCTGCCCCAGCGCCGCACTCCCGCCAATGTGGGTTGATAAAGGTCGATGGTGCGGGTGCCCACGAGCGCACTGCCATAGTCATCGATGCGATGAATGCAGGACTCACCGGGGATCCTGAAGAGCGTACCCAAGGGAAAGACACTCCAATCTGCGGCGGCACTCCGGACGGCGTCATAGCGAAGGTTGCAACCGGCCGCGCAGGCCTTTCCGTACTTCAGACTGTCCTTTTCCTGATGGCTGTAAGCTGTGGTCTTTACCAGCGCGTATAAGGCGCCTTTCTTCGAATAAAAGCCCGCCTTGGGAGTTAGGGCACCACTTTTCCGAACGCTCGATGCCACCGGCGCCGAGGTTGAACAACCAACGTTTAATAACGCGCTGGCGGCGACTAGGAAGGCCAAAAGGCGAAGCGTAAGGGTCATGGCGGATTCGGTTCTCAACGACTGGCGCCGATTCTTTCACCTTTCCGGCAAAAACGCGAGCGAAAATAGCATGGCCGATGCCAAAAATATTGGGCCCGAAGGCGTCAGTTTACATAAGCCTGACACTGAGACGCATATGTAAGATTTGCGGCTCGTCTTACCACTTCTCAGTGAGTCCCTTAGCAGACTGGTTTACAGACTCTTAGAGCGCGCATCGCAAAGGATCGACTGTGGCCGGCGAAACAACCGGGGGGCTGGCCTGTCCTTCTCGCAGGCACCTCTCGATCCAGAAAAAAAACTCACGGAATCCATCATGGTCACGGCGCATTTCATTGATCAACGGCCAATGCAGTGCAGGCCGCGGGCGCGGCGAGGTGATCCTTCTGCACACCAGGAGGCGGCTTTGCAGACTTTCAAAATTGCGATCATCCAGACACGTAATCCCCCCGGCATCCAGTACGTCATCGAGAGCTTCCAGATTGATCCCCAGACTGCTGACCCCGACTCCGTACTCGGCGCCGAGTCGGCGCAAGTCTTCGGCCAACTGTTCGTCCACGATGGGCGCGGCGACGACAAGTTCCCCTGTATGGGCCCAGCGAGATCCACTCAGGGCCTGGAAAAAGAGCTCCCGCACGTTGTCATAGGTGGCCAGCAGGGCCAGCCTGACGCCCGCCACCGAGAAGGGCTGAACCCCCATGCTTCGCTTCAGTTCCAGGATGTCGCGACTAAGCCTGAAGCCACTATCGGTTGCCTCATCCACTTCCCAATCGACCAAGGCCAAATCGGGATATTTCCAAAGGCTTTCGGGCGACGAACCCGGCGAGAAGGGAAATGGCTGGCGTCCATCGGCCTGCGCGCGTCGGGCGAAAATCGCGCGCGATTTCGCCACCCGCGTCAAAACCAGATCCACCGCCTCGCGTCCATTTTGGAACAAATCGGCGCTGGCGAATCCTGCCGCGGCCAACGTTTGCGCATGATCGAATGCGGCCATTCGGTTGAGGCGCAGGTAATAGCCCTGGCCTTGATCCACCTTGGCAATGGGCGAGGAAGGGTCGCAACACAGGATGGAAAAATGATAGCGCAACGTCGCATCGCTGTATTCCTGCCGCAGTCGATACTTCACCAGACGGATAAGCTCGGTCCCTTTAATCGCTTCGGTCGGATTCGAGGGAAGGATCTCGGGCAGAACCTCCTTTAGCTGATCGCGCAAATTCATGTGTGAAGCACAGCGGACGTAGTCGACAGATCTGCGATTGGCTCCGAGCATGATAAGCACAAGCAAAAACGTCAAGATCAACCTCGGCAAATTCGCGCGAAGGCGGCCGGGCGATCCCCTCCCCCACCATCCCGCAGCCATCGCCAGCACAGCCGGCGGCACGAATCGATCGCCATGATGTGGGTTGTGGGCCCAGGACCGATGTGGAATTTTCGAAACATGGCTTCCAATTTCGCGACGTGGATTGTCGCTCTTTGCCGGAAAACGGCCTCCGCTCCGCGTTCGCACCTCGTTGTCCAAGGGGGTCTCTTGTTGCTGTGCCTCGCGCTGTGGATATTTGAACGAGAGTATGGCGCCCCCTGGGAGGGGCGGCTCGGCCGCCATATTAAGGCGGGCCGGCGCCTCAGTTTTGACGAGGTGATCCACGTTCAGATCCTGGTGTTGGTTGGCGTTGGGCCTGCTCGTTGGGATCGGCCTCCGTCTGCCGCGCATGGATCAAACCATCACCCGCGACGAACAGGACACCCTGCGCCGAGATATCATCGGCTACGTTTATCACGACGAAGCCAAGGGCCAGCAAGCCGCCATACTCGATTGGAAGAGCACTTTGTGGGAGGACCAACAGGCTAACAATCCATTTCTTTTCAGCATCCTTGCCCGCGTAACCTTGCGGACCTGGCAGTGGGGGGGTGGGCGCCGAGCCGTGGCGGATCAACCGAGTGGTGCTGCGGCTCTGGGCGCTCATCCCAGGCGTGCTGTCTCTCGCCGCCCTGTGGTGGTCGATCAGGCGAATGGGCTTCCCGCGCGCAGCGATGATCGCTCTGTTCTTCGGGGCACTGCATCCCATGCATATGATTTTTTCGACCCAGGCACGTGGTTATGCCCTCGTGCTGCTCTTTTCCTCCCTCCTTCCGGGACTCGCCTGGATTGCACTCGAGCAGGGGAAATGGCGGCACTGGTGGGTAGTCGCCGGGTGTTTTTTCGGCTGCCTCTACAGCTTCCCAGGGAGTTTTTATTTTGTGGCCTCGTAGGCCGTGACCTTGACCGTGTTCCTGTTGTGGCGCTGCCTTCGCCGGCGCGATTTTGGTGCCCGCGCCAGCCTGGTGCGGCTGGTCGTGGTGGCCTGCGCGGCCGCATTCTTTTTTCTCCCCCTCGTCATGCCAGCGGTCCCGCAGGCCATGAAATTTCTGCGGGGGTTTAGAGGGGCGCTCGAATACACCTGGCCCGTGAGTGCCTGGAGCCACTATGCCGCCGGGGTTGCCATGCCTGATGGCAACCAAACCGTCGAGTGGGAAGGTGGATGGCATCGAGGATATGCCGTCGCGGTTCATCGCGGCGCCTTGGAATCCTGATCCGCCGTTACGTTCCAAACGAACCGCTCCTATTCGCGTTCGTATTTTGCCTCGTGCCCACGCTCATGTTTGTCGGAGCGCGCCGATTGGTTCGAGGCCCGCCACGAGGCCGCCTGCTTCTCCCGGCCAGTATCGTTCCGCCAGTAATCACGTACCTGATTTATCGAGGTCCTGAGACGGCCTATATCTTCTATTGGTGTTTGATTTACTTCCTGCCGGTAGTGTTGATGCTGGGCGCGCTGGGCCTCGATACCACAGGCCGCTTATCCCGCAATTGTCGTATCCGGGACGCAATGACGGCGTGCGACGCCTGGCGTTTCTATCCTTGCACGTCGAAAGCAATCAAACTAGTGCTTCGCCCCTGCCGGTGGCCTATTCTCCGGTGGGTGCATATGCTTCGGAAACTTCGCGAACTTCAGTCTCAGGGCCGGCGCATTCGTGTCGGTGTGATTGGATGCGGAGCCATGGGCATCGGCGTGGCTTGGCAAGTGGCCCGCACTCCCGGGATGCAGGTGATATTTTTGGGCGATATCAGCGAGGAAATTCTGACCGCGGCGATCAAAGCCACTGGTCTGCGCCAGGTGCGCGTCGAAAATGCCGCCGCCCCTCCGACAGTTGGCGAAGGAGAAGTGCTCACGACGACTGATTCGCTGACGCTGCTCCGAAATGTGAAAATCGACGCTCTGGTGGAATGCACCAACGTCATTTATGAAGCGGCTCTGTATTGCCTGGCCGCCATCGCTCAGAAAGCGCACGTCGTACTGATGAACGGCGAGTTGGATCTGGTTTTCGGCACGCTGCTGGCGCACGAGGCAAGAAAGCAAGGTGTCATAGTTACAAGCGATGCCGGAGATCAGCACGGCGTCCTGGCCACCATGTCCGACGAAATCCAACTTTGGGGTTTTCGCATCGTCCAGGCGGGAAACATGAAGGGCTTTCTCAACCGCCACGCCACTTCGGCCACGCAGGCGGACATTGCGGCCAAACTCCGGCTCTCGGTCGTCCAATGCGTCTCCTACACCGACGGCACCAAGATGAACATCGAACAGGCGCTAATCGGAAATTATCTTGGCCTGTCTCCGTTCCTTCCGGGGATGGAAGGTCCAGCCTGCACCGACGTGCGAGAGGTGATGGAAAGATTTGATTTTGACAAGTACGGCGAGCAGGGGCGCGTTGATTACATCGTCGGCGTTCCCTGGCCCGGCGGCGGGGTTTACGTTGTTGGGTACTGCGATAATGCGCGACAGGATTTTCTGCTCAAATACTACAAGGTGACTTCGCGGCGGCCATACTATCTTTTTTTTCGACCCTATCACCTTTGCCATGTCGAGACGCCCCGCGCGATCGCGCAGGTTTGTTTGGAGGCCCGTCCTGTTATCTGTCCGCCGGAGAAAAAGAGAAATGATGTCTACGCGTTTGCGAAGCAGAACCTGTCTGCGGGCCAGGTCATTCATCATGCCATTGGAGGCGACGAAGTGTACGGGATGATTGATTCGTGCGAACGGGCGGAGGCGCACGCTGGGGTGCCGGTTTACCTCCTCGAACCCATCGCGGGCGCATGTGCGCACCTTAAAGTGCCGAAAAAGAAAGACGAGGCCCTGTCGCTTTCAGATCTCGACATCCCGACAACTCCCTTCCATGACCTCCTCAAGCGGCAAGCCGCCTTGAAAGGGTGACGCCTCCCGGCCCACTCTACGGCGTGGGTACGGTCGGGACCGCCTTGATGGTGTCTTCGGGTGCGGCATGATCGCGTGTGATCAACCAATAGACCAGGCTGGCCACGATGGCCATTATGGCCAGCAGCACTGAGAGGAGCACGGTGTGCACTTTTCGACGCTCCTTTTCCGGCTGATGGCTTCTTCGCTTGAGTTTACGGCCGGAACGGTGCGAATAGCCAGGAGACCGAAGACGCTTCGCAAGGTCCAGCATCTCCTTGACTGAATAACGGGGCTTGGACTCCACAGGTGATAGAGAAGGTGAGGTTCGAGGCGAGGATTAGCGATCATCTCGCAGCCGGCGGCGCCCAAGTCAAATTCTCACCCGGCGTGCCCGGAGTAAGCAAGGTAGGGGATTCTCCGCTTGGCGTGATGATTTCCGCGGTGACCATGAAGACGACCGCCTTTCGTTTCACACGCGAGGCCTGGGTGCGGAAAAATCTTCCGATCAACGGTAGATCGCCCAGAATCGGCGTCTTGTCCTCGACGCTGATGTGCTCCTCGGTGGCCAGTCCGGCGATGACCATGGTGTTCCCGCTCCACAGGCTGACACGGATGCCTTCGGTGCGATTGGTGCGAAAAACCGGCTGAGGAATGTGGTTTTCAGTGAGCACTGAGGGTGTCTGTCCATCCGGGTAAGTTATAATCGGAGTGCCGTACTCGACCATGCCTTCAAATTCACGGAAGGCTGGTGCGAGATCCAGTTCAATAGTCTGATTGTCCGGACCGACTGTGGCTTCGACCTCGAGTTCATGACCGACATTTTTAAACTCGAAGGCGGTCGGGGTGGTCGGTGTGACCGGGAAGGTATCCGAGGTGCCGCCCGCTCCACCTAAAAACCCGAAGGCGGGATCAAAAAACAGAACGGACGTTTGGTTGGATCCGAAGTCCTGCGGAATTTCCGGCGGCTCGAATTCCGTCGGATAGGGAAACTCGCGGACAACCTGCACTTTCGCGCGCTGACCGCTCTTCGCGACGACCGTCGGCGACGACATGACATCGACTCCCTTTTTTTGGTTCAAGCCGCGCAGCACCACTTGAAACTGCGGATCGGTGAACACGCCCGATATCCCAAAAACCGCGGGGGCCTTCACCCCGGTGCTAGGCGTGCGCAGCGTATTCGCGATCAAAGAATCGATGCTGTTGGTTTCCAGCGCTGCATTCCCGGAGCGATTTCCCGCGGTCACAGGATTCTGCCCAACCGGGGTGCCGCCGCCGGCCGTCGGTGGGATGAACGGGAAATTTTGAGCAAAGGCGGTCTCGTCGCCGGTGGCCGTATTTCCAGCCGTGCCACCCACTCCAAAAACCCGGCGGCTCACATCAAACGGCGCCAGCAACCAATCGTAGCCCAGTTCTTTCAAATTATCCTGATCCACCTCGAGCATGGTCACCTTGAGCCGCACCAGCCTTTGCACCCCTGTGCTGGCCTGATCGACGAGCGCCTGCACCACGTCGTGATTCGCGGGCGAAGTACGGACCGTGAGCAGGCTTGTGGCCGCGTTGAAATAGGCTGACGCGACGTCGGTAATGCCATTTTGCCTGAGGAATTCTGCCGCGGAAATGCGCCTGAAAGCCAACCCGGTGTCGGCGGGCTTCTCGGAACTGAAAGGATCAGCTCCCGGGGCTGCGGTCGATGGCGCCTGCTCGAAAAACCCGGGCGGCACCCGGTAACTCCGGGTGATCAGATTAGCTGCTGTGCCCGATCCCAGCGTGATCACAGAATCCTCGACGCGCACCCGCGTCCCCGCTTGCCGCGCCACGGTGTCTAAAACGTAGGAAAGCGGAACGTTGGTCAAACTCAGGCTCACTCGTTTATTGGAAAGGCCCGGCTCGGTGCCTAAAACCAGGTTGATTCCCTTGCGACCGGGATCCGGTTCGGCCACATCGTAAGTCTTCGACTGCATGACCAGGAACTGCACGACTTCCTCGAGCGTGGCGTCCAGCAACTGCACTTGCGGAAAGATGATCGAGTTCATTTTAAACCGGGCGCTCACGCCCGCGGACAAAGACTCGCCCCCCTGCGCTGCGGAGGGACCGAAAAGTCCCACCAGCCCTTTCTGTGGGACCTGCTCAGCCCAGGCTCCATCGACCTGCCGGATGGCATCGGCACGAGTGTGATCGCGGGCCGACTTGTGATATTCGGACTTTGTTCGTTCGGTGCGTTCGAGTCCGCGGCGCGCCGCCGTATTGTAGGCGTCGAGGGTGATGACTTCGTTATAAGCCGCCACTGCCTTATCATATTCTCCGAGATCGAAGTGTCCATTCGCGAGGGTCAGGAGCCGGCTAACCTTTTGCACTCGGGCCACGTGATCGGGCGTAAGCGCGGGATGGTAACGTTCTGCGTCCTGCAACCGTTCCTTGAGTCGAAGCGCCGGCCGGTAGTCGGGGTTTACGCTCACCACGAGCACGGCATCGATTGCCCCATTGGCCTCGGCATAGCGGCCTTGCGTGGCCAATTCCTCGGCATGCGCAACAGAGCTCTCAGAATATGCCGATAGAGCTTGTCTGCGCAGCGCAGTATAGGCGGGCGCGTTGGGCAGCAGTTGGTAGGCGCGGCCATAGGCATCCACCGCCAAGGCAAGGTCCCGGCTTTCCCGAGCGCGATTCCCCTGCTGGATCAACTCTGAAGCCTCGACCGCCAGTTGGTTGCGGCGCGCGATCTCCCTCTCCGCCACATCCACGGTAGGCGAGGCAGCAGCGGGTCCAGCGTCCACCAGGCAAGTTCCGCCAGCACCCAGAATCAAAACGCCCAGAATGAATCCCCTGATAGGGCTAAGACCCGACACGTTCGAGGTCAAAAATCGGATGGCTGTCGGAAAATCTCGCATCGTGCCAGAGGAACCGCCGAGAGTTGTAGCGAAAAGGCCGCACTTGTAACGCGCAAAATGCGGATGCGTTGAAAATATCCGCTGTCCGTCACCCTACGAGCCGGAACCCCAATTCGTTGGGCCGGCGCTGGCTTTCGCTGCCAAATGCCCTAGGCTGGGGCGTGTTTGACGTGCGCGAAAGACCGGAACTTGTCCAGCGAGCTCTGCTGGTTGCCATTTTTGAGGATAAAGCCGAGGAAGGCGAGGCCGCAGATCTTCTGGCTGAACTGCGAGAACTGGTAGGTACTCTCGACATCGGGATTGTAGGGCAGGTTCTGAACCGCGTCCGCGAGCGCAACATCCGCTTTCTGACCGGCAGCGGCAAAGCGCGCGAAATCATCGAGCAGGGCCAGGAACTGCAGGCCGACTGCATCATCTTCGACAATGAATTGACCCCAGCCCAACAACGGGCCTGGGAGGCCGAAAGCGGCATCGCGGTCATTGATCGCCACGAAATTATCCTGGATATCTTCGACCGCCGGGCGAGAACGCGTGAGGCGCGCCTCCAGGTCGACCTGGCGCGCATGGAATATTCCTATCCGCGGCTCAAACGCATGTGGGCGCACCTCGATCGTCAGCGCGGCGGAGGCGGCGCAGGAAGCGCCGGGGCGGCCCGCGGCGAAGGAGAAATGCAGCTCGAAGTGGACCGGCGGCTGGCCCGCGCAAAAATCGGCCGCTTGCGCGCCGAACTCGACTCGGTTCGCCAGCAACGCGCGACCCAACGCAAGGAACGGAGTCGCGAAGCCCTGCCGCACGTCGCCATCGTCGGCTACACCAATGCCGGCAAGTCGTCCCTCCTCAACCGCCTCACTGCCGCTGACGTTCTTGTCGAGGACAAGCTCTTCGCAACGCTCGACACCACAACCCGGCGGTTCACACTGCCCGATGGACAACAGGCTCTGCTTACCGATACGGTGGGTTTCATTCGCAAGCTTCCGCATGATCTGGTCGAATCCTTTAAGGCCACCCTCGAAGAAGCTGTGCTGGCCGATTTTCTTATCCATGTTCTCGATGCCTCACACCCTCGCGTGTACCGGTTCTATGAAACCACCCTCGCGGTTCTCAGCGAGCTGGGGGCCGGCGACAGACGCTCGCTCGTCGTCCTGAATAAAGTCGATCTCATCACGGACGCCGGCTGGCGCGCACAACTCGAGCGGCATTTTAAAGACGCCGTCTTTGTGTCAGTGAAAACCGGAGCTGGATGCGACGATCTCCTGCATCGTCTCAACGAACTGCTCTACGACCGGGCGATCCGACTCTCACTTCGCGTCCCTCAATCACGCGCCGACCTGCTTTCACTCATCCACCGCGAGGGAAAAATCATTACGGAACACTACGAGGACAATGATGTCCTGGTCAGCGCCGTCATTCCAAAACGGATGGCGCACAGGTTTGATGGCTTTCGAGTCAATGACCCCGCGTCGCCCGCGTCCTCTCCCCTGGCAACCGATCTCCGAACGCTTGGTCGAAAATAGCGAGACCGGCCCAGCCCGCGATGGTTTTTGATGTGCGCATAAGCCGCCGAGAAAAGCGCGCGCAGCAGCTCGTGCCGCACCGTAATCGGCATCGCGGGCGGCGGCGTGAGCGGCAAATGCGGCGACACGCGCTCGCTCACCGATAACTCGCCACGTGCACGCCGTTTCAAATTCCTCCTGGCCGTTGTGTTCACCGGTTCGATGCGAACTGTTCCTGATTCCAAGCGTCCAACCCGCGATGCGCGCAGCCATGGGCGTCAGCATTGGATGAATCACATTCTGCAAGAACGGGAGGGAATCTAAGCCGGGAACCATCTCCCGTCTTACCGGTGACTGAAGTTTTTAAGACGCGTTGAAGGATTTGACCGCTATTGCCCGCCTTGGCCGCAGTGTGGCGCTTTGGAGCGCCATTCGGGTCAGTGTGCAAAAATTGACACAAGAATGATCCATGGAATGAGTCAGCGGTAAGGGGCGGCGATGGCCAGGAGCATTCGGATTCGAGTCTGCGGGCGTCCTTTACCATTTGATGGCGAGAGGCAACCGTCGCGAGGCGATCTTTCTTGATGACGACGACAGGCGCTTCTTTTCGCAGAGGCTCGGCGAGGGTTGTGCGAAGACGGCTACGCCGTTTCGATATCAAATGCTTGCAAGCCTCACTGCCGCGACCCGCTCAAGGCTTCGATCGATTCTTGACTCTTAAATCCATGCCCGTCCTTTTTTGCGGGATCATCCCGGCGTCGCCACAAAATTCATTTGTCACTTTTTGCACACTGACCCCAATTGGCACAACTAATTGGCACCACGGGAATTAACGATACTCCCATTTCATTTAGTCAATCCGAAACGCGGCCAGGACCCGTTTTGCGGTGCCGTCGGTGAGCCAAAGAACTGCGGTGACTTCCTTATCGCCTACTGAAAAGACACGCTCGGTCGAAAGTCCGAAGGCTGGGATGCCCTCGCTGAAATCCCACAGCACGCCGGCAACGCGGGCCAAGTTTTCGCGCCCCCCGATGTGGAATCGATTGACCACGCCTTTCGTCCGCTCGCCGGTGTGAATGATCCGCAGTGGGCCGATGTAGTGTTGCGCCTCGGCCGCTTTTTTAGGGTCGTACATCTGCGTGGGTTCCATGAACCCATCGTGCGCCGCACCGTAGGGTCCCAGGCGCGGAGTATCGATCACCTGGTTGTTTGTCCAGGTCATATCTTTGGGGTAGGACGAGGCGAGCCAGATCGGGAAATACAATCGCCCGTTGCCAATGAAGCGGCAGTTCTTCCAATCAATGCGCATTAAATTCTCACCGCCCATGAGCACGGCGAGCGCAGCACCGGGATTGCCGATAATGACGCAGGCGTCGTAGGTGATTTTTTTGTCGCCGCCATAGAGGCGCAGCCCGTAGCCGCCGTGGCCCCATGGTGCCTCGGACGGCGCGACGTCTGGATTGTTCGCCGGCAGGGTATTCGCCCATGCGTTTGCGTAGTGATACCAGAACTCATTGACCTGGTCGCCCACCATCGAGGACGTCGTCGTCGCACCGTAGGTTGTCGATCGGTTGAAGGTGTTGCGCGCGAGGTACACAAAGTCTCTCCGTCCCGCGCCCGATACCGCCAAGCCGTGGCACTGCCCGCCGTCCACCATGTTGTCGGTCCCGACAACGCACGAGTTCCCATCCCCGATTTCAAAGCCGCAGTAACCGACGCCCCGCTTTGTGCCTATCACGTTGCGCCGCGCCGCCACATATTTGCACCCGCCGAGCGAGAGCCAGTTATCCAGGGTATTGTCCTCGATGATTGTCCGGTCCCCGCCTTGCCACAGCTCCGCCCCCAGCTTTTCCTTGCGAATATCCTCGGCCACGTTGCCGGAGATCACTCCCCATTCTCCACCGTTGTTGATCCCGAAACCGATGCGGCTCACGTGCCTTGCCACATTCTTCACCATGCGGCAATGGTCACTTCCCCACGAGCAGCGGACCCCCGCGCCCCACTCACCCTCCCATGAAATGTTCTCGAAGAGGCAGCGCTCGATGATCGTATCGTCCACCTCTTTAATCCAGTGGACGCCGGCTGACATCCGCACGCCGCCGACGTTCTTAACGTGAACCCCGGCCACGTGGAATTTCCTTCCCCAGTAAGCCGCGATGCCTCCCAGCATATCGAGTCCAGCGCAGTCCAGCGTTAGATCGAGAACCGAGACGTTTTGCACTAGCGCCGCCTCGGTGCCAAGCATCGTCACCCCCCAGTTCGGCGCCTGCGGCAGTGATTTTATCACGCTCTTCTCCGCGCCTTCACCTGCCAAGCCCAGCCAACTGTGGAGCGTGATCGGCTGGCTGGTGTTCCAGATGCCGGCCGGCACGTAGATCACGTCATTCTGCCGGCCCTTAGTGGAGTGAACCGCTGCCGCAATCGCCGCCGAGTCATCCAGCCCATCGTCCGGCACGGCCCCGAAGTCGGCGATTGAAACCCTGGCTAACAGTCCGGCGATGAGAAGTGAGTTCATTTCAAAATTCTGAGAGCGCCTTCAGCCCTGGCGAGGATTATCGCCGTTTAAGTATCGATAGCCCGCCGGGATTTTGGCCAAGATCTGATTCGCCGTCTGACTGCCTGGAGACACCGTTGGGCCCCGGAATTGCGTCCGTTAGCCGAGGATGCGAAGCGCCGTGCCGAAGATCGACCACAGGAATTCTTCGCCAAACCCTCCCGTTGCGACCCGCTTAGCCGTCTTCGAACAAGCCGGCGTCACGCCGGGAAAAATGCGCTCGCTTTTCGAGGCAGCGCGCGGGAAAAGCCGGGTGAGGGCGGCACCCGGACCGCACTAGCCGGCCGATCCGCCCCTCGTGGCGCCTAATCACGAAATTGCCAGTGCAGTCGAATTTCCGCTGGCCGTCGGTAACCACGCACTGTGACATCAAACAATAGCGGAAACATCTAGCAGATACCGACGCCAACATCACGGGTGACAGTGGGGTGAGGAACTTGGCATCTGACCCCTCTCACCTCGGGTTAGACATCGTCGAGCATATATATGCAAGTTATCCGTTCCGTTGTCAGGTCGTACTCAACGCATTCATAATGCGTTCATATAATTGTGGTGGAGGCGAGGGGAGTCGAACCCCTGTCCTGAAAACCCGCAGTGTCGGTTTCTCCATGCTTAGCCGTCTGATTTAATCTTGAAGCCCGGGCGGCCAGCGGCAGCCTCCCCGACTTCCAGCATCCGAAGTCTCATTTTCCGGCGTGGATGCGCCATCGGAAAACCAGCCTGTAAGTTGGCGCCTACACATCACACAGACTTAGATGCGCAGACGTGGCAGTGATTAGGCCGCCAGGGCCAATTGTGGATTGGCAGTTATTGTTTTGGTGATCCGGTTTTTTACGAGGCCAACGGATCGTCCTCGGCATGCGGCCGGCACCTTGGATCAACAGTCGAAACCAGGACGCCCCCGAAAAATTGTCCGACAATATGCCATGGATTTCGCGCTCCGCAAGGGCCGGATTGTTGATCGCACATCGCTGGGAGAGCCAATGCGGATCAAATGCCCTCGCCCGGGGTGACGACATTGACGTGGGCCCGCAATTGCCGACGCCGGGCGAACCAAATGATCCAAAATGGGATGTTGATGAGAAAGACCAGGGCCGCCCATGAATTGAGGTCAAAGTAAAGGCGCATAACTTTTCCGATGATCCAATGCATCGAGATGAGCATGGCGCCGATGAGGAACGCCCATCCGCGGTTGGCCAGACACAAAAACGCGAACGCTTCCAGGAGCAGGCCACCGCCCAGAAACAGGCGAGTGGAGTTCGGGTTTTCGAGCATCCATTTGGCCATGGGAACATCGGCGTCGCGCCTGATCTCGGACCTGGCGGGGTTCGAGTAAAAATCCTGCCGATGAGTCTTGATGAGTTGGACCGAAATATTGGGAAGATTTTGCACCCAGCGGAAATCTGATTCGCGCATCTTCGACACTGCGGATGTGACGTAGACCCCGGCAATGATCACCTGCGAATAATAAAGCAAATAGCTGTCGCGCGTGAGCCCGCTGCGCATCGGATACGGCCGATGTTTCACCCACCGATGGATGGTGAGGAACAAAACAACAAAGGTTTGCGCGAGCAAAATCAGGCTGATGATTTGATTGCCGTGGTGAGTGTAGCCTTGGGAGTTGTTGTAAGTAAAAACCATGACGTGCAACAGCGTCATCAGGGGCAGCACCACCGACAGCCCCAGCGAAAAGAGATAAGGGATCGACAGAAGCGCCAGACCAATTCGCACCCACATCATGGCGCCGGGCTGGCTTAAAAAAGTAAGGTCAAAGAAATGCGCCAGCCCGGTGGGACGAGCTTGAGAGGCGAAGTGGAAGCCCTGCGGCATCATCCAATTGACGAGGACCGCAAAGAGCAGGCGGGTGGCCAAACCTTCCGGCCCCAAGGTTGGAACCGGCCGGAATTTTAAGCTAAAAAGGCTGCCAAGAGGTGTGATCATCCGCGGAATCAACCTTCAACCACAAGATGTGAGGCTTCTGTCAGCGAATTCCCGTGGCGCTCGATAATGACGCGCATCAAACGCACTGGCTCTGGCAGAGGACGGCGGCGGCGCTCGGCGAGGCGCCGCGCAGTTTCGATGACATAGACTCCTGCCTTCGATTCCAGTTCCGGATTCGCATAATGGCGCGATGCACTGGATCGCAATCCCACGTCTTTCATTTTACTGTTGAAGATTTTGTTCAATTTTGACGCCGACAGTCCGGTGTGCGGCGTGATGCCCAACGGTTCACCGCTGGCATCGGTCAAATAGATGAAGTCGTCCCACACGGTTGGGTTCGAATACATCGGAAACGAGGAAAATGGGTAGGCGTCCTCATCGAGTGCCTGGGTGATTATGACAAAAGCCAGCAGCGCCAGTAGCGGATGGAAGACGATCTTGCGCCAGCGCGAAGGAGCGCTTGTCGACGTTTCCGATTCTTCAGCCATCTTTTCTAGGTAGCGAGACCACCGCTCACCGCCACCCGAAAGTGACGGCTGGTTTCGCGCAGTCCGCATTCATCGAGCGGCATGAATTGCCCGCCAACAGCACAAAAGGAGGCCAAGATCTGCCCTTTTTTCCCCTTCTTTGCGTATTGAGCAAATCACATTGGTGAAGACCGACGTATCCCGAGCGGGGTGAGTTCTTGTCGGCGCAGAATTTAGCGCTTCACCATTGAGCGCGGTTCGCCAATAGGACTCGCCCTCCCATTCTTGCGCTCCGCGTGCCTCCGGGGAGGGCGAGCGTATTCGCGAGCCGCGCCAAATCCTGCCGGCGAAATTCAGCGCTTCAACATTCAGCCCGGCTCGCCAGCAGGACTCGCCCTCCCATTCTTGCGCTCCGTGTCGCGCAAATCCGGGAGCAGCGCCTTCGCCTGCCTGATGTAATTCGCGATGTCGTCGGCCTCGAGGATGCCCGAGACCATGACCACGCGACGAGCTCCGGCGGCCACGATTGCCGCGAGGTTCTCGAGTTTTACCCCTCCAATGCAAAAAACCGGAATGCTCACGCGACGATGGACCTCGTGAATGTCAGCTGTCCCGATAGCGGGGCGGCCCGGCTTGGTCGGAGTCGGAAACAGAGGTCCAAAACCGATGTAATCGGCGCCTTCAGCGGCCGCCGCCTCAGCTTGCGTGAGGTCATGAGTTGATTTGCCAACAATCCTGCCGGCGCCTCCAAATTCCCTCGCCATGACCACCGAAGCATCGTCCTGGCCAACATGGACTCCCTCGCAGTCGACGGCCGCTGCGATCTCGGGATGGTCGTTGATGATGAAAGGCACCGCGGACGCGCGCAGAATCGGATGCAACAGTCGAGCCAGGTTTTGGATGCGCATTGGGGATTCGTCTTTGGCGCGGAGTTGAAGCACATCGACACCGCCCTCAATCATTTGGGCGGCAACGCGCGGCGCGTGCTCCGCGCTGATGTAAGCGAGATCCACGATGCCGTAGAGACGGGCGGCGCCTAGAGATTCGCGGGCAGTCACGACAAAAGTGAAGTCGTAGCGGTCGGGCCGACCTCGATGGCTAGCGCTTCAATTGGCTGTGCAGAAAATGCTCGACCCAGCCGATGTGGTAACGGCCGCTCTTGAAACTCGAGTTGTCGAGAATCGCTTTCAACAACGGCACGGTGGTTTTGATCCCTTCGACGAGAAACTCATCGAGGGCACGGCGCATGCGGGCGACCGCGATTTGGCGGTCGTTGCCACGCACGATCAGCTTGGCGATCATCGAATCATAAAACGGCGGCACTTCGTACCCGGTGTAAACGTGGCTGTCGATCCGCACGCCGCGGCCACCAGGTGCGTAAAAGTTGCGAATGCGCCCCGGACTCGGCGCAAAGTTATTATATGGGTCTTCTGCATTAATCCGGCATTCGATGGCGTGCCCTCGGGGTTCAGCCCGTTTCAGATGCGGCGAGACGTCCTCTCCCGCCGCGATACGGATCTGTTCCTTGATCAGATCCAGCCCGTAAACTTCCTCCGTCACCGGGTGCTCGACCTGAATCCTCGTGTTCATCTCCATGAAATAAAAGTTCTCGCCCTTGTCATCGACGAGGTATTCCACCGTGCCGGCGTTTTGATATCCGATTTCCTCCGCCAGTTTGATCGTGGCGGCCAACATACGCTTGCGCAGTTTTTCGCCCAGAAAGGGTGACGGACATTCCTCAATAATTTTCTGGTTTCGCCGCTGCAACGAACAATCCCGCTCGCCCAAGGCAAACGCGCGTCCTTTCGCGTCACCGATTATTTGAATCTCGATGTGGTGCGGGTTTTCGACCAGCTTTTCGAAATAAACATCCGGCACTCCGAAGCAACTTTCCGCCTCCGAGCGCGCTCCGACAAAAGCTCCAGCCAGGGTTGCTTCATTGAAAACCGCCCGCATGCCCCGACCCCCGCCCCCAGCGGACGCTTTTATCATCACGGGATATCCCAAATCCGATGCCACGCGCTTGGCTTCTGCTTCATCATTCACCAATCCGTCGCTGCCCGGCGTAATGGGAATCTTGAATTTTTTGGCAGTGGCGCGCGCCAGGTTCTTGTCACCCATCAGTTTGATCACCTTCGCGCTCGGGCCGATGAATTTGATTTTGCACGTCTCGCAAATTTCGGCAAACCGCGGATTCTCACTCAAAAAGCCATAACCTGGGTGAATCGCATCCACGTTGGCGATTTCCGCCGCCGCGATGATGCGATCCATCTGAAGGTAGCTGTCCTTGCTTGGTCCCGGCCCGATGCAGATCGCCTGGTCAGCGAGGCGCACATGCATGGACGTTTCGTCGGCCTGCGAATACACGGCCACCGTCTGCAGTGACATCTCTTTGCACGCGCGAATCACGCGAAGAGCTATCTCGCCACGATTCGCGATAAGAATTCTATTGAACATCAGAGCTTCGGTAACGAGCAGGGTCTTGCTGCTTCGGCGACGGCGCAGTCAGCCGCAAACAGCCCAACTCAGGCTCAGGGTTTGAGCTCGAAAAGCACCTGGCCATAAGCGACCGGCGTGGCGTCCTCTACCACAAGTCGAGTCACGCGCCCCGCGCATTCGGCCTTGATCTCATTCATCACCTTCATCGCCTCGATGATGCAGACCGTCGACTCCGCCTCCACGTAATCACCAACTTTGAGGAACGGTTCCTGCCCCGGACCGGGGGAACGATAAAACGTTCCGACCATTGGCGACTTGATCGATAGAACATCGTTGGGCGGAGAAGCGGCGGCCGAGTTCCCTGCCAGTTCCGTCTCGGAAGAGCGGGCGGCCGCGGCAGTCTGCGCCGCAGACGTCGCGGCCGGCATTTGGGACGCATTCGCAGGCGCCGATCCTCTCAAGTGGCTCAGCAGCGCTGCAATCGAGTCGGGATCAAGGTTCTTCTTCAGCACCAGCTTAACCCCCTCCCGCTCCAACTCGAAGTGCGTCAGATCATGACGCTTCATGAGTTCAACGATGGTTTTAATGTCCTTGATTTCCAAAATCGTGCCTCCCTGAGTGTTGCTGAGTTGATCTTCAAAAAAACTTAAACCTTTGGCAATCCTTTTCCGCAACAAGAATAGTTCAGAGGGCGCTGGCCGGCCTAAACCCGCCCCGCGCGTTTTCCTTCTTCGATCAAATTCCAAAACACCCTCGATTTTCCCACGGCTTCATCTTCGCTGAGCGGCAATTTGCTGCGATAAAGGAAATCTTCGAGTGTGTTCTTGTGCAAGACCCTGTGAATGATGACGTTGCCATCGGCCACTTCGAAATAGAGGCGATAGTCTTTGGCGCGGTAGCGGTAAAGCGTCCTGCCTGAACGCTCGATTTTGCCGAAACTCTGCTGTTGAGGAAGCTTCTCGAGAGCTTCGGTGTCAAAATTGAATTCATTGAGCAGATCAAGCTGCGTGAGTGTGTCGAGTTTCGACATCTCAGCAGCGCTGATGCGGTTGAAGACGATCTGCAACACAAAGGATTGGCTTCGATGCTTTAGCTAGAGGATGGGTGCGGCGCCGTCAAGCTGTGAGGCACTGGCGACATAAAGAGCAGCAATTCCCCCGGTCAGCACGAAGTGGCGCGCGGCGGCGAAACCATTTTCTTCGAGCAATCGGGTCATCGCCTGGTCACTGGGGAAGGATTCGATGCTTCCGCCGAGGTACTCATAGGCTGTGCTTTTGCCGGTAAGCAGTCCAGCAAGCCGGGGCATCAAACGATGAAGATAAAACTGGTAAGGCCGGCGCCAGAAGCCTCGAGGCAGGGAAAAATCGAGCAGGATCAATCGCCCGCCGAGCTTGAGGACGCGGCTCATTTCACGCACGGCGAGACTATAGTTGGCCATGTTACGCAGGCCAAAACCCACGGTGACGACGTCGAAGGTGCCGTCGGCGAATGGCATTTGCAGCGCATCCGCCACGACCAGCTCAGCAAGGCCACGCTTTCGCGCCCGCCTCAACATGGGAACCGAAAAATCGACGCCGATGACAGTTGCCTTCGGGCAGGCGCGGCCGACTGCAGCAGCAAGGTCACCACTGCCCGTCGCGACGTCCAGGACAATCCTTGGGGCACAAGCCGCCGCCAACTGCGCTGCCCTGCGCCGCCACACCAAATCGATCCCGAGACTCAGCACGTGGTTGGCCAGGACGTAGCGAGGCGCAATTTCAGCAAAGGCCTGCTGCACAAAAACCGGGTCTTGCATTGAGACGTGGCGAAAGGCATCCAGCCTTCGTCGGGTGAGCTTTGGAAAAAAGCCTCAGCTGCCCGCTCAGTCCACATAAAGAAACTCGCTGGTGTTGAGGAGCACATGGCAGAAGTCGGTCAACGCGGTCACTTCGGGGTTCGTCACCTCAGGCTGAACAGTTATTTCGAGCCGGCGGCCGGCGGGTGAGGCGTCGGCAAGCGGGCTGCCTTCCATTTCAAATTTCCAATGACCTACGACCTGATCGACTGATCCGCCGGCGAGACATAACAACTGGCTGGCGTTGAGCGAGCGGGCGGAAAAACGCGCCTCCCCGATCACCCCGTCGAAATGGTGGGATTTTGATGGGTCGCTGCGCGCGCCTAGAGTTAGCATCATCGTCTCCTCGGGAGCTACCGTGATGACTGGCACTAATGCGGTGGCGGTCCGCATCTCGGCGTCATCGTCGCCCAGGTCTTTGACGCAAAAAGTCACTTTTCCCTTGTCAAACGCGGCCGACATGAACCACGGGCGATTCAGCGGCACCGCGAGGTCCGAAGCTGCCACTTCATAAACAATGACTCCTTCGGCACTCCTACCTGCCACCTGCAACACAAGTGTGCCCGGCGTGTGGCGCGACTTTTTGCCTGTGACACCCAGGGCCCAACCCTGACGTGCCTTGTCACCGTCCCAACGGGACGCGACGGTCCGGAGCGAAGCATCTTCCCAAAGCGAGCGAAGCGACACGACCGCCTCGACCGTAAAACCGTCCGCCTCACACTTCTCCGGTGCTCGCACCGTGGGAAAGAGGCCACGCTGCACGTTGGCGGAGGTAATGGCGAGACACATGCCGTGGCGTGGGAGATCGCGGCTCTCAACAAAAGCGAGCTCGGACGAAGCGGGGCCGCTCGGTTTCGCTGCGCGCTGGCGTTGCGTATGCAAAAACTCGAGTGCTTCAGCTGTTTCACGTGGGGTGGGTTCCCGGGTTAATGCCCGCAAGAACGCCTGTTGAATTTGCTCAGCGCGCTGTAGCGGGTGCCGCTCGGAAAGCATGCGCGCCATGGCCTTGGCGCGCTGTTGCATCCATTGGCCGTTGATCAAAAACAACGATTGCCGGGGGGTGGTCGTGGTGGGACGCGTGGCGACACTGCGGAATGTGTCCGGCGCGTCGAAGCTCGCGAGCAGCGGATCTGGCGTGTTCCGTTTAATTTGTGTGTACACGGTGCGCCGGCCTGTGTCGCTCGACACGGCGGGCCCATGCATGGCGACATCGAGCTCCCCGCTCGCCATTAGCGAGGCGTCGCGAATCTGTTCGGCCTGCAATCGCATCGGTCCCTGCGCCGAAGGCACCGGCCTGGCGCCATCTTTCAGGCCACCGTCAGCGACGCGCCCGCCGCAACGATAAAATGCGCTTGTAACAATGAGCCGATGCAGTGCTTTGAACCGCCAGCCGGTTTTCACGAATTCAGCGGCCAGCCAGTCCAGCAATTCCGGGTCGGTCGGCTCTTCGCCGAGGCGCCCGAGGTCGCTCGGGGTGCCGACCAACCCCCGGCCGAAATGCTGCTGCCAGATGCGGTTGACGATGACGCGTGTTGTCAATGGATGGTCGGGACGGGTCAGCCATTGCGCGAGTGCCGCGCGATGGTTCGGACCTTGGGCCTCTTCCTTGCCCAGGACCGTGAGAAACCCGCCGGGCACGGTCGTGGAGTTGCCGGCGATGACGGTGGGTGGTTTTTCCCCAGCCACCTCCCCCACCCCAAAGACCTGCGGCAGAAGAGGCTTCGTTTTTTCGGCATCGGCAACTTTGTTCTTCAGTTCTTTCCAACGCCGCTTTTGTTCCGGGTTCATTTTGGCGTCGAGTGGCCCCGGCTCTTCCCTCACCTGGCGGCTTACGATGTACATCAATTGCCGCTCGTAAGGCGTCCACAATTCAGCGCCGCGCTTGAAAATCTCCTCGAGGTCTCGAGGAAACTTTTCGAGTGCTTCGCGCTCGGCTCTCTCGCGAAACTCCCGTTCGAATTCCGTAAGTTCGCGGAGCACTTGGGCATTCTCATGCTCCCAGGCCGCGATTTTTTCGCGGTGGCTGTTTATTTCCACCGCGTTGGCGGCGAATTGATCGTCGCGCCAGCGCATGCCGGCAAAACAAGCTTGCAGCCGATAATAATCCTCCTGCAAAATGGGATCGAACTTGTGGTCATGGCAGCGCGCGCATTGCATGCCCACTCCCAAAAAAACATCGCCGACGGTATCAGTCGTTTCAGCCAGAATGTTGGCCCATTGCCCGCGGGCATCACGGTTGTTGTATTCGTAGATGCAGCAGCGATAGAAACCGGTCGCAATCAGCGCCTGCGGGTCACCAGGAAACAGTTCGTCGCCGGCCAACTGCTCCTGCACAAACCTGTCGAACGGCTTATCCGAATTAAAGGAATCGATCACATAGTCGCGATAGCGCCATGCCTCGGAGCGGTACGCGTCCTGTTTGTAACCATCCGATTCCGCGTAACGCACCAGGTCGAGCCAGAATCGTGCCGCCCTTTCACCGTAGCGCGGGCTATCGAGCAGCCGTTCAACCGCCTGCGCATAGGCGTTTTGCGAAGTGTCGCTCAAAAAAGCAGCGATCTCCTCTGGTGTGGGAGGCAACCCACTCAGATCGAGATAAAGCCGACGCAGCAGCGCAAGCTTGTTCAGTTCCGCTTCGCTGCGTCTTCCGTCTCGCTCGAGCCGTCGCAGCAGGAAAGCATCGATGGGATTTCGCCCGGGTCCTTCCCCCGCTGCAGCCACTGGCGGTTGCGTTGGCGCGAGAGGCCGAAACGACCACCATTGCCGAAGTGATTCCGCGAGGGCGCCGTCGTGCGGCCGAACAGCGTTGTCCGCCAGCAGCGACAATGGCGTCAGAACCAGCAGCATCCAGCGGGCGGGCATCGCTCGACCCTACGGTTTGTCGAGAAAGTTTGCAACCTGCGGCGCGGAAATTGGGTTTCCCTCACGGGATATAGACCCCGAACCATCGCTGGCTGTTGGACGAAGTGCCGGTGACTTCGAAACGAACCGGTACGCCGGCGCTAAGAATTCTGGCCGGCACCGAGATGGTGAGCAGTCCGCAGCTATCCTCGGCGCTGGCTTCGAACACGTCATATCGCACCACCATCGCTCTGGAAAGGCTCGTCCACGTCGCATCCAACAGCGCCACTTCAAACTCGACCGCCTCGGAGTTGTTCACCTTGAGAGCAAACCGGCCGGCGGGCTGTGAGATAAACCCCATGGCTGCGGGAACGCGCAACTCGTAATTTTCTTCGGGCTTTAGACCGTCCGGCGCCGGCGGGGATTCCCAGATTAGGCTGTTGGCGCCGGCAGCCTGACGGCAAACGTGCAGCGGCAAACGCCCCATCCAACTCGGGTACGGCTCGTTCCATGCCGAGACAATCACCTTCGCCAGTCCGTTCCCGCCGGCCTTCAAGAATTCGGCCCGCGCCTTCGCCGTCTGCTCAGGCGTGGCACCGCCAAACGGCGCGGGACCGGTTTTGAACCACGCGATTAAATCAGCCATTTCCTGGACCGTGATTGCCTGTTCGAGGCCCTCGGGCATCAGTGAAATCGGAAGCGCAGAAATCCGCTCGACCTCGCTGCGCAGCAGGGATTCGGTAATACCACCTGGCTGGATCAACGTTAGGCTCGTCGAGGTTTCATCGCTGATGATGCCAGCTCGCGTTCGGCCATCCCGGGTTTTTGTCTCATAGGCGACGTAGCGGGGTTCGATGGCGGCGCTCGGCGCCACCATGGCCATGAGAAAGTCGGCCGCTGGCTTGCTCCGAAATGGCGCAAGGTCCGGACCCACGGCAAAGCCAGTCCCCGCGAAGGCGTGACAGGTGGCACAAACCCGCTGAAAGACAGCGCCTCCTGCTCTGGCGTTGGCCGGCCGGCTTTCGATCGCCGCATACGGCGCCAGCCTCTTCTCGAGCGCCGCGGGGGCTCGACTGGGAAACAATTCGCGCGCTTTCGCGTGGCGTTTGCTAAGGCGCTGCTGGTCCGAGAGCGGGATCTCAGCGACCGAGACAATTCCCGCTTCAACGGCTGAGAGCAATGCGGTTTCCCAGCTTTGGCGTGCCAGCAGCGTGCTGACGATGTGCGCGCGTGTCGTCGGCGGCTGGGTCGGCCATCGCTCGAGAAGAAGCCGGGGCACGTCAGCGTCGTCACGCTTGGCGGCTTCTTCCAGTGCGCGCCGTTCAAGCGCCGTACCGAGAAATGAAACCAGCCACTTACTCCTGGCACCGATCGCCGCCGCCAGTTTGAGCGCATCGACATCACCGTTTTTCGCCTGCCTTTCCGCCTCTCCAAGAAAGCTTTTCATTTCCTGGCTAAGCTCGGGATGTTTGGCCGCGACACCAGCCAGTGCCCGGCACTGCCAGGATTTTAGCTTCTCCCCTGGCGATGGCTTGAGGTGGGTGAAAAGCGGCCGGGGATCTGGACAGGAAGCAACCAGGCGTTCCAGCCAGCGCGCGCGGGGCGGTGAATCAGGCGCCGCGACCACTCGCTGGAAAACGTCCGCTGCGCATTGGCTGGCGGAACTGAGAACTGCGGCCTCGATCCAGGCATCATCCAGATGCGCCAGCGCCAGCGCCGAAAGCGTGCTCGCATCGCTGGTGCTGAGTGCCACCTGAAATCTTACCGAAGGCGAGGGATCGCTTGCCAGGCCGTGCAGCGGGAGAGCGAATCGTTCGCTCAAACGGACCGCCTCTCGGGTCACGCCGGGGTGAGCGTCCCGCAAGGCGTGGCTGACATCTTCGCTGCGCAGGACGCCCAGTGCGTCGAGCACGCAAAGTGCCTGGACACGCGTGGCCGGCCAGTCGGCTTCGCGAGCGAGTTTTGCCAGCACCGGCGCTGAGTCCGCGGCATCGGCCCGGTGCCACAGCGCGGCGTGCACACGGTCGCGCTCGCTGCCGTTGTGCGAATCCAACGCCGCCGCCAGGGCGGACGTCTCCATTTTAGTCAAATCGGCCGTCGCGCGCAGCGGCTTTCCCGGCACGCGCAGGCGATAGATCCGTCCCCGATCAGCGCCCGCCCGCAAGTCGAGCTGCTTTTGCCGTTCCTCGGGAATCCAGGTCGGGTGCTCGATGACAAAGCGATACATATCGACGAGCCACAAGGCACCGTCGGGCCCGGTGCGGGCCTGGACAAAACGGGTCCAGTTATCGCGCGAGGAAAGAAACTCGCGTTCCTGTTCGTCAGACGCGCGGCGGCTGCGGAACGTGGCGCCGTCCGGCTCAAGGAGGTGACGGCGAACGAGGTTGTGCACCGCTTCGCAAGTAAAAGCATTGCCGTAGTATTCCGGTCCCAGCCAGTCATCCCGATAGATCGCCACCCCGCAGGCTGAAGTCGTGCGATTGGCGAAATCAAAATCATTGAATCGCTCGAGCGTGCGGCTGGTCGGAAAGAGTTTGTTAGGATCCTTGTCGGCCGGCAGAGCGACCCGAGGAGTGGGTGACGGCACGTTTGGATTGCGCCGCGCGGAATGGTCCGGGAACGGGTAGTGCCAGAGCAAAACCGAGTTGTCGCAGCCAAACCAGTTGCCCCAGTCGTCACGCACGCGGCCTTGCTGGCTTAGGCCGGTGGCGGATTCGAAATCCCCATTCCTCGGCTGGAACCTGAAATCTCGTCCGCTGATATCAACCTGGCCGGGATCAATGACCCCACCTAACAATCCGCCGGCTCCATAAATCCAGTTGTCGAGCCCGAGTGACAAACCATTGACGCGAGCGTTGTAGTTTTTGGTGGAAAATCCGGTATGGCGTTTTTCGATCTTGTCCGCCCGGCCATCGCCGTCGGTGTCTTGCGCGAAGAGAATGTCCGGCGCCGAACAAACAAAGACGCCACTCCCCCAGCACATGATGCCCGTGGGAAAAGAGAGGTTGTCCAGGAAAAGAGTAGCCTGTTCGGGAATGCCGTTGCCGTCTCGATCTTCGAGGCATTTCACGAGGCCGCCGGCTTTCCATTTCCCATCCAGACCTTTTGGATAATCCCCCATTTCGAGAACCCAGAGCCGCCCACGAGCGTCCCAATCGATGGCGATGGGATCGAGCACCAGCGGTTCGGACGCGACGAGTTCCACTTGCAAGCCGCCACCGACGCGCATGGCGGCCTGCGACTCTGCTGCAGATCGCGCGGGTGGATTTTCGGCCGAGGCCGGATCAAATTTGAAAGCCGCGGGAAGCATAGCGGCCGCTTTTTCCTGAATGAGCGGCTCAGTTTCCGGCGCGAGGCGCGCCGGCCGGTCGTAATACCAGAGTGAGGACTCGGCCTCGTAGCCTCCCTCGGCGAGGATGCGGCGAGACGGGATGTAGCACGGTACATCGTTTGCGTAAGCCGTCACCCATAGGCGCGTGGCGTCATACTTTTCCTTGAGCCAGCGGGCGTAATCAACCACCACTTCGCCGGCGAGAAAAACCATGGCCAGTTCATCACCAAACGCCCACACCTGAAGCGTATACGGAAGGGTCGTGGGAGGCGTTTCCCCACGATCGAGCAGCCCAAGTTTTTTGCGCGCAAGGTAGCCCATAACCCCCTGTTGCGCGGAACGCTCCTGCCATTCTGAACGCGTCGGCAACGCCGAAAAAGGAAGAGGGAAACGTTCGAGGCGACAGGACGGGGGCGCCGTTATGCGGCGCATCCTGTTGCTCGCAATGCCAGTGGCCTCGCGTGCAAGTTCCCGCCCATGCTGCTTTGCCAAGTCGAGTGTACCTCGCGGATCGGGATTGGCATCCGCCCCGCAGCCGATGGTGATCATAGCCATCGCGCCGGGAAGGCTTCGCTCCATTTCCTCCTGCGCCGATCCCGCCCAATCACCGTGGATTTTATTGAAATCACCGCCGAGCGTGGTGCAGTGGCAGGCATAATTCGCGACGATTGCCCGGGCCTTGCCCTCGGGAGAGCGAACGCACAAAACAGGCAAAGCGTAATCGATCGGACCTCCCGCAGTGCGGCGATTTTTGGCAAAACAAACCTGTCCTTCATTCCACTCGAGTTGTGCCGGCTTGCGGTCACCGAGCGCCGCCAGCGCCACACGTTCGATGGCGTCCGTCAGCAAGTCGGAATACCTCTCTATCCGTTGCTGCTCGTCCGCCGGAATTTCCGCGGCAAAAATGTTAGGCGCAAAGCCGCGGGCCATCGGGCCGGAGTGAGTGTGCGACGAGCAGATCGCCAGCCGCTCCCGAGAAAGCCCTGCTTTTTTCTCGAGCCGCTGGCTGACCTCGTCGGCGATAGGCGCGCAGACGCCGCAATTGTCGACCGTGATGAGAACCGCCGATGGCGAGCCCTGATGTGAAATAGCCACCGCCTTGGCCCACAATCGTTGTTCGACGCCGCTGGCTTCGTGCTGCCTCGACGCATACCCGGTCAACCGGATCGGTTCCGGCGGAGTCACGTCCTCGCGCGCGATTCCAACCTCGAAATCCGCAGCCAGCCCGCGCGGACTCAAAACCAAGCCGAAAAGCGCGATTTGCAATCCTCGAAGACCTCTCATCAGATCATTCTGGGCGCCCAAAGTGAAATCGCAAGCCGGGGACATGCGGATGCTGCAATCTTAGAGCCTGTCATGCACTTCGTGTTGTAATTTACGGGCGCAGAGGGCTGTCCGGAGGGACCACGGAACTTAGCCGGTGGTGAAGCGACCGAAGGGAGCGGAAACCACCGGATAATCGTTCCATAACGGAAGGAGGCCCGGCAGGGGCGCAGGAAACCTGCGACCGATTTCCGCCGCCCCATCCGGGGCGGAACATTTATTGGTGGGGTTCCGGCGGTTTCGCCCCGCTTCACCACCGGCTAATTTCCGTGACGCCTCCAGCGTCGATGCACCAGTCCTAGTTCCAGTTCAAAAATGCATGACAGGCTCCAGAGGGACGTGCGCGCGAGTCCGGACACGCGGCGTTCCTCGAGGCCGACTCGCGGCGCTCGTCCCTCGACGCTCCCTCCCTCCCAACGCTCACCTTGGGTTGGGGTTGCATTTCACGGCGTCGGGAGCCTATTGGCAGTCATGGATATTCATGTCGCGACCCTTTGTGATGCGGCCGTTGATTATAACGGCAAACTCTGCGTCATCGGGACCTTTGACCAGATTTTTGCGCGCCAGGTGCCGGTCGTGCATCCGCAGTGCGCACTTGCCTTGCGGGTCTGTTTCAAACCAGGGGACGAGGGGCAGCACAAACTCGGCATCAGCTTCATTGACGATGATGGCAAGCCAGTCATCCGTCCTTTCGAACCGGTCATGGACGTCTCGTTGCCCCCGGAAGGGTATTTCATCACCCGCAACATCGTGCTCAATCTCCAGGGTATGCGCTTCGAGCGTCCCGGCCAATATGAAGTGCAAATCACTTTCGACGGCCACGTGATCACCAGCATTCCTTTGCGCGTCCTCCTCGTCATGGAGGGTCAGGGACCGCAAACGAGTTGACACTGCGCCCACACGAAAGGCCTGAGCAGCGAAGGCGATTCGGTAAACACCGGGCCGGGCCGACCGCCACCGCTTTGGATTCTCTCGCCTTGGCTGCGCCGAGGTTTCTCCACCGTGGTAGGAATCTCAATCCACCCCACCACTTCAAGGCTCGGCAGGTTGGTCTTGGGCGTCCTTCATCAGCCACGGTTCTGCCTGCAAATCCGCCTCGGTATCAATGTCGCGGAGTGATTCCAGCAAGTGGACCGCGAGGCCGGCATCAGCCGCGGCGCGAAGGCTGGCGCTTAGCGTTTCAGGCGAACTCCACGGTATGTTTTGGAAAAGGGTCGGCGCCACTTGCCGCAACCCAATCAGATAGTAGCCACCGTCCAAAGCGGGACCGAAAACAGCATCCACCCGATCCAAGGCCAACCCGGCTGCGGAGATGTGACCGGACCCGATCCCGGCGCAGTCGGTTCCGATGGCGATGACCTGACGAAATTCCCGGCTAAAGGCCCTGCGGAAAACGTGATCGAGCTTCTGCCCCAAATCCCCTGGGGCCTGGGCAATGTATTCGGTCCCACGAGGCAGCTGTTGTGATTCGCTGAGACCAAGCAACCACGCTTCAATTCCGCCCAATTGATCGGCTGGATCGCCGTAAATCCATACTGTACAGTCAGTTTCCGATAATGCATCGAGAGTGTGGCCCACCAGGCGTCTGTACACGGCAACCGCCGCCTGGGCGCCAATCGATGCGGCCAGACGGGACTTGACTCGGCCGGGTTCCGGGAATTTGACCAAAACGACGACAAGTCTGCGGGGGGGGGTCATGAAGAAACTTAAGCGATCTAAAAAGTTATCATTGCCTGATTTCAAGGCTCCGCCTAGAATTTTCTGGACTTGGCTTGGGTTGACTCCGGGCTTTGCGACTCCTTATGATCGAACGCCGCCCTCGACGACGCCAGGACGAACCGCCTGCTGAGTTCGAGACACCATGGGGGACGGTCGGCGCGCTCGTTCTGCTCGCCCTTGGAATGGCGGGCTATCTATCGCTCATCTCCTATGATCCACGGGACATCCACGACAATTGGTTCTTTTGTTCGTCACTGGCAGTGACAGATAGACCGAACGAGCCGGTGAACAACATCATCGGTCCGGTGGGCGGATACCTTGCCGGCTGCGCGTATCTCGTTTTCGGTGCCGCCGCCTATTTGCTGCCCACATCGATGGTTTGGTTTGGCGTGTCGATGCTGATCTCCCGCCAGCGGCTCACGGCTCGATCAGTCGCGGGTGTTATGCTGCTGATGATTACTGGTCCCGCTCTTCTTAGTGTTCAAGAAACGTTCTTCAAAGATTGGGCGCGGGATCACCGCATTCTCAACGCAGAACCGGGCGGAGGACTCGGCCTGGTATTGGGCAAGGGAATCATCATGGCCAGTGTCGGGCGGGTCGGCGCATTTTTGCTTTTACTCACCGGCTACGTGGCCGGCCTGATTATGTTGACCGGCTTTCATCCCATGCAATTTCTCCTGCTCTCCAAGGAAGCTATGGAAACCTCGCTGGCTCGTTTGCGTGCAGCCCGTGCGGCACGACCGGCGTTCGCTGGCGGGCCGGCTTTGCCGCGGGAGAACACGCCAAGCGTCGATCGCGGGCCGCCGGGGAACAAGCGTGGGCGCCGGCGAATTGGAAACCCCGTTGGGGGTGGACTGCCCGAAGAACCTGTCGCAGACCATCCACTGGTGATTTCCGCTGCGGATGTGGCGAAAAAACTCGGTTTGACAGGTGCAGAGCCTCCGCCAGTCGCTCCCTCGAGCCACCCGCTGCAAATGGAACTGCCGCTGCCGGCAAAGCCGGAGCCGAAGATTATCGATTCCTCGATTCGTCAGCCGAAACCTGCCGACCGGCCGAGCCTGGCTGACATCCGGCGGAAGTCGAAGGAACAAAAGCAGGCGACTGCGAGCCTTGGCACCGGCGCCTTGAGCGGTGACTTTGCAAACTATGAACTGCCCGACCTCGATCTGCTGCAGATTGACGAAACCGCCCAGCAAAAGCCAGCCGATGTCGGCACGCTGATGGGGACGCAGCAGGTGATAATCCGGACTTTGGCTACTTTCGGCATCAACGTGACGCCGGGAGACATCACGCGCGGTCCCACCATCACACGGTACGAGATTTATCCCGAGGAGGGATTGCGTGTGAGCCGTATTTCCTCACTTGAAGCGGATCTTGCCCGCGCTACGAAGGCCGAGCGCATCAATATCCTCGCGCCCATCCCGGGCAAGGACACCGTCGGCATCGAGATTGCGAATCACGACAAGGTCGCTGTGCCGTTGCGCGAATTACTGGAAGACCCGGCGTTTACGAACGGCAAAGCGAAGCTTCCGCTGGCCCTGGGCAAGGATGTTTACGGCAACACGATCGTCGGAGACCTCGCCTCGATGCCTCACTTGCTCGTGGCGGGCACGACCGGATCGGGGAAGTCAGTTTGCATCAATTCGATCATCGGGTCGTTGCTCTTTCAATTCACACCCGACCAGCTCCGTTTCATCATGATCGACCCCAAGGTGGTCGAAATGCAGCAATACAACGACCTTCCGCACCTCGTCATCCCGGTTGTCACCGATCCCAAAAAAACGTTGGTGGCGCTTAACTGGGTGGTCAATGAAATGGAAAATCGCTATCGCGTTTTTGCGCGAACAGGGGTTCGGAACTTTGACACCTTTAATAAACGGCCGCGCGGCGAGTTCCCATCGAAAACCGGCGCGGTCGCGCAGGGTCCCAGCTCGCGACTGGACGACGGCAAGCTCGAAGATTGCCCAACGACAACGCAAGCTGCCAGCTTGCGGATCGACGATGACAAGCTGGAAGCCTGCCCTACAGAGTCCGAGCTCGAAAACAGCGCGCTTCATGCACTCGAAGTGCGTTTCCCCGGCGATCCGAACGAGGGCGACCTGGATTTGGACCTCGACTCTGGCAGGCCGCGCGAAAGCGTATGGACCGAAGCCGACGATCATAATGCGGACGAAAAACGGGAGCCCGAAATTCCCGATCGTTATCCGTATATCGTCGTGATTATTGATGAACTGGCAGACCTCATGCAGACAGCGCCGGCGGAAATCGAGATCGCGATTTGTCGTATCGCGCAGAAGGCCCGGGCCGCGGGAATTCACCTCATCCTGGCCACCCAGACACCGCGCGCTGACGTCATCACGGGTGTCATCAAGGCCAACATACCAAGTAAAATCGCGTTTCAGGTTTCAAATGCCCTCGATAGCCGCGTCATTCTTGACAGCAAGGGCGCCGAGAAACTGGTCGGCAAGGGTGACATGCTTTATCTGCCGCCCGGCAGCGCCAAACTCATCCGCGCTCAAGGCGCTTACGTCACCGACGACGAAGTGCTCAAGCTGGTCGACTTCTGCAAACAACAGGCGAGGCCGAGCTATGTTCAGGATATTAAAGCGAGCCTCGATGGCGCCGGCGCAAATGCGGGCGACGGTGATGAAATCACCGATGAGGATGAGGATTGTTACGAGAAATGCCTCGAAGTGATAGCACAGGAAAAGCGCGCATCGACGTCATTGCTCCAGCGGCGCCTGCGGCTCGGTTACACCCGCGCCGCCCGTATGATGGACATCATGGAACGCCGCGGCATCATCGGGCCAGGGGACGGCGCCAAACCGCGGGAGATTCTGGTCACGCTGAGCGATTACGGAGACGGCGAAGGATAGGACTCAGCCCTCCCCAATGTTTTCGGTAGCCGCGGGAGGGCGTATCCCGAATCGCAGTGATCCTGAACAGCACAATTCACTGCGGCTCGCCGGTAGGCTCGCCCTCCCTGTCGTGCTGCTTTGTTCGCCCGGGAGGGCGGGCGTATCGCGAGCCGCGGTGAATCTCGCGAACGCGGCGGGTGCACGGAGTCTGCTACGCGACGCGGGTTGCAGTTCCCATCGTCTCCCCTAGCGTGCGCCTGATGAGATTCATCGATGCCACCACGAGGACCGCCCAGGCCGCCATGAAGAAGCTGAACCGGCGGGCGGAGACCGAACCTTCGGTTCGTGAATCAGTAGCCTCAATGCTCGAGCAGATTCGCCGGCGCGGAGACGCCGAGGTCATTGAATTGACCGCGAAGTATGATAGGGCCGAGCTGAACACCAGGACGCTTGCGGTGTCACTCGAAGACCTGGCTGGAGCCTGGCGTTCCCTTACTCCGCAGACCCGCGGAACATTAAAAGCCGCCCATAAAAACGTGGCGGCCTTTGCCCGCCAGGGGCTGCGTCGTGACTGGCAGAGGCGCAACGCTCAAGGTGTGGTCACGGGCGAAATGTATCGGGGCTTTGAACGGGTGGGCATCTACGTGCCCGGCGGCACAGCGCCTCTCGTGAGCACGGTCATCATGACCGTGACGCTCGCAAAAGTCGCCGGCTGCCACGAAATCGTCGTTTGCACCCCGTGCGCCCCGGATGGAAGTGTCAACGCTGCTTTGTTAGCTGCCCTGCATCTTGCCGGCGCCACCGAAGTTTACCGCATCGGGGGCATCCAGGCCATCGGGGCCATGGCCTACGGAACCAAGACCATCCGCGCGGTGACGAAAATTTTCGGCCCGGGAAATCAATGGGTCATCGAGGCCAAGCGCCAGGTTTTTGGCATTGTCTCCATAGATCAACTGCCAGGCCCCAGCGAAATCCTCATTCTCGCCGATGATAGCGGCCACGCCGCGTGGATTGCCGCCGACCTTGTCGCGCAGGCGGAACACGGCCACGGAAGCCAGGCCATCCTGGTTACTTCCTCTCGCCGTCTCGCTACTGCCGTCGAGTCGGAGGTGGCCGCGCAAATCGCTCCTCTGACCCGGCGAGAACATCTCCGCGATTCACTGAAGAGTGGCGGATTAATCATTCTCGTTCGCGACATCAACGAGGGCGTCGAGGTCGCCAACGCCTATGCTCCCGAGCACCTCACCCTCATCGTGCGAGGTGAGAAAAGGTGGCTGCCGCAGATCAAAACGGCAGGCGCAATTTTTCTCGGCAATCATTCTCCTGTAGCCGTCGGCGATTACCTGGCCGGCCCGAGTCATACCCTCCCTACCGGCGGTGCCGGCAAATCATTTTCCGGTCTCACGGTCGATCAATTTCAACGCCGCACCAGTGTCGTAAAACTGGATGCCGCTGCCATCAAGAAATCGGCGCCGCTGGTCAAAAGACTTTCGGACCTCGAGGGCCTCGATGCGCACGGACAGAGTGCTCTGATGCGTATCGAGTGAGCCTCTCATGCGAACGCGAGAAAAGGGGCATGGGCGTTCCGCCCGTGGCGTTAAATAGCGAGTAGCATTCGTTGCCACGGGCGGGACGCCCGTGCCCCTTTCACCATTTCATCCGAAACATCCTGTCGGATTCGGGCACTCTGAGGCTTTATAGCTATGCAACAAATGAACGACGGCACAGCATTGCTCAGGACGTATGCCGAAAAAGGCTCGGAACGAGCGTTCCGGGAGCTGGTGGGGCGCTACACAACCTTCGTGTACTCGACCGCGCTCAGGCGCGTCGATGGTGACACGCATCTAGCGGAGGACATCGTCCAAATCGTGTTTGCCGATCTCGCCCGCCGAGCGCAATCATTTTCTGGCGAGTTGTATCTCGGCGGATGGCTGCACCGGCATACTTGCTTTGTGGCCCGAAATGTTTCGCGATCCCAGCAGCGCCGGCGCGTGCGGGAACGCACGGCCGCCGAGCACGCCGCAATCAGCCAAAACTCCCAGCCGGCCCTCGACGGCATTTCTTCAGTGATCGATGAGGCCATCCAAAAGCTGAGTGCCGAAGATGCCACCTCGATCCTCCTGCGGTTTTTCGAGGGCCGGAATTATCGCGCCATCGGAGAGGCCTTGGGCACAAACGATGATGCTGCTCAAAAGCGCGTCTCCCGCGCATTGGAAAAGCTGCGTCATCTGCTGCGCGAACGCGGTCTCAGCGTCACCTCCGCTTCATTGGCGTCGCAACTTTCCGGCCTGATGAACCCCGTCCCGCTGGCAGTGGCTGCGGCCTCGGCACAAGGTGCCGCCCCAGCGCTCTCAGCTGTTTTCACCTCCCTCAAAGCCATGACTCTATCCAAATCCACAACCACCGGCCTCGCTGCCGTGCTTGCCGGCCTCGCCATCGCTCCAGTGGCTCTGTACCACAAGACTCAGCAGCGTCTCAAAGCGCAAGAGACAGCCTTGCACGAACAAGGCATCCAGGTCTCCGCGCTGAGACGAGAAAACGCTGCTCTCCTCGGGCGTCTGGCGGCCGCGGATCAAGAACAAACCGCGATAAATTCTGAAATCGCCCAATTGCGCCGCGCTCTCGCCTCTCGTCCTGGGGTATCGCCGCCGGCTCCTCCATTGCCTGAAAATGCCGATCAAAAACCGACTGGGCAGGATAAGCCCGATTTCGTTTCCGCGGAAAACTGTTCCTATGTGGGGAACGAAACTCCCGAAGCTGCGTTGCAGAGCTTTTTCTGGGCAGCCAAAAACAAGTCCGTCGAGACAGTCGCCGAGCTCATCCGCTGGCAGCGAGATCCAGAAATCCCCGAATCTGATGAACTCGATCAACAATTCGGCAATGGCTTGGTCAAAGGGGCGACGCTCTTTGCCAATGATTTAAAAGGCTTCCGCATCACCGGCCGTGAGAATCGCGGCGACACCGTGCGCATGGCTGTCGAGATGCCCACCAATGAGGGCGGGACTTCAACGGCTACCATCGATTTGGTGAAAGAAGGCGAGCGTTGGTTTCCGCTCATTCATGTCTGGCTTCAGGACAAAGACAGCGTCCGCGCGGCTCTGGAAGTGCCAAAGAAGTTCCAGGAGATCGAGTCGGCTGCGGGTCGGTGACCCCGGTCATCGACACGGTGAATGCCAGCCGGCCTGAATCTCTGTCGAGTTGTTCGATTTGCGGCGAGGGTTGTCAAGGCCTCTGCCAACGCACGAGCTTTCGAATTTCCACCTTTCTGACAAACGGTCGGCGGCGGTTTTGGCGGAGGCCATGTGTCTCGATCAACGGCTGCGCCAACCTTTCAACAAGGCGCTGGTGGGTTTTAGTTTGTCAGAGTTTTACCCAAGCCCGCAGGCGACGCTGCCCCTAACGCCGCCTCCTTGACTGACAGGGGAAACGAAGAACCGTGCGCCATGGGTTCGCTTCCAGGAGTCTCTCTCGGCAACGAAGGTGAGGTGCTGATTTGGCCCTCGGCCACCATCTGCGACGATTTTTGTCGGCGCAAAACTGATGGCCGCTGGGTCTTCGGGGCAGAGGCCCGGCCAACGATGGAAGAGTTGGAGCAGAGCTTCGCGGTCTGTTTCGACAGACTTTGCTGTGCGACGCTCATTCACGAGGCACGAGCCGCCTACGAACGAATTCGAGGAGGCCGCCCGGCAGACCATGGCTCTCAGTCATTCGAGCCTGCCTCCCCAGTTGCCGCGGCCAGATACTTGTCATCGGGCTAATTCGTAGCAGCCGGACGGCGGAGAATGTCAATGCGGCGGATCGCCGCTGCGCGAAGTCACGAAGTCGGCGGCGCTACGCAGCCGCCGCGATTTTGCCGTGTGAAGGTGGTCATCGAGGATGAAATGTCTGATGCTTCACCATTAAATGGCCGTATGCTTCGGCTCAGACTGAAATCGACTTGGCAAGCCGCCGATCACTAAATTTAAACCACACGTGAAGACCATGAACCAAAAAACGATCATCAATTGCCTGGTGGGTGTGACATTGAGCCTCGCGCCAATAAGCGGACAGGCCCCTCACGAAGAGATGCCCGGGGCGCGGCTTTATTCGGCTGGCGAAATAAAATGGGAAGCAGCGCCACCCTCCCTGCCGCCAGGGGCGAAAGTGGCTGTTCTGGAGGGTGACCCAGCGAAAGAAGGGCCCTTTGTGATGCGTGTCCTGTTGCCGGACCGTTATAGAGTTCCGCTCCACACCCATCCCAAAACTGAACGAGTGACCGTCATATCCGGAACCTTTAAGATTGCGATGGGAGATCAACCGGATCTCTCAAAGCCACAGACAATGAAGGCAGGAGCCTTTGGCTTTTGGCCGGCTGGCATGAAACACACGGCGTGGGCTGAAGGAGAAACGATCATTCAGGTGCATGGTGTTGGGCCTTGGGCCATCAACTACGTCAATCCTGCGGACGATCCTCGCAACGCAAAGAAACCACAGTAATCCCACCCTCGTTTGCGTGAGAGCAGACTCCTAACACAGCCGTCGTTTCAAACTACGCCTGCGTGATTCACCTCAGCGACAAGAGTGTCGCTGCCACAAGGGACCGGACCGGGGAGCACACGCGCCCTCGCGTGTCCGAATCGGCGCCTTCGCCGATTCGATTTCGAACTTTTGTTGGCGAGGGCGCTGACCACTGCACGTGAGGGCGCGTGCGCTCCCAAGCCTGCGCCCTCCGCGCCCCTCCGCTTGACACTCCCGCTCTCGCGACGACGGTTATGGCCGGCATATTCCGAAACCAGATCGTTCATGAAGATTACACGTTTCCTTGCTCCCATCGCGTTGCTCGCCGGCGTAATGCAGGCCCCGGCAGCGCCTGAAGACCAGCCGATTTACAGCGGCGTCATTCAGAAGATCATCGATTCGAAGTGCGCGGCCTGTCACAACCCGGAAAAGAAAAAGGGCAAGCTCGATATGAGCACGCTCGAGTTGCTGATGAAGGGCGGGGACAGCGGGAAGCCGGTGATTGTGCCCGGAAAATCGGCGGAAAGCGACGCCATTGTCCGCATCACGCTGCCCAAAGATCATGACGACCACATGCCGCCGGAGGATAAGCCGCAGCCTACGGACAAGGAGATCGCGATTTTGAAATGGTGGATCGACGCGGGCGCGAAGGCCGACACCCCGATCAAGGATGCCGGCGCTCCCGAGGATTTGAAGCCGACAGTGCTGGAACTGGCCCAAAAGACGGTGGAAAAACCAAAGGAGGCGCCGAAGCCGGTTATCGTTGCGAAGGAACTCGATCCCGCCACCAAGTCAGCGGTCGCGCTGGTGCAAAAGGAAGTCGGCGCGAGCATTCTGCAAGTCGCCCAGAGCGAGACCGGTCTGATGTTCACGGCCATCAACGTGGCGGACAAGTTCTCGGATGCTGATCTCGCCAAATTTTCTCCGCTCGCCGTCCAGATGGAGGACATGAATCTCGCCCGCACAAAAATCACTGACGCCGGACTGGTTGCGGTCAGTCAGATGAAAAACCTCAAGCGCCTGCGCCTCGAAAATACCGCCGTCACCGACGCGGGCCTCGACCAGCTCAAAAGCCTCGAGAACCTCGAGTATCTCAATCTTTTCAACACTCAAATCACCGATGCCGGCCTGGAAAAATTGGCCCCGCTCAAAAAGCTCAAACGGCTCTACGTATGGCAGACCAAGGCCACCAAGGAAGGAGCCGAAAAGCTGCACGCCCAAAACAAGGACCTGATCATAAACCTGGGTTGGGACCAGGAAGTCGGCCGGCCGGCCTTTCAACCGGTCATCGCCGCCAAACCGCCCGAGCCCGCGCCCACCGCACCCGCACCCCCCGACCCTGAAGCCGTGTTTTTTGCCGCCGCCATCCAGCCTGTCTTCAATCGCACCTGCACCGCCTGTCACGGCCCGGAGAAACAAAAAGCCGATATGCGGCTCGATTCATTCGACGCGGTACTAAAGGGCGGCGAAACCGGTCCTGCCATCATCGCCGGCAAACCCGACGAGAGCCTGATGATCAAACGGCTGATCCTCCCGCCCGACGACGACGATCACATGCCGCCCAAGGACAAACCCCAGCCCACAGAAAAGGAAATCAAGCTCCTTAAATTCTGGATCGCCCAAGGCGCCGACCAAACCAAAAAAGTCAAAGAGCTCACACTGCCGGACGATCTCAAATAGGGCAGGCTTCCAGAATCAAAGACTCAGGCTACGGACGCGCGGAAGCGCATCCCTACCAACTTATAGATTGGGACCTCTGCGAGACATTTCTGGACTGCAGAGCTTTCCGAACCTCCGACGACTAACTATTCGCAACTGTCCTGTTCGTTCGCTGGACGGACTACAATCTTTCATTGCGCTCGAGCGGTTAAGCCTCCACGGCCTTGGGAGACTGGAAAGTGTCCGCGGATTGGCGAAAGATATTCAATTGGGGCATCTCGATATTGCGGCATGCTCGGCCTTGCAAAGTCTCGACGGCATTGGTCCCGCAGCCCGGATTCAACATATCCATCTTGCGGGCTGCCCGTTGATAAACGACCTGGGCCCGATCGCGAAGGTGCGCGACCTTCGATCAGTCGAGATCAGCTCTCTCGAAGGTCTGCACCGAATCCCATCATTTGCTTATCCCGAAATGCTTTCTTCTCTATCGATCTTCTTCTGCAAGTCGCTCGCCGACCTTAGTGGATTGAAAGGTCTTCCCTCGACTACGACGGTGAGCGTTAGCCATTGTCCAATGGTTCGATGGGCGGGTACGAAACAGCTCTGACGTCCGAGAAAATCTTCCCGTGCCAGAATCCGCCTTGGTGATTTCGGCTTTGCGGCGAGAGTTGCTGTGTATTTCCAGCCAATGAGCCAGCCCATTTTCCTCGCTGTTTTTGTGTGCGCAGCCGCCGCCGGCTGTCTGCTTTCGGCCTGTTCAAAATCGGATCGCGCTGATATTGAGGAATCACGCCCGCGACATTCGACGGAAAAGGAGCCGCGGCTGAACGTTTCCTACGAAGACGCCTTTCCCACGCCCGAACAATATCGGTGGAAGCTGCCGGCGGGATGGAAAGAGCAACCACCCACTCAATTTCGCCGCGCCAATTTTTCCTTCGGACCCAATGATGAAGGCGAATGCTATCTTTCGCTCGTTGAAGGCAGTGTGATCGATAACATCAATCGCTGGTGCACACAAATGGGGCAGCCGCCACTGACCGATGAGCAGATCGCCGGGCTGCCAGTGAAGACGCTCTTCGGACGGCCGGGCCGCTTCGTCGATCTTACCGGCACCTACGCCGGAGCCATGGGGGCGGCTCCGAAGTCTGACTACCGCCTTCTCGGGTTGGTAGTGTCTGAGAGCGACACCACGTTGACGGTGAAAATGACCGGGCCGCAGTCGCTCGTGGAAGCCGAGACAGCAAACTTCGACGCCGTCTGCGCCTCGTTGCGGCTCGCTCCCGGTTATCCCAAGTAAGCCAGACAATCTTCTTCCACAAAAACGCCGGGCCTCTTCGCTTGATCCTCAGCGGCACGAACCGTCACCATGAGTCCAGCCATCACCACAAGATCGATTCCAGCACGCGTTTTCGCGTTTCTGGCTTCGTTTGGCCTCGCTGTGGTCGTGCTTTCGTTTCTCCTGCTGCTCACGTGGCTGGGCACGCTGGAACAAACCAAGATGGGGATTTACGACGTGCAGCGGAAGTATTTCGATTCGCTCTTCTGCATCTACGAGTTGGGATTTCTCAAAATTCCGCTCCCGGGCGTCTATCTCCTGCTGGGCATTCTGTTCGTGAACCTGCTCTGCGGCGGCCTGATCCGCATTCGCAAAGACTGGCGTCACATCGGCATCATCATCGCCCATTTTTCGATTCTTTTTCTCATTGTCGCCGGCTGGGTTTCCTATCACTTCAAAGACGACGGCCACCTTCAGCTCTTCCACGGCCAAAGCTCGAACGTTTTCACCAGCTATCACAATCGACTCATTGAGGTGGCCGAAGCTGGAGGCCGCGAACCGGTGCTCATTATCCGCGAAGGCAAATTCGACGACTGCACTGGCTCAAAAAAACGCACGTTTTTCAATAAGAACCTGCCTTTCGAAATCACACTATCCAACTACCTGAAGAACTGTGACGGCGTCGCCGCCGAGATGCGCCCGCCGCCGGCCGGTGCACCGGTGATCAATGGTTTTTATCTCTCACCGCGTGAGGCTGAAAAACAGGCGGAGGCCAACCTTGCCGGCGCGGTTGTCTCTTTGAAGGATGCGAAGTCAGGATCCGAAACTCCCGCCCTGCTCTGGGAAGCGGCGCTCGCGCCAGTCACGTACAAATCCGCCGACGGCCGCACCTTTACCGTGAAGCTGACGCGTGAGCGGTGGGAGCTGCCGTTTACCGTGACCCTGAATCGCTTCAACCACGAGTATCATCCGGGCACCCAGCGCCCGAAGCTTTTCGAAAGCGAGATTACCAAACGCGAAGACGGCATTGATCAGGACGCAAAAATCGAAATGAACAAGCCGTTGCGCCGGCGTGGCTATACTCTTTTCCAGGCCTCGTGGGGACCGCCCAACTGGACGCCGCAAATGGGACGCGACAAATTGTATTCGGTGTTCGCTGTGGTGAAAAACCCTTCTGACGCCTGGCCGATATATGCGTTGATCACGGCCGCTTTTGGCTTGTTAGTTCATTTTTGCATGAAGCTGAGCGCCGCAATCAACCGCGCCGCCAAACGGGAGTCCGCCTTATGAAATGGAAACGTTTGCTGCCGCTGTTGGCTGTTGCCCTCGTCGTTTTCGGCATCGGCCTGGGAGAGATTCTTTCCAATGTCGCAAAAATCCCGGTCGACGCATCGAAGAAGGTGCCGCCCTGGCCTCAGGAAATCGTCAAGACTTTCGCGAGCCTTCCCGTTCAGGAAGCTGGCCGCGTCAAGCCGCTGGAAACCCTGGCTGGGGTCAAAATGCTGCGCTTCCACGGATCGCGCACGCTGCGGCTCAAGTTCACCGACGAAACAAAACGCACCCTTAAGCCGGCGGAATGGCTGCTCGATTGCCTGTTCTACCCAGCCGAGGCGAAGGCGTATCCAATCTTTGTCGTCGATGACCCTGGGGCGGTCACGGCGGTCGGTCTCAAAGCTCACGACTCCCGCCGCCAGCGTTACAGCTACAACGAGCTCGAGCCGGCCATTCCGCGGCTGCGCGAACTGCACGATCAATACGACAAGATCAAAGCCGACCAGCGCGAGCCGATCCAGCAGATGATCATCAACCTGGCGCAAAATGTCGCCGATTTCGAACGGTTGGTGCAATGCCTGGACTGGGCGCGCAACGGACTCGCCGCCGGCGAGGGACCTGCGCCGCCGCAGCTCGCCAGCGCCGTGAAGGACGGCCGCATCCCGATCAGTGCGTTCGTCAACGCGCTCAAGGACACCGGCGGCGTTCTCGGGTTCGACGACGTCCCTCAACCGGTGCGCGACCTGGCCATGCAATCGATGGCTTTATTCCTTTATCCGCCGCTTCAAGATGAACAAAAAGAATGGATGTCCTTCGGCCACCTCATCATCGGAGGGCTGGTCTCGCCAGCCATGCAGGAATTCTCTGGTAAAACGTTAGGGGCGTGGGAAAATCTGGCCGCCCAGCGGGATGACAAAAGCGCTTTCGCCTCGGCGCTGGCGCCCATGGCCGGCGAAATCAAGGAGAAAGCCACCGCCCGCGGCCAGGAATGGCGAGTGCCCTGGGAAATCATTTACAACAGGGCCGATTTCTTCTACTACGCGCTCCAGGCGTTCGTGCTCGCGTTCATCTTTCAAGCGGTAACATGGCTCAAGGATTCCAAGGCGACAAGCACGCGCTGGCTGCACGCCGGAACGTGGGCGCTGACGGCGGGAGGCCTCGCGCTGGTGGTGACCGGCATGGTCCTGCGCGCGGTCATCATGGGACGCTGGGCCACCGCTGTGGTGACCAACCTTTATGAAACCATCCTCTTCATCAGTTCAGTGATGGTTATCGTCGGACTTGTGGCTGAGGCTCTGACACGGAGAAAGCTGGCTCTGCCAGTCACCGCCGCGCTCGCAGCCGTTGGCATGTTCATTTCGATGAAGTATGAAGCCAGGGAAGGGTCCGACACCCTCGCGCCCCTCGAAGCCGTTCTGAACACCAACTACTGGCTGTCGATTCACGTCACCACTGTTAACATGGGATATGCCGCGGGGATGCTGGCGGCGGGATTCGCCGGTGTTTACCTGATTGCCCGTCTCTTCGACCCGAAACGAAAGGACGCGGAGTTTTATCGAACCCTCACGACCTGCACCTACGGCATCGTTTGTTTCGGACTCTTGTTTTCACTCGTCGGCACGATTCTCGGAGGGCTCTGGGCCAATGATAGTTGGGGCCGCTTCTGGGGCTGGGACCCAAAAGAGAACGGAGCCCTCATGATCGTGCTCTCATTTCTCATCATCCTCCACGCACGCATGGGTGGTTATATTCGGGAATTCGGTCTCCACATGATCACCCTCCTGACTGGCGCCGTGGTGATCTTTTCGTGGTGGCATGTAAATTTGTTAGGCGTGGGACTTCACTCGTACGGCTTCACCAGCGGCATCAAACAAGTCGTCTTCTGGTTCTACTTCCTCATCGCCCTGGTTTTTGTTCTCGGCGTCATCGCCTGGTTCTTCGCCCGGCATCTCGCGAAGACATCGCCCCCTTCTCCCCCGACAGCAGGCCGTCCGCAAAAACCGGTCGCCTCTCGAAAAGCCCGGGAACCGGAAATTGTTCCCAGCCCAGGTTCATAATTCCCAACACAGTGAAAGAATCCTGCCTCCCAACGACTGGGAAGCGCGCACATTGACAAGGCTCCCCTTAGGTGGGATTATCCCACCATGATTGTGACTCTCGATGCCAAACGGCGTGTCAGCATCCCAACGAGTCTCGCACCAGCCAGGCCGGGGGATCAATTCGACGCGACTTTCGATGCGGATGAGGACACGGTAATTCTGCGGCGTTTGAAGCGGAAATCGAACTGGCTGGAAGTCTGGAAACAGTGCCCGGTGCCAATGGATGATCTTCCACCGCGCAGCCGGGAGCTCCCAAAGAAGCTCAAACTGTGAGCTGGCTGCTTGATGCCGACGTGCTGAGCCAGCCGGTGAAAACTAGAGGAAACCCTGTGGTGGTCTCTTGGCTGGAGCGTGAACGAGACGATTGTTACACTAGCACCATCGTGATTGCCCAAGTGGCTTATTGGATTCGCACAAAAGAGGGCCGCGCGAGGGAACGACTGCAATGGTGGCTCACGCAGAGTGTTGATGCGCTGCAAGGCCGCATCCTTTCGTTTAACACCGCCACCGCGCATGTTTGGGCCGACCAGAAATTCATCCTCGAAAAAGCCGGTCATCGAATGCCTGCGGAGGATAGCTTCATCGCCGCCACCGCCCGTCGGTATGGCCTCACCATCGTCACGGGCAATGACCGAGACTTCCGCCGGCCGGGTCTCAAGGTTTTCAATCCGTTCACGGAATTGCCGAGTGGGTAATTTACGGAGTCCGCTTTGGCGATCCTGGTTAAAGAGCCACCCGCGTATGAAGCCCGGGTAGGAAAAGTCGATAAGATTTCGCCCTTTTCGGCTAGCTGCCGGCTATATTTGGAGGATCGAACTGCACCCGAGGACCGTGGTGGATCGTTTTTGATATCTAGCGCCCCGGCCCAAATCTTTCGAAAATTTCGATTGGAAAACAGCAGCCATAGGGGAATATACTGTCCCCCAATATGCCCCCACTGAAATTGGTTTGCGCCTTAGCAACGATTCTCAGCGCTTATTGCGCCATTTTGCCGGCCCGGGCGACTGATGCCATTCCGGAACCGGACCGCGAATTCCGCGCCGCTTGGATTGCCACCGTCCATAATCTCGACTGGCCCTCGAAGCCCGGCCTGAGCGTCGCGGCTCAGCAGGCGGAACTGCGCCAATTGCTCGATCTCGCGAGCTCGCTCAATCTCAATGCCGTCATCCTCCAGGTGCGGCCGGCGGGTGACGCGCTCTATGCTTCGCGTCTCGAGCCGTGGTCGCCGTTTCTGACCGGAAAAATGGGTGTTTCCCCAGGATACGACCCCCTGGCATTCGCCGTAGCTGAGGCGCATCGGCGTGGGCTCGAATTGCATGCCTGGTTTAATCCGTTTCGCGCGCAGGCCGCGAAGGATCATCCCCCCACGGGCCAACACCTGGCGGCGCTTCATCCTGAATGGGTTCGTAATTATGGCGGCACGCGCTGGTTCGATCCGGGCGAGCCGGGCGTTCGCACCCACGCGCTCTCCGTCGTGCGCGATGTCGTGCGGCGTTACGACATCGATGGCGTGCACATCGACGATTATTTTTATCCGTATCCATCGGGAGCCAAAGAATTTCCCGACGAGGCCACCCACAAACGATACGGCGGCGGCAAAGAGCGCAACGAATGGCGGCGCGGCAACACCAATGCCTTTGTGAGCGCGCTCTACCAGGCGGTAAAAATGGACAAGCCGTCGGTGAAAGTCGGCATCAGCCCATTTGGCATCTGGCGGCCCGGCTATCCTGCCGGTGTGAAAGGACTCGATTCATTCGAGCAGATCGCCGCCGATTCCCGGCATTGGCTGCGCCAGGGCTGGTGCGATTACATGACGCCGCAGCTTTACTGGCGCATCGACTCACCCCAGCAAAGTTTCGCCTCGCTGTTGCGGTGGTGGCAGAGTGAAAACGTAAGCGACCGTTGCCTTTGGCCCGGTATGGCCACGGCTCGGATCGGCAGCCGCGAGGACCGCAAACGGTCGGCCGGTGAAATCGTAAAACAAATCGAGTTGTCGCGCGGCGGAACCGGCGGCAACGGGCATGTTCATTGGTCGATCAGTTCGCTGAGCAAAGACCGCGGCGGCATCGTCTCGCAACTAAAAAACGGCAAGTATGCGCGCAAGGCGGTTGTTCCCGCGACGCCCTGGCTCGGCCGGCACGCCCCGCTGCCCCCAACGGTCACGCGTAACGGAGCACAGTTCCAGGTTCAGCCGTCCGCAGATAGCCGTTGGCTCGTCGTTCAGGCCCGGCGCGCAGGACGATGGGAAACCGCCACTGTTTCGAAGGCGAATTCCGGACCGCTCTCCATGCCGGTGGGCGCGGATGCTGTGGCTGTCAGGTCTCAGTCGGCAAGCGGTGTGTTGAGTCCGGCCGTCGTCATCGCCGGAAGCTGATTCGTAGCAGCGACACTCTTGTCGCTGATCGATTTTGTAGGGCGTCTGTGTCAGACGCCAAACCAACTCATTTAGAATGTTTGGCGGCGTTTGCGCGCATGAAAGCATTACACTTCATTCTTGCCATCACGCTGCTGGTGGCAGGTCCCACGCTCGCAGCCGAAAGGAAAGTGCCCTCATTTGAGGACATCGTGGAGTTTGTTGCTGACCTCGTGAAGCCGGGACGAAGGGACCATTTCAAGGACTTCAAGATTACCAAAGCTGAGTTCAAGGCGGTCTTGCGCTACGACGTGGTTACCCGCGAGCAGTGGATCCACGACTACAGCCATGTCGGAGGCGGCGACCGCACAGGGACGATTACCGTGAAGGACAAGACTAAGATTCAGTGGTTCGTCAAGCCGGGTGGTTTGGCTCATCTGACTTTTCCGGACGGAACAAAGATTTGCTTGGTCCAGCACAAAACCAAATGACCACGCCGCCTAACCTGCGCTGGCGCCCCTCGCCTCTCCGTTGCGGAGCGGCGCGGTGGTGTCGGCGCCTACTCAAGTGATGAAGCATCGCCGGATTCGGACAGCTTTTCGATGGCATGTTGTCGCCGATCGAGATCATTCTTCACTCGTTTCGCTTTCCAGACAGACATCGCGGCTCCGCCGAGGAAGAGTGCAATCAGAGCAGTGATCACAGCAATGACGCACAAGATCTCTACTACAGTGGACGCTCGACTCTTTAGCTCGCCGTGACGGTTCATCTTCCTGTTTCGCTACTCTGGTGTTGCTCGCCCTTCACCACCCCGCTGGCAAATCGGAGAGTGTTTCTTTCAGGATGGCGCGGATGGCGTTCTTTTCGGCCGCTGGCAGCCACGCATATTCGGGCTCGGGGTTCGCGGTGTTCAATGCTTCGCCGAGTCGGCGATACACGCGCTGTTTCATTTCCGCCGGCAGGCCGTTGAAGACGCGGCTGTAGATCATGTAGCTGCACCGGTGCTTGAACAGCCTTGTCTGCAAATCAAAATCTTTGAGCGACAGTCCATTGGACGCGATGCGGCGCGTCTTCAGGAAGTCTTCCCGGAATGATTCATCGCCCTCAACGGGACCGGGGAGCTTCGCTTCGTCGGCAAAGAGCAGGTAGCGCGTCAGCAGATTGGACTGTTCGTCAAGTTCGCTCATCTGCCCGGCGCTCAATTTGCCCTCGCTGATGTGCAACGCCGTGCGCGTCCGGTAGGAAGCCTCGAGCACGCGATTCACAAAGCCGGCCTGATGCTCGTGAATGAGCTGCGGCAGGATATCGCTGCTCGGGTGAGGGTATTTTTCAACGCGGAACTGGCTTCCTGGATCGAGTGGAATTTTCGTCAGCTCGCCCTCGAAGAGTCGGCCGCTTAGATTACCCCAATGATTTGGGATCGCATGCCGTCCGGTTACATACCAGCCGCCGAAGCGTTCCTCGAATGGCACAGCGTGTCCGACGCGTTCCTGCCGAAACGAAGCAACCGTGCCGCCATTCGGGCCAGGCACGGACGATTTGATCGTCAGGCCAGGAAGATAGCTGGTCTCTGCCGCAGCGTGGCAGTTCATGCAACGCGCCGAGCGCTCGATGCGCAGAGGCCGATCCTCCCGCGGAATATCCATCAGGTAAAAGATGCCCCCCACTTCAGGGTCGAGCGACACGATCTCGATCTGACCGTTAGGGACGAAGCCGAGATACACATCTTCATTGAAAAATAGCGCTCGGGGGTTGTGCGTCCGAATGAGCCGCAATTGAAGGCTCGTCGTTGAAAAAACCAGCATTTGCGAACTCGATGGAATATCGAGGGCCTTCAGCAAGCTGACGAGGAACGCCCGCTCGCTCGTGCGATCGAGCGAAATGATTCCTGAATCGAGGTCTGCCTTGAGCCGCGTGAAGGGATCGTTCAGGGTTCTCTGCCAGTAGCTATGCGGAGGCTGCTCAAAATCCTGGTAGCTCGGCGAATCGAATGCGCCAGCCAGTGAGCTTCCGCAGAGCAATAACATCGACAACGTCCAGCGCATGGGTGCGCCGCGACTATCAATCATTTGCGGCGAGTCACAAGGCTCGCCTTCGTCGCGGACGTGCCGCCGGGCATGCCTAAAACTACTTCTCAATGATGATCTCTTTGGCTCGAGCCGGAATTTTCGTGGTGGTAACTTTGCCTCCGGGCCATCGTACCCACACTGCCGTGGGCGTGGCGGACGAGCCAAGCACCGGCACGAGCGAATTCTGCGACCAATAGCCGCTCCCGGCCTGCAATTCGCGGACGGGACCATGGCGCTTGCCGAAAACGAGGCGGACCTGGGCGCCGATGGCATCAAGATTGCCGGAGGTTCCTCGCAAACGGACGCGCACTCCTGGAATGGCCTTTTCGTTGTGAAAAAGCCGGGTGGCGGCGCCGTTTTGCGCCACCACGAGGTCGGTGCGGCCATCGGCATCGTAATCGGCGGCGGCGCAGCCACGGCCATCGCCATAAACTTCGAGACCGGAGGCCGGGGCCGGCATCGGCAGGAATCCGCCTCTGCCATCGCCCCGAAGAAGCAAGCCCCGTCCGGCATCGATGCGCGGTGTCTCACGTTGGGCGGCGGAGAAATTTTGCGCGATGAAAATGTCCTCGTGGCCGTCGCCGTCGAAATCGGCCACTGTCACGCCGAAGGCCGGCGCCCACTGCGCTTCAGATGGCAGCATCAGCGTCTCGAAGCTGGTACCGCGATTCAAAAAAACCGTGTGCGCGAGCGTGTTTGCCGAGACTGACGCTGCCTGCCGAAGTCGTTCGCCAAAAATTTCCTCGATACTCGAAGCCGCGAAAGCCGCATGCGTTGGCATCGCCTGAGCGATCCAGGGAATGAGCGGCGCGAGGGTATGGCGTCCGCGGTCGGGGACGACCTTGCCCAGTTGCGCATCGTAATGGCATTCGAGGATCTGGGAGACTCCGTCGCCGTTGAAGTCCCCGTAATAAATCTCGAGGGGGTGCTCGGCGTCGTAATGATGCTCGTATTTGCTGTTGAGTCCCCAATTTGTCGCGACAAGATCCATGCGGCCGTCTTCATCAAAATCGCCCGAGGCGATCCCGTTCCACCAACCGCGTTTTTTCGAGAGGCCTAATTCGTCGGTGGCCTCGCGCAGGTTCCCTTTGCCGTCATTGAGAAAGGCGGCCACCGGGCCCCATTCCAATGTCACCACGAGATCGGAGAACCCATCGCCACTGAGGTCGGTGAATAAGGCGCTGGTGACCAACCCGAGGTTCGCAAACCGTGGGCTGTTTGTTTCGTCGATGACGAATTTCCCGATTTGGTGGCGGAAGAGGCGTGAGCCAGGCGGCGCGGGATATCGCCCGGGCAGCACTCGCCCTCCGGAAAACAGTGCGAGGCCGTGGCCGTCGAGAGTACCGAGCGCGAGGGGACCAGTGCTTGCCGAGACGCCAGGAAGCCCTTCGACAGGACGGGCTTTGCTGTCGTGGAAGATCAGGGCGGACGCCGATTCGCCTTCGGCTTTTCCGTCCTCGAAGTTCGCGGCAGCGGCCAGCAGGTTGATTACAATCGCGCTGGTTTTGCGGCCCGAGGGCGGGGCGTCTCGAGCGTTGCGGCCCGGGGGCGGGCCGTCTCGAGCGTTGCGGCCCGGGGGCGGGGCGTCTCGAGCGTTGCGGCCCGGGGGCGGGCCGTCTCGAGTTTCGCTCCACGCCACCAATCCGCATTGGTCGCGCTCGAGCGGGCCGGTGACGGCCTCGTCCGCGATTGGATCGAACCCGCCTTTTCCATTGTTTAGCAAGATGGCGAGACGTCCCCCTTTGCCGCTGCCGATGACGAGATCCTCGTGTCGATCGCCATTCACATCGTGCCAAGCCACGCCCGGTCCGAGCCGGCTTAGACGATTCGGCAATAATGGTTCGCGCGCAAAGTCATCGAAGTCGTTTTCGACATGGGTGTGATTCAGACGGTCCGTCACATCGGCGAAAAGCGGCAATCGAGGTGGCGGCTCGGCTCGGCGTGCCGGACCAGGCTTTGCGCCCGCTTCCTCGATTTCATAAAGGCGATTCGGCTTCACTCCTTTGATCATCGAAACGTTGCCGCTGCGCCAGGTCACTTCGATCGTCATTCCGTTTTCCGATTTTCCCGCCGCAAAAACCCGCATGGGGTCACACCCCGAGAGGTAGCGCCCGCCGCTGATCACTTCGAGGCTCTGCGCCGGGACGGCCCCACCCAGGAGATTGATCTTCGCGCCGATGCCCTGCGTGTTTCCCGCCGCACCACGCAATCTAACCGCCACTCTGGGTGCGCGGGTCTCGTTGCGATAAATACCAGCCACCGCGTTGAGATTATTTACTGCAACATCGAGGTCGCCGTCTTCATCGAGGTCGCCGAGCGCCATTCCCTGATGCACGCCTGGAGCGGCCAGGCCCCATTCTGCGGTCATCTCTTCGAACTGCAGATTGCCTCGATTGCGAAACGCCACGATGGGCGCATCGAGTGGCGGATATTGCAGCATTCCATAGTAGAGTTCGGCCGTGAAATGCTCCTGCCGCGTTTTTGGAGCTGCTTCCTGCAAAAACAGACCGGCCGGCACCAGCGCGCCTTTGCGTTTCAATTTCTCGATGCGCTCATTCGCGTCACGATCCTGCACGTTCCTGATGTGGCCGGCGCTGATCAGCACATCTTCCCAGCCGTCCAGATCGACATCGAGAAAGATCGGCTGCCAGGCCCATTCCGCGGCGCGCAGCCCCGCGTAATCCGCGATCTCGGCGAAGGTTCCATCGCCGCGATTGCGCAGGAGCGTGTTGCGCATGATCTGGTGACGCCGCTCGAACCGGCCTGCCGGGTCTTCTTCAAATTTGTCTGCCGGCAACTGCGTGAGACGTCGTGTGTGCTCGCGGCTGAGCATATCCACCACAAAGATGTCGACCGCGCCGGTCCGCCCGAGGTCGGCGAAGTCCACCCCCATCGAACTGCTGCACGTGTGCCGGATCGCCAGGTTGGGCAGCGCTTTAAACCTCCCCCGACCGTCGTTGATCCAAATCCGGTCCGGCGTCCAATAGTCGTTGCACACGTAAAGGTCGGGGGCGCCGTCCCCGTTTAAATCGCGAAAAGCAGCCGTCAGTCCCCAATCGCGCGGCGGTCCTTCAAGAGCGCTTCCCGCTTCATCCATAAATACGCCCCCCGTCCAGGAGACGGGCTGGAAGTGCCCTTGCCCATCGTTCAGAAATAAGGTGTCCGGCTCTCCGTATTCGAGCAGTCCATCTGTTTCATCGATCACAAATCGATGCTGTAAATATGAAGGTACGATCAGCCGGCCGTTCTTTTGCATTAAGGAGGCCTTCCCGCGGTCGCGGATGTCCTCGGCACGATTGTTGGCGACGTAGAGATCAAGCGTCCCATTGCCGTCCACGTCCCCCAGCGTCATGGTCAGGCCGGGATTCTCGCTCCGCGTCCCCGCACTTTTGCTGAAGTCGCGAAATTTCCCTGTTCCATCGTTGGCAAGGACGTGCACCCCGCGCCCAGTGGTGCTGATCAACAAATCGACGGCGCGATCCCCATTGACATCTGCAAAAACTGCGCCGCGGCAATAATCCCATCCGCTCGAAACCGCTCCCTGGTCGGCTTCGAGCCAGAATTTCCAGTCTCCTCCATTACGGTAGAGAGCGTTTCTCCCATGAAGATGCGCAAAAAACAGATCGACCCGGCCGTCGCCGTCATAATCACCCATCGCCACCCCCGAGCCATTGTCCAACACCCGGTTCTTGGAGCGTTCATGTAGATCGAGCTCGTTCTTGAATGAAATTCCGGTGTGACCGGGTGCCATAAGCGTGAAGCCCGATTTGCCCTCCGCGGAGATCGTAAGCTCGTGCCATCGATAGCCGTCTTCGTTATGCCACTGTGGGGCCTGGGCGAGCGCCACGTGGCCACAGGCGACGAGCAGGAAGAGCGATGACAACCGCATGGAAGCGCCTGAACGTTGAGGCAAAGTCTGCGCCCTGCAACCAAAGCCAAGCGCAGAGCGCGGAATATGCTGAACGCTGATTCACACATTCAAATGGCCAATTCGCACATCGTTTTCGTAGAAAAACTATTGACCGGCGGAACTGAACACGCTTCAATCTGTTGCTAGGCTCTACCCAGATAGCAACGAAGCCCGCCAAAGCCCCCCCATCTAATGCGCACGATGAAAACTATTATACTTCTCACCTCTTTGATCGCGGTTGCCACAACTGCCGAGGCGCAAGTGCTCACTGATGGCCGAATGATCGGCCTGAACTTCAGCGGCGGGGCGGGCAGCGAGGCACCTGATCCCGACGTTGATACTGTGGATGCTGGCGAGGTGACTGGCGTGGTGCCACAGGCGAATTGGAACAATGCCCAAGGCGCCAGCGGGGCGCTTACTGGGCTCGTCGACAGCACCGGCGCAGCAACCGGAGTAGACGTCTTTTTCGCGAGCAACAATACTTGGGGCCGCAATCTCACTCCCTCCCCAACCAACGATCTCCTGAGCGATTACCTTGACGCGGGCACCGGCACTCCTGCGAACGTCCAGTTTCAGAATGTGCCGTTCTCACTTTACGATGTTTACATTTACACGCGGCGCAATGAGAACGCAGATCCCAACGATCCGACTCCCGCTGATGGGCCAGGCCGTTTTAGTGACTACACGGTAAATGGGGTCAACGTTGACGTGCTCACCGGCGACGTACAGAATAGTTTTGTGCTCGCGACAAGCACTGTTATTGGCAACTACGTCAAATTTGATAACGTCACCGGCGCAACTCTCGACATTTTCGCAAATCTGGATGCCGCCAATAGTTTTCGCGCCCCGGTCGACGGTGTTCAAATCGTCGAGCAAATTCCCGAACCCGCCTCGCTCGGACTCCTCGGCGCGACACTATTGAGTCTTCTGGCTTTGCGCCGCCAGCGATCGGTTTGATCGGCCCGCAAAACGGTTGGATTCTCGCCGCCGGCACGCTCGTTGCGTCGTTGATGGGCTGCGAGCGCAGTCCCCAAACTGTCACGACTGCGGCCAATGACCTTGCGGCGCCTCCGGCGAAAAGTGCCGGCCCCGTTTTGTTCGAAGATGCCACGGATGCGTTCGGGCTGCACTTCGTCCATGATCCGGGGCCGGAGGGAAAATTTTTCATGCCGGAGATGGTCGGCTCGGGGGCGGCACTGTTCGATTATGACGACGATGGCCGGGTCGACCTTTACCTGCTCCAAAACGCCGGGCGCGGTTCAAATTCGCCCAACCAACTATTCCACCACGAACCGGACGGTAGTTTCAAAAATGCCAGTGCAGCCTCAGGTCTGGACGTGACCGGACAAGGCATGGGGGTGGCAATCGGCGACGTCAACAATGATGGCCGGCCTGATGTCCTGGTCTGCGAGTATGGCGGCGTTCGCCTGTTCACGAACAACGGCCATGGCCGATTCACCGATGTTGCCGCGGCCTCCGCCCTCGAAAACCCGCGGTGGGCATGCGCCGCCGCATTCTTTGATTACGATCGCGACGGCTGGCTCGACCTCGTCGTCGTCAACTACGTGGATTACGACGAGTCCAGGCGGTGCACCGGCCCGAATGGCAAACCCGATTATTGCGGGCCGACAGCCTTTCCCGGTACGAGCGCCAGGCTTTTCCGTAACCGATGCGCCGAAGGCAAAGTGCTGTTTGAAGATGTGAGCGCTAAATGTGGACTCAGCACTTCAGCGGGAGCGGGACTTGGCATACTTTGCGCGGATTTCGACGGCGACGCGTGGCAGGATATTTTCGTGACCAACGACGCCGGCGCCAACAACCTCTGGATCAATCAACGCGATGGCACATTCAAAGACGAAGCGGTGGTTCGCGGAATCGCTTACAACGCGATGGGCCGGCCTCAGGCGAATATGGGAATCGCCTTCAGTGACATCGAGGGCGACGGTTTCATCGACCTTTTTGTGACGCACCTCACCGAGGAATACCACGCCCTCTACTCCCAGCGTCCTCAGGGGTATTTTCAGGACCGCACCGCTTCCACCGGTCTCACGGGGTCGCATTGGCATGGAACCGGCTTCGGCACTGTGTTCGCCGATTTCGATCACGATGGATTCCCGGATCTCGCGGTGGTCAACGGCCGGGTGCGACGCTCCGCCCTGGTCCAGCCGCCTCCGCAAGTCGTCGAGACACTCGGCCCATTTTGGAGCCTTTACGCCGAGCAGAATCAGATTTTCTGGAACGAAGGCACGGGAAGATTCCGCGATGTCTCGCCCGGCAACAACGCTTTTTGCCAGACGCTGCATGTGGGCCGCGGTCTCGCATGGGGCGATCTTGACGGAGACGGCGCCGTCGATCTTGTGACGACAAGTGTCGCGGGTAGCGCGCGGATTTACCGGAATATCGCGCCGAAGCGCGGGCACTGGCTTCTGGTGCGGGCCATCGAACCCCGTTATGGTGGACGGGACGCGCTCGGCGCGAAGATTACCCTTGTGACAACGAGCAAACGCTGGACGAACTGGATCGTGCCTGGCAGCAGCTACCAGTGCAGCAGTGATTCGCGCGCGCATTTTGGCTTGGGGGCGGTCGACCAGCTGTCGGCCATCGAAGTAACATGGCCGGACGGCTCTTCCGAATCATTCCCAGGCACCGCTGCAGATCGGGTGGTGACCGTGCGTCGCGGGCAGGGGAAGATTGTGGCCGGCCGGGAATCACAGGATCCTGAAGCGAGATCGCCGCGATGAACAATCAAGTGGCAATGCTGGGACCAAAAGAGCGTCACCAGCCGGTGCACCGGCGGAGACGCTGGCTGTTGGCGCTGCTTTTGTTGACGGCGGCGGGAGCCGGAATTGCCACCGTTTATCTCACGGCGCCTCGGCCGCCATTGTCCGATCTCGAAGGGGTCGATCCCGCCATCGCGAAAGCCATCGCACGCAGGGAGCGCCTCGTCAGGCTGCTGCCGCGATCCGGAACGGCCTGGGGCAGGCTTGCGACCACTTTTTACATGCATCATTTCAATGGACAGGCTGACGTCGCGTTCGCCATGGCCGAACGGCTCAGCCCGCGCAATCCGCGTTGGCCTTATCTGAGAGGACTCTCGATGGCCGAGGAGGACATGGACAAGGCGCTTCCGATGCTGCGGCGTGCGGCCAGCCTCGTGGGCGACGGCCCCGCTGCACCGCGCTTGCGCTTCGCCGAACTCGCTCTCGAACGCGGTCACCTCGATGAGGCAGAAGCGCATCTTGCACATGTCCTGAAACGCGAGCCGGAGAATGCCCGCGCGCTGCTGAACATGGGGCGTCTCGAATTCACACGGGGCCGACTGGCCGAGAGCCGAAGTTTTCTCGAACGGTCGCTTCAGCACGCCCCGGGAGTCAAAGCCAGCCGCATGCTGCTCGCCACGGTGCTCCAGCGTCTCGGAGAGACGGGCGCGTCCGCCCAAGAACTGCGGGCCGCAAGTTCGCTGCCCGAAAAGACCTTCTGGCCCGATCCTTTTCGCCAGGAGGCCCTCGCTTTTTGGGTCGGCAAAGATGCCCTTTTCACACGCGCCGACGACGCTATCCTCCAGCAAGATTTCGCCCAGGCCCGCGAACTCTTTCAACGCGCGGTGCGCGAGTATCCCAGTGAGGCGCGCTCATGGATCGGCTTGGGGAAAGTTCAGCGCTCCCTTGGTGATCGTGCAAGCGCAACAAATTCATTGCAAAAGGCACTGGCGCTCGCCCCGGATTCTTTGGTGGCTCACATCGAACTCGGCGGCGTGTTTTATGACGAGAAACAATTCGCGGAAGCGGAGCGGCATTTCCGGAAGTCGATCCAGCTCAAACCAGAGCTATCCGAAGCCTGGCATAATCTTGGGCTGAGTCTGACCGCTCAGCAGAAGCCTGACGAGGCGGTTGAGGCGTTCGAGCGAGCGCTCTCGCTTAAACCGAGTTCTGCGCCCAGCTACACGTTCCTCGGACAAGCCTTGGCCATGACCGGCCAGCTTTCTGCAGCGATGGCAAAACTCGATCGTGCTCTCGAACTAAGTCCTGACGACTCGAGCGCACTGACGCTGCGAAATCAGGTTCGCACCGCGATGAATCCGCACGGCCCACAATGACCACGCGCAGGCAACTTCTGGTTTGGGTGGCAGCGGCACTTTGCATTGGCCTTGGTATTGCCCTCATCATTCCGCGCCTGCGGAAGAAACAGCCGCAGCTAGAGGGCGAAGATTTCGTGTCGCTGGTTCTGCGCGGCAGGAGTGCGTTGGAGAATGCACAGTCCGGCCCCGCCATCGAGGCATTTCGAAAAGCCCTCGCCATCGAGCCCACCCAGCCGGATGTGCATCTAAATCTCGCGAATGCCCTGTTGCTGGCGGATGAAAAGGAAGCTGCCATCGCCCAGGCGCAGGAAGTTCTTAAACTCGAGAGGAATTCAGCCGCGGCGCTTTATGTGATCGGCTGCGCGAAGCTGCGCCTGGGCCAGGCCGAAGACGCGCTTAAGGCGCTGCAACAATCCGAATTCATAGACGCGGCCGTCTCAGCGGTGCACTTTCAAATCGGGCGTGCCTGCCAGGCTCTTGGCCAATGGGAAGAGGCGGCGAGCGCATTTTCCACGGCAATCAATCTCGAACCGGAACATCCGGCCGCGCACTATGCATTGAGCCAGGTGCTCATTCGGCTCGATCAGCCGCAGCCCGCGCAAGAAGAGATCAAGCGTCACCAGGAGATCATGGCCAAGCGCCCCAATTTGCCGAGTGACCCGACGTTTTTCGAGAAATGCAAGCATACCATGGCGCGCTTGCCAAAAGTGAAACCCGAGCAGCCCGCGGCTACGGGTGTAAAGGTCGTATTTTTTGATGTGACAGGAGACCAAGGTCTCGCGGGAAAGCGCGGGCCGTTCGGAATTGTCGATCTTCAGCGTGACGGCCGCCGCAGTCTTCTTGTCGTTGACCCGGTCGAGGGACTTTGTGTGCTCGAGAATCGCGACGGCAGATTGGTTAAACTCAAGGAGCCGCTGCCCGGTCTTGCCGGAGCGCGCTATCGGCAATGCCTCGTGGCCGATCTAAACAACGATCAACTCGACGACGTTCTCATGCTTTCCGATCAGGGCGCGAAAGTTTTTGCGCTGGGCAAAGACGGAAATTTCACGGACGCGACCGATGCTTCAGGACTGCGCGAGCTCCGAGCCAGCGCGGCGGTGCTGGCCGATCTGGATTTCACCGGCAAGCTCGGCCTCATAGCCATCGACGCAGGCAAGCTCGCCTTTTTCCGCAATCAAGGCGGGCTGGTTTTTCGAGCGCTTCCGGCCGCTTCCGTGGTCCCGAATGCTCCGGCAGATGTGCGCCAAATCCTTGTCGATGACTGGAACGGCGACGATCTTCCGGATCTTTTTCTCGTTCGCGATGCCGAGGCCCCGCAATTGTGGCTGAACCAGCATGGCGGCCCCTTGAAACTGGCCGCGCCAACTGTTCCGCGCCTCGATCCCACCATCGATGTCAGTGAGAACGCCACGAGCGCAGAAACACCTTCGCCTCCATGGCCCGCCGGCGGTTCAATCGCCGTTGGGGACGTTAACGACGATCTTCGACACGATCTTTTGGTCGCTACCGGCAGCGGCATCGAGATCGTATTCGGCGGTCTGCCATCCCGTGCAACCATTCCTCTGCCGACCTTCACGATCACCAGGCTCGCACTGGTGGACTACGACAATGATGGCTGGCTGGACATCTTCGCGCTGGGCAGCGGATTGCGTGCCTGGCGCAATCTCGGACACACCCACTTCCACGAAGTGACCAGCGAGCTTGGCCTCGATACCTTTGGCAATGATCCGGTCACATCTCTGACGGCCGCAGATTTGGATGCGGACGGCGACTCCGATCTTCTGCTCGACCGCGGCGAATCGGGATTGCAATCGCTTCGCAACGACGGCGGCAATGGGAACCGGCAATTGAAAATCCGCCTCTTGGGAAAACGCTCGAATGCCAATGGCTTCGGTGCCCGCGTCGAATTGATAGCTGGTGGCTGGCGCGCCAGCCGCACCGTCGGTTCGCGGCCGCTCGAAATCGGCGTCGGCCAACGCGCGCGCCTCGACTCGTTTTCGGTCCATTGGGCGGATCTGGTCATGAACCTTGGTGCGATGGCGGTCGATGCGAAAACGCCCATCGAAGTGACGGAACTCGAGTTTCCTACAGGTTCCTGCCCGTATCTTTACACGTGGGATGGCACCCGATTTCGCTTTGTTACCGACCTGCTTGGCGCTTCACCGGCGGGTTTGCGGATTTCCGATGACCGTTTTATTGACGCCGATACTGACGAGCTGGTCCACATCGGCGATGAATCTTTGGTCAGCCCTCGCGAGGGCAATTACACGCTGCAAATCACGAGCGAACTGCGCGAGATCACATATTTGGATCAGGCACAATTGATCGTCGCCGATCACCCGCCCGGGACGGAGCTGTTTTCAACCAGCAAGCTACGGCCAGGCAAACCCTTTCCGCCGCACGAGATCGTCTTGCTGCACCACCGTCGTCCGCTGCTGCGCGCCATCCGAAACGACGGATTCGACGTCACCTCAACGCTGGCCGGGAAGGATGGCGAGGTCGTTTCGCCCATCAGGTTGCGCGTGCCGCAGCTCCGGGGACTCGCCGAGCCTTTCACCGTGACGCTCGATTTCGGTCCATTGCCAGCCGATCGCCCGCTGGCGCTGGCACTTACCGGCTGGCTGCGTTTCGGCGGCGGCATGACCAATGTCGCCGCTTCACACGATCCAACTCTGCCCTTCCCCTTTCCCACACTCGAAGCTGAAATCGAAGGACGGTGGCAATCGGTCGATGTTATTTGTGGAGCGCCCGCCGGAAAAACGAAATCGATAGTCGTCGACCTAACCGGAAAACTGCCCACCAACACGTCACGGCTGCGTCTCACTACGGCGTTCGAGATCCACTGGGACCGCATTGCGCTGTTTGAACGGGCCGATGCGCCAGTGCGCTCAGTCACACTTGCGTCCGCCACCGCCGACCTTCACTGGCATGGCACCAGCCAGTATGAAAGCAAACCGTGGACCGTCCCCCTGACTCCCATCTATGAGCAAGTGCAGGCGGCCGCACCGTGGTTGATTACTCCGTCGGGCTGGTGCACGCGTTACGGTGACGTCAGGGAGTTGGTGGCAAAACGCGACGACGCGCTTGTGATCCTCAATTGCGGCGATGAAGTCACCCTCACTTTCCCGGCCGCGCAGTTGCCACCCAAATCACCCGGCCATCAAAGAGAGTTCTTTCTATTTTCCTCCGGGTGGGACAAGGATGGCGATTATCACGTGGAACGAGGCCTGACCGTCGAGCCGCTGCCTTTTCAAGGCATGGACGATCAACTTTACGGCCGCCACCCGCGACCTGTCATCGAAGGCGATTGGTGGATTCCCAAATATAACCGGCGTTGGGTGGGCCCCCTCGCCCTGCGCAAAAATACCCCCGGCGATCATTGACGACTCGGCGAAAAAATCCCTATGGACCAGCATCTCTCACAAGTCATTGACCTCACGGAGCCTGCCGCGAATTCGATCGAGAACATGTCGGTTGATCAGGCGCGGGCCTGCCTGCTGCGAGGAGGTACGGATGCCGTCGGCGCCATCATTGGGTCTTTCGCCCTTCTCGCAAGTCGGGGCCTTTGCTTCCTCACGATAGACTATCCGCGGGTGATTCCACCCCAAGGTAGGTTTTCGCATGGCTGTCCCTAATCCAGAATTGCCGCTTGCGGACAGGCGCCGTTACGTCCGCGCCGTTGGCCCGCGTCTGCACATTCTGCTCGGTATAGTGTTTGCGCTCGTGGCGCTGCTCGGCGCAAACTCGCTCTATCTCGTGAGCATTACGCTCCTCGAGTGGTTTCAAGGCCTTTCCTACCAGAACTATTTCTACCAGTTCATGTTCCTCGCGCATCTGGTGCTTGGGTTGCTGCTGGTGGTCCCATTCATCGTTTTTGGCGCGTGTCATATTCGCAACGCGCATGACCGGCCAAACCGCCGTGCCGTGCGGGTAGGCTATGCCCTTTTGTTGACCAGCCTGATTCTGTTATTCAGCGGTATCGCCTTGATGCGCGTGAGTGGATTCGAGATTAGAAACCCGCATACCCGGTCGGCAGCTTACTGGGCGCATGTTATCACGCCGCTACTTGCCGTGTGGCTATATGTGCTGCACCGCCTCGCCGGCCCCCGCATCAAATGGCGCGCCGGACTGCGCTGGGGAATTGCGGTGGTCGCGGTCGTCGCGGCTCTCGTCGTGTTGCACGCACAGGATCCCCGCAAGTGGAACGCCGTTGGCCCCAAGGAAGGCGCCAGGTATTTCGAACCGTCGCTCGCGCGGACCGCAACCGGGAACTTCATCCCGGCAAAGACGCTTCAGATGAACGAATATTGCATGCAGTGTCACAAGGACACTTACGACAATTGGTTTCATAGCGTGCACCACTTCAGTTCCTTCAATAACAAGCCATATCTTTTCAGTGTGAAGGAAACGCGAGAGGTTGCCTTGAAGCGCGACGGCAATGTCCAGGCCGCGCGCTGGTGCGCCGGATGTCATGACCCGGTGCCGTTTTTCAGCGGCGCCTTCGATGACCCGAACTTCGACCTCGAAAAACACCCGACCTCACAAGCAGGCATCACCTGCACGGTGTGCCATTCCATCACCCATGTGAACAGCACGCGCGGCAATGCTGACTTCACCATCGAAGAGCCCACTCATTACCCCTTCGCCACGAGCGAAAACCCCATCCTGCAATATATCAATCAGCAACTGGTCAAGGCCAAGCCGGACTTCCATAAGGCTATGTTCCTCAAACCGCTGCACAAATCGGCAGAGTTCTGTTCGACCTGCCACAAGGTTTCGATTCCCTACGCGCTGAACCATTACAAGGAATTCCTGCGCGGGCAGAATCACTACGACGGTTTCCTTCTGAGCGGGGTTTCCGGGCACAACGCGCGCAGTTTTTATTATCCCGAAAAGGCGAAAAACAATTGTGCTGAGTGTCATATGCCCCTGGTGGCCTCGAATGACTTCGGAGCGAAATTCAACGACCCGGCAAAGCCGGGTGAATTAAACGTTCACAATCACCTCTTCCCCGCGGCGAATACTGGCATCGCCGATATCCGCGGCGCGCCCGAGGTCGTAAAAGCGCACCAGGCGGTGTTGAAAGACTCGGTTCGCGTGGACCTCTTCGCGCTCAAAGAGGGCGGCGCGATCGATGGCAAACTGATCGCGCCGTTGCGGCCACTGATACCGGCGCTCCAGCCGGGCAAAACGTATCTGCTCGAAGTCGTCCTCCGCACCCTGAAAGTGGGACATCCGTTTACCCAAGGCACGGCCGATTCCAACGAGGTATGGTTGGATGCGCGAATGGAGAGCGAAAACAAGGTGCTCGGACGCAGTGGCGGGCTCGGCCCGCATAATGCCGTCGATCCCTGGTCGCATTTTGTTAATGTCTATATGCTCGACCGCCACGGCAAGCGAATCGACCGCCGCAACCCGCAGGACATTTTTACACCGCTTTACAATCATCAAATACCGCCCGGTGCGGCGCAAATCGTTCATTACTCTTTCAAGGTTCCCGACGCGCAGCGGGAACCGCTAACGATCGAGCTCAAGCTCCAGTACCGAAAGTTCGATACCACGTTTATGCAGTATGTTTTTGGAAAAGAGTATGTGAACAAGCTTCCCGTTACCACCATCTCATCCGATCGGATCGTCTTTCCCATCGAGTCCGCGCCACTCTCGACGGTCGGCCCACAACTCTCGGCTATCCCACCGTGGCAGCGGTGGAACGATTACGGCATCGGCCTATTGCTCGAGGGCGACAGAGGCGCCGAGAAGGGTGAACTCGCGCAGGCCGAGCAGGCATTTTTGCAGGTCGAACAGGCTGGGAAGGTCGATGGTCCGCTCAACCTGGCTCGGGTTTTCCTAAAGGAAGGCCGGTTGGAAGATGCCGTGGCGGCATTGCAGCGGACGGCAACGTTTGATCCGCCCGCTCCGCGCTGGACCGTGGCCTGGCTCACCGGCCTGGTTAACAAGCAAAACGGTTTTCTAGACAAGGCTATCGCTGAGTTCCGCAGCATCCTCGAAGATCGCTATCCCGAACTGGACCAGCGCGGGTTCGACTTCAGCAAGGATTACGAAGTGATCAACGAACTCGGCCAAACCCTCGTCGAACGCGCAAAAATGGATCGGGGGTCGGAATCAGAACAGCGCACGTGGCTGCTGGCTGCAATGGAACGATTTGAAAGAACGCTGACCCTCGATTCCGAGAACCTCACCGCGCACTACAACCTCGCGCTCATTCATGAACAGCTTGGTGATGCCCAGCGCGCTACCGAACATCGCAAATTGCATGAGCGCTACCGGCCGGATGACAACGCGCGGGACCGCGCAATCGGTATTGCCCGGCGGGCCAATCCGGCGGCCGATCATGCCGCGCAGGCGATCGTGATTTACGACTTGCACCGTTTGGGCGCGCCAGAATTGCCAGAGTCAACGACGGCGCTTGCCCGGTGATATGGCGGCCGAACCACCAGCGTCGGAACCAGAGGACCTTGTTCACCAGGACGACCGCATTATTGGGCGCGCGTTTCGGTGGTCGTTTGTCATGCTGATGCTTGGCGCCGCGACTATCGGAGCGGTGATGTTTGCACTGAGACGTCAGCCCGAGCAACCCGCGCCGAAAATCACCACGCTGGCACCACCGGTCCGCCGGGATCCCCCGCCGGCCGAGGTCCCGGTGGCTCACTTCAGGGATTTCACTCGCGAAGCAGGCGTCACCTTCGTCCACAATAACGGCGCCTACGGTGAAAAACTGCTCCCGGAGTCAATGGGCGGTGGCGTCGTGTTCTTCGACTACGATGACGACAGCGCTCCCGATTTACTCTTCATCAATTCAACCTACTGGCCGGGTCATATGCCGGCCGGCAAGTTACCGACCACTCCCGCGCTTTACCACAACGACGGCAGCGGACACTTCTCCGACATAACGGCCGGCTCCGGCCTCGACGTCGCCATTTATGGGATGGGGGCCGCGATCGGTGACTACGACAATGACGGGCGGGTGGACGTTTTCATCAGCGCTGTCGGCGGCGGACATCTTTTCCACAACGAAGGTGGCGGCAAATTCCGCGAAGTCACATCCGCGGCGGGGGTGTCGGGCGATGCAGCAGATTGGTCGACCAGTTGCGCGTTCCTCGATTACGATAACGATGGCCACCTCGACCTCTTCGTGGCCAATTACGTCAGGTGGTCACGTGAGATCGACTTCGAGGTCGGCTACAAACTCGTTGGCATTGGACGCGCCTACGGTCCGCCCATGAATTTCGAAGGTGCGGGTTCACGGCTCTACCACAACGATGCGAACGGTCGCTTCACCGACGTCTCCGAAAAGGCCGGCATTCTCGTCAAAAACAGCGCCACCGGTTTGCCAGCCGGCAAGGCGCTGGGTGTCGCGCCAGTCGATCTCGATCGCGATGGCTGGCTCGACCTCGTGGTCGCGAACGACACCGTGCAGAACTTCGTTTTTCACAACCGGAGGGATGGCACGTTCGCCGAAATCGGCGCGCTCTCGGGGATCGCCTTTGACACCTATGGCAATAGCCGCGGCGCGATGGGAATCGACTCCGCCTACTTCCGCAATGACGAAGCGGTCGGAATTGCCATTGGGAACTTCGCCAACGAAATGAGCGCGCTCTACATATCCCAGCGTTCGCCGCTAAATTTCAGCGATGAGGCAATCCCACAAGGTGTTGGCCCCGCGAGTCGTCTGTTCCTGAAGTTCGGCACGTTCTTTTTCGATTACGATCTTGATGGCTGGCAAGACCTGCTCTTCGCAAACGGCCATCTCGAAGAGGAAATAGGGAAGGTGCAGCCGAGTCAGCACTACGCGCAGCCGGCGCTCCTTTTCTGGAATCGTGGCGCCCATGGCCGCAGCGGGTTCGAAGTCGTGGCGGTGTCGCGGGTCGGCGCAGATTTGTTCAAGCCGATCGTCGGCCGCGGCTCGGCTTATGCGGATATCGATCGCGATGGCGACCTGGACGTTGTTCTAACCCAAGTCGGCGGTTCCCCTCTCCTGCTGCGCAACGAACAATCGCTCGGCCACCATTACCTGCGACTCAAGTTGATCGGGACAAAATCAAATCGCGATGCCATTGGCGCGAGGGTGCTTGCACGGGTTGGCCCGCGCACTCACATTCAGCAGGTCATGCCCGCGCGCGGTTACCTGTCGCAATCGGAATTGCCCCTCACGTTCGGCTTGGGAGCCAAAGAGACAGTGGAAAGCATCGAGATCACGTGGCCCGGCGGCGCGCGGCAAGAGGTCAAAGATTGGAAGATTGATGCCACCACATTCGTCCAACAACCTTGATAAAGCGGCTTTCGTCTGTTTACAACCGGCTCAGGCTGTGGATTCAGTGCGTAAGCACCAATACCGCCCAGAAACAGGCCAGACAGAGAAGAAGCGTGGGTTTCCTTGCAAGCCGGCACACTCAGTCGTGGTATTCTCCGACGCAAAAAAAGCATCGCGGTGTCCATAATCTCCCGGGTGCCTATGTTTGCGGGCTTGTGGCGCCCTGACCGCTAAGTATTTTGCGCCCCCACGATTTCTGGCACTCCGACATTGAAACAACAAACAACAAGACACATAATGAAAAAAACGATGATCGCCTGGTTCGCCGTGGCACTGCTCAGCGGCGCCACTCTTCTCGAAGCTCAAGAGCTACCGAAGATGCCCCCTCCGGTGAAGGAGCACGCATGGCTTCAGCAGTTTGCCGGAGAATGGGAATCTGACGTCGAGATCTTCATGGAGCCGGGCAAACCTCCCATGAAGGCACATGGAATCGAGAACGCGCGAATGATCGGCGGCTTCTGGGTCGTCGCCGACGGCAAGGGTGAAATGATGGGAATGCCATTCATTCATCAGCTCACGCTTGGGTACGATCCTGAGCAAAAGAAGTATGTGGGAACCTGGATCGACTCGATGTCGAGCTATCTCTGGAAATATCAGGGATCAGTCGATGCCAGTGGGAAGAAGCTGACCCTCGAGACAGAAGGTCCCTGTCCCATGGCTCCGGGGAAGCTCTCGAAGTTCAAGGAAATCACCGAGTTCAAGAGCAATGACCACAAAGTCTTTAAGTCCGAAATGTTAGGGGACGATGGCAAATGGCGGACAGTTGTGACCGTCGACTCCCGGCGAAAGAAGTAGAACCTGGGAGCCGCCAAGACGGGTTGTTCTCTTGCAGGCTCGCCGACTAGCTCTCCAGAGCAAAGGCAGGACAACCATGCGCTACAGAAAGATTGCTCCCATGCTCAAGAAGATCCTCATAACGGTCGCGGTGATCGTTGTTCTGTTTGTCATCATCGTTGTGCTGCAGCCATCCGAATTCCGCGTTACGCGGTCAATCACGGTCTCGGCTCCGCCGCCGGTGGTTTTCGCGCAGGTTAACGATCTTCACAAATGGCAGGCATGGTCCCCTTGGGAAAAGCTGGATCCTGCGTTGAAGCGAAATTACGAAGGACCTTCAACCGGGACCGGCACCACCTACTCGTGGGCAGGCAATAACCAGGTGGGTGAAGGTCGCATGACGATTACTGAAAGCCGTCCGCATGATCTAATCCGAATCAAGCTCGATTTCATCAAGCCGTTCGCTTCCACCTGCGCGACCGAATTCACGTTCAAACCCGTTGCAGGCAGCCTCGGCGAGGCCGCGCCGGGGTCAGCGACCCCGGGCGACAGGCGCCAATCAGACCGCGGTGACGTGGAGCATGGCCGGCAAGAACAACTTCATGGCCAAGGCAGTCCACCTTTTCATGAACATCGATAAAATTGTCGGCGGACAGTTCGAGCAGGGCCTCGCGCAACTGAAGTCGGTGGCGGAAGCGGGGAAGTAAAAGGAGGTTGTCTCATGCCCCGACTACGAGAATCATGAACTACGTTGATGGCTACGTGTTAAGTAACCTTTTTCACAACTGCGGAAAAACAGGTATGACGCCAATTTCGTGATGCCTATTCGCATCCATTCGCATGCATTCGCGATTAAAATGAATGAGGCTGAGGCCCCGCCTCGTTGGATGATAACCGAACGCTTTGACGTGCCTCTGGATCAGGCCGATTTTTCCGCGATCGGGTTCCAAACCTTTTCGAAGCCGAATTCTTCGAAGTGGCCAACGTTCGCAGTGGCAAAGTGTGTGACACCGTGATGGCGGAGTGTGAAGGCGAGGCGGGCGTCGATACTGTGACGAAAACCGGTCGCCGTTGTTGCGGCCCATTTCCATAGGGGCTGAGCGACATTGGCTTCGTAATCACCGAATTCCCAAGCGGGATTCGAGCGAAGCGTCTCACAGAACGCGGCGGATGCCGCGGCGGTGCGGGGCGTTGGGAAGACGGCGGGATTGCGTAGTTGCATGTAAATTTCCACGAGGACGAGGCCGCAGAGAAGAAATCGATCCTCACCGGAGCCGTCGGAGGCAAAAAACCTCTGCGCGTTTTTGTGGTGCGGTGAGTCGGGATTGGCCGCATAAAGGAACAGATTGGTGTCAGCGGAAAGAATCATGAGGCGGAGCGCTGGAGCATCGCATCAGCCTCGGCACGAAGGTCTGCCGGATCGACAAGATAATCGCCGCCGCAGTCGAGGATGGGAAAATGCCAAGAGTTGCTAAGCTTCGCCGGCTCTGGGAACCGGCTGACGAAGTGCTCGGCAGCCTTGCGCATGACTTCGGCCAGTGACCAGTCATTTTGCTCCGCAATTTCCTTCAGGCGTCGGTAAAGCGGATCTGGAAATTGAATTTGTGTGCGAGTCATGATGTCGTATCTACATCGGTGACGAAATGATGTCAATCTGCTTCTTGAGTGGCACGCCTGTGTTAATGGCAAATGCCCCGCTGCCATCCACATCGCTCCACTGCCTGCATTATGGACACGCTCCCTTCGTCTGGAAAAGAGACTGGGGAATTCAGCATTGGTTGAAGTCGCGAAATGGAATCGACGTTTGTCCGCTCGAACTCTCGTTCGGCGAATTGAAAAGCAAGAATCGGAGTTTTTCTTTGCAGACAAGGGCTACGCTCACAGCAAAATGAAAATAGCATCTTTTGGAACCCTCGAAAAAGTCGGTCGGGGAAACTATCTCAGCGACGAGGAGTGCTGGAATGCCGTTCTCCACCGCGATGCGAAGGCCGACGGGAGATTGCGTTATGCCGTAACGACAACCGGAATCTATTGCCGTCCTTCGTGTGTGGCCCGCCGGGCGCGACGCCAGCACGTCCAGTTTTTCGCTTCATCCAAAGCGGCCGAAGGAGCCGGTTTTCGTGCGTGCAAACGCTGTCAGCCAAACGGCCCCGCATTGGATGAACTATACGCCGCGAACGTGGCCAGGGCCTGTCGGATTATCAAAACGTCGGCAACCGCGCCTGATCTCGATACGCTGGCGAAGTCGGCAGGCATGAGTCGCTTTCATTTTCATCGGGTCTTCAAAAAATTTGTTGGTCTCACGCCGAAAGCCTACGCCACAGCTCATCGCGCGGAACGCATGCGCCGGGAACTTCCCAAACGCAACACGGTGACCGAGGCCATTTATGAGGCAGGCTTCAATTCCAATGGGCGCTTTTACGCTGAGTCTTCGCAGATGCTTGGGATGGCTCCGAAGGATTTCCGTCAAGGCGGAAAGGGAACCGCCATCCGCTTCGCCGTCGGAGAATGTTCGTTGGGATCGATTCTCGTGGCCGCTTCGGCCAAAGGTGTTTGTGCGATTTCATTGGGCGATGACCCCAGCAAACTCGTGCAAGAACTTCAGGACCGCTTCTCGAAATCGCAATTGATCGGTGGCGACAACGATTTTGAGCGCGTGGTCGCCGAAGTGATTGGCTTCGTAGAAGCGCCGAAGCTCGGCTTGAATCTGCCGCTCGATGTGCGGGGCACTGCATTCCAACGGAGAGTTTGGAAAGCCCTTCGCGAAATCCCCGCTGGTTCGACGGCAAGCTATACTGCCATCGCGAAACGCATCGGTTCGCCGAATGCGGTGCGTGCAGTAGCCGGCGCCTGCGCCGCGAATGCCATCGCCGTCGCCATCCCCTGCCACCGCGTACTGCGCACCGACGGCAGCCTCTCCAGCTACCGCTGGGGCGTCGAACGCAAACGGGTTTTGCAGGAAAAGGAGTGTCCGTTGGAGGTGTAGGTGATAGGCGACCCCACCAGGCCTTCCGGCCATCTCGCACTCCAAAGGGTGAACATTCCAAAGCAAATGCGATGAATGCACGCATCACCACAACTCGCCGGAGATTCCTTCAAACTTCAGCGCTTGCGGTTGGTGGCGCGCATCTCGGAGGACTTGATACGCCGCAGGCTACGGCGGCAGAGTTATTAGTGGCGCCTGAGTGGGTGAACAAGCCGATGCGCTGGGCGCAGCTCACGCTGGTCGAGGACGACCCCGGAAAATTTGATCCCCAGTTCTGGCTCGATTTCTTCGAGCGCACGAAGTCGGACGCTGTGTGTCTGAGCGCCGGCGGTTGCGTCGCGTATTATCCGACGAACGTCCCGTTTCATCACCGCAGCGCCTGGCTCGGTGATCACGACGTGTTTGGCGAACTCGCCGCCGGGTGCCGAAAGCTCGGCATGGTCGTCATCGCGCGCACTGACCCGCACGCCACCTACGATGACGTGCAGGCAGCGCATCCCGACTGGATCTCCGTTGAAGCCGACGGCAAACCGCGCCGTCACTGGGCTTCTCGAGAGATGTGGATGACGTGCGCCCTTGGGCCCTACAACTTTGAGTTCATCACCGAAGTGAAGCGCGAGATCATGTCGCGTTATCAGGTCGACGGAATATTTATCAACCGGTGGGATGGATCGGGGATGTGTTATTGCGAGCACTGTCAGAAGAATTTCAAGGCCGCATCGGGTCATGAGCTTCCACGCACGGACGACACGCAACATCCGGCACGGCGCGCCTACATTCTTTGGCGACAGCAACGGCTGTTCGATCTCTGGTAGTTCTGGGACCGCGAGGTCCGCAAGATCAATCCAGATTCATGCGTTATTCCGAACACAGGTGGCGGTGCGACGAGTTCGCTGGACATGAAGCGCATCGGCGAGCTTGCGCCGACGCTCATCGCGGATCGTCAGGCGCGCCGCGGACTGGCGGTGCCGTGGGCGAACGGGAAGAACGCGAAGGAATTTCGCGCGACGATGGGGCGTAAACCAATCGTCGGGATCTTTAGTGTTGGGTTCGAGGAGCCGTATCGCTGGAAGGATTCGGTGCAGAACGCCGCCGAGTTTCAGCTTTGGGCTGCGGATGGCGTGGCCAATGACCTGCGGCCATGGTTCACGAAGTTTTCCGGCACGCTCCACGACAGACGCTGGCTCAAGCCCGTCGAGCAGATGTATCAGCGCTACGCGAGTTGGGAGAAATATCTGCGGAACGAACGCCCTCTCGCGCGCGTGGCCGTGGTTTACTCACAACAGACCGGCTGGTTTTACGGCGGCAAAGTCGAGGACCACATTAATGGCTGGTATCAGGCGCTCATCGAAGCGCGCGTGCCATTCGAAATGGTGCACGATCAGTTGCTCGATGCAGACCATCTTGCGCCGTTCAAGACACTGCTTCTTCCGAACATCGCCGCGCTTTCCAATGGGCAGTGCGACCAGCTCCGCGCCTTCGTGCAACGCGGTGGCAGCTTAATCGCGACGCATGAAACAAGCCTTTGCGATGAATGGGGTGCGAAACGAAAGAACTTTGGACTGGCGGATCTGTTTGGGGTGGACTTCGCCGGTCGTGTCGAAGCGCGAATGCAGAACGCGTATCTGCGCCTCGAACATGGAGCGGCGCAAAATCACCCGCTCTTGCGCGGGCTCGAAGATGCGCCGCGGATTATCCATGGTGTCTCGCGGGTGGAAGTTACGCCGCGCGAGCCATTCTCCACTGTGCCTTTGACGCTGATCCCGAGTTACCCCGACTTGCCGATGGAAAAAGTCTTTCCGCGCGTGCCAAAGACCGAAATCGCGCAGGTCTTCCTGCGCGAGATTGAACTCGATGACCTTGGCAAGTCGCAAGGCGCGGTGAGATCACCGCGCCCTGTCACCCGCATTGCATATTTTCCCTGGGATATAGACCGCACGTTTTGGGAAGTCTTGTGCGTGGATCATTTCAAGTTGCTGCGCAATGCCGTCAATTGGGCGACGAACGAACCGCCCGTCCTGGAAGTCTCCGGCCCCGGAGTGCTCGACGTGACACTGTGGCAGCAGAAAAACTCGATGACAGTTCACCTCGTGAATCTCACGAATCCGATGATGATGAAAGGACCCGTGCGAGAATTCGTGCCCATCGGCGAACAGCGCGTTCGCGTCCGTTTACCGGCGAATGCCAGGCCAAGCGAATTCATCTTCTCGCAGCCGAAAAAACCGTCCCTGCCGAACCCTACGGTGAATATCTCGTTGTCACGGTGCCTTCAATCCTCGATCACGAAGTCGTCGCCATCGATTTATGAATGATTGCGTTATTCGTTATTGGTTCTTGGCTCTTCGGTAGACCTAACCCCCTCACCTGGCCATGACAAACGCGGAATCTTTCCTGTTCGAGCATCGGCGGTTGACGCGGCGGTATTTCGTCGGCATAGGCGCCGCAGGCGCGGCAGCCCTGGGGCCTTCGCGGCTGAGCGCGGACGACGATCCACGCGCGCCGGAGCTCGCGAGGGCCATTGAAGCTCTCGAACCCTACTTCACCACGCAGGAGAAGTTTCGCGACGTCTCGCGCGGCAAGCCGCTGCCGCACTCACTTTCAGCAGAAGAAAAACGGAGGGTTGGTCTGACTCGCGAGACCTGGAAGCTCGAAGTCATTTCCGATTCGGAGAACCCCGCGAAAATTCGGCGCCCGCTTTCGCAAAAAGACGGGACCGCGCTCGATTTTCCCGCACTCATGAAACTCGCCGAGACGCACGCCGTTAGGTTTGTTAAGACGATGACGTGTCTGAACATTGGCTGCCCGCTCGGCACGGGAATCTGGGAAGGCGTGCCGCTCCGCGAAGTGGTGTGGCTCACTCAGCCGCGCGAGAACTTGCGCCGCGTCTTCTACCACGGCTACCACAACGACGACCCACAGCAGATGTTCCGCAGCTCGTTGCCGATTGACCGGGTGCTTGAAGACCCATTTGACCTGCCGCCCGTAATTCTGTGTTACAAACTGAACGGCCAGTGGATCGACAGCACGCGCGGCGGTCCGGTGCGTGTGGTCGTGCCCGAGGCTTACGGTTTCAAGTCGATCAAGTGGCTCACCCACGTCGTGCTCACAAATCTCTTCCACGCCAACGACACCTACGCCGAGGGAAACAATGATGTGGAGAGTGCGCTCAAAACTTTCGCCGCCACGCTTTCCGTCCCGCGCAGAGTCAAAGCCGGCGAGCCGATCCCGATCACCGGCTACGCCCAGGTCGGCATCGCCGGATTGTCGAGAGTCCAGTTCTGGCTCAGATCCACCGAGCGCAACGGCGACGGCACGTCATTTTCCAACGCGCCGTGGACCGACACAGAGATCCTCCCGCCGCCTAAGCATTGGGGTGACCTGCCGGACGGAAAAATCCCCGCAGATACGCTGGGTTTTGACCCTTCGACCGGCCAGCCTCGCACTTGGCCGATGCGCATGACGAAAATCCACTGGGCCGCGTTGCTGCCCGGCCTTGCCGCCGGCGAATACACCTTATCTAGCCGGGCGATCGACCAAAAAGGCATCGCCCAGCCCATGCCCCGCCCCTTCCAGAAATCCGGCCACGCCGCCATCGAGTCGGTGCCAATCACCGTAACGGGGTAGGCGCCCGATAGGCAAGCGATGAGACCACTTCTTTTTATCTTCCTGCTCTGCCCGGTTTTGGCTCGGGCTGAATTTCGCGCGGCTCTTGCCGTGCGGGTTGTGACGCCTGAGCCGCTGTTGCCAGTTTCCGGCGGTGTGGGTCCATCTCATCCGGTGAGCAAAAAGGAAGGCGACTTGACCGTGCGCGCCCTCGTCCTTGCCGATGACCAAACCCGCGTCGCCATCGTGAGCGCGGACTTCCTCGGTTTCCCGTCTGTCCTCGGCAATAAAGTTCGCGCTCAAGTCAACGGCATCCCGGCGAAGAACATTTTGATCGGCGCGACGCACACCCACAGCGCACCGGATTGCTACGGCTTTCCCGATGGCAAAGGTGGCTTTGCCATCGATCTGAAATATCTCGACTCGGTCTGCAATCGGATGGCCGAGGCGATCAACGAAGCATCGAGCCAATTGCAGCCGGCCCGGCTGAAGATTGCGACCGGAGAAGCCAAAGGGAAAATCGCCTACAACTATTACGCGCCGCAGTTATACGACCCGCGTTGCAGTGTGGTTCAGACGATTGGCGCCGACGGCAAACCGTTCGCGACGCTCGTCAATTACGCGATTCACCCCGAGGTGCTCGGTTCGGGAGGGGCAATTCTTAGTCCCGACCTGATCGGTCCGCTGTGTGATCACATCGCGGCCAAGGGCGGCGGTGTCGGGATCTTTATGAACGGCGCGCAGGGCGGGATGATTACCGCGGACAACCGTGGACCCGAGGGAAAAGACCTGCGCACCTGGGCGGAATGCGTGCGCATCGGTCAGCTGCTGGCGGACGAAGCGTTGCGGATCGCAGAACCAGCGCCGTTGCAGGAGAACCCAAAACTTTTCTGCGCCGCCAAAACGATTTCGTTTCCGGTCGATTCACCCGCTCTACAGGCACTAATGAAAAGTTCGCCGCTGGGATATCCGGGCGCCGACAGCAGCCGAGTAGAGACCCAGTTGAATCTGGTGAACGTCGGCAATGCCCAGATTCTGACCATCCCGGGCGAAGCGCTGCCGAACATTGGCTATTACCTCAAGCGAAAGATGCGCGGCGAACACCAACTTCTTTTTGGCCTCACCAACGATGCGTTTGGCTACCTGCTGACCAAAGTCGATTGGGCCAGTTTCAAGCGATACGACTACGTTTCGCGCACCAGCCTCGGCGAAATGACCGGTGAGATTTACATCGACGAAGCACTCGAATTGGTAGCCGCCTGTCCGCCGCCATGAACGATGAGCGAACGCAGGGACGGTCTCTTGAGATCCGCTGCCGCAGGTGCCCCGCTCGGTGGGGCGAGGCTGCGTCCGAGCCGCGCTTTCAACCTTGCCTGGCATTCCATGTTGTTGGTCCTGTCTTTTCCTGGAAGACTCGACGCCATGGCTTCACGACGGTAGAATCGCCTTCTATGATTCGCCTACTTGTTCTCTACGGACAGCCGAAGGATCCGGCCGCTTTCGACAAGTATTATCAGGAAACCCACATCCCCATCGCCAGACGCATGAAGGGGCTGAAGAAGTGGACCATTGGGAAAGTGCAAGGCACGCCGGATGGCAAATCGCCGCCGTTCTATTACCTCGCCGACCTCTACATGGAGACCCGTGCGGACTTCGAGCAACTCCTGGCCTCGCCTGAGGCCCAGGCTGCCGTGGCAGATCTCTCCAATTTCGCCACGGGAGGCGCGACGTTCCTGTACACCGAAATCGAGGATGTCATCTGACTGACGCGTATTGGGCGCGTTGAAGCGCCTGCAAACCGAGACCGCCGCCGAACTCGAGTGCCGCCGTCGATGGTGTCGAAGTCACAAAATACCAGCACCCCGATCCTTCCGTCCTGATGCGCGGCCCCATCGGCATGCAAATCCACGCCGCCGTCGGAATCTTCGATCACAAGGACATCAGGATCGAGGCGGATCCCACGGACGATCGGCTCATTACAGTGAAGTGACATGAATTCATCCGCATACCCGACTGTTAATTCAACCACGAGCGCACGCTAGCCGCATTCTTCCGCCATCGCCCCCGAGTGCGATTCGGTGATGGCTGTGTTGCGTGGCCATCTCAGCGTGCTGGCTGATCATCCCACAGCCACTGCAGAAGTGTCCAGCCCGGCAGGGATCGGGCCCGGACGGTGGTGATCTCGTCGACTCGCGCGCGGTTCACGGCGCGGAAGTCCGGGGGGCGGACCAGTCGTTCTTCGAATATCCGCACGCGGCTCTGAACGGAATGAATGCCCGGTCCACTGTGGCATTGAAAGCAGTTCAAAGTAGTCTGTTTGCGGTGGTCTCCCCCAGGGAAGGAAGCATAGGCCTGGTCCAGCGGAGTGGTGAGGTGAAAGCCGGTTTTTCCGAGCAGCAGGGCGCGCCGGGTTTCCCACTCGAAAAACGTCTGCGCCTGTTCTGAATGGATATCGAAGTTGCGGTAAACGCGGATTTGCACGCTCTCGACCAGAGGTGAGACGACGGGAGCTCCCTTCGCACCAGCCACCACCGCCCGCCGCACGAGGGCCCACATGGTGCCGGGCGGAAACTGCGGCGTTTCCGGATTCACCCACGGGCCGAGCGGTGGATCGCTGTTGGGCATGAAGCGGCCGACATTCGCGGGCTTTTCACTCACGAACGGATGGCGCATTTCGGCGAGTTGCTTCAAATACGCTTCGCCTGCGGCGCGGCCATCAGGATGACGCATGCGAACCTCGAAAGCCGAGCGGCCATTGAAGAACGTGAAATGAAACGTGGCGGCCAGGCCGTCGTCGCCGTTCGGTTCGAGGGCGATCCACGGGCCGTCATCCGCCAGCAGGTCATTGGGCAGAAATGGCGTGGGATGCGCGGCATCGAAGGTGGTGACTGCGTCCGGTGCGGCGACGGCAGCGGCGTAGTTGTCCGGCAGCTTTCGGATTTCCTCATCTGAGAGGGCCACATGGTGAATGGCACGGGCGAGAGCGCCGAATAGTCCGCGCATCGGCGCGGTCCATTCCAGCCGGCCCCATGGCTTGCGGTGATGGTCGGCAATCCAATGAAAGATGGCGAGGAGATCGCGCTGCATCACCGCCCGCTGCAGGGCACTCATGCTGTCAGGACGCGGGGGGCCATGGACGAACTCGCCGAGGAGGGCGACGGCGGTGCGGTTCGTTGCGCCGTCGAGAAGGTGATCCGTGTCAGACCAGAACGGAGGATCGAGGAGATCCTTCACGGCCGCCTCCGCTTCCGGCGCGCGAGCCATCAGCGCGGAATAGAGGCGGTTCCAGACGTGACTCGGGTCCTTGTCATATAGTAAAATGGCCACAGGCTCCGCCGCGCGCACCTCGAGGCCTGCCAGCAATCCTGTCAGGGCAACCAGCCTACGAAGACGATGAACCAGAGGACACCTCATTCTGCAACTTCTCGCGAAGCGGTGACCATCGCAAGCACGACGGCGCCCAAACTTGCCTGTTCGCAGGCGGGCCGCCGATCGAAAGCACACCTCGTCGAGGAAGCAGGCATCGACTTTAGTCGGAGAATCGTGACGAACAGGACACCCACGCCCTTTCACGAGCAGCGACTTCTTGGAAGCTCGCACGGCTTCTGCGGGCTGGAGCTTCGCCGACTAAAGTCGGGGACTACTTTCGGGGATTTTGGGTTCAAGTGGCGAGGGAGGAATTCGCCTTTTCCAGGTCGAAGCTCATGCGGGTTTGGTGCGCTTGACACGATAGGGTACGGGCTCTTCGGCGAGGGTGCCAGCTTTGTCCGCCGAGTCGGGTTCGAGGACGACACGCACGCGGGCGCGGAGTGCCTTGGCCACGCGGCGGAGCATGCTGAGCGAGTGTCCTTCGTAGCCGGGCGATTCGAGCCGGCTGATTTGCTGCTGTGTGGTTTTTAGTTTGCGTGCCAGTTCGGATTGCGAGAGGCCGGCCTGCTCGCGCAGCGCGGCCAGTTGCAAGGCCACGTCCCATGCTTCGCCGGCCTGCTTGAAGCGGACGGCAAAGGCCGGGTCTTCCATCTGTTCGGACAGATAGCGGTCAAAGTTCGTCTTTTTCATGTCGTGTGTCTTTTCTGCCAATCGCGCATCCGTTCTCGCGCCGTGTCGAGGTCGCGGGCCGGGATGGCCTGGCCTTTGTTGCGGATGCCATGAACCATCACAATGCGATGGCCTTTCATGAAGAACCAGAGCACGCGCGTGTTCAACTTGCCAACGTGGCGCAGTTCAAACAGGCCGCCGCCCAACGCCTTGGTCAGCGGCTCGCGGTGATACTGGCGGTTGCGCATCTTCGCGAAGCCGGCCAACACCACCGCAAAGTCGTCCGAGTCGCTGGCCTTGAGCGCGTCGAGGAATTCCTGCATGGGGCATCTTCCGGCATTCGTCTCGTAAAATTCTACGGTGAACTCCATGCCGGTGCTACACCAATATTGGTGTTCGAGCGTTCGCGCAAATGGAATTCGGTCGTGACTTCAGATGGCTTGCGGTGCGGGGTGGAATCGCTTCAATGGTGGTATGAACAAGCCATGGCGATTGCGCTCCAGTGTGGCCATGGCTGCTCGAGCGAGCCGGTGAAGATCAGCGGGCAGCCAGTCGCCAACCTGGTTGCCTCGACCGGGATTCGGTTCACATGCTCCGTCTGTATGAATTTCGACGTGCTGACTCGCGCCCGGTCTTGGCTCGTCATTCATCGTAACCTGAGCGTATTCATTTCGGCGGCCAAAAGCTGTTCGATTCTCAATCGGGTTTTCTTCGGTTTGCTTTTCGAGGATCCTTTCCAGGTCGAAGCTCATGGTCCGAGCGGACGTTTCAGGCGTTCGAGGCAAAGGTGGCGAAGCGTGTCATTCATCGGGGTGGCGGCGAGGCGCTCACGAACGGTTTCGAGGCTGGCCAACTTGTGGCGGAAGATCCCGCAGATGAAGTCGAGATCTTTCTTACGGCCGGCGACAAGTTTGGACACTGCGAGATCATGAATTTCGAGGCAGAGTCCAGTGCCGCCGCCGGTGTTGGCGTTGTGCACGCGGACGAGGCGTTCCTGCCAGCCCGCAGGCAACACGCCGGTTTCTGATGCCACTCCGTGGGCGTAGTAGCCGAACGTCTGGTGAAAGGGGGATCCTTCGCCAATCGAGCCGTCGATCAGGTCGGCGTCGGCCGGGTCGCGCAACGTGAAGACGTCGGCCTCGATGGAGACAAGCAATTCAGCGGGCGCATCTGGAAACTGGCCGAGCACAGCCTGACTGCCGATGATGATGAACTCCTGAGCGCCGGTGATTCCAGCGGCGGCGCGGATAATGTGCTCAAGCTGCGGTCTTTGCATGGCGCTGGCGGATGACGGCCTTGATGGACCAGACTTCGGAGGGCGGGAGTACACCGGCAAACGGTGAATTCTGACGCAGGCGGCGTCCTTCCTCGTTATCGGCGCATAGGATCTGGCAGGTGTCGCTGAGCGGGCGTTCGAGAATCTCCAGCCATTCGCGGTAGCAGCGGACGAGGCCGGGGGCGTCCGCGTTCTGTCGCAACCAACGAACAAGATTGTCGCGGGCAATTTGCAGGACAGCGGGGTGCTTTTGGATCCGGGCAGCGACACGCCGTCCCATCTCCAGACTGACTTCGTCGTGCACCACGTGTTTCATAGTTGGAGACTAGCAGGCCATTCAATTTGATCCAAGAACAGACGCCGAAAAGAAGAACGCGGAAAGCCCCTCATGGGCAGACCGTTAGGAGAGATGCCATGAATTGGCGCCCGGTTGCAAAGGCCGAAATGCTCATTAGCCATCGAGTTGCACGCTCAAGCCGCCCGCGAGTCCAACCGAATATCAGGGCTAACGGTGACCGACGACACGGAGCGCGAAATTTTTGCACAAGACCAAAATGCGAAATAACTGTCCTGAGAGCGGCAGCTTGTTCGTCGTATCATTGCACTCCCAATCAACATCACATCCAAAGAATCAATATGAACACACCAACCAATACATCCGAATACCTGTTGTTGTTCCGCGGCACGCACTGGGACAAAAATCTTTCGCCGGAGGAAATTCAGAAAGCGATGGGACAATTCATGGCCTGGTTCGAACGCCTGACGCAGCAGGGCAAGCTTAAAACTGGCCAGCCGCTCGCGAACGAGGGCAAAATCGTTTCCGGAAGAAGCGGGCGGACAGTGGCCGACGGGCCGTTCGTCGAGTCAAAGGAGGCAATCGGCGGCTATTTCCTGCTGCAGGTGGCTGACCTCGACGAAGCGGTGGCCATCGCGCAGGGATGTCCGATTCTGGAATATGGTTCGAGCGTGGAAGTGCGGCCGGTGGCCCAGCAGTGTCCGACCATGCAGCGCGTGAACCAAGAGCTGGCCCACGCGGTGGCGTGAGGAAAGCAAGCTTTCGTCTTGGGGAGCACGCGCGCCTCGCGTGTTGCGACCGGCGCCTTCGCCGGTCGTCGCTGACTCTCGCGACTTCCCGGTCCAGTGCGTTGCCAAATCTCCTGGAGAGCTCCCGGAGACGCGGAACAGGGCACGCTAGAGCGCATGCGCTCCCCTCTGAATACAAATGAGCCAGCCTCGAGACAACATCGCGTCTCCGCCGATTGGGGAAGTTTCCCAGTTGGCGGAGCATTTCTTTCGCCATGAAACTGGAATGCTAATTTCCGTGCTGACGAGGATTTTCGGCATTGACCGCCTCCAACTGGCCGAGGACGTGGTGCAGGAGGCCCTGTTGCGGGCGCTGCAGACGTGGCCGTTCTATGGCATTCCGAAAAACCCTGCCGCCTGGATCACGCAGACGGCGAAACATCTCGCCTTGGATTTGATTCGGCGGGAAAAGCGGTTCCGCGGCAAGCAGCCGGAAGTTGCCGCGTTGATCGAGCAGCGGTCCGCGACTTCCGCCGCTGAGCAGGCGCCGCAATTCGAAACAGAACTCAAGGACGACAGTCTGCGCCTGATGTTTGCGTGCTGTCATCCCCTGCTTCCTCAAGAGGCGCAAACGGCGCTTGCACTGAAGACGCTCTGCGGATTCAACATCGCGGAAATTGCGCGAGCGTTCCTTACGACTGAAGCAGCCATCGCCAAGCGACTCACGCGAGCTAAAGAGAAAATCCGCGAATTGCAGATTGAGTTCGAAATTCCATGCGGCGAGGATCTCGCGCCTCGCCTCGACGGCGTGCTGCAAACTCTCTATTTATTGTTTAACGAAGGGTATAAGGCATCAAGCGGGGACAGTCTGGTGAGATCGGAGTTGTGTCATGAAGCCATCCGCCTTGGCCTCTTGCTCGCGGAGCATCCGGCTACCAACCAATCGCGCAGTCAGGCTTTGCTCGCGCTGATGTTGCTGAACGCGGCGCGATTGCCCGCGCGCATGGATACAGACGGGAATATCCTTCGCCTCAAAGACCAGGACCGTTCGTGTTGGAACCGGGCGATGATCGAGCGCGGGCTCTTGCACCTCGCGAAATCGGCAACCGGTGACGACTTAAGTGAATATCACCTGCAGGCCGCCATCGCCGCCTGCCACTCGGCGGCCACCGATTACCAATCGACCGATTGGCCACGGATACTCGCCTTTTATGACCAATTGGCGTGTTTGGACGGCTCGCCGGTGGTCGCTCTCAATCGAGCCGTGGCGGTCGCGAATGTGCATGGTGCCAGAGCGGGCATTGCCACGATCGAGGCAATTCAATATCCGAAACAGTTGGATTCATATTACCTCCTCTATGCGGTGCTGGCCGAATTCGAGACCCAACTCAAGAATTTCCCCGCCGCCGCGAGACATCTTCGAAAGGCGCTTCAACTCATCGACCTTAAGTCAGAGCAATCATTCTTGTCGAAAAAACTCCTGGCCTGTGAAGCACAGGAGTCCGCCGTAGTGCACGCGAATGGGAATCCAGGCAAGGAGCCGAGTTTGTTATGAGCCGGCATCGCACGAAACACAAGTGGCCGCCTTGATTGTTCCTGTGAACTCATGCGGTAATCCCCCTTCCGGATGGAACCCTAATCGATTTCGTGTCACCATAGGGGAATGCGATTTTTCGAGATTATTAGTGGCAAACGTCCTCTGCTCGAGTGCAAGGGAGAATTGTTTGTCAAAGCCACTTACGGGGTGATTTCGCGACCTGGCGAACCCGGGCCCATCTCGCTTGCGACATTTTCACAGCAGGGGGAGATCCATTCAAACATGACCCCTCTTCCGACCTCCTGTGCGCGCCACCGGGTGGTTCCTGTCATTTGATCCGGTTGCGCGAAAAATCCTGGACGGGCTCGGATTTTGTGAGACTGCAGAACACTGTGACAGGATTTCGGTTTTGCACCGAACGTGTAGTTGAAGTTGCGCGTCGTGAACGGTGGACGAATTTTTGTGTTCGTGCGGTTAAGCTCTCGGCATGAGCGCGCTTTTTGAAGAACTCGTTATCAAAGCCCGGTAACTCAATTCGCACGAGATTCGTGCCTTGATCGACAAAATGATTGATTGCCTTCCTGAAGACGAGGAGGTCACCGACGAACCCATTCTCGGTCTGGCCAGGCGACGAATCCGGGAGATGGACCACGGCATGGTCAGCTCGGGCAGTCACGAAGAAATGATGGCTTGGCTGCGGGCGAAGCTGGAATGCTCCCAGTAATTCGCCACTTGCAAGTCGAGTGCGATCTCGAAGAAGGCCACAACTTCTGAAGCGGAGCGCAGGAAGGCCTGGGATTCAGGGGCCCGGGTTTCTACTTGTCCGAAGGAGTCCAGACCGCGATGGTGCTGGTTGTTGTGAAACGGCCGACTCCAAGTCAGCGTTGTGTCGATGCGGCAAAGGTTTGCTGGGGAATTCGTTTCCTCTTTTGCTCGCTCCTGATGGGCGTGGCTTTGAACTCTGCGATTGCGCAACAATCATCCTCTTCGCTGGATGCGCCGATTCATTCGTTCGTGGGCAAGTATTGCGCCGATTGCCACGACAATGAATCGAAGAAGGGCGGCCTTGATCTCGTTAGCATCAGCCACAGCGGAATTTCCGGGCATTCGGATGAGTGGGAGCGTGTTATCCGCAAACTGCGGACGCGGCAGATGCCGCCCATTGGAAAGGATCGGCCGCCGGATCAGACCTACGATGAAGTCGTGGATAATCTCTCATCGTCACTCGATCGCGCGGCGGCGCAGAATCCAAACCCGGGGCGGACCGAAACTTTTCGTCGCCTCAATCCGACCGAATACCAAAACGCCATTCGCGATCTTCTGGCGCTCGACATTGATGCCACCGCGCTGTTGCCAAAGGACGATCCGAGTCACGGCTTCGACAATGTGGCCGTCGCAAATCTTTCACCGACACTTTTGAATCGTTATATCTCAGCGGCCGGGAAAATCAGTCGACTGGCAGTCGGCGCGCCGGTGCGGGCGCCCGGTGGTGATACGTTCCGCATGCGTGCGGACCTCACGCAGGAAGAGCATGTCGAGGGGCTGCCGTTGGGCACGCGCGGCGGTGCGCTGCTTCCCTACACGTTTCCGCGCGGTGGGGAATATGAAATCCAGATTCGCCTGACCCGCGACCGCAACGAGCACGTTGAAGGCTTGCACGAGCCGCACGAGCTGGAAGTGCTGCTGGATCGCGAGCGCGTGCAACTCTTTACCGTGGCACCTCCGGGGGCTGGCAAAGATTTCGAAAAGGTGGATGCGCATCTGAAAGTACGCGTGCCTGTGACCGCGGGGCCGCATGAGCTCGGTGTGACGTTCCTGAAGAATCCTTCGTCACTCCTCGAGACCAGGCGCCAGCCCTATCTGGCTCGTTACAACATGCACCGGCATCCGCGCCTCGGGCCGGCCATCTACCAGATTTCGATCAACGGTCCTTACGGCTCGGAAAATGCGGGAGACTCGCCGAGCCGCCGACGGATTTTTGTGAGTCAGCCGACGGCTCCAAACGACGAGAATGAATGCGCCGAACGGATTCTCTCGACACTGATGCGGCGAGCCTATCGCCGGCCGGTGACCGGCGTGAATCTCGAAAGGCCGATGGAGTTCTATCGCAAGACAAGAGCGGACGATGGTTTCGAGGCGGGGATCGAGGCAGCGTTGAGTGCGGTGCTGGTCAGTCCTGAATTTCTTTTCCGCATCGAGCAAGACCCGACCGGCGTCCCGCCGAACGCCGCATATAAGATCGGCGATTTGGCGCTGGCGTCACGCCTCTCGTTTTTCCTTTGGAGCAGTATCCCGGACGATGAGCTGCTCGGAAGCGCGGAGGAGGGCAGGCTTCACGAGGCGAGCGTGCTCGAAAAACAAGTGCGCCGGATGCTCGCCGATTCCCGCTCCCAGAATCTGGTCCGCAATTTTGCCGGACAATGGCTGCACTTGCGCAACCTGGATTCAATCACCCCCGACCTGAGGCTCTTTCCCGAGTTTGACGACAACCTTCGACAGGCGTTCCGCCGCGAAACAGAACTGCATCTCGAGGCTGTGCTGCGCGAAGACCGCAGTGTGCTCGATCTCCTGAAGGCGGACTACACGTTTCTGAACGAGCGGCTCGCGAAGCATTACGGGATTCCAAACGTGCAGGGCAGCCGCTTCCGGCGTGTCAACCTGGACCAAAACGGCGAACGAGGCGGCTTGCTTCGGCAAGGCAGCATTCTCACCGTCACGTCGTATGCAACTCGAACGTCGCCAGTGATTCGTGGCAAGTGGGTGCTCGATAACCTCCTCGGAGCACCGCCACCGCCGCCGTTGCCTGACGTTCCCGCGCTCAAAGATAACACCGTCTCCGCCACTTTGTCCGTGCGCGAGCGACTGGCCGAGCATCGCGCCAATGCCGCCTGTGCGAGTTGCCATAATATGATGGATCCAATTGGCTTTTCGCTGGAAAACTTCGACGCAGTCGGGCGTTGGCGAACTCTCGAAGAAGGCAAACCGGTGGATGCTTCGGGCGGACTTCCCGATGGCAGCGAGTTTGCGGGCGTTGCCGGCTTGGAGGCGGGCTTGCTCAAGCGTCCTGAGGTTTTCGTCGGCACCTTGACTGAAAAATTGCTTACCTTTGCCCTGGGCCGCGGCGTCGAACACTACGATGGTCCGGCCATCCGAAAAATCGTGCGTGACGCACAGGCGCAAGACTATCGCCTCTCAGCAATTATCGTTGGAGTAACCCAGAGCACACCATTTACCATGAGGAAATCATTATGATCATCACCAAAAGAGCTCTTCCGCGACGCACTTTTCTGCGCGGCATGGGCGCCACACTCGCGCTGCCGCTGCTGGATGCCATGATTCCCGCCGCCACCGCTTGGGCGAAGACACCGGCCAAACCTGTACGCCGGCTTGGTTTTGTCTTCATGCCCATGGGCTGCGACATCACGCGGTGGACTCCGCCCGGCGACACGCTCGATGAGCTCTCACCCATCCTCAGTTCGCTCGCCCCGGTGCGGGAGCACGTCACGTGCATCACGAATCTCGAGTTACAAAACGCCTACCCCGGCAGCCATGCCACCTCGAACTCCGCCTTCCTCAGCGCTGCCAAGGCGAAATTGACGGAAAGCACGGACTACTACCTGGGAACCACCGTCGATCAGATCGCCGCTCAGAGAATCGGTCAGGGGACGCAATTGCCGTCACTCGAGCTCGCGATGGATCTGCTCCAGGTTGTGGGCCAGTGCGACAACGGGTACGCCTGCGTTTACCAAAACAATCTGTCGTGGTCGTCGCCGACGACGCCGCTGCCGGCGGAGGCGCATCCGCGAATCGTTTTTGAAAGCTTGTTCGGCGAAGGCGGCAGCATCGACGAGCGCCGCGCCGCACTTCGAAAAAGGGCGAGCCTGCTCGATTCGTTCAATGACGATATCAGCCGGCTTCAACACAACCTCGGTCCCAGTGATCGGGCCAAGGTCAGCCATTACCTCGAGACCGTCCGCGAAGTCGAACGCCGCATTCAGAAGGCCGAGGGCGATACGGCGGACAATCCGCTGCCGGATCTGGATCGGCCGGTGGGCGTGCCGGCCGCTTACGCCGATCATGCGCGATTGATGTTCGACCTGCAGGTCCTGGCGCTGCAAGGCGATGTCACCCGCGTCATCACTTTCCAACTCGCGCGCGAAACGAGCAATCGCACGTATCCCGAGATCGGCGTCCCCGATCCGCACCACCCGCTCTCGCATCACGGCAACGACCCGGAAAAGATCGCGCGCATGGCGAAGATCAACCAGTTCCATGTGTCGCTGTTCGCCGAGTTCCTCGGGAAATTAAAGGCCACGCCGGAAGGGAACGGAACCTTGCTCGACCATTCGCTCTATCTTTACGGTAGTGGCATCGGCAATCCCAACATTCATGACCATACGAACCTGCCGATCCTTGTCGCGGGCGGCGCCGCAACCGGAATAAAAGGCGGTCGTCACATCAAATACGACAAGCCAACGCCGCTAGCCAATCTCCATCTCACCCTCCTCGACAAAGTCGGCGTTCACCTCGATTCGTTTGCCGATAGCAACGGCAAAATGGATAAGTTGTTTGAGCCGCTGGGGATTTGATAGCTGTCAGGGCATGGAGTTCGCGCTGAATTTCATCAAAAGCAACGCCTGCAATCACCCCATGAGCGAACTCGAACGAGTCACCATCAATCCCAACCAGTGCGGCGGGCGCCCATGCATCCGTGGCATGCGCATTCGCGTCAAAGACGTGCTCGACATGCTGGCCGGTGGCGCGACGCAGGAGGAGATCCTTGCCGACTTTCCCGACCTTGAAGCCGGTGACATTCGCGCGTGTATTGGCTATGCCGCGCGCTATCTCGACCATGCAGTTCTCGTTACCGAAACCACAGATGAAACTGAGTTGGATTGTTCGTTCGCGAACGTGTGAACTACCAGGAAGCCGGAAGTATGTCGGTGCGCGTAGGAAACGAATTGGCGCACTCGGGCTGGCACTGTTGCTGGCGGTTTCCAGTCTCGCGGCCAGCAAGTCACCGCTCGCCGACGCCGCCGAGAAATCAGATCGCGCAATCATCCGCGCGCTTCTCAAACAACAGGCTGATGTGAACGCGCCGCAGGCCGATGGCATGACCGCGCTGCACTGGGCGGCATACCTCGATGATCTCGAAACCGCGAATCTCCTCGCCGAAGCTAACGCGGACGTCAAGGCGACGAACCGTTATGGCGTAACGCCGCTTTCTCTTGCCTGCCAAAACGGGAACGCGGCGATGGCCGAACTTCTTCTCGAACGCGGCGCTGACCCAAACACCACTCTGCGCGGCGGCGAAACCGTACTAATGACCGCGGCGCGCACGGGCAAGGTCGGCCCGGTAAAGGCACTGCTATCGCGCGGCGCAACCGTTGACGCCAAAGAACGACGCGGACAGACTGCGTTGATGTGGGCGGCAGCGGACGGGCATGCCGCCGTGGTTGAATTGTTGCTTAACGCCGGTGCGGAGTATCTCGCACCGTTAACCGACTCGGGCTTTACGCCGTTGTTCTTTGCCGCGCGCGACGGCCGGACTGATGTTGTTCGCGCCTTGTTGAATGCGGGAGTGGACGTGAACGAGGCCATGCAGCCCCGCAAGTCTTCGGGCAAAGGCCCGAGGAAGGGAACCAGCGCGTTGATTCTCGCGGTCGAGAACGGTCATTTCGATCTTGCACTGGAACTGATCGAAGCGGGGGCTGATCTGAATGACCAGCGTCCGGAATTCACCGCGCTTCACGTGATGACCTGGGTTCGCAAACCGCAGCGCGGCGAAGACGACGGTGATCCAGCTCCATTGGGGTCAGGCAATTTGAGCAGCGTCGAATTCATCAGGAAGCTGGTCCAGCGCGGCGCGGATGTGAATGCGCAGTTGAAGAATGGCAAGGGTGGGCCGGGTCTATACAACAAGCTCGGCGCAACACCTTTCCTGATGGCCGCCGCAACTGCGGACACCGTTTACATGCGCTTGCTGGTCGAGTTGGGTGCCAAACCGTTGCTGGGGAATGTCGATAACTGCACGCCGCTCATGGTCGCGTGCGGAATCGGGGTCGGGTCTGCCGCCGCGAATGAAACAGCCGGAGAGGAGCCTGAAGTGCTCGAAGCAGCGCAATTGGCCCTGGATCTCGGCGTTGATGTGAATGCGGTCGATGCCAACGGCGAAACCGCCATGCACGGCGCAGCCTACAAGAATCTCCCGAAGGTGGTGCAGTTCCTGGCCGATAAGGGAGCGAAGGTCGAGATTTGGAACCGAAAGAACAAGTATGGCTGGACACCATTATTGATCGCGGAGGGCCACCGACCTGGAAACTTCAAGCCATCGTTCGAAACGATCGCCGCGCTCCACCGTGTCATGCAAGCCGCGGGCGTGACACCGCCATCCGCCACACCACCCGCATCCGCCAAACGCGACGGGTATCCGGCCGACGGAGGAAAAAAATCCGCGCCTTGAAGTTCAAAGATCGCGTTATCTCGACCACTGGTCAGCGCTGACCAATGCTAATGTCGTTCTAAGATCGAGTGCAATTTTAGTGATGCGAGTGATTCGTCCCGTCGCTGAAATGACGTGGCAGCGACACTCCTGTCGCTGAGCCGTATTCAGTCAGCGACAAGAGTGTCGCTGCTACACAACGCCGTGCGTACTGATAAACATTGGGATTTGACGCGGGGCAGTGGTCGATTCAACCTCAACGCATGAAGCCCGTTTCGAATCACATTTTCTCTTCCCGTGGAGCATCAAGACGCGCTGCTGTTTCAATGACCGTGCTTATCGCGATGGCGGTGGGGACTTTCTCGGTTCTGCGTGCCGCAGAACCAAAATTCCAAGCGGCGTGGCGACCGCTGCCGTTGATCGCTGAGGGAAAAATAGACCCGGGTTGGATGCCTATCGGCTGGGGTGGTTTCGTTGTTGATGATGGTGCGCTGCGAACGGAGTGCGATCCCAAGGGACTTGGATTGCTGGTTTATAAAAAGGAGCGCTTGGGGAACTGTCAGCTCCGCGTCGTTTTTAAGACAAAAGACGCCAGGTCAAACTCCGGGTTTTATGTGCGGATTGCAGACGGGATTCTGGATCAAGCCAAAACCCCGGGCGCGGCGTTTGATCGCGACACGGCTGGAAAGACTTCACCAGAGTCCATGCAGAAGATGAAGGAATCGGGCGAACGCGAAGAGGGACCGTGGTTCGCCGTGCACCGCGGGTACGAAGTTCAGATCGCCGGTGACTCGCCTCATGGCACCGGCGCCATTTATTCGCTCGCCACCGCATCCGGTGTGCCAAAAAAAGCGCCTGGCGAATGGAGAACGATGATTGTTACGCTCGCCGGCAATCGCATCTTCGTGGACCTCGATGGGCAACGGATCACCAGTTTTGATCCGGCAAGTCCCGAGCTGCCGCCGCGAAAGCAATGGCACGAGCCGAAACGCGAGCCGAAGCGGCCCGAATCCGGCTACATCGGCTTGCAAACCCACGACCCGGGTGACGTCGTCTGGTTCAAGGAAGTCAGCGTCCGGCCATTGACGCCTGCCAGCGCGAAGTGATTGCCTGATACCGCCTGGAGCAAATTGTGGCCGCGCGCTCAGCAGAGCCGTTTCACTTCCGTGCCGATCAGGCAGACGTCGTCTGCGAACTCTTTGTCGACCGAAAACTCCCGGATTTCAGCGAGCACTTGGGAAAGCAGATCGGCGGGAGGGACGTCGAGGCGTTGCTGCACGGCGCTGATCAGGCGATCATGGCTGTAGGGCCGACCGCCCACTCCCTCGACCTCGAACAGGCCATCAGTGAAAAGAATGATAAGGTCGCCAGCGGAAATCGGCTGCTGGAAGGTGACGAACTCGGCATCCTCGAACAGCCCGAGTGCCGGTCCAGTTCTGCCATCGTTGCGCAGCGGCACCACTTCACGGCTTCGTAATTTCACGTGCAAAGGATGCGGATGACTCGCATTCGCGAAAAGAACCTGCGCCCGTGCCACGTCGACGACGAGATAAAAGGCGGTGGCGTACATCGTCGTTCCCGTCTGTTGAAGGATGCTCGCCAGCCCGCGGTTGATTCGGCCGAGCAACTGACCGGGGTCAGTGGCCCGGCTGCTTTCCTCCTCGACGAGCGCGCGCATCATCGCTGTCACGAGGGCCGCTCGGACACCATGCCCCATCACGTCGCAAATGAAGACGCCCACCGCAGAATCCGAAAGCGGCAAGACGTCGAAGAAGTCGCCACTGACACTGCCGGTTGGGTAATAGAAGCTGAAAAATTTCAGGGCGCTTTCGCTGGCATCGTGCGGTATGCGTGGGAACTGCTGCGGAAGCATAGCCATTTGCAACTCGCGGGCCATGGTGAGGTCCTCTTCCATTTGTTCGTTCTTTTCCTGCAACTGGCGGGTGCGTTCGATGACGCGTTGTTCCAGTTGCTCATTGAGGGCGCGCAGTTCAGCCTGGGCGTCATTGCGCTCGGCCTCGGCGCGGTCGAGCCGTCCGCCCACCCGCGCCGCCACGCGTGAGATGATAAATCCAATCGCCACCGCAAAGACGATCGCGGCCAACGCCGACAACAGGACGGGGTTGATGTGGAATCGCGCAAGGACCCGTGCTCGCACGGCACCGTCAACGAGGACCGCTGCCACTGTGATCGGCAGAAACCAACGCAGCAGCAGCGCGCGCGTCGTTTGCCCGATCAAAGTTCGCAGTGGCCAGCTCTCCGGCCCCGCCGCAGCGATCATGCCCAAACCGAGGCATAGAAATGCCAAAGCGGTTGGAAGCGCCACCGGAATAATGGTTCCGCCATAGAGAAGCGGCGTGCCATAGAGATAGCCGAGCAAAACCACCACGCTCGCCCCCATCACGATCGCGGCAAGCAGCGCGCCCCAGCGCCACCACCGCCGCAGGATCAGAAATATCATCCCCATTCCCGCGAGAAGAAAAATGCCCGCCGTGAATGGTGACATTCGCCCGGTGGGCACCGCGCCAAACAGTTCCGGCGAACGCACGAGAAGTTCCTCGAGTCCGAAACTGGTGCGGGTGGCAAATTCGATGAGCTTGCTGGTCGCCAGTCCGACCACGAGGGCACTCGCACCAATGGCGATGAGTCGGGCACGGCGGCCTGCGTTGAGCCAGGTTCGGAGAAGCAGCGCCGTCCCAAGGAATCCGAAGCCGAGCGCCGTGCTGGGGGCCATTGGAATGTAGTGGGCATGCGCACTGGCCAGCACATGCAGTCCCGTGATCCACGCGATCAGCGTCAGAAAACCCAGCGCCACCACGACCAAGCTGCACCAGCGCGACAGGCGGCAAAACGACGCTGGAAGAAATTCCTCCCGCGACTCGCCAGCGATCAGATGCGGCGCGAGATAACTCAAAGTCTCATCCCGACGTATTGCCTGCCCATCCTCGGCAGCGCAATTTTCACTTGGTTCTCGAATAGCACCGGGCATACTGGAAACAGAAGTTGTTTGGTTGGAACGGCGGGCGGTTGTATGGTCGAGAACCAGAATCGATGAACAGTCCCTCGGTCATCTATGTGGCTTCGAGCGACGCGGGAGTTTTTGTGCGTGTCGTGGGCAAGGGCTGTTATCAAAACAGTCCGCCGTTGCGCCGGTTCATGCAACAACTGCTGCAGGAGGGCGCGGGCGATCTCTACGTCGATCTTGGCGCCTGCCGTGCCATGGACAGCACATTTCTGGGTGTCCTGGCCGGATTCGGTCTCGGTCTGCGGCGATCCGCGCAACCGCATGGCACGCTCTGCCTCTTCAACGTCAATGACGCTCAATCTGCCTCGTTGCAAACGCTCGGACTGGATCGGCTCGCACAAATTGCGTGTGGCCGCCCACCGCTGGAGGCAGACCACGTACCCGCCGAGGCGCAGTATCACGTCCTGCCCGGCACAGAACTCACTGCCCAGGGCAGGCCGCAAAACAAAATCGAATCGACCGAGTGCATGCTCGAAGCGCACGAAAATCTTTGCGCCGCCGATGAACGCAACCAGTCGAAGTTTGCCGACGTCACCCGCTTCCTGCGCCAGGAAATCACCGAGCAGCAGAAAAAAGCCGAAGAAAAACCAAGCTTGCCGTAACCGGCATCTATGTGCCTCATGGACTGGAGGTTGTCCATTCTCATGAAAACATCGGCTGTTACCCAACGACGAAACGAGCATCCGCCCCCCCGCAGATGCCTGCGCCTGCAGAATAACGCATCTTAACAACCTCTCTACTGGCATCGGCTGGCGTGCGGTAGCGAAGCTTGAACGTGCGGAACGACGCCTAGAAAGGACACTGACGCATTTTTCGTGTCCTTTACAAACGGCGGCAGATTGCCGGCCCACAATTTGCCCTACAAACATGGTATGTAGGGGTTCGCCAGAGGCGAAGGAGGATTTCGCGGCTCAACGACGCGCTACTGGCTCCCGCACGTGTTCGGGCTTAGCGCCCGACTTCGCGCTTTTTCCTCCGGCTACCGGGTGTCTGCCATGACTAACCGTCAGTTGCGACCACCAAAAAGCGCGAAGTCGGCCGCTCAGACACGGGGTAGCCGATGTCTTTCGCCCTTCACACGTGCGGGGTCACGACTGCCTTCACATCACAACCAGTTCTATCACACCCAACTCCACCACGACGGCTTCGCCAATGCGAAGCCCGCACGTCCTCGTCCAAAAGGGCGAAGGCTGCGCAGCAGCCGGCGGACGACTTGCTTTGTAATAGCGCAGCTCACACCAAAATCGTGTGATCACGATACAAAAATGAGAGTTGGCACGAGTTCCTCTTGGCCCGTTAATCCGGCTACTTGAAAAACATCCAAGGAGCTGACCGGAGGCCGCGTCGGCAGCCCCATGAATACGCGCGGTATCATCACGTCAATGACAACCTCAGAGAAATGTCTGGGACAGTTGAAAGTAACGAGCAATTCTCGACTAAGTTTCTGGGCTAAGACCGATTCGGATGGAAATCCCGGCACCACGGTTCGCGATCATTGCATTAATGTCGGATGCGTGGCAGAAGCGCTGCTCGGAGCACTTCCGGACACCGTCCGCCCTCTGCTCCCGCCCGGTGCCGCCACGCTCGCAGCGCTCCATGATGCCGGGAAGATATCGCTCGGCTTTCAGGTGAAGTGCGCGGCGTGGATCGCGCGGAATGGACTCACGGAAACGGCGGTGCGGGAGCGATGGGCCTCGCCTCAGCAAGCTGAGAGCGATCATGCGAAAATCACGCAAGCGTTTTTGCAAGCTGCCATGAAGCCGCTGGGCGGCGCATCGGCTGATCGCCGCGGGCGTGAATGACGGCATCTATTTCGCGCTGCCCACGCAGGTTACGAGCAACCGCATCCATGAGCGCGTCGCGCCCTTCCTGCGCGCGGCGCTCGAGGACTCGGCCACGCTGCGGCTCGCGCACGGCGCTTCGTGGCTTGAGGATTGTCAGACGCTGCGCCTGCATCCTGCGGCGCCGGGCGATCCGGATGCCAGCGAGCACGTCCGCGAAGGCCGCTCATGGTTTGCCTCGGCGAAGCATGCTCTGCTCGCGCGCTTCGGCGTCGGCACCGTCGATCAGGCGCTCCAGGGCGTCGTGGCGGTAAAGCACTTCTTCGTGCGCCGCTTCGGCCTCGCGGGGAAGGTCGTCATCCTCGATGAAGTCCACAGCTACGATGTCTATACCGGCACGCTCATCACGCGTCTCATTCGCGAGCTGCTCGCGTTGCGCTGCTCGGTCGTCGTCCTCTCCGCCACGCTGACGCGGGCGCGCCGCGCCGAGCTCATCGCCGCGGCAGACGCCGATCCCGGGAGCGCGCGCTCCGAGGCGTATCCGTTGCTCACCGTGGCGAGAGCGTGCGGAGTCCGCCATCGGCTTTCGGTCCCACGAGTTCGACGTCGTTTTGGAAGCGCGCGACGCGCGGCTGGTGAAAGATGGGGAGATCGACTCGCGGGGCGGAGGCCTTACCGACCCCGGCCCGCGCCGGCAGCGCCGGTTCTCACAAGGTTCGGCGGCGGCGCGAAGGATTGGCGCAGCCGCGCAGCACTTCCTCGAGCGGAACTGTCAACCCGGCCGCGTGCTCTGCCACCGGCTCTTGGAAGAGTTTATCCAACGGGCCGCCGGGCCGGGCGTCCTCCTCCATCTCTGCGTCCCAAACGAACTCCTGGCGCTCATCGAGCCACTTTGCCAGGCTCCAAAACTCTTTTCGCGGAAGCTCCTCGATGGCTTTCTGGATTGCGGCCAATGTGTTCATGATCGCGACCCTATGTTCGCAGTCGCGGGCGCTCAAATCTGATCTGAAATGGAATTGAACACTCCTCCATCCGCCGCTGACGATCCCGCTCCGTTCACGGACTACTTCTGGGCGAAGACGGATCCCATCACCGGTGCTCCGGCACGGACGGTCACGGAGCACTCTTTCCAGGCTGGAGCTGTGGCGGAGTGTCTTTGGGCGGTGCTTGGGGAGCCGGTGATCGCGCTGTTGCCGCGGGGCAGCGTGACGCTCGCGGCCTTGCACGATGTCGGGAAGCTGACGATCGGATTTCAGCTGCAGTGCGGAGTCTGGAAGCCGCCGGAAGCGATCCGCACGGCGATGGCCGGTGCGGCGGCGCGTGACTCGATTTCGCGGCACGCGACGCTTTCGCAACGCGATCTCGAACTGCGGCTCGGCAAGGCGCGAGCGTGGGCGCGGGCTATCGGTGCGCATCATGGCGCGTTCACCGAAGGCGGGAAGCGGGAGGATTTGCGTGCGTTGTTCGACCCGATCCGGGGTGCGCTGGTCGAGCGGATTGTGCAGAGATTCGGTGCGTTGCCGGTCGTCCCGCCGGCCACGGGGCGGGATGCGAAGGTGGCGCAACTTTGCTGCCTCGCGGGCTTCATCGTGCTCGTCGATTGGATCGCGTCCGATGAACGCAACTTTCCGCTCGCGGCCCCATCGCTTTTTAGCAGGCCATTTACGGGTCACGATCTGGAGCTCGCGGAGGAGAAAGCTCGTGAAGCGGTCGCGGCGCTGCGTCTCGCCGCACCTCGGTTGAAGGCTGGGTGTGCGTTCCAGGAGTATGTCGGGAAGCCTCCCTATCCCTTGCAGGAAAAGGCTCTCGAACACATCGCCGGGCCAGGACTCTACATCGTCGAAGCGGCGATGGGTGAGGGGAAGACCGAGGCGGCGCTGGCGGCGGCGTATCGCAATATCGAGCGCGGTCTGGCCCGCGGATTTTACTTCGCGCTGCCCACGCAGCTCACCTCGAATGAAATCCACCGGCGCACGCGGGAGATTTTCTCGCGCCTGGTCGAAAGCGACGCGCCGATGCCGCTCGCGCATTCGGCTTCATGGCTCACCCAACCCGATCGCCTCATCCTGCATCCCGCAGTGCCTCAAGATGCCGATCAAGACGAGATCGAACAGGCGGTGCAGCATCTGCGCGCCGCTCGTGCCTGGCTCACGTCGCGCAAGGCGTTGCTGGCGCCATTCGGCGTGGGCACCATCGATCAGGCGCTGATGGCGACCCTTCCGGTGAAGTTTGCGCACCTGCGGCTCTTCGGCCTCGCGGGAAAGGTGATCATCTTCGACGAAGTCCACAGCTACGACACCTACACGAGCGCGATTCTCGAGGCGCTGATTCGGCTGCTGCTGGAGTTGCACTGCACAGTCGTCGTCCTCTCGGCCACGCTCACCCGCCGGCAGCGCGATTGCCTGCTGCGAGCGGCGACCGACGTCGAGCCCGAATCGAAAGACGAGCGCTGGGAAAAATATCCGCTGCTCTCGATCGCGAGGAAGGGCGCTCCTCCCGAGCCGGTCACAATTGAGGAATCGAACGCGCGCAATCGGACCGTTCTTCTGACGCATGTCACGATGGCTGATCCCTCGTTAAGCACCGACGTGCTCGCGACCATCGAGCAGCGGGTGAAAGAGAACTTTTGCGTGCTCATCATCCGCAACACCGTGGCTCTGGCGCAGGAGACATATCGTGAGGTGAAAGGACTGCTCAACGAAGCCGACGATGCAGAGCGCGTGGGCCTGCTGCACAGCCGCTATCCTTACTTCCAACGCTTCGGCCATCCCGATCGCGCCGCCGATCGGGGACGCGAAGCGCGCTGGGTCGAGCGGCTCGGGAAAGAGCGCCAGCATCGGCCATCCGGGGGCTGTGTGCTGGTGGCGACGCAAGTCGTCGAGCAGTCGGTGGACGTGGATGCCGACCTGCTCATCACCGATCTTTGTCCTACCGATCAGCTTCTCCAGCGCATCGGCCGGCTGCATCGCCACCCGGAACCGCGAACGCTGCTCGCGACGCGAGCGGAGGCGATCCTCTTGCATCCCGTGCTGCCGCAGCCGAGCGAAGCAGACCCCGCGGAATGGAAACGAGCGCTCAAGCCGCACGGCAATCTGTATGCGCCGTATGTCTTGCTGCGGACAGAAGTGCTCTGGAGGAAAAACATCGCGATCAACTTGCCGCAAGACATTCGCCCGCTGCTGGAGGCCACCTATGCGGCTCCAGCGGATGATGAACCCGCTGATTGGAGCACGCTTGCCGACGAGCTCCAAAAGCGCCGCGACACGCTGACGGCCAAGGCGCAAGCCTTCGCCAGCAGCCTTGGCAAACCGCCTGAGTCCGACGACGAAAACACGGCTCCGACGCGCTGGATCGACTGCCCGACTCTCGATCTCGTGCTCTTGCGGTCCCGCCCAGAGGTGCAGCCTGGTGGAAAGATCGAGCTGCACTTCCTCGACGGCGCGATCCTCCACTGGCACCCGCGGGCGGGTTGGGATCACGAGGTTGCACGCGCCGTTTTCATCAACAGCGTGCGCATCCCGGCCTATCTCTTTGCCAAGACCGAGGCCCCCGATTGGCTCCACACCCACACGCACGGCCTGGCTGGCGCGGCTTGGAAAGCTGACCGCGGCACGCTCATGAACTGCGCCGACGGATCGACCCTGCCCTTGCGCTACTGCGACGCGGAAGGCGTGGTCGCGATCGGAAAAGCTGCCAAGACATCGTCTTTCCCGGGCGAGGCCGCCGAATTTCCCGAGGACGAGGAAGACGGTTTCAACTGAGCAATCCCCCAGCGTTGGAGGAAAAACGTCATCTTCACACACAAACATGGACCATCCCTCCAACGTGAAGGGAACGCGCGATTGTGGTGCTCCCAGATCGAATCACAAGGGGATTTCGTAGCAATAGGTTCAGAAACTCATCTTTTTAATCTTTTCACAGAAACACTTTGACATAAATCCGCTACCCGCCAGTATCCAACCCGTTGCCGCCAACACCCGACCTCTTGAACGCCCCAGCCTCCTTCAATCTCGCCCAAGACCCTTGGATTCCCGTCCGGTTCCTCGATGGGACTTCCGACCTCGTCAGTCTGCGCGAGGCGTTCGCTCGGGGCCGCGCGATCCACGATCTCGCCGCTCGTCCGCACGAGCGGATCGCGCTCCTGCGGTTGCTCATCTGCATCGCTCAAGCGGCGCTGAATGGCCCCGATACGGACGACGCCGGCGAGTGGCGCGAGGCGGAGGAAGGGCTGCCGGATGCAGCGTCCAAGTATCTCGAAAAGTGGGCTGGCGCGTTCGCGCTCTTCGGCGAGGGCCCGCGGTTCTTGCAATTGCGCACGGCCAAAGCCGAGGAGACGGCAGCGAGCAAGCTCTTTCCTCCGCTGGCCTCCGGAAATAATCCCACGCTCTTCGATCATGCGGGCGGCGAGGAACGCGCGTTCGCTCCCGCGGCGCTCGCCCTTGGCTTGGTCAGCTTCCAGAATTTCTCCCCGCTCATTGGTCGCGGCTACACGGGCCGCGGCCCGTGCGTGGATCGTAATGCGCTCCATGTCTTCCGCATCGGCGCCAATCTCCTCGAGACGGTGCTGCTCAATGGCGTCAGCATCGAGCGGATCGAGGGCGACGGGCGCGGAAGTTTTGGGCGGCCGATTTGGGAGATGCCTCTTACCGATCCCGCCGGCGTGGACTCGGCCGCGGTGCGCAATGCCACCCGCACGTATCTCGGCCGGCTCGCCCCGCTCGCGCGTAGTGTGTGGCTGGCGGAGGATGGCCGCTCATTGGTGCTCGCGAATGGTCCGGATTACCCCGCCTTCAAAGTCGGCTGGAAAGAGCCGAGCGCGACCGAGGGCATTCGGCAGGAAAAGGAGCGCTACCTTCTCGGCGCATCGCTGGGGAGGGCGGTTTGGCGAGAGCTTCACGCGATCACCGTCGCGAACTCGGATGGCTTGGGGCGGGCGGCGACGCTCGCGCGCCAAGGGGAAGAGGAGGCGTGCTCGCTGTGGGCCGGCGGAATGGTGACCGATTTCAAAGCGAAGATAGAAGACGCTGTCGCCTCCCGGTTCCAAGGCGATCTCGCCGTGCCGGGAAAGCTGTTTTCGTCGGACACGTCGGCTCATCTCCACTATCACGGCGGCGTGCAGGCGGCGAACGCTTGGGAGAATGCTGCACGTTTCGCCGTCAAGCAATATGCTGACATCCTAAGCTCCCGAAACAGCGATAAGCCAACGACCGACCAGCGCACCACCGGTCTGCGCGATGCGGCCTCGGCATTTTTCTGGAACGAAGCGGAGCAACACCTCCGCGAGCTTTTTGCGCTCGTGAACGATCTCACGCTGCTCGGCGGCAAGGCCGCGCGCGATCCGTATGCGCCCACCGCCTGGCACCGGGCGTTGCGCCGCGCGGCGGCAGCAGCATTCGAGGCGGTCTGCCCGCAGGACAATGCCCGCCAGCACGAGGCTGCCGGGAAGGCGCGCGCTTTCTTGCGCGCGAAAAGTCTCGAATCGAAACCTGCGAGGCGCGGCGGCAGGTCGCGCGCTGCGAAAACCACTCCTGACCCAACTCCGTTGCCCCATGCCTGAACATCCGTTCCCTTTCCACGCCCTCTACCAGCTCACCGAGCGCAAAGGCCGCGACGGCCAGCCTCGTGATGACAAGGGCACCCGAGCCGCGCTGCGGCGCCTGCTTTCCGACACGCGCCGGTCCAAGGCGGTGGGCTGGATGGCGCTTGGCGCGCTCGGCGCGGGAAGCTTTGCCGACGACCCCGTGGCGGAGACGGTCGCCGGCATTTACGGGCTGCACCCGAAGCCGAGCCATGACAAGGAGTTCAACTTCGGCGCCACCTGCCGCAAGCTGCGCGAGAAGAAGAGCAAAGACTTCAGCGAGCCACATCCGTTCGACAATCACTTCCGCCGCCTCCTCGGCGCGCGCACGCAGGGCGACGCGTGCAAGGTGGTGCAGCGCATCGCGCGGATGGCGGAAGCCGAAGGCATCGAGATCAATTTCGAGCGGCTTTTTTACGACCTGTGCAGATGGGAGGATGACTGGCCGCGCCGGAACTGGACGCGCGCCTATTTCCGAACCCCGCAGCCTGAGGACGACTCCGAAATCACCGCCCCCGCTGTCCATGAATGAGCGCCTCCATCTCGCTCGCGCGCTCGTCCCTTACGAAGTCGCCGTGAAGCGCGGCATGACCGATCCTTACGCCTGGCATCAGCGCGCCTGGGATGCGTTCCCGAGCCGCGACCGGCAGCCGCGGGACTTCCTCACCCGGCTCGAAGAAAAGGACGACGTCCTCCAGCTCATGATCCTCTCGCCGACCCCGCCCGAGCGCCCCGGCTGGTGCCCTACCGACGGCTGGCAGGTAAAGCCGATCCCCGAGGATTTCCTCGGCCACGAGGAGTATGACTTCTCGCTGCTGGCGAACCCCACGCGCAAACTCGTGGTGCGCGACGAGGCCGGACAGCGCCGCAAGAATGGGCGGCGGATCGCCATCACGCACCGCGAAGATCGGCCCGACACGAACGCGCCGGACCGCATGGCGCCGGGACTCCTCTCGTGGCTTCAGCGACACGGCATGGAAAATGGCTTCGCGATCGTGCCGGACCAGACGCGCACCATCCCGCAGCCCTTTCGTCGTTTTCATAAAGAGAAGCACACCGTCTCGCTTCACGCGGTGGACTTCCGCGGCCGACTGCAGGTCACCGATCGCGCGCGCTTCCGCAGCATCTTCCACGGACGCCCCGATCCGGTGGACCCGGCGCGGCTCATCTACGGCTTGGGCCGCGCGAAGGGCTTCGGCTTTGGTCTGCTCGCCGTCGTCCCTGTTTCCTGAATTTCCGAACGAACCTCCTCCAAACCAACTCACCCTAAGACCCACATCCACCCATGAAACTGCTGGAACTCCACATCCTCCAATCCTACCCCGTCACCTGCCTGAACCGGGACGACATCGGCTCGCCCAAATCGGCGGTCTTCGGCGGCTCCACCCGCGCCCGCATCAGCAGCCAGAGCCTGAAGCGCGCGATTCGCGAATACGCGCAGACCGTTTTCCCCTCGGCTGCCTTTGCGGGCCAGCGCTCGCGCTACCTCCTCGAACGATTCTCGAAAGCCATCGTCGCCGCCGGGCTCGCGGAGCCGGAAGCGACGAAGAAAGCCGAGGAACTCGCCGCCATCTTCAGCAGCCTGCAGGATCCAAAGGAGCGGCAAAAATCCGGCGATGTGACCACCGCCGTCTTCCTCTCGCCGGCCGAGATCGAGCAGCTCGCGCGCGTTGCCGCCGATGGAGGCGACCTCGCCAAAGCCGCGCGCAAGGTCACCCGGCTCGATGCCGCCGACATCGCGCTTTTCGGACGGATGGTCGCGAACGACTCATCGCTCAATGTCGAAGGCGCGAGTCTGTTTTCCCACGCCATCTCCACCCACCGGTGCGACAACGACACCGACTTCTTCTCCGCCATCGACGACGTGAAACGCGCCGCCGTTGGCACCACCGATGCCGGCGCCGGAATGATTGGCAACATCGACTTCAACTCCGCCTGCTACTACCGCTACTGCGCGCTCAACCTCGACGAACTCGCCCGCCCCACGCATCTCGGCGGCCTCTCGCAGGAGCAGCGCCGCGCAGTCGTCGATGCCTTTCTCCGTGCCACGCTCCAGGCGATTCCCGCCGCCCGCAAGCACTCGATGAACGGGCACACCCTGCCCGGCTACGCGCTCGGCATTTACAAGGCGGCCGGCCAGCCGCTGCAGCTCGTAAATGCTTTCGAGAAGCCGGTAACAACTCGGGGGGAGGGCTACCTCGAGGGTTCGCGTGAGCGGCTGACCGAGCACCACCGCGAGCTCAAGGACACTTGGGGATTGAAGAACGATCTCGAACTCGAACTGCCGGGCCTGACCCTCGACGGTTTCATCACGCAACTCGTCACCCACGTCCCATGAACAGCGCCACACTCGCAGTGGTCCTCGACGCTCCGCTGCAAAGCTGGGGCCACGCCTCCCAATTCCAGCACCGCACGACTGCCGCGCACCCGACCAAGAGCGGCGTGCTCGGCCTCGTCGCCGCCGCGCTCGGCATCGACCGCAACGCATCCGATGAAGCCGACCTTCTCGTGCCTTTCGCCGCGCTGCATTTTACCAGCCTGCGCGTGCCGCGGCCCCACCCCCGGCGCAACGAGCGGCTGCTTCCCGTCCTGCGGCTCGAGGATTACCACACCGTCGGCGGCGGCTACGATGAAGACGACCCTCGCGAGCGACTCTGCATCCCGCGCAAGGCGGAGCGTGGCGGCGTCTTTGGCACCGTCGTCACCCGTCGCACCTATCTTCAGCAAGCGCGGTTCATCATTTTCATGGAAGGCTACCGCGCCAGCATTGATCGCATCGCGACGGCTCTTCAGAACCCCGTATGGGGTGTCTGGCTGGGCCGCAAGAGCTGTGTCCCTGCCGTGCCCGTCCAGCCCGTCATTGCCGAGAGCCGCGCGTCGGCCCTCGTAATTTTGCTGCGCCGCATCCGCTATCCGCAGCCGGACGCGCCGGAGACGGACTTTGATCGCGAGGAGACCGCGACCGACGCTTCGCAAGCTCACCATTTCCTGGCAGACCAGCCGCTCGGTTACGGCAGTCGGCAATTCTCGCACCGTGGCATCACAGTCCATCGCGCGCCCAGACCAGCCCCGGGAAGTGGGGAATGACCGGTTGCACGGATGATGCCCGTTTTCTATCCTCTGCCGCCATGATTCCTTCCCGCCACGTCCTGCTCGAACGCCTGCGCGCGGCGATGCCGGCGCTGGCCGGGGAGTTCCCGCTGCGACGCATGGCGCTGTTCGGCTCCGTGGCGCGCGGGGATGCCACCGAGGCGAGCGACATCGACATCCTCGTGGATGTGGACCCGCGGATCGGGCTCGGGTTTGTGACGCTCGCGGAGCGTCTGGAGCAGTTGCTGGGGCACAAGGTGGACCTGGTGTCGCGCCGCGCCGTGAAGCCTTCGCTCTGGAAGCAGATCGAACCGGAGCTGCTGGATGTCTAAACGCGATCCCGCCCTTCTCCTCGAGGACATGCGCGCGGCGCTGGAGAAGATCGCCCGCTACACGGCGGGGATGCAACGCGCGGCCTTCCTCGCGGATGAGAAGACGGTGGACGCCGTGGTCCGCAATCTGGAGATCATCGGCGAGGCCTCGAAACAGGTGCCGGAGGAATTCAAGGCGCTGCATCCCGCCCTGCCGTGGTCGCAGATGGCCGGGCTCCGCAACCGGATCGTGCATGATTACGCCGGGATCGATCTGGAATTGATCTGGGACATCGTCGGGAACTCGCTGCCCGCCCTGCGCGGGCAGTTGGACGGTCTGGCGTAAAACCGACGGTCTTATTCCTCCGCTCAATCCTAAATCCTAAATCTGAAATCCTAAATCCAGATGCCCCTCTTCGAACGCCCGCCGCTGGAAACCCTCGCCTCGGCGAAGGATCGCTGGACGCCGCTTTACCTCGAGCACGGGCGGCTCGAGGTGGATGACTCGAGCGTCAAATGGATCGGCGCCGATGGCCTGCTCTGCCGCATCCCGGTCGCCACCGTCTCCGCGCTCATCCTCGGGCCGGGCACCACCATCACGCACGCGGCGGTGCGGGCCTGCGCGGAATCGAACACGCCGCTGTGCTGGACTGGCGCGGATTGCCTGCGCTTCTACGCCTTTGGCCTCACCCCGAATCACACCAATGACATGCCCCGGCTCCACGCCGAGGCCTGGGCCGACAAACGCCGCCGCACGCAGATTGCCCGGCGCATGTTCGCGATGCGCTTTCCCGATGTGGACGTGGAGGGCCGGTCCGTGAAGGAGCTCCGCGGCATGGAAGGGCTCCGCGTGCGCGCACTCTACAGCCAGCTCGGCCTCGAGCACGGCGTCACCTGGAAAGGGCGCAACTACGACCGCACGAACTGGGATATTTCCGATTCGATCAACCGCGCCCTCTCTGCTGCCAACGCGAGTCTTTACTCCCTCGTCGCCGCCGTCGTCTGCTCGCTCGGCTACGTGCCGAGTCTCGGCTTTGTGCATGACGCGGGCACGCTCCCGTTCATCTACGACGTGGCCGATCTGTATAAGCATCTCACGAGCATCCCCGCCGCCTTCCTCGCCGCGCGGCAGGATCCCGCCGACGAAGGCGAACTCGTGCGCACTTTGCTCAAAGAGCGCGTCGAGGAGCACCGCATCCTCCAGCGCATTCCCAAGGACCTCGCCGCGCTCTTCGATACCGCCGAAGCCGCGCCTGCCTCCGCGACCAGCCGCCCGCCTTCGGCGACTGCGTAATCTCTCCGTCACTCAACACTCAACTTTCAACTCTCAACCCCTTCCCTGTGACCGTCATCGTCGCCCACGACACGCCGCCCGCCATCCGCGGGATGCTCAAGCGCTGGTTCATCGAGCCGCAGCCCAACGTCTTCGTCGGCACGCTGACCCGGCGCACGCGTGACAAGACGCTCGACTACATCAAGCGCAACGCCGCCGGCATCGCGCTGCTGATGATCTCGTCCGAACCCAACTGCCAGGGCTTCAAAATCGAGATTCACGGCGAAGTGCGCCGGCGCGACGCGCAGCTCTCCGGCCTGTGGCTGGTGGCGGAGAAGTGGGTGGAAGCCGAAAACCTGCCTTTCTGATTTGCGGCAGAACGCAAGAATCGCGAACGTAAGCCGTTGGCAATCCAGAGTTCTCCCCACCCGCGTGGGGATGGTCCGACCGTCTCTCATGACACCATAGCCGTCAAGCTGTTCTCCCCACCCGCGTGGGGATGGTCCGCTCATCAGCAAACCGCGTCGAATAATCATACAGTTCTCCCCACCCGCGTGGGGATGGTCCGGCGGAGCGCACCGGGTAAGCCAGCTCTTCTTTGTTCTCCCCACCCGCGTGGGGATGGTCCGCCACTGACGTTGTTGAGCGCGCCACGCAGGCCGTTCTCCCCACCCGCGTGGGGATGGTCCGCGCATCCCAGGCGTCCGGATCGCGCGTGCGGGGTTCTCCCCACCCGCGTGGGGATGGTCCGGTTTCGAGCTGGGGCAATCTGCAGCCGGTCTCGTTCTCCCCACCCGCGTGGGGATGGTCCGTGGATCGTCGCACCGTTTGCAATCGCATGGCTGTTCTCCCCACCCGCGTGGGGATGGTCCGGATTCCCGATCCGGCGCGCTGGGGTAATTTCAGTTCTCCCCACCCGCGTGGGGATGGTCCGCTGGTCGAGCTTCTGAATAACGAACTGCGCATGTTCTCCCCACCCGCGTGGGGATGGTCCGTATGTCGCACTCTATGCGAGATTTATTTTGCGGTTCTCCCCACCCGCGTGGGGATGGTCCGCGCTGTTCCGTCGGCGGCTTTGGCTTTCAGTTGTTCTCCCCACCCGCGTGGGGATGGTCCGGGTGGATGGACCGGCGATTTCATCGCGACACCGTTCTCCCCACCCGCGTGGGGATGGTCCGCCGGGTGTGGGCGCTCGACTGGATGATGATGTGTTCTCCCCACCCGCGTGGGGATGGTCCGCGGCGCCGGCCGCGGTCTCCGGGCAGCGGAAAGTTCTCCCCACCCGCGTGGGGATGGTCCGCAATGTTAATCGAAGGCGTTGATGAGAACGAGGTTCTCCCCACCCGCGTGGGGATGGTCCGCGGCTCTCGCTTAAGGCTGGTGCTTGGGCAGCGTTCTCCCCACCCGCGTGGGGATGGTCCGGGTAGGGGCTGAGCTGCCCCCGGCCCCTTCCTGTTCTCCCCACCCGCGTGGGGATGGTCCGGACATCGGAGAGCGCGTCATCGATGAGAAGGGGTTCTCCCCACCCGCGTGGGGATGGTCCGATCCTCGAGCAGGAAGGCCTCACGCTGCCGAAGTTCTCCCCACCCGCGTGGGGATGGTCCGCGCTTTTGGATGTTGCCGTGGATATCGAGGATGTTCTCCCCACCCGCGTGGGGATGGTCCGACATGGTGGCTCACCACGGTTACCTTCCGCTAGTTCTCCCCACCCGCGTGGGGATGGTCCGTTATTCGACGATGGAGCGTCTTGGTAGATTTTGTTCTCCCCACCCGCGTGGGGATGGTCCGGGCAACCGCATCCTCGTGCGCAAACAGGCAACGTTCTCCCCACCCGCGTGGGGATGGTCCGAAATGACTCAGGCTCCTAACTTCGCACGCACCGTTCTCCCCACCCGCGTGGGGATGGTCCGGGGCCGGTGGAGGTGAATGAGAAGACGGTGGAGTTCTCCCCACCCGCGTGGGGATGGTCCGGTAAAATCCAGAGCGACTGCCATGTAGTTGTTGTTCTCCCCACCCGCGTGGGGATGGTCCGCGCAGCATCAGCCACAACGAGATTGTGACGGTGTTCTCCCCACCCGCGTGGGGATGGTCCGCATATTTTCTGGCAGTGGGTGTGCTCATGGGCGTTCTCCCCACCCGCGTGGGGATGGTCCGTGACAGTGGAAACAGAGGATGAGGACGTGCTGGTTCTCCCCACCCGCGTGGGGATGGTCCGTCCTCGTCGCTGTCGGCCATCTTTACCAGGTAGTTCTCCCCACCCGCGTGGGGATGGTCCGCCCTTCTTGCGCACGCGCTTCATTTCGCGCGAGTTCTCCCCACCCGCGTGGGGATGGTCCGGGCAGCAACTGGTCGGAGTTACCACCGGAAAGGTTCTCCCCACCCGCGTGGGGATGGTCCGATCGAGATCGCCGCGGCCAAGGTCCGTAATGGGTTCTCCCCACCCGCGTGGGGATGGTCCGGCGCGCGGCACCAAGGTGGCAGATGGCTCCACGTTCTCCCCACCCGCGTGGGGATGGTCCGTCGGCGGCGGCGATGGCTTCATTGAGCAGGAGGTTCTCCCCACCCGCGTGGGGATGGTCCGGAATCGAGGAATTGATGCGCCAGGTTGCGGACGTTCTCCCCACCCGCGTGGGGATGGTCCGAATGGTGAGGACCTGGCTGAGCGTTTGGCGCAGTTCTCCCCACCCGCGTGGGGATGGTCCGGGATTCGGGAAGCCATCGTCATGCACCACGAGGTTCTCCCCACCCGCGTGGGGATGGTCCGCAAACGTTCGCGGCGCAGGAGCGCGTCTTTTAGTTCTCCCCACCCGCGTGGGGATGGTCCGACCTCGCGCGGGGCCATCAGGCGCGGGCGGCAGTTCTCCCCACCCGCGTGGGGATGGTCCGGTGGTGGATGTGCCTGCCGCTCCGGGCGCTCCGTTCTCCCCACCCGCGTGGGGATGGTCCGCAATCCCGCGGCGGAGAGGCACAACAGCAGTTGTTCTCCCCACCCGCGTGGGGATGGTCCGATGGCGCGCTCCCCGGGGCGGTCGATATCATCGTTCTCCCCACCCGCGTGGGGATGGTCCGTCTTCCTCGCTGTCCGCCATCTTCACCAGGTAGTTCTCCCCACCCGCGTGGGGATGGTCCGTGGGCGAGTTCAAGCCGCCGTTTCCACTGCGGGTTCTCCCCACCCGCGTGGGGATGGTCCGAAATGGAGGCGAGCATGAGTAAAAACAACGGCGTTCTCCCCACCCGCGTGGGGATGGTCCGGACGTCATGAAGGAGCAGTGACCCGGCGTTCTGTTCTCCCCACCCGCGTGGGGATGGTCCGCAAACCAACTCAGCAAAGACCAATCAAACGCCGTTCTCCCCACCCGCGTGGGGATGGTCCGACTCGAGGCGCCCTTCTGGCCATCGCCCCTGAGTTCTCCCCACCCGCGTGGGGATGGTCCGACACCCCGAGCGCCCGAGCTTTCCGCAGCCGCGTTCTCCCCACCCGCGTGGGGATGGTCCGAAAAGTTCCATGCCCCACCGCTCGCGGCAATCGTTCTCCCCACCCGCGTGGGGATGGTCCGAAGAACGAGCACCTTGGCGGCGGGCGATGACTGTTCTCCCCACCCGCGTGGGGATGGTCCGCTGGAACCATCGCGATCACTCCCGCGGCTGCTGTTCTCCCCACCCGCGTGGGGATGGTCCGCACATGAAGATCCACTGGCTCCTATCGAGACTGTTCTCCCCACCCGCGTGGGGATGGTCCGCGAGAGCCGCTTGATCCACCCGGTCTTGTCGAGTTCTCCCCACCCGCGTGGGGATGGTCCGTCAATACACTATATTGGGTCGTTATGATGGTCGTTCTCCCCACCCGCGTGGGGATGGTCCGCGGGGCGAGCAGCTCGTATGAGTGGTGCGAATGTTCTCCCCACCCGCGTGGGGATGGTCCGTCTGGCGGCAAGGCCACCGGAGCGCTGCGCCGGTTCTCCCCACCCGCGTGGGGATGGTCCGCGCCATCTGCTCGTAATCCCCTGTTCCAGCCAGTTCTCCCCACCCGCGTGGGGATGGTCCGCAGAAGCACCCGCGCTATTCCTGGGTGGCGCTGTTCTCCCCACCCGCGTGGGGATGGTCCGTTGCCGGGCGGGCAGGTGCCCATCACTAGCACGTTCTCCCCACCCGCGTGGGGATGGTCCGGCCCGCGGCGGCGGGTGATGCGGCGGCGGGTGGTTCTCCCCACCCGCGTGGGGATGGTCCGCATCTTGAAACGCTTGTCGAAACACGGGTGTCGTTCTCCCCACCCGCGTGGGGATGGTCCGGCGGGCGATTCCTTGAGGAGGTCCTGGTCGACGTTCTCCCCACCCGCGTGGGGATGGTCCGAGTCCTTGCCTCCGGTAAAGCTGAGCCGCGGTGTTCTCCCCACCCGCGTGGGGATGGTCCGGATAATTATACTGGCGCCTGGCAACTCTGCTGGTTCTCCCCACCCGCGTGGGGATGGTCCGAAGCTCGGACAGATCATCGACGTTTATGTCGGGTTCTCCCCACCCGCGTGGGGATGGTCCGGCTGGCGGCTTTCTGCCGAGTCAGAAACCTTCGTTCTCCCCACCCGCGTGGGGATGGTCCGAGATCGAGCGCCTCGAGCGGGGTGAGTCGCCGTTCTCCCCACCCGCGTGGGGATGGTCCGTGGCCATAGTCATCGACTACCGACATCAGCCGGTTCTCCCCACCCGCGTGGGGATGGTCCGCTCAGCGTTTCGCTGTGCGCTCCCTCTGAAATGTTCTCCCCACCCGCGTGGGGATGGTCCGGAACTCCTGTGTTGGACATCCAGTAGTAGCCGGTTCTCCCCACCCGCGTGGGGATGGTCCGCAACCTGACCAGTCTTAACGCGTCCAACCTTTGTTCTCCCCACCCGCGTGGGGATGGTCCGGTGGTCTCATTCATGGGATTCACGTTGATCCGGTTCTCCCCACCCGCGTGGGGGTGGTCCGGGCCTCGCCAAGATGTTTGCCGGCACGCCGGCGTTCTCCCCACCCGCGTGGGGATGGTCCGGCGGATCACAATACGACTGCGACGGGGACGGAGTTCTCCCCACCCGCGTGGGGATGGTCCGTTCATCGAAAACCGCTCGCGTCACCGCAGGCTGTTCTCCCCACCCGCGTGGGGATGGTCCGCCGTTTAAGTGAGCGATTAGTGAGTCGAAGGTGTTCTCCCCACCCGCGTGGGGATGGTCCGTTGTAGGCGGCGAGGGCTTTCTTTTGAGCGGGGTTCTCCCCACCCGCGTTCCGTCTACCTTCGTTACCCCAGCACGCGATTAAGCAAGTTTCGCGTGATAGTTTGGACCCGCGTGTCGGGTCCATTTGGACATGGCGTCGTGTAGGCCGTCGGTCTCATAAAACCGGGTGGTTCACTTAGCCCGAGGCTCCACCAGATCGTCGAGGCGTTGAAGACGAAGTTTTTCTTCGGGGCTGGATAGATCGTCGCGACGAACTGGCCGCCATTCAGTTTTCCGGGAGCTGATTGTGTAGGGCCGGCGGCGACGATTTCCAGTCCGGGAATGTCGGTGGCGGGATCGCCGTGCCATTCCCATCCGACGAGGCCTGGGATGGCGTCGCCCTTTTTCATGCCGGTGCTTTCGAAGAGCCAGTGTTCCGGTTTAACGCACGTCCAGTCGGCACCGCCGGTAACCGGCCAGACGCTGTGCGCACCGATCAGGTTTTTCGCCCAGGGACTGGTGTGCGGAAGCGTGTTCATGGCCACGAATCGCATTTCGGTGTCAGCAGGTCCGAAGACATCGATGCGTTCGAACGCTCGGTGTCGTCGGCCGTAGGCGATGCGCCCGCAACAAGTGTTGCCAGAAAGAAACAGCACGCTCACACCGGCATCAATGGTCGCGCGCACATTGTCATACATTTCAAGTGTCCAATATTCGTCGTGGCCAACCGAAAGCAGCCCGCGCGCGCGCGTGAGACCACCGCGGTCGCGATGTGTATCGACATTCGAAATGTAGGTGACGTCGTATCCATGCTCCTCGAGCCAAAAGGCCAGCGGGAACTCCCAGAGTAGAAATTCCCCGCTGCCGGTGCTGACTGGCACGTCGAAAATCTGACAGTATTTACCGTACGGCCGGTTGAAGCTGACTTTGACGCCGCCTCCCCAATACCAATCGCTCTTACCATCATCGTAGAGCGAGAAGTGGTCCGGCCATCGGTTGTAGGACTGCCACGTATGATCGGAGCACTGAAACAGAAAATCCGCCTGGCGGTCGTCGCGTACGATGAATATGACGTAGCTCTGTATCCCTTCGCGGCACTCGGTCAATTTGCCAAGATAGACCCCGCTCAACCAGTCAGCGGGAATTTTAATTTCTGCCGACACTTCCCAGGCGCAATCGCGCAGGCGCTTTTCGCCAACCGGCGGGTCCGCTTGTATGCGGCCGGCAAACGGCCCCATCGAGCCAACTTGCCGCCCGCCCGCTCCCCCGTAGTATCCGAGCCGAAAAATATCGAGTGTGAATGCTGACGCGGGATTCGTGCTTACGAAAAATTTGAGCGTTTCCCCGGCCTTCACGCTGGCATGGGAGCAATAGCCTTCGATCCAGGGACAACGCCATTTCGCCGCTCCATCGACTCGCGTCTTCGTCAGCAACCAATCGCGGGCTCCTGGTTTCGAATTTTCGAGTCTGACGAGATCGCCGCCCTGCACCGAAGGCAGGACCAGCCCTGCTGTCGACCCTGCTGCCGTCGCCTTTAAAAACCCGCGTCTGGTCGCACGCATAGAGGAAGATTAAGCAATTGAACCATGGAAGGCAACGATGCTTCAAATTCGGAGTTAAGACACCTCCACTGCAAAGTGAGCGCGTCGTTCGTTCGTGCGCGAACTCGAAAACGGTTTCCATCCGTGCAATGTTCCATTGAATTCAGCGCGGGCAGAATTCAATGCGGCTCGCGATACGCTCGCCCTCCCGTGATAAATGGAGCGCCACGCAGGGAGGGCGAGTCCTACCGGCGAGCCGCGCTGAATCTCGTCCAATCGCCCTTCGGAATGGTGTCAGGTGCTTGAGCGACTCGTCTCCGCCCTCTTCAAAGCCGAGCAGCACGAACAACAAAAACGAATCAGCTCCGGCCTCGCCTGGTTCCTCAAGGCCCGCAAAATCTCCCCCAAGGGCTTTACTCGAACCAGCCCTGGCGCCGAAGCAGCTCCTGGAACTTCGGGTCGTTGAGGGAGACGGGTTCGAAATAATTGCCGGCGACCGTTCGGTGCCACCACTTGGGTTCGCCGAAGGCGGTGAAGCGGTAGCGATACCTCCGCGCGCGAATGTATTTCGGAGGCGCATCGGGAAACGGGTTGTGGGCGAGCAGTTTGAGCACACGGCGATCACCGCGGAGAAGTTTGGCCACGAAATTGACGAACCACGCGTGTTCCCAATAAGGCGACATGGCCGCGAACCACATCTGCCAATCCAGTTTGTAATGATACGGAGAGACGACACATGGCCGGCGCCTCGGGTTTCCAGGTTTCCCTTTAAATTCATATTCGCGCCAGTCGGCGGTCTCGTCCGGCAGGGCGGCGTCGGTGCCCTCGACGGCTACCTCGAAACGCTCGCGAGTGACGCCACCGAACGCGCCATAGGAATTCACCAGGTGCAACGGTTCGAAGCTGGCGTTCATCAGTTGGCGGCGGGAAAAGAGGTTTCGCGTCGGGCGCCAGCTAAGGGCCAGCACCACCACCGCCAGCGCGGAGACCGCGACTTGATGAAACAGCGGTGAGCTTTCCGGCACCGAGTAGTCAATCGGGATCAGGCGTGATAGCAGGGCGTCATCAAAGCACGGGATGCAAAGCACGATGGTGATCCAGTTGAGCCAAGAAAGATTTCCGCTCAGCATAAGGCCTAACTGAAAGAAAATCGTCAGCGCCCCAGCGATGTAGCCAAGCGGAGGCGGAGCGAAATAGAACACCGGAACGATCAGCTCGACAAAATGCGTGAGCAGCACCTCGGCCTTGTGAACCGGCTTGGGCAGGTGATGGAAGAACCAGCTCAGTGGGTTGGGCAACGGTTGGGTTTCGTAGTGGTAAAACATGCAGGTGAGGTCCCGCCAGCAGGGGTCGGCGCGGATTTTGATCATACCGGCGCCGAACATGACCCTGAAGAGCACCCACAGCAGCAGCCACATCACAATGACCGGCGGCCGAGTGTCCGAAGAACCCAGAAAAATCGCCAGAAATCCGCTTTCGAGAAGGAGGGTTTCCCAGCCGTACCCGTAAAAGATCTGACCGACATTGACCAGCGACAGATAGAGCAGCCAAAGAAGCGCCCAGACTATCATCGAGACCGCCAGACCCCAGGAATCGGAGGCTCCAGTGACAGCCAGCGCCGAGAGCGCCACCCCAAAGGAGATCAACACCATGGCGAAGCGATCCGACCCATTGAGCCAAAAGAGGCTTGGCGCCCGACGAAACTGTACGCGCTTTAGAAACAGGCGCACTGGAATGATCCCCTTTTCCCCGAGAAGCGGAAGCCATTGATTGAGGGCAATCAGAAACGCGATCAAATAAATAAACCCGAGCGCGCGTTGGAAGCAAAAGCGCGTAAGCCAATAATCGGCTGAATCGGGAAAATCCACCTGGGAAGGCAGAATGCAGATTGCAGAATACAGAAGTCAAATTCTGCGTTAGACCGCCTCACTTATTCACTCTGCGACGTTCATTTTGCGCTTTTGCACTCGCAATCTGCGCTCTGCGTTCTGCCTTGCCTTCAGCGTGTGATAATCACGGGTGTGCCCACGGATGCATTTTCAAAAAAGCGTCGGGCAATTTTGTCGGGAAGCCGGATGCACCCGTGAGAGGCTGGATAGCCTGGGAGATAGCCGGAGTGCATGCCGGTTGCGGGATAGAATTGCAGGTACCAGTGCATCTTGGCGGGATCGAAGGCACAGCCCCGCGGTATGCCTTGTCGGACATCAATGTTTTTCTCGACCACCTCGCCCGTCTCGCGGTCGACGAAATCGCCGTAAAGACTCGAAGTGTGGTCGGCATCCTTGTAGGTGACGCTGAAGCGCCCGGCTGGCGTCGGGTGGCTTTCATCGCCGCTCGAAATCCTGGCCCGTCCCACCATGTGATCCCCGCGAAAAAAGTAGGCGGCCTGCTCGCCCAGGTCGATCTCGAGGCGTGGCGAGCCTCCACTGCCATCATCCTCCCAATAGGAAAAAGTATCTTCGACCGGGGTGTAGGCCGGTCTTCCGGGTGCCGGGATGGTCAGGCCTTCGAGATAATCGGTGTGACGGCGTGGAGAAGGCAGGTTGCTGGCACAGCCCGCCACGAGGGCAGCCGCCATCACGGGAACCAGGCGAAAATTGAAGAACTTCATTTTGGGGCGTGCGACGAGATTGATGGCGCGCAGGGTCATCGCGATCGGCACATTTTTGAGAGGCGGATAGTGCGAAGAATGGAGCCGGCTGCAACTGATTTTTGCCATTGCAGCCGCTGCGTTCCCGGGAGAATCTGCCCGTTCCCTATCCGATGCCGACCTACGAATACGTTTGCCAGAAATGTGACCACGAGTTTGAAGTCTCTCAGTCAATGAGGGACAAACCGCTCAGCCGGTGCCCTTCGAAAGGCTGCGGCGGAAAAATTCAGCGCAAGCTTGGGGTCGGCGCGGGCCTCATCTTCAAAGGAGCCGGCTTTTACACCACGGACTACCGCAGCGATTCCTACAAAAAGGCGGCCAAAGCAGAATCCGGCGGAGGTGCCGAGACAACAGCGGCCAAGAGCGAGGGCAAGGGCGATACCGCCCCAGCGAAAACCGAGAAAGGTGCTCCCTCGCCCGCGCCCACGAAAACCGAGACACACAACAAATCCGGCAGCGAACGCAAAAGCACCGGTGGAGACGCCTGATCCGGTGGCATCGACGGCTCGTCGATGGGTCTCAGTGGCAGCTCACGGCTGGATCCGCCAGGGGCGCCTGAGACAGGCTATTGGCCGAAGCCACAAAATTCTTCGTTTTCTCAAGCAAGGGCCGATTTTAGTGACGCCTTGTTGTGCCCGGAAAATTTCTCTGGCCAAGGCTATCACTGACACTGAATATAGGGAATCCAGCCGCACGAGCCGGCGGCGTTCCCAGTTCCAGCCCCTACCCTATCCCCTTATGCAACGCTCACTTCTGTGTGCCCTCACCTGCTGTCTTTTTTTCTCGGTTGCTTTGCCAGCGGCCGCCCGGGTCTACATCTCCGAATTCATGGCGAGCAACAGCCAGACAATCGCCGATGACCAGGGGAAGAACTCAGACTGGATAGAAATCCTGAACGACAGCACAACGGCGGTCAATCTCGCGGGCTGGCACCTAACCGACGACCCGCTGGATAAAACGAAATGGCGTTTTCCGGCGATCACACTGGGCGCCAATCAACGGCTCCTGGTTTGGGCGTCGAACGAGGACGAACGGGACCCGGCGCGTCCCCTGCATACAAATTTTCGCCTCGATGCTGCTGGGGAATACCTGGCGCTGGTGCGTCCAGATGGAACCACGGTCGAGCATGAATACGCAGAGCCCGTCCCTGCTCAATTTACCGATGTTTCCTATGGAATATCGGAAACCATCGGCCAGCAGGTGCTCGTTGCCTACGGCTCGGAAGCGAAGGTGAAGGTCCCGCCTGATGCCAGCGAAGACGCCACGTGGTTCGATCCCCTTTTTCAAGATGCCAGCTGGACGCCGAAAAAGGCGGGCATCGGTTTCGGCTCGGGATTTCTCGCGAATGACCCGGTCACCGGTCAGCCATACATCCACGCCGATGGGGACGTGCAGAGCCTGATGACCGGATTCCCGTCCATTTTCATGCGTTACTCATTCAATATTCCGGATCCCACGATAATTCAGTCGCTGACTTTGCGCATGCGTTACGACGATGGATATCTGTTCTATATTAATGGTGCGTTCAAGGGGCACAAATTCGCGTGGTCTTCCACTCTAACGCCGGACCCGCCGCGGCCGTATAACGCTACGGCGATAGCTTCCCGCTCGAACACCGCGGCTGTGGTGTATGAGAATTTCGCGGTGCCGGGTGGAAACCTGGCGCTCAATGCGGGTCAGAATGTTCTTGCGATTCACGGCCTCAACGTGTTGCCAACGAACACCGACGCGCTCTTTTCACCCGAATTGATCGCCACGCTCCTGCCGGTGATAAACGGCAATGTCGTTTATTTCACGACCGCCACGCCAGGCAATGGCAACAATAGCGGTTCGAGCAACATTGGTCCGGCGATCACTGAGGTTCCGGAAACTGCGCCACCGCCTGCGGCGAGCACAGGCGGCGCTGGCAGCGTGGAAGGCTTGCCCCTGGTCACCTCCGCTGCCACTGGCTATTCCGGAACGCAGGGACAAAACGGCTGGAATTGGGGCTACATGACCGGCAGCGGGACCTACAATTATCTAACCAGCTATGTCGATTTCCCCGGCGGCGCCGGAGCGGGTGCCTGGAACGGCACCACCCAGTGGTGGACCGGCAGCTCATGGGACCATAACACAGCCGGTGCGGCGCCGTGGACTGAAATCAGCAACAGCTACATGCATCCGAATGATTCCGCGCCCGGCCCGCGCGAGGCCACGATCTCCCGCTGGACAAGCACCGTAGGCGGAGCGCACACCATATACGGAAGTTTCAACCGCGCCAGCACTGCAGGCGACGGCACCACCGGACGGGTCTATCGCAACGGAACGCAGCTCTTTTCCGGGTTGACCCGGGGCGATACCCAGACCTTCACACTTCCGGTAACGCTCGCGGTGGGAGACAAAATCGACTTCATGGTGGACGTCGGGCCGGCTGACGACGACGGGTCGGATACAACCACGTACGTCGCGGAAATTCGCCAGGGACATCCGCCAGTAGTTCCACCAATCACGATCAACGTGCCGGTGACCGCACGCGTCGATAGGACGCTCAACGATATCGCGAGCGTGACGCTGAAATATCGCGTGATGTATGCGAACGAGGTGTCAGTGCCGATGCTCGATGATGGCCTCAACGGCGACGTTTTGGCGGGCGACGGCATTTACTCCGGCGTCATCAGCACCAATCAAATCACGGCCGGCCAGATGTTGAGGTGGCGTGTCGAAGCGGCGGACACCCTCGCTAACGTCAGCAAAATGCCGCCGTATCTGAACCCTGCGGACGATCAACAATACTTCGGAACCATTGCCAACGATCCCTCGACCGCCACGTCACTGCTGCCCGTTCTGCACTGGTTCATGGCAGCGGGGACGAATCCTGACTCCGCCACGCCAGCTCCGGTTTCCATCTACTACCTCGGCGAGTTTTACGACAACTGTCATTCGACGATCCATGGCCAAAGCAGCAGCGGGTTCCCGAAAAAGAGCAACGACGTCGATGGGCCCGCAGATCACCGCATCCGCTGGACGACCGACCCGAACGCGCGCCGGGTCAAGGACATCAACTTGCTTTCGAGTTACGCCGACAAAGCGAAGTTCCGCAATGCCGTGGGCTACGAGGCTTACGCTGATGCCGGAGTGAAGGGGCACTTCGCATTTCCTGTCCGCTTGCACCGCAACGGCGTCTTCTACGCGGTGGCTGATTTCGTCGAGGACGGCGACGATCGATACCTCGAACGTGTGGGGCTCGATCCCGACGGTGCGCTGTACAAGTGCTATAACTCTCTCAATAACGCCACCATAACCACGAATAATTCCGGCGGCGTGGAAAAGAAAACGCGCCGATTCGAGAACACGGCGGATTTTCAAGCCATGATCGATGGCCTCCTCGAAAGCCGGGGCCTTCCTCTGAGGCGCCAGTATGCCTACGATAACATCAACATTCCGGCGCTGGTGAATTATATGGCTGCCACTATCGCGATACTGAACAACGATCAGGGGCACAAGAACTACTACATGTATCGCGACACCAACTACACGGGCGAATGGTCGATTCTCCCGTGGGATGTTGATCTGTCGTTGGGGCACACCTGGACCAGCGCGCAGAGTTATTGGGACGATGACATTGACAGCAGGGCAGGATTGGTGCTGGGCGTTTCGAATCGCTTGAAGTCGCTGACGACGAGCGGCAGCCCGGCTCCTGAAATGGCCCGGATGTTTATGCGCCGCCTTCGCACGCTCATGGATCGATGGATCGGCCCGACCGCAGCCCCGCCAAAATTCCTTGAAGACCGGTTCCGCTATTGGCTCGACATCATTGACCCGCCCGCGCTCGGCAACGCCAGCGATGCCTATCTCGATTTCAAGCGCTGGGGCTTCTGGCTCGATGGCGGCGGCGGCACCCCGATCAACTACCTCGATTCGCGCGGTCCAGACCATCAAATGCGGCCTTACACGAACCGGCTGATCAATAGCAATCCCAACCCTCCGTATCCGGCATCCATTTCAAGTCCCTCACTCGGCCGCAACAGTTTGGATCCGTTTCTGGTAGGTATGCGGACCACGCTTTACAATCCTTCGTTGAGTCTGGCTGGACAAACGATTCCGACCCCGCAACCGGCCGTGCCGCCGCTTACTTTCGGCACGGTGGAAGTCAATCCCGGTTCAACTACGCAGGAATATTTCACGTTGCGCAACGCCAACGCCTACGCCGTTGATGTTTCCGGCTGGACGATCAGCGGCGGGGTGGATTTCGCTCTCCCGGGCGGTTGCGTCATCCCCCCGGGCGGCGGAACTGCGGAGAATATCGGCCTCCTTTTCGTCACTAAAGATCCACCTGGCTTCCGCGCACGCACCAGCGGTCCTCGAGCCGGACAGTATTGTTTCTGTGTCGGGCCCTATGATGGACAACTTTCAGCGCGGGGCGAGTCGCTCGAACTGCGCGACACCACGGGAGCCCTGATTGCGAGCACGTCATGGGCCCCGGCGCCCACCCCGCATCAAACGTCATTGCGAGTGACTCAAATCCTCTTCGAGCCAAATGATCCGACAGCAGCGGAATTGTCAGGCCACCCTGAATGGACCGCGCAGGATTTCGAGTGGCTGGAATTAACGAATATCGGCGCTGCCTCCCTCGACCTCGGTGGGGTGAAATTCACCGAGGGTATCGAATACTCTTTTCCTGCGGGCACCCTTCTGCCGGCTGGCGCGAAGATCATTCTTGCAGCCAACCCGACCGCGTTCGCCTTGCGCTGGCCGGGAGCCACGGTCCCGGTCGTTGGGCCCTACTCAGGAGTGCTCAGTAACCAGGGCGAAACCCTCCACGTTGTTGATTCCGTGGGTGAATCCGTGCTCGAATTCTCGTACAATGACAAATGGTATCCGCCTGCAGATAGTCTGGGACACTCGCTCGTGATGCTCGACCCAGTGAACACACCATTCAACGAGTGGGGCGGGCGTCCGCGGTGGGGCGTGAGCCTCAATCCTGGTGGTCAGCCCGGTGCGGCCAATGTTCCGCTGGGGATGGTATTCGAATTTTGGCAGAACGCTCCCTTTGACTCGACGGAACGTGGGATTGAGGCCATCAGCGGTTTGGAAGCAGACCCGGACAGCGACGGCATTCTCAACATTTTGGAGTACGCGCTCGACACCGATCCGAAGGCATCATCACAGCACCAGTTGCCGACAGTTGGATCGAGCGTCGTCGGTGCCCAATCGCATCTCACGCTGACGTTTCGTCGTCAAAAGAATGTGCTCGACCTCAGCTATTTGGTGGAAGCATCCGGCGAGTTGGGTGGCTGGTCGCTTCAAGGCACTCTGGTCGCACCGCCCATCGACAACGGAGATGGCACGGAAACAGTGACCGTTCGCGATTCCGCGCCCATATCCTCGAACAGCCGGCGCTTTATACGGCTGAGAGTAATTGTGAATCAGTGAGCTGGCTAAGAGGGTTGTGAATCAGTGAGTTGCGATTCAGAATGTGGGGCTTCGCGAATTTCCGAGTCTCGTGGTTTCCTCACTTTCTGAATCTCTGATCTACTGATTCTCTGACTTTGATTGATCATTGCGCTGTAATCAGTGATGGTGGCGTTCGCTGGTCATGCCCGCCAAACGCCAAAAACGCCCTGTTTCAAAGAAATCCGCAGCGGACTCCGTGGCGGGTGAGGAGACGAGCGCCGATGGCGTCGTTGCGACCGTGACTCACTCCATTGAAGATCAGCCAGCAGCCGCCGGCGAGCCCGTTTCCTGGAATCAGCTTGCGCCTCCCGCTGACGTCCCACTGCCGTTCACGGAGTCTGATCCGGGTTCCGATAGCGAGGGGTTGGGCCTCGAAGCTCATCACAACCAGGATGGCGGCGTCGGCCATTCAGCTGCCACTTTTGAAGACCTCGCCGCCGGCGTTGCTCAAAGCACAGATGAGCGGGAACTGGAACCGCCGAGTATCGGCTTGGGCGATAGCGCGGAAGCTCAGTCTTTCGAGATCGAGCCGCCAGAATGGGCAAATCCTGCTGAGGCCGCCATCGATCCGGCAACTTTGGTTGGAGAAGCCACTCCCATTGAAGAACCTGCTGCAAGCGTTTCCGGGGAAGACGATGCGCTGGATCCCCGGAGCTTGCCGGCTGAGCCGCGAATCAATCGCACAGGCGAAGAATTCGAACTCAACCCGCTCACCAGTTATCAGGAGGAAGAACAACCAAAATATCGCACCGCGGGTGAGGCGGAACGCGTGCGCGAAGCGGTGCGCCAGGTAGTGCAGGAAGGGCGCTTCGTCGGCGATGTGGCGCGTGATATGGGCTTGGCGCCTTCATCAATTTATCGCTGGGAGAAACGGTATCTCGATTTCATCTCCAACCAGGAAGAAATCAACCGCAAGGAAGATTGGGAGGACGTATATACGTGGACGGGGGCGCCGGAAATTCCAGACTTGTGGCGCCTCAAATTTGCGGAAAATTGGGACCGATTACTCGAGGCGACCCACGCCGAGGAGGCGGATTTTCGACAGGATCCGCTCGAAATCTTCCTCAACAACTCGATGCTCACGGGCTGGCTGTTTCGCGACGGCCGACTGGATCGCAATGTCGCGCTGGGGGCTGCCGTTGGCCTTGTGCTAGTTCTTGTGCTGGCATCATTTTTGCGCACGAAAATGAAACAGCATCAAACCGCTGGCGCCAAGGGCCCCGGCGTCGACACCGCAGAGCTCGACAAACGCGAGATCTCCCTCGCCTCGCCAGTGGGACTGGACTATTTGCGCGCGGACGGCTGGGAGAAGAAGGCGATGTTTGTGCGGGACCTCAAGCGTGTCGCTCCGCTGATGCAGGAATGGTATCAGAAGCATTCTGATGCCGGTCAGGAGGATGCCGAACTTTTTTATGCCATGCGCAGCGGAGATGTGGTCAATGTCATGGTCACGTTCGAAAAATCCGGCGCCGAACCGGCATTTCTTTCCCTGGTCAAGGAGCGCGGCGCTTACAAAGTCGATTGGGAAACATCCTCAGGTTATCATCAACAGTCCTGGCTGGATCTGGTCGAGAAGCGGCCCACGACACCGTTCCTTCTTCGGTGCATCATCGAAAGGGGTGATTACTACAACTTCGATTTTATGGATTCCACGAAGTGGAGGTGTTTTGTCATGCGTTATCCTCGCGGTCCGCTGACGCTTTATGGCTATGCTGAACGCGATTCGGCGTTGGGTCCGCGACTCGACAATCTCTTGGAATTCAAGCCGTATGCTGGAGTAGTGATCGAAGCGGTTTATCCACCAGGTGGACGGGGAAAAAATCAACTGCGCATTGTGAAACTGGTGCACGAAGCCTGGCTGCCGGAGTCGGTCCTGCAAAACAGCGCCCAATAACCGCCACATGGAAACTCTCCCTGGCTCCGCGGCCGCGCCAAATGATTGGTTCCTTTTCTCGTGTCCTTCATGCGCGAGGCCTGTAAAACTGCGCGCTTCTCAGGCAGGTGCTCGGCTCAAATGTCCGTTTTGCCAGGAGCCCATTGTCATTCCGACCGCGGCCGCCGTCGACGATGCGGGGCCGCCAAAACGTGAAACTGAAGCCCGGCTTTTTCCAGCGGACGGTGCGGAAGCGCCAGCGGTGATGAAGCCTTCGGCGGTCTCGCCAGCGCCAAGGGAACAGCGGACTCCGAAAGCAACTTCAGCACCGCCGCAACCATCGCTCCGGCCAAATGCATCGCCAGCTCCGCTGATGAGCGAGGCCAACCCCGACATCAAGGCAGCCCTAGCGCTGAACCCCCAATCTGAAATCGCCGTCGACAAGCTGTCCGCAGCGCAGTTTCGTCACATCGAAGATCCCGTCTTCGCCATTCCTGAGAAAGGTTTGCGAGTGCGGAAACGAAAACGGCGGAGCCATCAGACGCACAAGGAAGTTAAGTCCCCTCAATGGGATGCCGCTGCCGAATCGGGGGCTGGAGAGCAAGAGAGTGGAGACGAAAAGCAGGAAGGCTGGCGCGAGTTAACCACCGCGACGACCGCTGTTGAGGTTCGGCGGGACGGAGCTGTTATTCAAACCAGGAAGCGCTTTAAGAAAAAGCGGCTGCCAACGGTCGTCGAAAAGGCATTCGTACGCCTCGGTCATGCCGCCCGCATGGTCCTGATCGCATTCGGCGGCATCGTTTTTCTCGGCGCCGTCGCGGGCGGCATTTACCTTTCGCGAAGCCGCGACACGGCGCCGGCTCCGCCGACCTGGCCGCAGGAAATCGAGGACCGCGCTTTTGCGCGGATCGATGAAACTCTCGAAGCTGAAAGCGTGGTCCGGCAATTTCTAGCCGCAGATGGCCTCGAAGCAAAACTCCCCTTCGTCCGTTTTCCTGATAAAGTTCGGCCCATCATGGAGGAGTGGTACAAAATCCATGACGCCGGTCCCACGCGAGGCGAGCGGACCATCGAGCTTGAACCCCTGACCAAAATTATCAGGGCCGGCGACATGACGTTCACGGTAATCGCTCTTCAGTTGCAATCGACGCAGGAAATCCGTTTCTATGCCGTCGAACAAACTGCCGGCGGTGGCAAGCTCGATTGGGAGACCGCGGTGAGTTATCAGCCGATGTTGCTCGATCAATTCAAACAGTTGCGGCCCACCGATCCGGTTCCCTTCCGGGTCGTCGCTTCCTCTGGCGACTATTACAATGGGATTTTTGCCGATGAGCAACGCTGGCTCTGCTGCGACCTCTCCTATCCCGGCGACCCGGAGTTCCATTTGTTCGGATACGTGGACCTGAGCACCGTCCCAGGACGGCGATTGGCGGAGAAAATTGTCGAAGACTCCGCGAGCGTGAGCGTAATCCTCTCATTGACCTATCTGCCCAAAGTCACCGATCCAAACCAGGTTATTATCACAAGCATCGTGAATGAGGAGTGGTTTTTGACCGACGGTCCGCTGCTGAAAAATATGGCCCGGTGATGCAATCGGACCGACAGTTTCGTGGCCGTGGAACGTCTTCCAAGCCTCCCGTCTCGCAGGTTTGCGAACCTGCACACTTCGATGGAGGTTGTAGGAAAGCGCCGCGGAATTCGACTGTTCAAGCCTTAAGCCCCGCGCGCATGTTTTCTTGGGCGTGTCAATTTTCGCCGATTTGTCTGTTCGTTCGATGGTGCAGCCGAGATCATCGCGCAGGCCAAACATGGAAGCCTGCGAATGCAAAATGGCGGTCGAAGGTGAATGCCTCCGCGATTTTTTCGCGCCGCATTAAGACGAACGAAAGGGCATCGGTGAAGTTGACGTTCTGATCCGATAGCTTCTCCAGCCAGTGGGTCGCCTCGGCGAGTTCATCCAACCCAGGTTGAATCCAGCGGATGAAGTCTCCCGTCAGTTGCAAGCGCACCCACCGGGCCGCACGCGCCGGGTCCTGGGTGCGGCAGATAGCCGTCGCTACTTCATCGAGCACATGGTCAGAGGAAATAAGCGGCCTCGACGTCACTGCGATCTCCGCCCAGATCGCCTCAGCTTCCGGTTGAAATTGGTCTCCACGATTCGCGATAGCCACGAACGGACCGGAGTCGATGAAGAGCGGCTTCATGGTGTCGACTCGCTGACCGGGATTCCGTAGATGTAATCATCCAGATTTTTCGCAAGATCGGCAGGCCCGGCAGAATGGGCCTCTTCGCGGAAAGTTCGCATCGCTTCCCATGCGGCCAAGCGCTTGCGCTGTGACGCATGGCTTGGAGGCTCGGTGATCGCAACTTCGACCGCCCTCCGGACGAACTCGGCAAAGGACACTCCCTCGGCCCGAGCCTTTTCAATGCTCCGCCGCTTCAGTGGCTCAGGCAGAACGATCGTGGTCCGTTTCATGACATCATTATGTCACCTGATTATGGTATGTCAACGAGCGCGAGCACGGTAGGAATCTGCGGGTAGGCCCAACGTTGCTAGGGAGCGAACGTTCAATCAATTACCGCCGCCGTGGGTCATCTGGCTAAAGGCGTGCGGCTCGCAGGTCACAAAGCCAAATCCGCGTCGGTGACGGCACCTTCAGTCGCTGATTTGACGGTGGCGGCAAATTTTGCGAGCACTCCGCGGGTGTAGCGTGGTTTGGGCTGTTTCCAATCGCGCAGCCGGGTGGCCAGATCCTCGTCGGAGATTTGCAGATCGATTCGCCGCTTCCGGGCATCGATCACGATGATGTCCCCGTTTTTCACCACGGCAATCGGTCCACCGACATAAGCCTCCGGGGTTATATGGCCGGCTACAAAGCCGTGGCTGCCGCCGGAAAATCGTCCGTCGGTAATGAGCGCAACGTCCTGGCCAAGTCCGCGGCCCATGATAGCGCTGGTGGGGCCAAGCATTTCACGCATGCCCGGCCCACCCTTCGGACCTTCGAGGCGGATGACAATGACATCGCCTTTGATGATTTTGTCACCAAGAATCGCCTCCATGGCAGCTTCCTCGGACTCAAACACCCGGGCTTTGCCGGTGAACTTTTCGCCCTCTTTGCCGGAAATCTTTGCCACGGCACCGAGCGGAGCAAGGTTTCCGTAAAGAATCACCAAATGCCCCGTCCTTTTTACCGGGTTTTTGAAACCGCGGATCACCGTCTGGCCCTTTGGGTAGTGCGGTTTCACGCGCGCAAGGTTCTCTTTCAGCGTCCTGCCGGTAACCGTCATGGTTCCGCCTTCGAGCAGGCCTTCATCAAGCAGCATGCGCATGAGCGGAAGAGTGCCTCCGATTTTCACCAGGTCTGCCATGACGTGCCGCCCCGAAGGCTTCAAGTCGGCCAGGACAGGCACTTTTTTTCCCACGCGTGTGAAATCTTCAAGGCCCAGCTTGATGCCCGCAGAGTGGGCCATTGCAAGCAGGTGAAGCACCGCGTTGGTCGAGCCTCCGAGCGCCGTCACCATCGCGATGGCATTCAGAAAAGCGGCGCGAGTTAGTATATCGAGCGGGCGAATCCCTTTCTTCAGCAGGTGAAGCACGGCGGCACCCGCGTCGAAGCAGTCCCGCAATTTGTCATCACTGGTGGCGGCCTGCGCAGAGCTGTTAGGCAATGACAACCCCAGCGCCTCGATCGCTGAGGCCATGGTGTTTGCGGTATACATCCCGCCGCACGACCCGGGACCAGGGATCGCTGTTTCCTCGATGGAACGCAACTCGGCGTCATCGATCTGGCCGCCGGCATGCTTCCCCACCGCTTCGAAAACGGACACAATATCGACATCCCGCCCATCGTGACACCCGGGAAAAATGGTCCCGCCGTAAACGAAAACACTCGGACGGTTTAGCCGGGCCATCGCCATCACGCATCCCGGCATATTTTTGTCGCAGCCGCCAATCGCAACAAACCCATCGAAATTTTCGCACCCCACCACCGTCTCAATCGAATCCGCGATGACTTCACGGCTGACCAGCGAATACTTCATGCCTTCGGTACCCATCGAAATCCCATCCGAAATGGTGATGGTATTGAAAATGACCGCCTTTCCGCCACCGGCGTCCGCGCCCTTGGCTGCTTCCTTTGCCAGGCGGTCGATGTGCATGTTGCACGGAGTCACCATCGACCACGTGCTCGCAATCCCGACCTGCGGCTTCGCGAAATCCTCACGCTTGAAACCCACGGCATGCAACATGGCGCGGCTCGCAGCACGCTCCGGGCCGTCCACAAGCTGGCTCGAATGCGGACGGGGAATTTTCGAAGCAGATCGTCTGGTCTTGGAGCTCATTACTGCGCTTTCTTTCGCGCAAGGCGCATGACGCGTCAAGATTAGGCGGTGTTTGTATTCTCGCATAAATCTTTCGGCGCCGAGAGAGGACAGGCGGAACCGCTGGCATAAAACCCCGCCATCGATACTTTGCCCGCCCCGTGACTACTGGTCTCAAGGTTTCTCAAATTTCGGCATGGCTCAGGTGGCTGGCGGGATCGTTTCTGCCGGTCGGATTCGCACTGGGATGGGCCACGGCAGTTTGGAGCAGGATGAGCAGCGTCCAACCGATCGCCATCGCTCAAACCCGCGTCGCCGAACGCCCGGATGGCCGGCCAATCGAGCAGGTGATTAACTTGGTCCGCCAGGCAGTAGTCTTTCCCAAGCCACAGGAATGATTCGCCGTAGTGCTAAAAAGTAGAGCAACCTTCCAGGTTGCTGGCATTTTCCGATCACAAGCTGGAAGCTCGCGCTACTTTCGCTGTATGAGGATCCTCATCGCTTCCGACAAATGGAAGGGAAGTCTCAACGCCAACAAAGCTTGCGCCGCGATGGGTCAGGGGTTGCGCGCAGTTTTTCCATCCGCGGAAATTGTAATCAGGCCAATCGCCGATGGCGGCGAGGGAACAGTGGACGTCGCTGCAGCGACGCCCGGGAGCCAGCGAAAGACCGTTTGCGTGCACGGACCGTTGGGAGATCCAGTAGACGCCGACTACGTGTTACTGGGGGATGGCACCGCCGTGATCGAAATGGCGGCGGCCTCGGGTCTGGCTCTTTTGAAAGATCGTACGCTCGATCCGTGGCGGGCGAACACTTTTGGCGTGGGCGAACTGATGGTCGATGCCATCGAGCACGGAGCGCGACGTCTCATAGTGGGACTGGGTGGGAGCGCCACCAACGACGGCGGAGGGGGAATGGCGCAGGCGCTTGGCTGGCAACTTCATGCGGTCGAGTGCTGGCCGGCGGATTGGCAACGCCTGAGCGAAGTCAAACCTCCAACTCGAAGACATGATCCCGAAGTTCTTGCCGCGTCCGATGTCATCAACCCCCTGCTGGGTTCGAACGGCTGCACCCGTATCTTCGGCCCGCAAAAAGGAATCCTCGAGCACGAGATGGATCACTTCGAGGCGGCTCTCGCCCATTTGGCTTCACTCTTTTCTAATCCACTAACAGACACGCCTGGCGCTGGCGCAGCGGGTGGTCTCGGGTGGGGGCTGATGGCCTTCTGCGGTGCAAAGGTCGTCTCCGGATTCGGCCTCGTGGCAGAACTGACTGGCCTCGAGACAGCAGTGCGCGAAGCGGATTTGATTATCACCGGCGAGGGCAGTTTGGATGCGCAAACACTCAACGGAAAAGGGCCGCACGGTGTCGCGGCGTTGGCGCATCGTAATGGAAAAAAAGTCGTGGGAATTGGCGGGCGCGTGACAGCCGAGGCCGTTCCAGCCTTCGATCTTTGCCTGGCAGCGACACCGCTGCACATGCCGCTGGCCGAGGCTTTTTCCGAGGCCGCGCAACTGATCGAGCGTTCCATTTGCCAGGCACGGAACGAACTGTTACGGCTGGCACCATGAGCCGACGAGTCGTTCTCCTCTTCGCAGGCCAGGGGGCGCAGAAAGTAGGGATGGGAAAAGATTTGGCCGAGGCGTATCCGGCAGCGGCGCAGATATTTTCGGAGGCCGACAGCGTGCTGGCAATGAATCTGACGGAAGTGATGTTCGAGGGCCCGATGGAAACTCTCACGCGGACAAGTTACTGCCAGCCTGCGCTTTTTGTTCATGGGCTTGTGTGCTTGCGCCTCGTGCAGGACCGAGTTCCGGACCTGGAAATCGCGGCTTGCGCTGGATTATCTCTAGGAGAATTCACCGCTCATGCCGCTGCGGGGAGTTTTTCGTTTGCCGACGGCTTGAGGCTGGTCGCCGCCCGGGGACGTTTCATGGACGAGGCCTGCGCTCAGACGGATGGCGCTATGGCTGCGCTGATTGGGGGTGAAGCGGCCGGCGTACTCGAACTGGCCCAGGAATGCGGCATTGATGTCGCGAACTTCAATGCCCCAGGGCAAATCGTGGTCTCCGGGACCAGGACCGGCGTTGCCAGGGCCGTCGAGCGGGCTAAAAGCAAAGGGATTCGCGCCGCCAAGCTGCTGCCGGTGGCAGGCGCCTATCACAGCCGCTTGATGCGATCGGCGCAGCAAAAGCTGGCTGCCAAACTTGCCCCTACGGAGATCCACGCGCCGCGGATTCCAGTGGTTTCGAATGTCACGGCGCAGCCGGTTAACGATCCAGCGGAAATTCGCCGCACGCTCGAGGATCAGGTCACCGGTGCTGTCCGCTGGTCCGATTCAATGGAGTTTCTTTTGGCTCAAGGGTTCGGCGAATTCCTCGAATTGGGTCCCGGGGGGGTGCTGGCCGGGCTGATGGGCCGCATCGATAAATCCGCCGAGGTCACCAGTGTCGAGAACGTCACCGGCCTGGACCGGCTGGCTGGAATGTTTTCACAAGTTTCTGAAAGATAACATTTTTATAATCAACGCATTAATCTATGTCTATCTCCCCTCGGCGTGACGCTTTCGTCACAACAAAGGTTTTTTCGCGGCGGATTTCGTGCTTCTATTCGCGTCATCTTATATGCACACGGTTCTGGTAGTAGATGATGAGGCTGACATAGTCGAGTTGATCAGTTTTAACCTGCAGCGCAATGGGCTCAAAGTGCTGACCGCGCGGGACGGCCTTAGTGCCGTGCAACTGGCGCGCGACCAACTCCCTGATCTCATCGTGCTGGACCTGATGCTGCCGGGCAGGGATGGTATTTCCGTCTTCAAAGATCTTCGTGGTGACACCAGGACAAGTCCCATTCCCGTCATCATGCTGACTGCACGCGGTGAGTTGGATGATAAGATCGCCGGGTTGGAATTGGGGGCTGACGATTACGTCACCAAGCCGTTTTCGCCTAAAGAACTGACGCTTCGCGTGCAGGCGCTGCTCAAGCGAACGAAGCGGATCATCGCGGACTCGAGTCTTAAGAGCGGAGTCTTCCACCTCGAGCGCAATACTTTGAAACTTTATCTCAGCGGCCAGCCGGTCGACCTGACGGCGACTGAGTTCAAACTTCTGCGACTGCTCATTGAAGCGGACGGTGAGCCGCAGACACGCGATGAACTGCTGCGTGAAGTATGGGGCTACCAGACCGATTCGGTTTTGACGCGCACTCTTGACACTCACGTCAAACGACTCCGCGAGAAACTCGGAACCTACGCCGACTGCATCGAAACCGTGCGCGGCGTTGGCTATCGATTCGTGTGCCATCCGGTGCCGCGGCCGGCAATTCCCTCATGAATGACGCCCTCACGGTCGCGCTCTACTTTGGCCTTCTCTTCCTGTGCGTTCTCGTAGTCCGGCTCATTCTCATGCACCGCGCTGCCGAGGCTCGCATTGACGCCATCCGACTTGGTGAGGAAAAGCAGCACTTGCGCGATGAGGCGCGGCGCAACGAAATGCTTCAGTCTCTGCTCGAAGGTCTGGGCGACGCGTGCCTCATCGTCAATCCGGATCTCGAGGTGGCTTTCGCCAACGACGAAGCGCGCTCACTTTTTCAATCGCCGGTCGCGCTGGTCGGGCGGCGGCTCTACGAGATTTTTCCGGACCATCGGCTGACCGAAGTCGTCGAGCGCAGCCGGCGTGACTTCGCTCCCATCGAAGAAAACCTGCAGGTCACGTTCAACGCCGGCAACGAGGAAACCAAGCGACACCTCGTCATTTCAGCAGCGCCGATTCGACTTCCCGGCGCCGCCAAAGAAAAATTCCTTCGCGTCATCGTGCGCGATGAAACCCACCAGCGCGATACCGAGCAAATTCGCAAAGATTTCGTCGCCAATGCCAGCCACGAGTTGCGCACCCCGCTCTCGATCATCAATGGCTATCTCGAAAATCTCATCGAAGGGGTCATCGACAATCCTGCCATGGTGCAAAAGTCGCTCGTGACAATGCAGAAACACAGCACGCGGCTGGCGCGCATCGTCGAGGATATGCTGACGATCTCCCGGTTTGAATCAGTCGGCGAACACGACACGGACGAGCTCAGAAAGTCGAGCTTTTCGTGCGAGGAATGCGTGAAGGACGTGCTTGACCGTCTGCAGCCGGTTATCGAAGAAAAGCAAGCGCGGGTTGAGCTTGATTTCCCCGCCGAAGGCAGCCGGATGGTGGGCGACCGCTTTTACTGGGACCAGGTCTTTTTCAATTTGATTGAAAATGCGCTGAAGGAAAATCAACATCCAGGGTTGGTTATCGATGTCGGGATGCAGCGCACCTCCGAAGGCCTGAAATTGTGGGTTGGTGACAGCGGCATTGGAATTCCACGGATTGATTTGCCTTACATTTTCAAACGCTTCTACCGCGTTTCCAAGCACCATGGGCAGGAGATCAAAGGCACCGGACTGGGTCTTTCCATCGTGCGTCGCGCCGTCGAGGCCCACGGCGGAGCCATATCAGTGGAAAGCACCCCCGGCGCCCGAACCCAATTCACCATGCTCCTGCCCGTTCAGGAAACGACGGCTCCGCCGCCCGCCGCCGAGCACAACGAAATGCTCGGGGAAACCTCGATCCAGGCGGCCATTCACTCAGCAATGTAAGGAGTTTGGGATCGCCTCCACGCCTCCGTGGTTAAGGACAGGCGGAAGCGCACGCATGTCTAGCAGTGGATGTCCCGCGAGGTTTCCAGCGCGTTAGTGAGCGCTTCATCCTGCCAGGGGAAAACGGTGCGCAGGTCGATCTTGAAAACGCCATCGCTCACATATCCGATGACGGGTGGCCGCGAGAGTCGAAGGCGGGCGGCGAAATCGTCCACGCTCGTTCCATCGGGCTGGATCTCGAGCGTAACGGAAGCAATCTCCGAGCGTGGCATCGTGCCGCCGCCGCACCGCGAGATTCCGTGGCCTTGCCTGGCGCCCAGTGCCGGCGGCAAAAAACTTAGAATTCTTTTGGCGCGATCTTCGAGTTCCTCCGTCGTCGTCTGCAGCATCTGAATGACGGGCACATCGGCATGGGCCTGTGCAGCCGGCAGCACCGATGCCGGTCTGCCGGCATCAGGGGCGCCCGCTATGACGTCGTCCACCGCGGCCACAAGACCCCCTTTTAAATATTCGGCTGCCGTAACTTCCAGTGCCGCGAGAATTAGTTTGTCGCAACGCAACGCGCGAAAAAACGGCTCCTTTTTCAGCCTCGCGATAAGCTCGCCTTTTCCAGCGATCACTCCCGCCTGGGGGCCACCAAACAATTTGTCCCCGCTGAAGCAAACGAGATCGATCCCATGGCGCAAAGTTTCGGAGGGAGTTGGCTCATGATCGCGGGTTCTGTTGCACTGGTCAGTCGAGACGATGGCGCCGCTGCCGAGATCCTGAACGATGGGCAGGCTGCGCTCGCGCGCAAGAGCGGCCAGTTCAGACAGCCCGGGCTCGGCCGTAAAACCATCGAGGTAAAAATTCGAGCGATGGACTTTCAGAATGAGAGCCGTGCGCGGCCCGATGGCCTGCTGGTAATCGTCGAGTGAAGTCTTATTCGTAGTGCCAACTTCACGAAGCGTCGCACCACTGGTCTCGAGGATCTCGGGGACACGGAAGCCGCCGCCAATTTCGACGAGCTCCCCGCGCGAAACAATGACTTCGTTTCGGTCATGACGCGCGAAGAGGCGAAGTACCAGTACGAGGGCCGCGGCACAGTTGTTGACTACAGTGGCGGCCTCGGCCTCACAGAGCAGCGCAAGCAGACGCTCGACAAACAATCCTCGCTGCCCGCGATCTCCTCCATCGAGATCATATTCCAGGTTGCAATAACCGGAGGCTATGTCGCGCAGGCGGGCCGCCGCCTGAATTCCCAATGGGGCGCGGCCAAGGTTGGTGTGAATGATGACGCCGGTGCCATTGATAACAGGCTGCAACCGGGTTCGCGCGAGCCTGTCGAGCTTCTCTCGCACCACGGAGGTGACGCCTTCGAAAGATTGCGGCGCCCCACCGGCCAAAAGCCTTTCGCGCACTCGAGCTACCTCGGTGCGCACCAGATCGGCTATCATCGGCCGCGGCAGCGGCAACTGCTCGCCCATTGCCGCAATGATCTTTTCCACCGATGGAACGTGGCGGAGATTGGCCTGGCTCATCGGGCGTTGCTGGAAATCCCCGCAATACGGGGAAGGTGAATTACTTTTTCCTTTCGGGAGTTCTGGCCGGACCGGCTTTCGGTTTGTCTGAAGGCGCCGGGGCCGGTTTGCTTTCCGCGTCGCCGCTGGCTTTGAACGCAGGCAAACCTTTGCGCACGAGATCAGCGGCGGATAGTTGTTCCTTGCTCATATTTTTGGACAGAGCGTCCCGCATTTCCGCCGCTTTTTCAGTTTTGAAATCAGCGGCCATCGAGTAGAGCGCGTGGGCCCTGACCAGGTCGCGCTGCATGCCGATTCCGTACTCGTTGAGCTGGCCCAATTCGAAAGCGGCAGTGGGATGGCCAGCACCGGCCGCAGCCGTGTAAAGCTGGACCGCGGTCGAGAGATTGCGTGGGACCCCTACGCCCTGAAGGTACATCCGCGCCAGATTCACCTGCGATGGAATGTTTCCCGACTGTGCTGCCAGAGCGAACCAACCCGCCGCTGCCACAACGTCCTCGATGGTTCCTGCGCCCGCCTGGTAGCGCAATCCGGTTTCATTCATGCCCAACGGCAGTCCCGCCTTGGCTGAGGCGACATAGAACCGAAACGCGGTGCTAGGACTCTTTTCCACACCGGCGCCGCCGTCGTAGCAGACCGCCACATTGTAAACAGCGGTGGCGAAACCGCGATCCGCCGCGGCCTTGTAATTCAGAAACGCCTTTTCGGCGTCCTTCTCGACCCCGAGGCCATTTTCGTAACAATAGCCCAGCTTCGTAATCGCAGGCGCATGCCCAAGATCCGCCCCTTTTTGGTAGAAGGCAAAGGCCTTGAGCAGGTCCTTCTTCACCAGGCGACCCTCCTCATAGAGCGCGCCAAGCGCGACGTAAGCTTCTCCGCTCCCCTTTTCACCGGCCTTCTCGAGCCACTTGAGTCCTTCATCAAAAAGCGGATCTGTCCCTTTGGAAGCGCTCAGTTTGCGCTGGCCGAGCATAATCATGGCATCAGCCAGGCCGGCCTCGGCGCCCTTCTTTAAGAATTCCTCGGCTTTGGTTTCTGACTTTTGTTTTTCGAAACCGAAAGCGCCCCCGTGCAGCAAGCCTTTGGCCAGCCAGCCCCGGATCTGTCCTGCCTTGATCGCGGAATCGAAGTACCGATCTGCTTCGACAAAATCGGTGGTGACCCCGATGCCGCGCGCATACAATTCGCCGAGGACCATGGAGACTCGCGGTGCATCGTCCGCGGCAGACTCACGAAGCAGCCGAATGGCTTCGCCGAGACGATCCTTGTCATTCCCGCTGGTCGAGTAAAGCAGCAGGGCGAGACTCGTGCGGGCGGCAGTGTGCCCCTTTTCCGCAGCCTGACGAAACCAGCGCTCGGCCTCGGGCAGTGAAGGCTGGCCCCCTCGACCAAACTGGTGGCACAGCGCCAGCACATACATGCCATTGATGTCTCCCTCCTTCGCGAGGGCTTCCGCCCGCTTGCGCGCGTCCTCAAACTTTCCCGCCTTGTAAGCGTCAAACGCCGCCTGCGCCTGCTCAGTCGGGTTGCTTAAAAAAGCAGCGCTGATTTCTTCGTCTGTCGGCTTAACGAGCTGCGGTGGTTCCGTCGCTGGTTGGGTGGTCAGGGAGGGCGTGAGCGGTTGCCGGGGAGGCACCGGGACCTGTGCATGGACCAGCATCCCACTTAGAACAAATATGGTGGCATTGAAACACCACCGCCTAACCAAAAGTCGATTCAAGTAAAGGAGCGTTAAAAGGACTGAGTATTTCATGGGGCTGGTTCTTCGGGAGCCTTCCAAAATGACAGCAGTGTTCCCTGCCGCAAGTGCATTCGGTTGCCGGAATAGGCAGCACGGCGCCTGGTGGGTTCCAAGGCGGGAGGCACCATCGACCAGTCAAGGAGACTCTCAGGCCCGGCACGCCATCATTCACGATCCTCGGTGGTGGACACAAACCCCCAGGCGCCGCGCCGCGCTAGCCGCGCACGTTTTTCCAGGGCGCGCAGCCGGCCGAGAAACACTGGCTCGGGCGTTCCGTCCGGCAGGATGGAACCCTTGGTGTGGATGCGCGCAAGTCCGCGTTCGACCAGCCATTCGCAAAGCCATTGGCGCGAGCCATCGGGCAGGCTCATCATGACATGCGCGTATTGCCGGCCGGAGTCGTAGACCGATTCCCAACAAGTAAATATCACGAACGGTTCCCGCTCGAGCAGGGAGAGGACTTCGTCGCGGGCCTTACGGCCGATTTTAATCACATCGTTTTCGTCGAGACCGCCGAAATACGCCCCCTGCTCGATTAGCCGCGCTCGATTCAAATGATGCCGGGTCTTTTCGCAGCAATCGACGAAATAGAGACGCACCACGTGCTCCCCTCCCGCATGTGCTATCCGGAAGCTATCGCCGTCATTGTTCCGGTCTTTTGCGAGCCGGCAACTCGTCAGCTCCTGCCATTGGCCGGGAGTCCACTGCGGACCAGGCGCCCGGGAGGTGTGCCCGGGTTTGAGTACTTGCGGCTCATCGCGCAGCCAAAAGGCGAACGTGGCCAAGGCCAGCGCGATGAGCCAACCCAGCGCTATCTTTGGCTTGCCTCGCGCCATCTTGCTATTACATCCGCGCAATGACCAGACGCAACGCCGCGCGTTGCAGGGTCCCAACTGCCAAAACAGCTTCGCGATATGCCCCCACCGTGTTCACGGTGATGGTGCGAGTGGTCCCGTCCACAAGTTCACCGCTGCGGTGCCAGCGAACCAAATCGTCTGACCATTCCGGCACAAACTCAAGCCCGGGGATGGCTGAGGGCACCCAGCGCCAGGCGAGATCAACGCCCTGATGCTCGACGGTCCATTGTGGCGGGACGTCGGGCAGAGTGGGATTCATGCCGAAATAGGCTTCGGCGAGATTGCCGAACCCGTCTGTGTCTGGATCGGCAGCGTGCCCCCAGACATTGCCGCGCAAGGCCAGGTTGTCGACAATCGCGTCACCAAACGCCCCACGCAACCATGTTTCGTAAGCGTCAGGCACCGGCGAGGTTCCCCAAGCCGTAATGGTCGCGTTTTGAAACGTCCCGGTCTCGCCTGCGGCCACGTCGGCCACTTTCAGGGTCCAGAGGCCTGAGGCACCTTCGCCCCAGCAACGCACCGTGGAAAATGTCCAGTCGTCGAAGTTGTCGTTGGGGTCAGCGCGCAGCCGGGAAAACTCGCTCGAAGTACCGAAAGGCGACTGCAATGAAATGCCGAGCTGGCCCCGTTCCGGGTGGCTGATCTTCACTCGCACCGTCACGTGCTCGATACGAAACGGGGCAGCTGGCAATTGGAAAGTCACGGTGATTCCGTTAGGTTCATTGTCAAGAATCGCCGTCACCTCGGTATTTTCCGCGGAAACGGTTTTCATATGGTCGAGATTCGTCCAGGTGGCCGCCATCTGGCATGCAGCGGTGGCGTCGACGAGGCCCGTGCCGAAGTCGTGATGAAAATGAAAGCCGGCACCGTTGGTGGACCAACCGTCGTCTGCCGGTTGAATTCTTCGCGCCGTGCGCAGGAGAATTTCCTGCACATCCCGCCAGCCGAGCTGCGGGTTGGTCGCGAGCATGAGCGCACAAACGCCGCTCACGATGGGAGTGGCGGCGGAGGTGCCGTTGAACGTGCGCGTGAAGGCATTGTTCGCCGAGGCTGCATTGGTGTTATAGCCATCCACACCCGTGCGGTCGGTGGTCGTAATGTAAAAGTGAAACGCGTCGTCGATCGCAGATTGTGCGGGCGCACAAATCAGGAGGTTGGCGCCGCGCTCACTGTAATAGGCGACGGTTCCCGCGTCAGTGATGCCCGCCACCGCAATCGCGTAGATCGAATTCGCATAACCGTTGAAGTTCGAGTCTTCCGCCTCGATGGCCAGCGGTCGTGAGCCGCCATTGCCTCCTGCGAACACGTTGATCGTGCCCAGACCGTGGCGGCCGTAAACGGCGCCGAAACGAAGCGCCGCCGAAGCCAGCGGTCCCGGACCATCGAGCGCTTTGACCAAATCCGGGACCCCCCAGCTGTTGTTCTTGATGTGGATGGTGGCCTGACCGGCATTGACCAGCCAGGCAAACGCCTCGGCCTCTTCGAAATCGTCGACTGTCGCAGGAAACCCATCCCTGTTGCCGCCCAGCAGCCGCTCGCCTACCAGCACCGCTTCCGGGGCGACGCCGCATACGCCCAGTGCGTTGTTGCCGATCGCCGCGGCCACCCCTGCAACGGCCGTTCCGTGAACGTCAGTCGAAAACCCCGGTTTCGGATCATCGGGGGTGTCGTCGTTCCAGTCGTGGTCGTTGGCGGTGTCGAAGTTAAGATCGGGATGGTCGGTCTCGACGCCATCGTCAATGATCGCGATGCGGACGCCGGCGCCGCGAACCCCAGCACCCCCAAAGGTTCCCCAAATGGGCTCGACATTGATATCGACACCGGCGACTCCCCCATTCTGGCCGGTGTTCCGCAGATGCCACTGCTGGGGAAAGAAAAAGTCATCGGGGATGCCTAGCGAGGTCCGCGGCTTTCCCAAAATAAGATCGGCCTCGACGACTCGAGGGTCTCTCCGGAGCCGGCGCAAGGCGGCGATGGCCGTGACCGGCAGACAATGAAAAACGCGCAGTTCGGGGGCATAAGCCGGACTGGCAACGAGCTCGATGATATAATCGCGCGCGAGAGCGCTGGCATCGGTTTGCGCCGCCATTTTTACGAGCAGGCGCCCCGTGACCACGCGGCGCCCGGCTGGGTTCCGCCCACACCCTTCGACCCAAAGTTCCGGCCCGCGATCCGACATCGCTTGCGTCGCTTTCCTTAACGACGGCGGCGAGACCACCAAACGCTCCCGGCAAACACCACGGCCATTTTCAATCACCTCGGCAGACACACCCGCAGCCAGGGTCAATAAGAAAACTACAGAATACCGGGACATTAGCGATCAACGATCCGTACCTCAGCCGCCAGACGCTGGCGGCGCCGTTTTGGTGAAGTCTCCTGCTTTGACTGAAATCATCTTTGCGTAATCAAGGTGCTTCCTGATCCTCGCGTTCACCTGCTCGACCGTGAGCTGCCGCACGTTCTCTTCCACTTGCGCGTCGAAGTGCAGATCGCGTCCGTAAAATAAATAGTTGCTCAGGGTGCTGGCCAGGCTGCCATCGCCCGATCGGCCGACTTTGCGCGCTTTCAGCCAGCCGGTTTTTGCGGCCTCGAGCTCGGACGCGTCAAAGCCTTCCTGCGAAGCCCGCTCGATTTCTTCACGGAAGGCGGCGCTGAGCTTCGATACGTTCTGCGGGTTGTAGATCATCGAAGCGGAAAAGCTGGCGTCTTTATCCAGCGGACTGGCATTGAAGCCGCCGCGCACGCCATAGCTAAGCCCCTCCTTCTGCCGAATGCGGGTCGCGAGTCTCGAGTTCAGAAATCCGCCCCCGAGCATGTAGCCACCGACGGTGATCGCCGGGTAATCCGGATCGTCATCGCGCATCGCAAAGCCATATCCGGCGAGATAAATCGCATTGGCTTTGTCCGGCGTGCTGATCGTCTCCTCCCGGGCCGCCACTGGTTGATAATCATCCGCAATTCGCTGGTATTTCGACGGGCTGCTCCAGTCGCCAAGCGATTCCCGAATAACCAACTCGACTTCCTTTGGATCGAAGTCTCCCACCACGGCCGCCGTGGCATCGCTCGCACCGTAGAAGGCCTGATGAAATTCCCGCACTTGATCGAGCGTGGCCGCTTCGAGAGCCCCGGCCTGCTCGTCAAAAGTTCGCGTATAGCGCGGATCACCTGCTGGGTAAGGCGGTTTCGAGATTCGCGCAAAAAGGTTCCCGGCCAGCGCACCCGGATCGCTCTTCTGTTGTTCGATTGCCGCTAGTGATTCCTGTTTGAGCTTTTCGAATTCATCCGCCGGGAACGACGGCTGCCGCAGCATTTCGCTCACCAGACGAAGAACTTCCGCGAGATGCTCACGGTCCGTTTCCACTGATGCGGTGGCTTGCGACGCGCCACCAAAAATGCGCACGCGCGCCTTTAAGCGGTCAAGAATGTCCTTGATTTGCTGGCGCGTTTTGTTTCGCGTCCCTTTCTCGATCAAATCGGCCGCAAGCTCGCCGCTCACAGCTTTGCCCCTCAGGCTCTCGAGCATCCCAAAGCGCAAAGTAATTGTCGCGGACACCGAATCACCACGCGTTTCCTTGGGCAGCAACGCGATTCGCATTCCATTGGGCAGCTTTGTCCGTGTGGTTCGCTTCTCGATGTTGCCAGGTGACGCCTCGAAGTCCTCACCCTGGGCCACGGCTGCCCTGCCTTTGTAATCTTTCAGCAGCGCGGCAACATCCGGCGGCTCCGGCACCACCGTGCGGTCGGGCTTGGACTCCGGAATGAAAAAACCAAGCGTGCGATTCGATGGTTTTAAATAAGCGGCGGCGACGCGAACGACATCCGCCGGCGCTACTTTTTCCACCTGGTCGCGATCCAGGAAGGCCAGCCGCCAGTCGCCCAACGCGATATACTCACTCAACCGCAATCCCACACGGTCCGACTGCTTGAGCGCCATCTCAAAATCTTTCAGAATTCGCGTTCTGGCGCGGGTCACTTCCTCCTCGGTCGGCGGAGTCTTCGCCAGCTCGTCGAGCACGGCAAGCATCACGGTTTTCGCTTCCTCTAGTGATTTTTCCTGGCGGACTTCGGCCGAAAACTCGACCATTCCCGCCTCCGCAAACCCCGAGGTGTCGCCCGAAACACTGGCAGCCTTTTTCGATTCGACGAGCGCTTTATAGAGCCGGCCGGACGGCTCGTCACTCAAGAGCGTGGTCAGCACCGACAGCGCAGCGTGGTCGGGATGCGAACCGGCCACTGTCCGAAACATGCATGATACAATCTGCACATCACCGGTTCGCCGCAGCGTGATCTGTCGTTCGCCGTCCTGGGTCGGCTCCCTCGTATAGGTCGGGCGCAGGATGCGTTCCGGCTTTTGAATTTTGCCGAACGCCTCCTTCACCATGGCCAGCGTCTTCGGCTCATCAATGCGTCCCGCCACCACCAGGATCGCGTTGTCCGGCTGATAGTAGTTTCGATAAAATGCCTGCAAGCGCTCGATCGGCGCGCCCTCGATATCTGATTTCTCGCCAATCGTCGAGTGGCCGTAATTGTGCCACTGGAAGACAGCGGGGAGCATTCGCTTGTAGAGCACGCTGCCGGGATTGTTTTCGCCGCTTTCAAATTCGTTGCGCACGACGCTGAATTCTGTCACCAAATGCATGCGGGAAATAAACGAGTTCACCATGCGGTCCGCTTCCAATTCGAGCGCCCAGCGCAGATTTTCGTCCGTCGCGTCAAAGGTCTCGTAGTAATTGGTGCGGTCGAACCACGTGGTCCCATTGGCGCGGGCGCCGTGCTCGGTAAGTTCCTGTGGGATGTTCGGATGCTTCGGCGTCCCCTTGAAAACCAGATGCTCGAGCAAATGCGCCATTCCTGTTTCGCCATAGTCCTCATGCCGTGAACCCACCTTGTAGGTGATGTTGACCGTGATGATCGGTTTGGAAGGATCTGGGAAAAGCAGTACCCGCAGCCCGTTGGGCAGAGCGTATTCCGTAATTCCCTCGACCGACGTGACTCGCTGGACACCTTCCGGCAGCACCAGTGACTGCTGCGCATCCGCGCGCTTACCCAGCGCCACGGACAGCAGGCACGAGGTCAAAAGAAGAAAAGACCAGTTACGGGATAGATCGCTCATTGAAACCAAAAGATGGCGATAATTGCTCAATTCGCCATCGCTATCCGCAGAGGTGAGGAAGATCCCACTCGAACGACAACCAGACTTTGCCTGATGGACAGGAGCGGGATGGCATGCATCGTAACTGCGCCACATTTGGAACCCATGCGCCGGTGCGTCTTCATTTTGGCCCGTCTCTGGCTGGTGGGCCTGGCTTTGGTTGCCACGGGGTCGGCCAACGAACCCCTGGCAACATCCTGGCAACCGTTTGCGCCGGTAAGGCGTCCGCTTGTTCCACCCTTGGAGGGAGAAAGCATCACGGCCACAGCGATTGATGCTTTTCTAGCTCAAGCCCAACAGGCGCGTGACCTCACGTTTCGCCCCGAAGCGCCGAAGGAGATCCTGCTTCGGCGCGTTTACCTCGACCTCATTGGGCTGGCGCCCACCCCGGATCAGCGTGCGGCGTTCCTCGCAGACGCTGCCCCGGATGCCTATCCGAAAGTCGTCGACCGCCTGCTCGCCGATCCGCGACATGCCGAACGTTGGGCCCGCCATTGGATGGACATTTGGCGCTACAGCGATTGGGCCGGTTGGAACGATGGCAAACAAATCCGGGACAGCCAGCCGCATATTTGGAGATGGCGCGATTGGATCATCGAATCGCTTGCTGCCGATGTCGGATATGACCGCATGATAACCGACATGCTGGCCGCCGATGAACGCGCGCCCGAGGACACCTCTGCGCTGCGCGCCACTGGATTTTTGGCGCGCAATTACAAGATGCTTTCCCGCGAGCAATGGCTCGAAGACACCGTGAAGCATATCAGCCTGGCCTTTTTCGGGCTGACAATGGGTTGCGCGAAGTGCCACGATCACATGACCGACCCCATCGCGCAAACGGACTATTACGCGCTGCGTGCCGTCTTCGAGCCGCATAAAGTCCGGCTTGATCACGTTCCCGGCCAGCCGGATCCCTCAAAGGATGGCCTGGCCCGAGTCTTCGATGCCGACCTCACCGCGGCCACCTATCTATTCCCGCGGGGCGACGAGCGGAACCCTGACAAGAGTCGGCCAATCGCGCCAGGCGTGCCCGGATTTCTTGGCGGCAGTCTGGCGGCGACGCCAATCGCGCTGCCATTTGCGGCCATCGCGCCGCAACGCCGGGAATTCGTACGGCACGATTTGCAAACTGCAGCGGAACAGGGGCTTCGCGCAGCGAAAGAACGCGCTCTTCTAGTAGAAGTTGCCACACTTCGCGCGCTGGGCGCTGTCTTCAACGTCGAGCGTCTGGAAGACGCAGGGAAAAAAAATACGCCCGAGTGGGAGGAGGCGGCGCGTTTGACTCTCGCCGCGCAACGGGACGAGAACCGCGAGCGCGCGCTGTGGGGGGTGGTGGTCGCGACCATCGCGCGGGCCAACTCCGCACTCTCGGATGCGGGGCGCGCGGAGACGATCGCAAAGAACCGTGCGGATGCAGTGAAGCGGCTCGATGACGCACGCAAAAGTTTTGATTTAGCCAAAGCCGCGTGCACGGAACCGCTCACCACGGCTTTTACGCCGCGGCCGATGCCGGTGCATCCCATTCAAAGCAGCGGCCGCCGGCTCGCCTTTGCACGCTGGTTGACGCGCCCAGAGCATCCGCTCACCGCGCGCGTGGCCGTAAACCATGTGTGGGCCAGGCATTTCGGCGTTGGCATCGTGCCCACGGTCGCCGACTTTGGAAGAGGCGGCCAGAAGCCGTCGCACCCGGAACTCCTCGACTGGCTCGCGGCAGAATTCATGGACCATGGCTCGAGCTTCAAACACCTCCATCGGCTGATCTGCCTGAGCCAGGCGTATCGTCAGGATTCTCGGCCTGGCGCCGGCGCGCCCTCGCTCCGCGACGGTGGCACGGGCGACTCGCCCGTGAGTCTCAGCGGCGGCCCGCCGCTGGACAGCCAGGCGCCCATGGCGCCTGGAACACATCGGTCAGCGGCCGATGCCACCCCAAATGACACGGCCGACGCGCCGCTGGCTTTCAATCCGCAACCCGAAATCCCCAATCCGAAATCGGCAGATCCCGACAACACCACGCTCTGGCATTTTCCCAGTCGACGGCTCGAAGCGGAAGCGGTGCGCGACAATATTCTTTTTCTCACTGGCGGCCTCGACCTCACCTTCGGCGGGCCGGAGATCGATCAGGCACATGCCCTCACCTCGCCGCGCCGCAGCCTTTATCTTCGCTGTGCCGCCGAGAAGCAGCCTGAGTTTCTGCAGGTGTTCGATGGGCCGAGTGTTGTCGAATGTTACGAACGCAAACCTACCGTGATGCCGCAACAGGCGCTCGCTCTCCTCAACAGTGAACTCACTGTCAACCGCGCCCGCTCGGCTGCCGCACAATCGGCAGGCGAGAGCGACGACGCCGCAGTCGTTCGTGGCGCCTTTATTCGATTCCTGACCCGGGAACCGCAGCCCCAGGAAGTTTCTGTCTGCCTCGAATTCCTTCGCTCGGGCGGACCGCGGACTCGCGAGATGTTTTTTCTCACGCTGCTCAACCACCATGAATTCCTCACCCTCCGTTGACCGAGCCAGCCGCCGTTTCGCACCGGCGGCTTACAGAGATCGGCCACAGCTCGACAGAGTATCGCCCCACCCGGGAGTGGTCTCTTGCCCCGGGATTTCACGCCGGTCATTTCTTGCTGATACCGGAATGGGTTTCACAGGCCTCGCTCTTTCGGCATTGCTCGGACGAAGTGAAAGCATTGGCGGGGACGCAACGTGGTCATCACCAAACGGCAAGCCGCATTTCCCACCTCGCGCCAAGTCGGTCATTTGGATCTTCCTCTGTGGGGGGTTGAGCCACGTCGAAAGCTTCGATGTAAAGCCGGCGCTCAATCGCTATGCGGGGAAGTCGATCGAAGAGACGCCTTTCGCCGGCGTCCTGAAAAGCGCGGAGAAGGAGATTATCGGCGGCAATCCCAATCACGGGAATCGCAAAGTCATCATGCCGCTACAGACTGGCTACAAAAGCTATGGGCAGAGCGGCCTTGTCGTCAGCGACTGGTTTCCACATGTCGCCTCGTGTGCCGATGACCTCGCGGTGGTGCGATCACTTTGGACCAACGATAACGATCATGGAGCGCAGTTGACCTGGCACACTGGCCGGCACGTGCGCGAGGGCGGCCTGCCTACCGTCGGGTCGTGGGCCTGCTACGGTCTCGGCGCTTTAAATGCAAATCTGCCAGAGTATGTCGTCCTCGGCACACCCACCGGCGACTGCTGCGGCGGCGCCTGGACCCACGGCGCGGGTTACCTTGGTCCCGAACACGCCGGCGTGCGAATGTCCGCCGACCCCGCGAAGCCGCTGCCCTTTTTGTCCGCCGGCCCGAACGGTCCAACGCGGGAAGAACAACTCGCCGGCCTCAGCTTGCTCGGAAAACTCAACACCTTGTCAGGCATCGATTACCCGGACGACCGCGATCTTCGCGCGCGGCTCAAGAGTTACGAACTCGCGTTTCAAATGCAGACAGCCGTCCCTGAGACCCTCGAAATCGAGAAAGAAAGTGACTCGACCCGGAAACTTTACGGCCTCGATCAAAGCCACTGCGCCGAGTTTGGACGTCTCTGCCTGACAGCGCGTCGATTGGTTGAACGCGGCGTCCGTTTCGTGCAAATTTTCCACGGCGGAGGCGGTGGAGGAGCCTGGGATGCGCATTCCGGAATCAAGGCCAATCACAGCCAGCTCGCCGCTCAGGTCGACCAGCCGGTGGCCGGCCTGCTCAAGGATCTCAAAAGTCGCGGGCTTTTCGCCGACACCACGGTCGTTTGCGGCACCGAATTCGGTCGCACGCCGGGAGCACAGGATAGCGGACGGGACCACCACCCGCAAGGGTTCTCCGCCTGGCTCGCCGGTGCCGGCATCAAAGGCGGCATCGCCCATGGCGCCACCGATGAGATCGGATTTCATGCCATCCAGGACCGCCATTACGTCACAGACATTCACGCCACCGTCCTTCACCTCCTGGGCCTCGATTCCCACCGCCTCGAACTTCCCGGCCGACGCCGCCTCGAACTCGATCACGGCGAGGTAATCAGCGAAATTCTGGCGTGAATAGGCTCTCGGCGAGATCATCTCAACCGCTCGCGCTTCTCGCAGCGCTTACCTTGGCGGGAGCTGCGTTTGTGTTGTGGCAACTGCCGAAAGGAGCGTCGGAGCGGCGGCTGTCCGCCTCGGCCGATCCGGGTGCAAAAACCAGCGGACGCCACGAGCGGTTTTGTGTCGCCGTCGGCGACACCGATCGGACCCGTCGCTCGTTTCGATTCGAAGCACCATCCACCCCGCGATGATCGATGTCGGATCATAAAGCAGTCATCAACTGGAAGCGAACCGGCCCGGACTTCCTGAACGGCAAATATTCACGCGAGCACACGTGGACATTCGACGGAGGCCTTGTTGTGGCTGCTTCACCCCGAAAGTAAGGCTGCGCTGCTCGTGTTTGAATCCGGCTCACACCGCAATACGGCAACACTGTGGAGGCCCAACGAAGGCGCTGTCTGGCCGCAGGGCCGACCAAACTTTGTCGCACCTGCGACAAAGTTTGGTCGGCCTGAAAACTCTTCAATGGAAGCCGCGAAGAAGACTTCTGCGGTCTGCATTCTGCGCTCTGCCTGCCTAACCCGAAAAAATCACAAAGAAAGCTATGAAGTGGCGCCTAAATTGTGTAATATGTTGGTATGAAACGACATATACACACGCCTACAGACGCCACTTCAAGAACAGAGTGTAACCAGCAGTCTTTGCTTTTTCAAGACCTCACGACACGCAAAGTGGTGGTGGATTTCAAGGGCGGACATCTTTCCAGCGATGGCGGCGGGCTCTTTCTGCGAGAGGTCGAATTGCGCACCGGATTGTTACGCGACCTTTCCGGCTGCTTTGTCGATGGGCGCGATGCGCGCTATGTCGAACACGGCTTGGAGAGTTTGCTTCGCCAGCGGGTGATGGGGCTGGCGCTCGGCTACGAAGACCTCAATGACCATGATCATCTGCGCCTTGATCCCCTGGTGGCTTTGCTGGCGGAGAAGCAGGATATCCTGGGAGAGGATCGCTTCGCTGAGCATGACAAAGGCAAAGCGCTGGCTGCTCACTCCACGCTCAATCGTCTGGAGTTGGGAGCCGAAGCGACCGACAGCCGTTACCGCAAAATCAAAACACAGCCGGAGAAAATCGAGGCGCTTTTAATTGAGCGGGGAGTCAAAGCGATCCCTCGCAAGACGCGGGAAATCGTGCTCGATCTTGATGCGACTGACGATCCGCTGCACGGGGCGCAGGAGGGATCCTATTTTCACGGCTACTACCGCAACTATTGTTATCTGCCTCTTTACTGCTTCTGCGGGAACATTCCGCTTTTGGCGCAACTGCGCGATTGCAAGCGCGATGCCAGCGAGGGCAGCGTGGAAGCATTAAAGAAAATCGTGGCAGCCATCCGCAAGCGCTTTGGTCGCAAGGTGCGCATCATTGTGCGCGGCGACAGCGCTTTTGCGCGCGAAGCGATCATGGGATGGTGTGAAGAAGAGCATGTCTTTTATTGTCTGGGCCTGGCGCGCAACAGCCGGCTGGAAGAGTTGCTGGCCGAGGAATTCAAAACCTTGCAGGCGCAGATCGAAGCGGGAAAAGCGCAAGCGCCATGCCGCCGTTTTTGTGAGTTTAGCTATCGCACCTTGAATAGCTGGAGCCAGGAGCGGCGGGTCATTGGCAAGGCGGAGATTTTGCCCAAGGGAGAGAATCCGCGCTTCATTGTCACCAACCTGCCCAAGGAAGGCTTTGCGGGCGAAACGGCCAGCGGGCGTTTTGAGGCGGCGGCTCTCTATGAGCGTTTTTACTGCGCGCGCGGCGACATGGAAAACCGGATCAAGGAACAGCAGCAGGATCTTTTTGCTGATCGCACCAGCACACACTGGATGGCTTCCAACCAGCTGCGGTTATGGTTTTCGGCGTTCGCGCATCTGATGCTCTCGGTGCTGCGCGCGTGCGTGCTCAAAGGAACCGAACTGGAGCGAGCGAGCATCGGGCAGATCCGTTTGCGCCTCTTCAAGATCGCGGCGCGAGTGACAGTCAGCGTACGGCGCATCCACATTGAATTGTGCACGGCTTACCCGCTGAAGGAACTTTTCGCGCGGGCTCATCGGCAACTGGCGCAACTGTCGAGCACTGGCTGAGGCCAAGCGGCAACACTTTGAGTCTTCGTAGCGCCTCGGAAGTCGTTGCGCGGACGCCTCCGCCCGCGAGAGGCACGAAATGGACCTTGGGCGGTGCACAACGGCTGCCGGCTATTCGAAACCCTTCATTTACTGTCCAAGGCCCGCGTTTCCTAACTTCGCGCCGCAAAAAAATCCCAGCCGCCGCACACATCAAATCGCTTTGTGATTTATCCGGG
>JBPCQC010000096.1:0-10914 GCA_050998515.1 Verrucomicrobiales bacterium
GCTGGGAATGGCTCGGCGCACGGGCATGGGTCTTTACTACCGCTGGCGCCAAAAACAGCAGAGCGCTCGCCATTCAACCCTCGCCGACTTCCACGACGCCATGCGCAACCAACGCCTAACCAAAGCGTGGCGCCTCTTCCACGGCCGTTCCCCTTGACTCACGTGAAAAAATCAGCCCTGGCTCGCACTGCCGTTGACGGTTTCTTCGTTGACATACGGTTTTTTTAGACTTAAGGGATTCCCTGATGCGGGTTATCCTTCGCCTGACGTTCGTAACACCCCCCCGGCTCTCCGGGAGATGGGATATGACCGGCCACTGTCAAGATTTAGCGAGAGTGCCTGCTCGGCAGCCTGGCTCGGGCGGCCAGTTAAATGTGAACTGACAATTCTATGGGACTTCAAGATTCATTTGGTGAGCCACTGTTGGTGGTGGAATCGGCGATCACGGTGTCCCTGGCTGCAACCGAAGCGGCCGGGTCGCCGGCCGCGTCAGAGCCGGCCCTGCTTCAGAGCCAATTCGTGCGGCAGTTTTCCCCGCAAATTCAGTCGCGTTTGTGCGCCCTTGGCAGCTATTCGACTCTGCCAGTCGGCCACTATCTCACAACACAGGGGGAGGCCATCGGTTGCTTCGCCGTGGTCCTGTCCGGCACACTCGCCCTGTCGGTGCACCGTGGCAGCGATCGCTTGCAGTTGGCGCTGGCGCGAACCGGCGATGCCATCGGCGCCACCAACCTGCTCGATCGCCGGCCACCAAGCGCCGATATCGTTGTGGTGGCCGGACCGGCCCGCGTCTGGACGCTGACCCGAACCCAGTTCGAAGAGCTGAGCGCCACCGATCTACCGTCGGCATTCATCGTCCTCCAGGCCCTCGCCCAGGAATTGTGCCGGCGGATGCGTCAGCACCGTGACACCCTGCTCCACCAGTTGGAAACGGTGCGATCCTATTACTGCGAGATGGAAGTGTAGCCACAGACCCGAAGGTCTGCTCGCAGTTCCACAACGCAGCACCGACGCGAGCAGATGCGCTCGCTGCCACGTTGGAGGTTGGCAGGGCTTGAGGAAGCCGCTATAGATTGACGGCATGTGCCGAAAACCTTTCTTGGTAACGGTGATTTTGTCATGTCTGAGCCTGCTTTCCAATCGCGCCGCCGCGGAGAAGCAGGGTTCCGCAGAAGCGCGCTCGATCTCCGCCATTATCGATGGCCATGCCAACGCCGTGCAGGAACATCGTCAAAAACTTCGTTCCGCAACCGGCGAGGAGCGCAAGCAACTGACGCTTGAACGCCCGTCGGTATTCGACACTGCCGCGGCGCTGGCGGACGCCATCGCGAAGAATCCGACCGACCCGGCTGTTATCGATGCGGCGGGCTGGATTTTGAACCACGCGCCTGAGAAAAATGTGCTCGAGGTGCTGGTTCCCGCGCTGAAAAAGCATCACACCCGCAGCGAGGAACTCTCGGCATTTTGTTTGCTGGCGGCGCGTGAGGCCGGTGAAGCGTTCGCGGATCTGATGGAGACCATCGCGCGCGAGAATCCAAACCGGCAGGTCAAGGGCACGGCGACCTACGCTCTGGGTTGCATCCTGCGCGACAGCGATGATCCCGCGCGCCGCGTTCGCAGCGAAAAAGTCTTCGCTGAAGTCGTGAAAGACTTCGCCGATGTGAAACTGGGCGATTTCTCACTGGCGCGGACCGCCGATGACGCTCTTTTCAAGGTTCAGCATCTGCAAGTCGGCAAACCGGCCCCGGAGATTGAGGGTGAAGATGCTGACGGGAAGGTGTTCAAACTCTCGGACTATCGCGGCAAGGCGGTTGTGGTGGCCTTTTTTGGATTTTGGTGAGGCCCCTGCCGGGCCATGTTCCCGCACGAGCGGTCGCTCGTGGAAAAAATGAAAGACCGGCCGTTCGCTCTCGTTGGCGTCAACAGCGACCCGAAGGAGAAACTGCAACAGGGAATGAAGCGTCAGGAAATCAACTGGCGCTCGTGGTGGGACGGCGGCAACACCCGAGGGCCCATCGCCACGCGCTGGGGCATCACGGGCTGGCCGACCCTCTATGTTGTCGATCATAAAGGCATCATTCGCGTGGCCGAAACTTACAGCTACCAGCCGGTCCAGGATGCGATAGCGACCATTCTGGCCGAGATTGACGCGGATGCTTGAAAACAGCCGGCAGCTTCACGCGGGTGGCCGCGACACCGCGTCTATTTTGAATGTGGCCGCCGGTCTTCCTTGACGCCGCATTTTTCGGAATAGCTTCTCAATTTACAAGGCGTCTGCGCTGCGCTACAAGCCCGCTACATTGCCATGTCGCCTGCGCCCTACCCGCCAATTGTCCCTCCCCCGGCGATGCGCCGTCCGGGAACCGTTACCGCCGTCGCCATCATCAGCGTCATGATGGGCGTTTTCTGCGGCTGTGGATCACTTTACATCATTGCCCTCCCGGCCATGATGGAAATGCAGAAAGCAACGCTGGCAAGGGTCCAGGCCAGGACTGAGAGCGACTTTAAGCGTCAAACCGAGCGGCGCGTCGAGGACCTGAGCGCCCAGCGCGAGGCCGCCACTTCGCCGGACGAACAACAGCGGCTCGATGAAGCCATCCAGCAGGAACAGGCACGCCATGCGCCTGACCTCAGCAAGATGATGAACTTTATGGTTCCTCCCGAGGCCAGGATCTTTTATGTCGGTCTCGGGATAGTGGGCGTGGTGGTCAACCTCTTGTTTCTTGTCTCGGGCATCGGCCTCTTCCCCATGATGGAATGGGCCCGCAAGCTCAATCTCACCGCGAGCTTTTTGCAAATCGTGGTTTCGGTCGGGTCGACGATTTATACCATCGCGGTCGTTTCTCCAGCCATGGCACGGGGCATGCACGAGATGATGCAGGAAATCCAGAAATCCCTCCCGCCCGGCGATCCCGGTCCGCCGATGGGACAGATCAATTCCATGCTCCAGCTTGCGACCGGCATCGGCTCGGGTGCCAGTACGTTCATTATTTGCACCTGGCTGGTGGCCGCCATTTGCATGTTGAGCACTCCGCGGGTCAAGGCAGCTTTCCGGTCCCGGTCGGCGGCGCGAGCCACCGCGGCACATGGTTGATTACAGCAACCTGCGTGTGTTGCGCAGACCATCCGCCGTGACCCGGCTCTGGGTTTCAGACGCGATGAGGTCCAGATAGTTCTGCCATTGCAATGGACGCAACGCGGCCAGTCCAAAATTCCCCCGACCCAATGAGCCGTCAAAGATCTCCCAGCCAAATTGCGAGTTGCGGTCGCCGTAGTCGAGCCAGTAAAGCCACGCGCCGAACTCATCCTTGCGCCACAGAGAAGGATCATTTCCCGCAACGCTGTGGGCGAGTTGCCACACCCGCTCGATCACTTCGCGCTCGTAGCCGCGAAAGCCCCAGCTCGTGGATTCATTCTGGCGTTCAAACAAAGCAGGCATCAGACGAGACCGTAGCCCTGTCTTGCGAGGCAAATCAAGTTGTTGTTACCTGCCGCCGGCGGTGCTGCCAGGCACGTTCCGTGGCAGAAGCAGCTCCGCCCTCGCAGCAGCGGTGGTGCGTCGACTGCATAGCCGGCAGCGTGACGGGCGTGATCGGCGACGTCGTGGATGTCACGGTGGTTGTTAAAGAGGTTGTGGCGACGTAGCCTCAGAGGGGCACCGCCCAAGTCAGTAGCCGTCCCGTTGACTGCTCAAACTCGAACTCCATGTAAAACGAACCCCAGAGATAGCTGTAGGTTCTCTGCACGCGCGCCAGCTATATCTGCGCCGCGGCACCTGGGTGGCGCGACAATGCTAACCAGTTTCGTTAGAGCGTACTGCAGAAATGTCCGGCGGAGAAAAAGAATTCCTTTCACCGAAGGTCGAGCCTGCCGTTTTGCCGGAAATACACTGAGATCTTTCAGGTACAGCACTTGGTCCACAATCTCCATGTGCGATTCGATGTAGAAGTCGCCGAAAGGAGTAGTTATGCACGACTTCTCGTTCGCCGACTCATCGCTGTCGCAATGCATTGATCTCACCTAGTCGTGATACACGATCCAAGTAGGCCAGAAATTCGTGTTCAGGTCCTTCCCATAGCCTGGCATACTCGCCCAGCAACGGCTGAATTTCCAAGAGGTCCTGTGTTAATGCCACTCTATAATCACGTCTGTCGCGGTCAAGCACCGACTCGAACTGATTCGGCAGACGGTCGAGGATCTGTCTTTCGTACTCTAATGCTTTAGTTCTCGCCCACATAGTAGACGTATCGGATGCTTTATTCGCCAATCCTAATAATACCACCCATTTGTCTTTATCGGTCTCTCTAACATCATTCGGGTGTTGAAGCTCTGAAAACATTAGCTCCCCCATTGATATCAGCTCCGGCATTGCGGATTTAATCTTCCCCAGGCTTGCGGAATATCCCGCGATGTCATTATATACATCCCGCAAGGAGACCGTCCCATTTGCTGCAACAAGCTTGGCCTGCTCCAAACGGTTGGCTATCTCATAATCTTCGAATTTGGGTCTGGCCAAAGCCGCTTTTGTGATCTGCCACGCGTCTTCCAAGTTACCAGCTTTGGCAGAATCCGCGGCACGGAGCAGTGTCGGCACGGCATTAATAGGATCGAGCTTTTCCCACAGACTTAGCGCGTTCACCCTCTGTTCCCCAGTTGAATTGAGCGCAGCTAAAGCAAGATCGGACGGCTCGGTTGAAAGGCATAGCTTTGTTATATCTCGAGGACTCTTTTCAAGGAGGAATTCCTGCAGCGGTGTCCGATGTTCAATCGTGTCGCGTTCCGAAACGGCCCGGGCAACGACCATCTGATCCCTGCGATGCGTAGTTTGCGAAGGTGCCTCGTGGCGGCGCGTATAGTAAAGATACGCGACCAGAAGTGCTGTAACACAAAGGCCTAACAAGAAGCATGGTCCGTACACCGATCTAGTCTTAGCAGCAAACCGCGGCATTGTAATACTTATTCTGTTCACTTAAATTTGGTTGCCCGGGCGTTTTGTTGGTGTTTACCCAATCCTGGCGCCTAACGAGACACAAGATCAGCGACCGCTGGCGAGAGCGAGCGTGGCTGCAAGTGAAGTGTGGAAATCATCGAAAGCTGGAACGCGGAGCGGCCAGCGGATAGAGGCGCTGCATCACCTGGTTGAACTAAGCCGCTGCGCGGCGGGAGGATTTGAAGGGTTCTTTCATTGTGGGAACTGCTGCGAGTTGAGAGTGGGCGAGGCGGTGGCCGCGATTTGCAAAAGCGCCGGGCCGGGCGCGGTCTTCGTTTCCTGATTCCGAGGCAAGCGCGCAAAACGCCTAACAGGACGTTTACCTGCGTTTGCGGGAAAATCACCCTATATGTGAGAGAACAAGGAAAATGGTGCTGGGGCGACGGTATTTACATGAAAATACGGGCGCTGGGGGGATGAAAAAGGGGAGTTTTCATTGACCTGAGCTGGAAACGAAAGAGATGGAGCTGGTCAATTTTGGGTCAGCGTCGGCGGGGTGAGATCTATTCATTCAGAGTTTCCATCCTCGTTGGAAGCGTCCGGCGGATCTTCGATCTGGCGGAAGCCGAGGCCGCGGGCGGTGTACAAGACGAGGCGAAGGACTTGGGAAGCAACCGCGCCGTGGTGAAATTCCAACGCCAGCCAGGTTAAAAACGACATCGCGAGAAGCCAAAGGCCAACCACGCTGCTGACCCACGCGACCGGCAGAACGATGATCACGAGCAAGGCGCCGAGCCATAACGTTGGACGATTGGCGCGGGTAGAGAGCCGGACGCGAGTCAGCCGCTGCTGGTCGCGATGAAGTTCCGTGACAGTCGTGCAGCGGACGACCCACCAGCGTCCGCGCGGCACTTCAAAATCCCATTCGGTCCAGGCGTTCCCGGGGGTGACCGGCCATTGAGCGGCAGCAAGCTCCTCAATGACCGAGCGAAGCAGCAGGTCGCGATCCCGCCCGTGTTCGTTCCAAAGCACCAGCTCGGTGACCGATTTGCGCCGGAAGCTCGAGGGCCAGCATAGCAAAGGACCCGAGAGCCATGGGCCGCTCGGAAACGCCCCGCGTTTGATGCAGCCTCCTAGCCGCACGGCGCCGCGGACCCAGGGCTGAAGCACGGTTAGGAAAAACACCACGATCTTTCCAGCCGGATGGTTGTGGGGGGGAGTGATTTGGCACCGGCCGGCGGTTTGCAGTGCCACGACCACCGGAACCAGCAGCATGAGGGCAGCAATCGCGCTTGCCCAGGGAAGCCAACACCCGGCGATCCCGACACAACCGGCCGCCAACAGCCATTGAAAACTGATCACCACATCCCGACCCGCCGGATGAGGTGCGCCGTAGAGGATTTGAAAAGGCGCGTATCCAAAAACCCCGTGGTAAATCCTGCCGGACAAGCGGTTCGGCAGTTGCCCATGGGGCCCATAGATGGAGCCCCGCCAGCGGGCGCCCCCCAATTTTCCGAAGCGGTGCTGGTGTTGGGCAATGAGCATGGCTTCGGCGGCTCCGTAACCCATCTGCTGCCGCAAAAATCCCCGCACTGTGCGCCGTCGTTCATGCCACACCATGGCGCCCGCATGAAAAGAGATCTTGTAGCCGTGATCCATGAGCCGCCAGCAGAAGTCCACGTCGTCACCTGCGGTTGCGAATTGTTCATCGAAGCCGCCGATCTCTTCCCAGGCGGCCTTTCTGACGGCCAGGTTGCAGCCTGGCAAGTGCTCGGCATCGCTATCGTTCATCAGCACATGCATCGGACCGCCCGGCGCGGCGGACACACAGGCTGCCACAAGCCCCCGATTTTCTGGCGGAATGTTTGGCCCCCCCGCGGCGCCCACGCGCTCGTTTTCGAACGCCAGCGCAAGGTAAATCAGCCAATCCTCATCGGCGGCGGCGTCGTCATCCAGATAAGCCAGGATCTCGCCCTCCGCCTGGCGCGCCCCAAAGTTGCGCGCGGCGCTCAATCCCCGATGATCGAGCCGAAAATACCGCAGCTCGCGAAATTCGGCCGCGATCTCGGAAACCGAATCGGTCGAGCCATCATCAACGACGATCACTTCGTAGTCGGCATAGGCGAGTTGCTGCAGTGACTCGAGAGCGCGGCGCAGCGTGCTGGAACCGTTGAACGAACAGACAATGACGGAAAAACGGGGGAGCTCCCGCAGGCGCACCCCTTGGCCGGGGCGGTGCAGATTGGGCAGCCATGCTGCGAGGCGATGAAAGGCTTCCTTTTCCCGGCGGTCGCGAGTGACCAGACCAAAATCCCACTCAGCCACTTCCAGGCCCCCGGTGAACCATTCGTCGGTATAGGCAAAGAGGACCAGACCGGCCAGACCCGCACGCAGGGCCGCCTCCCATGCCCACAGCACCGCCTCCGCCTGCGCGGCCTCGCTATGGCGGCGGGTGTCGAGGCCAAATTCCGAGACGACCAACGGCTGGTTGCCGGCGATATTCTGCAGTCGCGCGAGGTATTTTTCGAAGTCTGTGCGCCGTTCGAGGTAAACATTGTACGCGATGAAATCCGCGTTGCGGGGGTTGAGGAACTCGGTGCTGGGGTACGTTGCGTAGGCGAAGAGGAGGTCTGGCGCTTCCCCCCGGCCGGCCTCAATCAGCCGTTCGAGAAAGTCGCGCACCCGGGCCGCGCCCAACCATCGAACCAGCGGGGGCGCAACCTCGTTCGCGACAAAGAATCCCAACAAACCCGGGCTCCCGGACAGCGTCCGCACCGACTGCCGAGCCCCGGCCAGAATCTCCCTTCTGTCGTGCCGGTTCTGCAAAAAGTCGGTGTGGGCCGGCCATTGCAGGCCCACCAGCACATGCAGTCCGCGAGCGGCGCAGGCCGCGAAAAACCAGCTTGGTGGCGGCACATAAACTCTCAGTGTGTTCACGCCCAGCCGCGCCATGCCTTGCATATCCGCTTCAACTTGCTCCCGGGACGGCAGACTGTCAGCGCCTGCGAAAGGCCCATAGCTCACCCCTTTCAGGAGCCACTTCTCATCTCCCTGGCGGAAAAATTTGCCGGCGGTACGGATATGCTGGACAGCCATCAGTCGAGTCCGCCCAATGAACACAGCTTCGGCGGCCTGTCATTTCCAAGGACAGCAATGGCAGGGTGAAGACCCAACTGAACCGGATCGATTCGGGAAACTGGAGCATTCGATGCGACTCGGTGGGAAGCCTCGGCCCCTTCAATTCCCTCAAACCTTGCGGAGACTGCGCCAGAGCCAGGCCCACCCGATCAAAGCGGCAGCGAGCGAACCGCTGAGTATTCCGGCCTTGGCGATGTCAAGGTTCCCGGCTGTGGGGAAGGCGAGTCCGGCGACGAAGAGGGACATCGTGAAACCAATGCCTCCTACACAGCCGATGCCGAAAATGTGCCGCCAGTTGGCGTCCCGAGGCAGCTCGGCCAGCCCGCTTCTGACCGACAACCACGAGAAAAGGGCGATGCCCAACGGTTTGCCGACGACCAGTCCTGCAATGATCCCGGAAGCGATGGGATTGGCCAGCGATTCGAGCAGGGTTCCCTCGACAACCAGGCCGGCGTTGGCGAGCGCAAAAACAGGCATGATGAAAAAGCTCACCCAAGGGTGCAGGGCGGATGCCCAGCGTACCATCGGAGGGTTTTCCTCGGGACCAGCCGGGATAGTCAGCGCAAGCACGACCCCAGCGATGGTGGCATGAATGCCCGACCTCAACACAACGAACCACAGGGCGAGACCAAGCAGAGCAAACACGAGCGAGGATCGCCCGCGGAATCGCCCAAAGATCCACGCAGCCGCGCCAATTACTGCCGCCAGCACAAGATGCAGCAGCGACAGTCCTGTCGAGTAAAACAAGGCAATTACCAGCACCGCACCGAGGTCATCGACGATGGCCAGCGCGGTCAGAAACACCTTCAAAGGCAAGGGGACACGCTTGCCCAGCAGGGCCAGAACCCCCAGCGAAAAGGCGATATCCGTTGCCATGGGGATGCTCCAGCCACGGACGCCAAGGCCCTGCCAGTTAAGCGAGGCGTAAATGCCGGCTGGAACAAGCATTCCTCCCAGCGCCGCAGCCACTGGCAGCGCTGCTTTTTTCCGACCAGCCAATTCACCAGTGAGGAGCTCACGTTTAATCTCGAGGCCGACAAGAAAAAAGAACAGCGCCATCAGGCCGTCGTTGATCCAATGCTCGAGCGACTGCGAAAGGCTGACAGCACCGGCGCCAAGGGTCACCGTGCTGCGCCAGAACGCAAAATAGCTGTCCGACCATTGGGAATTGGCCCAGCCCAGGGCCATGACCGCGCAGGCCATCAAAACCATGCCCGACGACGCCTCCATGCGCGCGAACTGCACGAAGGGATCGACGAGCCGGCGGAGCCTGCTTTCAGCGAGCGGGTGGTTCACGGACCCCATATTGCCTTGGCCCCCGTTCGTTGCAACCATGCCGCCATCCGCGAGCTCGGCCGCCAGCCCCATTTGTCCGGATTCTAACTTGTGTCTCCCCCGCTAAACGTAATCTACATGTTCTTCACGCCCACAATTCATGAAATGGAGCCTCAAGATCGGTCGCTACGCGGGGATTGACGTCTATCTGCACGTCACGTTTTGGATCCTGGTTGCGATTGTCGGGTATGAGCATTGGCACCGATTCGGAACGCTGACCGCAACCCTTCAGGGCATCGCGTTGCTGATCGCATTGTTTTTCTGTGTCTTGCTGCATGAATTCGGCCATGCGTTGATGGCCCGCCGTTTCGGGATCAAGACCCAGGACATCACGCTGCTGCCAATTGGCGGCCTGGCACGGCTCGAGCGAATTCCGGAACGTCCCGGGCAGGAAATCGCGGTCGCGCTTGCGGGGCCAGCGGTCAACGTAGTCATTGCCGGGATGTTGTTCGCCTTCCTATGGCTGGCCAGCGCGCTTCACCCTCTCGAAACCCTTGGCATTGCGCACGGACCGTTTTTGGTCCGGCTGATGGCTTTCAATCTGTTCATGGTCGCCTTCAACATGATCCCGGCGTTTCCAATGGACGGAGGACGCGTACTGCGCGCGCTGCTCGCCCTCAAAATGCCTCATGCCCGAGCCACCCGCATTGCGGCCACCGTGGGGCAGGGATTGGCCATCGTGTTTGTCATCGTCGGATTCATCGGTCCAAAAATGCTCATTATCATCGCGATATTTGTCTGGATCGGCGCGGCGCAGGAAGCCAGTTTTAGCGAACTAAAATCAATCATGGAAGGAGTGCGCGTGCGCCAGGCAATGCTCACTGACTTTCACTGCGTCAAACCGGAAGATACCCTTCAGCATGTGGCCCAGTTGGTGATGGCCGGATCGCAGCACGACTTCCCGGTCATCGAAAATGGCAGCTTTGTTGGCGTTTTGTCGCGCTCAGCGCTTTTGCAGGGTCTCGCCCAGCAGGGCCTCGAAGGCCAGGTCGCCAACGTCATGGCGCGGGACTGCGAACGATTCGATGCCGATGACATGCTTGACACGGTCCTTCCGCGCGTGCGCGAGAGCAAATGCGCCGTGGTCCCGGTCTTTTCCGCGAACCGTCTTGTGGGCCTGGTCAACATGGAGAATATCGCCGAATTGCTGATGATCCGATCCGCTCTCGCCACCGGTCGCGAGCAGGCAGCTCCCGCGTAAAACTTCCAATTCTTATTGCGTCGAGATTCTGTGCCGAGTGCCAGGCCTCAACGCGGAAATGTGCCGCGCAGTTCGGGTCACACGCGCAGTTCGCAGTTCGGGTCAAGCTAAAATTCATGACAAGGTTTTGCGCCACTTTTCATATTGGCGACGGATTTCAGGATGAGTTTCGAGACGATCGGGCAATCGGCGAACCTGCTGACTGACGTTGGCGGCGCTGCTCAGACCAAGGCGGGCTGCCAGCGAGGCCAGAGGAACTGTCGTCCGCTCCTTAACCACCGCCTTGTAGCGGCCGCAGCCCACTCAGTCG
>JBPCQC010000128.1:0-108300 GCA_050998515.1 Verrucomicrobiales bacterium
CATTGCGGCCAGGCAAATCGACCACGCTCGAGCCGTTTTGCCATAACCCATAAGCCGCTCCCATCCCAGACCAGCACTTTCAGGCGGGTGCGCGTCGCGTTGCTGAAAAGAAAAACATGCCCACTGAGCGGAGCCTCCCCCAGGACCGCCTCCACCAGCGCGCACAGCCCATCAAAGCCCTTGCGCAGATCGGTCGCACCCGCCGCCAGGTAAACCTTCGTCGCCGGACTTAACGCAAACATGCCGACCCTCCTCCAAAAACCTCGTGCGCCCCACGCAACCATCCTCCGCTCGCCTCCCGCGCCTCCATTTCCACCCTCACCCCACACGGCCACGTGATCGTCATCGATCCCGGGCTCGGCTCCATTCGCGCGCCCGGCCGCACCTCCACTTCCACCAGACTGCCCGCCCCGGCACCCGCTATGCGCCGCCGCCAATAGTCCAGCGTTCCTACACTCAGCCCCCGCCGCGAACAGAACGAGCGCCGCCCCTCCCCGCTCTGCTCATACTCGCCCACCAACCGTATGCCATCGCGCAATGTTCGTCGTTTCATCCCGACATCTTCGCCCGCCGCTCACAATCGGCTAGATGGGTTCGTCAGCCGGTTACGGAGTAGATTTGTCATAGGAGCGGGCTATGACATCTACGTTGGCGGAGGTGATGGTTTTGAAGACTGACACGAAGAATCGTGTGCGGACGCCGCGGGAGCGGCGGGAGGCCTTGCTCGATGAATTTGAGCGCAGCGGATTGAGCGGGGCGCGGTTTGCCGAGTTGATTGGGATTAAATATCAGACTTTCGCCAACTGGCGGCAAAAGCGACGCCGGGACCGAAGGGGCGCTGGCGAAATGAGCGAGCCGTGCGTGGTGCGCGGCGAAGATAATGGCTCGGCTGTGCGCTGGCTGGAGGCGGTGGCCGCGCCGAAGCGGCCCGGTCAGGCAGGGTCCTTGCGAGTGCATTTACCGGGCGGAGCGCACGTCGAGATCGCTGACCGCTCGCAGGCGATGCTGGCGGCCGAGTTGTTGCGGGTGCTGGCCATTTCCAGCGCACTGTGATGTTGAGTTTTGCCGGCAGCCTGAAGGTCTTCGTGGCGCTGGAGGCGTGCGATTTGCGCAAAGGCTTTGAGGGCCTCTGCGCACTGGTCACCGAACGACTGCGGGAAAATCTGCGTGAAGGCGCTCTTTTTGTCTTCTCCAATCGCCGGCACACCCGGCTGAAGATGCTTTACTGGGATGGGAGCGGCGTGTGGCTTCTGACCAAGCGCCTGGAAAAGGGCACTTTCAGCTGGCCGAAAAGCATCGAGTCCGAGGCCGTGAAACTCAAGCTGACCCCCGAAGCTCTCGCCATGTTGACCGATGGCATTGATCTGCGCGATGGCGCACGGCGGCCATGGTATGAGAGGGAGTAAGTGGGGCCGGTAAATTCCCGAGGGCCAGTTAGTACATTACCGAAGGGGAAAGTTATCGCGTCACTAACTTTCATTTGTTAAGTATTGCGCCGTGACTGAACGCGAAGCCGAACTCATTAAAAAGCTCGAGCAAAAAGAGGAGGAGCTTCGGCAGGCGCACCAAAAGATCAAACTGCTGGAGCAAAAGATTGATCTGCTGGTGCGGCGGATTTTTGGCTCGCAGAGCGAAAAGGTTGATCCCGCTCAATTGGAGATGCTGCTCTTTAGCGAAGAGGAGCGGGGAAAAGAGCAAAGCGGCGATAAAGACCCGGTCGCCGCTGAGATGTGGGCGCCGCCAAAAAAGCAGCGAGTGCGTGAGAATGGTGAGCGGACTCCTCGTTTGCCCGAGCACCTGCCGGTAGTTGAAGAGGTGATTGATCCGGTGGCGGTGCAAGCCGCGCCAGAGGAGTGGCGCTGCATCGGCCAGGAAATCAGCGAGCAGCTCGATTATGAGCCGGCGCACTTTTTGCGGCGGCGGCTGATCCGCCGCAAGTATGTGTCGCGAGCGGAGAAGGAAGCGCCGCCGGTCATCGCTCCCCTACCGGAAGTTTTACAGGAGCGCGCCATGGCGGCGCCCGGTCTTCTGGCCCAAATCATCGTCGCGAAGTATTGCGATCATTTGCCGCTTTACCGGCAGGAGACCATTTACCGAACCCGCCACGGCGTGCAGTTGCCACGCCAGACGATGGCTCGATGGATGGGGCTGTGTGCGGACTGGCTCAAGCCGATTTATCAGGAGATCAAAGGGTCAATCCTCTCGGGCTCCTACGTGCAGACCGACGAAACGCCGGTGCGCTATCTTTGTCCCGGCCATGGAAAGACGAAGCTCGGTTACTTGTGGACTTATAATCGCCCGGGTGGCGAAGTGTTTTATGACTGGCAAACAAGTCGCGCCGCCCAATGCCTCAAGAACATCATCCCAGTGGAATTTGAGGGCACGCTGCAATGCGATGCCTACAGTGCTTACGGCGCCTTTGTTCGTCAGCGTGAAGAGGAAGCAAAGGTGGTCATTACCCTCGCTGGCTGCATGGCGCATGCGCGGCGGCCATTTTTTGAGGCCTTGGAACAGGCCCCGCGAGTGGCGGGATGGATCCTGCGCCAGTTCCAGCACCTTTATAAGATCGAAGCCAATCTGCGCGCCGCTCGGGCCGGGCCGCGTCTGCGCCAGGCTGTCCGCTCCAGCCACAGCCGCATCATTCACGAGCGACTTTACCGCGTTTTTAGCCGCCTCAAGGCCACCAAACGTTACCTGCCGAAAAGCGGGATGGGGCAGGCGCTTGACTATGCGCTCAGCCATTGGGCGATGCTCAGCGTCTATTTGCAAGACGGACGAATCGAAATCGACAACAACCTGGTGGAAAATGCGATTCGGCCCACCGCGGTCGGGAAAAAGAACTGGCTCTTTTTCGGGGAAGCGGGAGCCGGCGAACGCAGCGCCATTCTCTTTACCCTCATCGAATGCTGCCGCCGAGTGGAGATCGATCCTTACCTCTACCTTCGCGACGTGCTCACCCGCCTGCCCCGCATGACCAACTGGCAGATCAAAGACGTGACGCCTGCCGCCTGGGCGGCGGCCAGCCGACAGGCGCCCGCCGCTCAAAGCGGCGCAGCGTAAATGTCGTAGCCACCGCCTACGACATCTCTCATACGCGCCGTCAAGTGGTGCTTCGCGGGACGCTTACAATCTGTCTGCACAGGTTACGACGCAAGTATTGCCTATGATGGCCCCGAAAATCTCGCGTTGTGTTACGACGAAGCCACAAGGCCCCCGACTGCCAACAACAAAAATGCCATCGAGGCGGACGGCACCCCTTTTACCCGATTCGGCGAATCTGTTGCCGCAAAGAGTGGAGAAATCCTCGGACCTGCCGGTCCAGGTCAGTTTGTCCTACGTTCCGGGCAAGGGTCGCTTGAAAGCGCTGGCGTCTTGCGCACAGGTGGAGAAGTGAACCGCGTGTTTGATTCTCGCTGGCAACTTGGGCGTCCCTATTCACAGCCGATGGGAGGAAGCTTCTCACCGGAGTCAACTCTCCCGACTTCGGCGTCTCAAACCATCATTGACCGTGGCCTGAACTGGCTTGGCGTCGTGAACAATGCCGAATTGGGCGTCAGCTACAGAGCGGGCCAAAATCTTCCCGTGACCTTGAGAACTTCACTTGGCGGAACTGCTCCCGAAGTCCTGATTGCGCCGCCGTATCGCAGTGGTCTCCAGCAAGTCGGCGGCTTCGTTCCAATCGGCCCATGAGCAAGCCACTTCCCATTCCTGAAGAAGAGCAGCTTCAAGCGTTGGCTTCTGGCCTGAAAGAAGTCTGTCGCTTGCTTGGCGAATACGTTGGCGATCTAAACAAAGTTCCCAATTTCCGTCAGCACATCACTGTGACGAAGGCGCAGCTTGCGGAATACTTACGGAGTCAACCGGAACTCGCAGAGCGGCACGTCGCGCAGCCGTCTGCGCCGAAGTATCACGAGTGCCCTGTTCTCGAACGCGCGGACGGCAAGTATCGCGTTTACGAGGTTTATCGCGGCGAAGCTCGGTATGCGAAGGAGTTCGTGAATTTGGCGGACGCCGCCGCTGAATACTTAATGTGGGGATGGTGAGTATGAGGCGGCTCTCAAGAATAATTTCACTGCTCCGGCTTTGGATATTACTGGTTACAACAGTTCTCGCTCCGTGCGCCAGCTTCGCCTACGACGGCCATCCCCAAGCCACAGTTGCCTACGACAACAGCGGCGAACCCACCTTTGGTTATGACGCTATCTCTGTGCTCGCCACAGGCGAAAAGGAAAACGGAGTGGCTGGGGATCGTGTCCGCTTTGCCAAATTCGCTAAATTCCTTGCCGCAAGGGGGGGAGCGGGAGCCGGAGATGAAATGGTTACGATGTTCCGAGGCGTTCACGCAGAGCATCCGCAGTTAGGAAACGCTCTCCAAGGTAAAGCTGTTCCGTGGGGTGGACACTCAGAACCTGTTTTGTTAAACTGAAAGCTGGTTGAGGTTTCTGGCGATGGCGGAAATGTGGATCATGGCTTCGGAGGAGGTGGTTGTCTTCTCATAGTCCTTGCTCAGACGACGCTGACCATTGCCCCAAGCGAAGGTGCGTTCGACGACCCAGCGTTTGGGTAAGACCGCAAAACCATCCGCGATGCGCTCGCTGACCTGCACCGGGCGCTCCCACTTCTCCTGGACGTAGAGTTGGAAACTGCCCCGATATCCGGCGTCCACACAGAAGGCTTCCACATCAGGAACGTGAGCTATCGCCTCTTCGGCCAGCACACAACCCTCCACCGTGTCGGCGCCTGTCAGCGGACGGTCAAAGTGCACCACTAAAAGGTCGAATTAGGCGGGTCAAAGTGCACCACTTTTTGTTAGGGCGAAGAGTTTCGGTGAAAGGCGCAGACGCGGCTTCACTGGAGCGTGTCCAACAACCTGAAAGTGAGTTCACAAGAAGCCATCAAGAGCCTGAGCGAGCGCGGCTGGTCGCAGCGTCGGATCGCGGCGGAACTTTGCGTCAACCGACGCAGCGTCAGGCGTTATGCGGGCGAGCAGAACGCAAAGTGCACCAATTCGACCCCCGGCCCCGAGGGGTCTTTGGATTCAAAGTGCACCATTTCGACCCCCGGGTCGCCGGAGGCGAGTGGGGGCGCTGGGGGGCGCGCCAGTCCGGGGCGGCGCAGCAGTTGCGAGCCGCTGGCCGAAGCGATTGCCGGCAAGCTGGAAAAAGGGCTCAGCGCGCAACGCATTTATCAGGACCTGGTCAGCGAAAACGCATTCAGCGGTTCCTACCAGGCGGTCAAACGCCATGTGCGGGGCCTCAAGGCGAAAGACCCGGAGCAGACCTGGCGGGTCGAATGGCGGGCGGGGGAAGAGGCGCAGGTCGATTTCGGCCTGGGCGCGCCGATTGACCACGGCCAGGGCGGCAGCCGTCGCAAGTGGGTCTTTCGCGTCGTTTTGAGTTTACGACGCCTAACATATCAGTGACCGACCGCGGCTCAAAAGCGGTTGATGACCACAGGAGGTCGGAGGTTCTCCACTAAGGCCGCGGCGGCGTTTAAACGCCAGCGGGCCACTCGGATATCCGGCTAATGAACCACTCCACCGTCGCCGAAAGCGTATGGGCACCGGCCTCGTCATGAAGCTCGATGCTGACAGTGACGAGCGCGCGGCCCCTGGCACTGAGCTCGGCGAGAAGCTGATCGAGCGCCTCTGGCGCGGTGCTGGCCGTTGAAGTGATTGCCCCGCGGGCGGGCTTGCGGAACTTTGCCTCGAGCCGCCGAACGACTGGAACTATCCCCTCGACAGCTCCCAGATGGCGAAGGAGAAATTCGCCGCTCGAGGCCTCGGCAAGAGCGAGCTGAGCGCTGGCGTGGACCGTCCCCAGATGATTGAGGTAGCGTTCGCCGGCCGGAAGCCGAAGAAGTTGCGGGGTTCGAAGACCGTTTCGATCCCGAGGAATCTATTAAACGGAAGTTCTGTAACGCTGGGCTGCAACGCGGTGATACAACGTTACTCGGGGCGCGCACTCGTTACTTCCTTGAGTCCGGCTGGAGTGAATTCGCGGTCGGCAAATGTCACATCGTGCTTGATGCGGGAGCCATCGAGATCCGTGACCGAGTCCTTTCGGGATCCATAAACCATCAGGTTGGCGGGAATGTGGCGACGCTGGTCGTCCGTGACCACTCGGGTGGTTTCAATGCGACGGGCCAGTTGGCCGGAGGGGGCGAATTTGACGACACGCAGCGGGACGAGTCGCCGGGTGTCCACCCAGGTGCGCACGCTTGCATACATCGAGCGCTCGCCCCGACCCGGCTTCGATTCCAGGATCTGACAGCTTACGCGGTTCACGGTTTCGGTGCCGACGATGGCCTGGTGTTCCCACGCAAAAAAGTTCTCGATCACGTCTTCGTAGGATAGATCGCTGCCGAACAAGGATTCCTTCATCTGCGCGGCCTCGAGAGCGCGGACGGTATCGGGCGGCACAAAAACTGAGCCGGTTGGCGGGCGGCCGGCTGCCTTTCGCAGAAGGACAGCCTCTCCTTTGCGCTCTTTGGGCCAAAGCACATGATAGACGAGTTCGCTCCCCGTTTTTGTGCGGCGTGACTTGATTTGAAGCTGAAGCGCGGACTGCGTGGTGCCGGGAGGCCGCTGCACTTCGAGCCGCAGACGCACCAGCGAAGTGCCGTCCTGCAAAAGAGTGCTCAGATCATCAGCCAACTCCTGCGCAGAGAGCGCAGCCGGTGCAGGATCGGCGGCGTTGGCGACGACAGGCGCGAGGCCAACGAGCAAGGCGAGAGCGCGAGCGACAGCAACATTGAGCATTGAGCATTTAGCAGTTTTCATTTTCATATCAAACAACGCTTTGCCGGGCCGGAAGCTTCGGCCCTTTCCAGGTGAAGACAGAGGACTTGCGAATGTCGGTCACGGTTTGCACAACCGGGGCCGCACGAGCCGCAAACTGCCAGAGGCGACGGGAGTTCATTGGACTGTGATAAGTGCATCGATAAAAAATGGAAAGTGCTCAAGGCTCAATGTTCCAGGAATTGTTTCGTGGCCCTCAGCCTTGCAAGACCAGGCTGGGTGTTAACCGCGAACTGCGCCATGCAGGGTAAAGACCGCTTATCACGCCGACTACGAGGGCGATGGCCACAGAGATGGCCATGAGGCCGGGACTCAAGCTCGGCTCGAGGAGTCCACGGATGGCGGGGGTCGTCTCGAGCACCTTGGCTCCGGCGAATCCGATGAGCACACCCACGATGCCACCGAGCAGACCGAGGAGGGCCGACTCCCACAGCACCATGCGGACGATCCGCCCGCGCTTCCAGCCCAAGGCGAGCAAAATTGAGATTTCATGGGTGCGCTCGAACACGGTCATGAGCATCGTATTCATGACACCGAGCACGCCGACGAGCACCGCCAGCAGCGAGGTGCCCCAACTCATGGCCCGCACCATCCGATAGGCCTGGCTGTTTCGAATGTGTTCGCTCGCCTGAATGGCGCGGGCTTCGGGAACCAGACTTGTGATTTGCTCGCAAAGACGCTTCAATTCCTCCTTGGTTGTCGACGGAGTAACGCGAACATCGATCACATTGATCTTCCCCTCGTTCCCAGTGATCTCCTGCAGCAGCGGCAACGAAAGAATGACCGAGCCGTTCTCGACCAGGGCGCCGCCATCCACGATCCCCACAACGTTCAATTCTTTGGTCTCAATCTGAATCGGGTCTCCAACCTTCTTATCGAGCACCTCCGCCGCAGTCTGGCCGAGGACGACGGCAGGCTCAGTCGGGTCGCGCGGCATCCGCCCCGAGATCAGCTTGAGGTTATCCCACGCGAACCCCTCCCACTCTCGGGATGACACCATCACCATCTGTGAGTCCTCGATGCTCATCAATTCCACCAAGATCGAACAGGTGTTGGCTACGCCCGGCAGATGGACGATACGGTCGCGCACGGAGGCGCTGAACGGCTTTGGCGTCAGCGCGCTGGTCAAATTGCTGACCACCACATCAGTTCCGCGCGCCTTCATTCCGGTTTCCCAACTTTTCTCGAAGCCCCTCGATATACCGACCAGGGCGACCACAGCGGCGATACCAATCGAGATGCCCACCAGCGTCAATCCGGTGCGCACCGGACGCCGCATGAGGCCGCGCACCACGACGGTAAAAAAAGTCATGTCACGCTCGGGCCGAAGCGGTGGTTGGTTCGTGGGCCGGCACAATCCGTCCGTCCCTCATTTCGATGGCCCGGGAGGCTCTGCCAGCAATGCCCATGTCGTGGGTCACCAGCACCAGTGTCATGTTCTGCTCACGCTGGACCCGGACGATCAACTCCAATATGATCTGGGCGTTTTCGCTGTCGAGATTGCCTGTGGGTTCATCAGCGAGCAGGACCGACGGTGCGTTCGCCAGGCTTCGGGCAATGGCGACGCGCTGCCGCTCCCCGCCGGAGAGCTTCGAGGGAAAATGGTCGAGACGCTTATTGAGCCCAACGGCTTCGAGCAGCGCGACGGCCCGATCCTGCCACTGTGGCGCGGGATAGTTCGATTCGAACATGGGAATTTGCACGTTCTCGACGGCGGTGAACGTGGGCAGAAGATGAAAAGCTTGAAAAATGAAGCCGATCTCGCGGGCTCGGTAGGCTGCAGGATCGGGCAATTCGCCAATCGACATTCCCCGATAGCGCAAGGTTCCCGCGCTTGGCCGGTCCAGGGCCCCCAGCATTTGAAGCAATGTGGTTTTCCCACAGCCACTCGGACCGATAACCGCCACAAATTCGCCGGGCGCAATTCGGAAATCCACGCCGCGAAGTGCCTGCACCTGACCGTCGTCGAACTCTTTTCTTAACCCAACCGCCTCAAACACCCAGTCCGATGCGGCGGCAGGTTCTGGGTCCAACGACGCTTGCTTCATGGTGAATACGGAAGACCGGGTGCGCATCAAGTCGCAGTCGATGCCCACATAATCAACAACAACCTGAGCGCTTTCAGCCGTGGCTGTTCCGGCCGCGAATGATCCCAGCCAACATCGCTCAGTAACGTATCACGCGCGTTTCTTCTGTGGCGGCGGGATAGGGAGCCACGCGACTCTCGCGCACGCTGGTCGTTGTAGTCGTGGTGCTGGCCGGTCTCCGATAACCGTCATCGTCATCGTCGTCATTTTCGTAATCGACGGTTTCACAGCCGGTCGTGAGAAAGCTGAGAGCCGTCAACATACTGAGAAGGAACAATGATTTCATGTTATTCGTGGATTGTGGTTTTCCCGCACACGTTCGCCCTTGCCGGCAGCGGCGGTTGTCAGTCAACACTCATTAACGCTTCAGGCGCCCAATCGGCTCCATTTTTTCGGTTCGAGGCTCGCGTTCCGGGTGTTCATGAGGGACTGGCCGTCCTCCACTGAGTGCCTACTCGGGGATCGGCAAGACTGCGAAGCATGTCCACCAAGGCATGGCGATAGCTTGGATAGGGAGATGGTTCATCAGGCGAAGTAGGGATGAGGGCCGAAGCACGTTGAGGGAGTTCGGCGTGCGGGAGACCGGCGTGCTGGTGATGCACTCCATGGTAGGGCTCATGGAGCAGGGTGAAGGAGACGAGCCGGCCGAGCGAACTCTGCGAGACTATACTCCGAGTAGCGCTCTTCACGGTAGAGCCGGTCAAGCCTACGTGCTCGATGTATTTCCGCCAGCTCTGAAGGTTGGCTGCCAGATAGGCGGGCGCCAGATACAGCCACAGGAAAAATTTCCAGGCATCCCACCAAGCTACTGCCAGCAGGATGCAGCTCCATACTCCGGCGACCAATGCGAATTCGGCCCAAATCCTCCGGCGCAGCTTCTGGTTCCGAATTGGTGAACCAGCGCGCAGGAAGGTCCGCAGGAACAGAAAGGGCGTGAACAGCAGGCCGGCCGTCAGTTCCAGGAAAGCGGCGAGAATCCTGCCCCATCTTGGCGTCCCAGGAACAACGAACGGCCAAAGCTCTTCATCCCTCTCGGTGGCCAGGTGAGCGTGGTGCGATTGATGTGCGGCGCGATAAAGGCTGAAGCTCATCAAACTCAACACGCCGATGATGAGCCCATCCGCTTCATTCAAGGACCGGCTTTTCCTCAGCAAGCCGTGGGACGCTTCGTGAAAACCAATCAGAAGTCCGTGCATGAGATGGCTGGCGATTAAGACAAGCGGCACAGCCATCCAATTCCATCCGCGGAGCAGGACAGCTGCCAGCACCGCCTCGGTGACCGCAAAACTGGCCACCAGGACTGGGAAGGCCGCTCGGCTCACCCAATGCGGTGGATGGGGTTCGATCTTGTTTGGAGTTGCTGCGGAGAGGCTCATCGAGGTCAGGTCAAGAAGGCGGACATCCGGCTTTCCGGTGAGCGGCAAACGCCCGCCAGCACAGCTTGGAACATGCGGCCCAAGTTGCGAATCTCTTCTTGCGAAAATACGTTCGGGCGTGACAACCAGGTCACATCGAGTCCCTCTTCTTGCTCGGTGATTTCGCATCCAAGGTCGAAACGAGCGGTACCGGTCGATCGCATCCTGAGCCGTACAGAGAGTCCCGGCACCACCACATCGGGAATGGGATGGTTTTGCAGGGCGAAACGAATGTCGAAAATGGGATTGTGCCCAGGCGATGGAGGATCGCCAAGCGCCCGAACCAGTTCGACGAAGGGCATGGCGTTCGCGAAACAATCGACCGTTGACTGATGCACGGCTCGAAGCCCATCGGCAAATACCCGGCCGGGGTCGATCTGGCCTCGCAGCGGCACAACGCCTGCACAGTAGCCCATCGTCTCGCGCACGGCCTGCCTGCTTCGATTCGCCACGGGAGTCCCCACGACAATGTCCTGCGCGCCCTTCCACCGGAACAATGCAAGCTGGAACGCGGCCAGCAGCGTGCTAAAAAGCGTGGCACCAAGGCGGCGGGCCAAATCTCGCACCGCACGGCCAAGGTCGGCCGGGACGACCGAAACCCATCGTTCCCGTTCGCCCGATGCCCCCTCTGGCCCGGTTGGAGGGCTCCAGAGCGGCCGTGTCCCAGCGAGGCAAGATTTCCAGAAGTTGGCTCGCTGTTCCAATTCCGCAGGTTGCCAGAAAGCGCGCTCGGCTGCGCCCCACTCCGTGTAGGAGAGCGGCACGGGCGGAAGTCCGACATGCACACCCCTCAGCCCCTGCACGTAAGCCGCGAATAAATCTTGAACGAACACGCCCAACGTCCAGCCGTCGGCAATGGCATGATGAATCGCAAACACCAGCACGTGATCATCGGCGGCGCGCCGGAGCACCTCAGCGCGATAAAGCGGGCCCTGCACCAGATCGAATGGCTTGCTGAAGATTTCCCGCGCCCGTTCTTCGATCGCTTCAGCCTGCCTTTGTGCGGCCGAGAGTTCGCGGAACCGCAGCATCGGCGTGCCGGCTTTCCGTATCATCTGCATGGGCTGGCCCTTGCCAGGAAGGAAAGAAAGGCGGAACACTTCCTGCCGATCCACAACCTTCTGCACGGCCGCCTCGCAGCCCTGTGGCGTAAGCAGGCCCTTCACCTGAATGAAGGCGCAGATGTTGTTTGACGCATCCGCCATGGGCACTGGCGACGCTTCCCACAACTCCCGCTGGGGAAATGTCAGCGGTTGGAGGCGGGTCTCTCCGCTTTCCAGCCATTGCTTCAGACGGGCTCGGTTGTCTTGGGACATCCAAGTCTTTCAGGGTCGAGTTTCCAGCGCAGGTTCCATGGAATCAGGCGCCGCTTCATCGCCCAGCAACCGATGAATCTCTTCATCGGAAAGCGCTTCCAAGTCCACCTCTTCGGTGGGTGCCGGTTCCGCGACCAACACAGGTGCTGCGGATGAGTCGCCAGCCGCTGTGCCGCCCATATGTTCAGCGATCAATGTCACGATCTGGCCGATCGTGCGCGCCCGCATCAGGCTCGCTGGCGGCAAGGCCACGCCAATGGCGCTTTCGATCGAGTTTTCGATCTCGACCGCCATGAGTGAATCGAGCCCCAGGTCGGTGAGGGGCTGGTCGGCGCGCAGGCCCTCCGGCTTGACGCGCAGCACCGATCCCACGACGTCGCGCACAGCTTGTCCGATAATCTCGGTGCGCTCGTCCGGCGCGGATGACTCGATTTTAAGCCGCCAGTCACTTTTCGCGCCACTGGACTCCGGCCCTTCGACGCCCGCCGCGAAAACACGCTCCAGCAAAGGACTCTCCTGGCTGCCCCGGAACGACTGCCGCCATTTTGCCCAATCCACCCGAAGCGCCATAGCTTGAGTGACGCCAGCGGATAGGAATGATTCCAGCAGAACAATCACTTCGCCTGGTGACAAGGGTGTGGTGCCCTGGCGTGCGAGGTATTCAGCCACCCGCTCATTGCGGGCCACATAACCTTCGCCGCCGAGAGCACCCCAGTTGATCACGAGGGCAGGCAGACCGATGGCCTGGCGGTGATGGGCCAGTGAGTCGAGAAAGGCATTGGCAGCCGCATAGTTGCCTTGTGCCGGGTTGCCAAAGATGCTCGAAACGGACGAGAACATCACGAAGCAATCCAGCGCCATGCGGCGTGTTCCTTCGTGCAGGAGCCATGCGCCGTGTGCCTTCGGTGCCAGCACGCTGCGCATCCGCTCGCGAGTGAGCGATGCGAGCGGCGCGTCGTCAATCACCATCGCCAGGTGAAACACTCCCTTGAGAGGGTGCCCTGCCGATGAACTCTCAGTCAGCAGCCGCTTCACGTCCTCCGGAGATCCGGCATCCGCACGAACCACCTGCACGTCCACGCCGCGTCCGCGCAGATTGACCAAAAATGCTTCCGCTTCTGGCGTGGCAGGGCCGCTCCGACTACTGAGCACAAGGTGGCGCGCACCGCAGTCAGCAAGCCATTCGGCCAGCACCTTGCCGAAGCCGCCGAACGCGCCCGTGATCAAGTAACATCCATCCGGCTTCACCTCGAAGGTTGGAGCCAGCGGCTCGGCACGGCGCGGGACAAAGGGATCGGGAAACGATACAATGACTTTGCCGGTGTGTTTGCCCTGTGCCATCAAGCGGAAGGCCACGTCACTGCGGCATGCCGGGAACGACCGGAACGGCAGCGGATGCAGCGCGTTCTGCTCAACCAACACGGCAATTTTCTCCAATAGCTGGCGTGTCTGCTCTTCGTCGCCGCTGAAGATCGCGTCCATCGCGACCACATGGAACGACGCGTTCTTCCGCAGCGGCCACAGGGGGATTCGGGAGTTCTGGTAGATGTCCCGCTTTCCGATCTCGATGAACCGGCCGAACTGCGCCAGGCAGGAGAGGCCCATGGGGATGGCTTCCGCGGCGAGTGAGTTCAGCACCACATCCACGCCCTTGCCGCCGGTGAGTTCCATGACCGCCTCCGCAAAATCTGCGCGGCGCGAGTCAATGACATGCTTGACTCCCAGGATTTCAAGCAGCGCGCGCTTGGCCGGACTGCCGGCACTGGCGATGACTTCCGCGCCGAAATGATGCGCGATCTGGATCGCCGCCATTCCCACGCCGCCCGCGCCCGCATGAACGAAGATGCGCTCCCCCGCCTTCAGTTGCGCCACGGTTTTCAGCGCGTGCCAGGAGGTCATGAACACCACCGGCAGAGTCGCCGCCTCTTCGAACGACAACCCGTCCGGGATGACGCGTACATCGCCGGCCCGCGCCATCGAATAGGTCGCGAGTCCGAACACAGCGAGGCCAAACACGCGGTCTCCCGGTGCCACATGGGAGACTCCGCTCCCAACGGCCGTCACCACGCCGGCCACTTCGTCGCCAAAGATCCGGGCATCCGCCGTTTCTGCGGGATACAGGGCAAGCGCTTTGAGCACATCACGAAAATTCATGCCCGCTGCTTTCACTTCGATCACCACCTCACCCGCACCGCAGGGCGGCAGGGCGAAGGGCACGAAGCGGAGCGCGTCGAGAAGCCCGCGGTCGCGGGATTCAAGTCGTAGCGGCACGGCGCGATCAAGCACCTGCTCGCGCGGAGGCAGACCGCGGCCGATGCGCCGGACATAGCGGGCCTCTCCTCGAAAGGCGATCTCCCGCTCGGGGTCTTTTTGCAGCAACTCGTTCCAGAGCATCAGGTCGTCCGCAACAGATGCGGCCGGCGGGAGGTCAATACCGCGGCAGATGAAATTGGGGTGCTCATTGGCCACCACGCGCATTAATCCGATGGCAGGCGCTTGTGACACCGCCCCAGCGTTCATCTGCCGTCCGACTGCCTGCGCCCCACGCGTCACCAGATCAATGCGCAGTTTCGCCGCTGGGTTCATGGCTTCGAGCGCCTGCGTTAGGAGGAACAAAGCATCGGTGCCAAACGAAGAAGCGGCTTCACTCGAGTCCGGCTCGGCCTCGTCCAGACTCCACAAGATGACGAACCGTTCCGGAGTTTCATCAATGCAGGTCTCAAGCAGTTGCTTCCAATCGTCGGGCGCCTCGGCACGCAGCGTGAACGCATCGGTTCCTTGAGCCGCGAATGAACTGCCACGATGGGCCACACGACAGCGAACGCCCCTGGCGCGGAGTTGCCCGACAAGCCGGTCACCGAGATCGGATGCGTCCGCGAACACGAGCCACGATTTCTCAGCGGGCGTCTCCACCGCAGCCGGCGCACTCGCTTCCGGCTCGTTCCATTCCTTGCGTGCGAGAAGGCCGATCAGGCTTTCGCCTCCCTGCGAGCGGACCAGTCCAGAAAGGGACGATGTCTCGCTGAAACCCGACTCCCGCAGGACTTTTTCCCATTGGGACCGTAGCAGCAGTGGATGATGCGGGCGCAGATCGCGATCTGTAAAGCGCCACCAGCCGCTGGTCAGAGCGAAGACCGCGTTCAACCACAAATGAGGTGTGGCCACGTCAACGAATAACAAGGTTCCACCCGGCGCCAGCAGATCGTGAATGTTTCGCAGCGCGACACGCACATCGCTAACCGCATGCACCACATTGGTGCCGAGGATGATGTCGAACGTGCCGGCTTCGAAGTCCTGCTCGGTGCCCGCCTTTTCGAGATCAAAGATTTTGCATTCCACTTCGGGAAAGGCCGCCAGTTTCTGTCGCGCCCCTGGAAAGAACGCTGCTGAAACATCACTGAACACGTAGGAGTGGAGTCCGCGCTCGAGCAGCGGCAAAACCTGCGAAGCCAATCCGCCCGTGCCAGCCCCAATCTCGAGGATCCGCAGTCCACGCCCCTCGGGAAGATGGCGGGCAACTTCCTCGACGGCACAGGCGAAGGCTGCGAGCCATGGACTGGTGACGAGGCCGTCTCCGTAAAACTGATCCAGAAGCTCCGACCCGCCGCCGGTGAACAGGACCTGCACAGCATCCTTCTTGCCACGCAGGATGGCATCGAGTTCCGTGCAGGTTGCTTCGCTGAGCAATGCCTCCGGCAAATGGCCTGGATGTCTTGAGAGGCCCGACCGAACCAACCCTGGCACTGAGTCCGCGGCGATCATAAACGCCGAGGTTGGCCGATAGCCGTCACCTACTTTGGTCAACAGGTTGTGTTGAAGAAAGTCGTCCATCAACTGGGCGAAGACCGGTCGCATCGATCCCGCCACGCCGAGCGAGTCCGCCGTGAATACTCCGTCCGCGCCGTTTCCCACGCCCATCTCCCGCAGGGCGTGGGCGAGTTGCGCCGCTGTTTGTTCATCTCCGGCGGCACTGGCGGCTTGTAGTTTGTCTCGTCCCCGCATGTCGAGGACTTCATCCAGGGCATGCCGGGCCACGTCATGCAGACGCCCCAAAGGAACTGGTGTTTGAGGCGCGGGCCTGGCGGTCGCGGGTGTCTTTTCCCACGCGAGGTGATAGATCAGATCGCGACCTTTGCCTGTCCTGCCAGAGCGGCGGGCGCCTTCCACACTGATCGCGCGGAACCCATCAATCCGGACACAGGGCCTGCCCGCCTCATCATACAAATCGATACCCCCTTCGACAAATTCGTCGTTGGCTTCCTGCACGCTGGCCCGGACGAGGCTGGATGCTCCTGGAGAGCGAAGAAACAAGATTTTGGCGAAGCGCACGGGGAGCCTCAGCCCAGTGGTGCGTCCTTCAATCGTCGCAGCCCCGGCGGAAAAGATCTGCAGCGCGCCATCGAAGAGAACCGGGTGCAGTGGATACTCTCCCGCACGATGCGCGATCGCCTCGGACAACGAAACTTTGCCCGCCGACCTGCCAGCACCAGCCGACAATTCGCGGATGGGCCGGAACTCCTCGCCGTAGCGGAGTCCTAGATCGCTCATGTGTCCGTAGAAGGTGTCGAGTCCCACCGCTTCCAGGCCAGGTGCCTGAGCGGTCTCCCACACCAATGCCGCGAAGGCCGATTCGGTGCGTTCCCCGCGCATCGAGCCCACGACATGCACCGACCACGAGGCTCCATTTTCAAACCGGCTCTGGATGGAAAACGTGCGTTCATTGGGGTCATACGAGAACTCCAGCAGCAGCCCGGATGGCGGGTCCGGCAATATGAGCGGCTTGCGGATTTCGAAATCCTCCACCACGAACGATCTTCCCTCGAATAATTGAGTTCCCGCTTCGAGCACCATTCCAACAAAACCAGCCGCGGGAAACACGATGAGATTCTCGACCCGGTGATCCTTCAGGAAGGCCATATGACGGCCATCGAGCCTGGCGATCCAGGTGGGGGTGGCTCGCGGCAGCCGGATATCGAGCAATCCGCGGCCCCCTGGCGCCAGACGGCCTTCGCGCAAGTCGCTGGATTCATTCCACCACCGGCTCTTGTCCCATGCGTAGGCTGGCAGCGGGAGAAGTCGCCGCGAAGGCGTCATCGCTGAAAAATCGAGCGTCACGGACGAACGGTGCAGACCCATGGCGGTCTCGAGCACGGACTCGTGCTCGCGTTCGCGTCGTGCCGAAGCCATGACCGGAATTTTGACACCGCGCGCTGCGAGGCATTCCTGAATCGAAACCACCAGCGCGGGATGAGCGCTGATTTCCAGCCAAACATCCACCCCGACGTCCGCGAGGGCGCTGACAGCAGAGGCGAACTGCACCGGCTGTCGTATTCCGCGACCCCAATAGGCGGCGTCACAGGCTTCGCCTGACTGCCGCTGGCCTGTCACCGTGCTGAAAAACGGAACGGTTTCCTGTCGCGGCGTGAGGTCAGCCAGCGCGGACTCCAATGCATCGGAAGCCGGCTGCATCAAGGGATGATGGAATGGGTGGTCCACTCGCACGATGCGCGCAAAAATTCCCTGTGGCTCCAACTCGGCGGCAATGGCATCGAGCGAAAGCCGGGTTCCTGAAAGGGTTAGCGAGCGAGGGCCATTGAACGCTGCGATGGTCACGGTGCGGTCGTGGCGGGCAATCACCGCCCGCGCTTCATCCTCGCCAAGACCTACTGCGAGCATCGTTCCTTCGCCCCGCGCACAATCGTCCATGAACCGCGCCCTCAACACGATCACCCGTGCCGCTTCGTCCAGGTGGAAGACCCCCGCGACGCACGCCGCCGCCACCTCACCGACGCTATGGCCCAATACAGCTGCCGGCTGAACGCCCCAGGATTTCCAAAGTTCCGCCAGTGCCACGTGCATCGCAAAGATGGCGGGCTGCGCAACTTCTGTCCGATGCATTTGGGAGTCTTCCTCCCCGCGGCCAAGCTCATCGAGCAGGGAAAAGCGCGCCCACGGGCGCATCGCGGCATCACACTTCTCGATCATCCCCTGGAATACCGGCTCATGCTGCATGAGTTCGCGCCCCATGCCCCACCACTGCGGGCCCTGGCCGCTCATGACGAAGGCAATGCGGGGAAAATGCTCTGGTCGTGGCGTGAAGGAAGTCTGGGTTTTCTGCCCCTGTTGGCCGACCGCGTAACCATCGAGTTCCTGGACCAATTCCGCCACAGATCGTGCGACGACGGTGAGCCGGAACGGGTGGTGGTTGCGCCGGGCCCCGAGGGTGTAAGTCAAATCCGGCAGCACCGGCGAGCTGCCATTTGATCTCGAGCGCTCGTCCAGCCACGCACCCAATCGCCACGCCGACGCGCGCAATGCTTCCTCGGAGCGGGCGGAAAGAACGAGTGGCCACGCTCTCTCAGGATGTCCGTCCGCGGGCTCCGGCTGGAGACGCGACGGCGGCTCGACCAGGATGACATGTGTGTTGGCACCCCCGAAGCCGAAGGAATTGACGCCCGCCATGCGTGCCCCGCCCGTCTCGGGAAAAGGTTCGAGCGCGGTGGGCACGCGAAGTTTCAGGCCGGCGAAGTCAATGTTCGGATTGGGAGTTTCAAAATGAAGGCTGGCGGGAATCAGCCCATGCTTGAGCACCAGCGCCGCCTTGACCAGGCCGGGCACACCTGCCGCAGTTTCCAAGTGGCCGAGGTTGGTTTTCACCGACCCAATGGCCAGCGGCGCCTCCGCCGGGCGGTCTGTGCACAGCGCTTCAGCAAGCGCATGGGCTTCGATTGGATCACCCACCGCCGTGCCGGTGCCGTGCGCCTCGACAAACCCAATCTGAGACGGCGCAATTCCGGCATGACGACAAGCCTCTCGCACCAGCCGCGCCTGAGCCTCCCGACTGGGGAGCGAGATTCCGTTGGTGTGGCCGTCCTGATTCATGGCTGTGCCGATGATCACCGCATAGATCGGATCGCCGTCCGCGAGGGCGTCAGAAAGCCGCTTCATCAGAACCATCCCCGCCCCTTCGCCGCGCACAAATCCGTTGGCCGCGGCGTCGAACGCCTTGCATTTGCCTTCGGGCGACAGCATCCCGGCCTGGGAAAATCCAATGAACCCATCCGGCGTGATCATCACCGTTACGCCGCCCGCCATCGCCGCTTTGCAACGCCCCGCCAAAATGTGCTCGCAAGCCACATGCACCGCCGTCAGCGCGGACGAACATGCGGTATCCATCGCGATGCTCGGGCCGCGCAGATTGAAGCAGTAGGAAATGCGGTTGGCGGCGATGCTATGGGCGCTGCCCGTGGGTGAATGCGCGCTGATGCCGGCACGGTCGGTCGCGCTGTGTTGAATCCCCTGGTAATCATTGTGGGAAATTCCGACGAACACCCCGATGTCCGTGCCCTTCTCGAGATCCAACACCAGGCCCGCGTCCTCAATCGCCTCCCACGCGGTCTCGAGCAGCAGCCGGTGCTGAGGATCAACGTAAGGTGCCTCGCGCGGAGAAATCCCAAAAAACTGCGGATCAAACTGATCGATCCCATCCACAAATCCACCGCGCCGGGCGATTGACTTGCCGGCCAAACCCGGTTCCGCATCGTAAAACCGCTCGATGTTCCACCTGTCGGCCGGAACCTCTGACACTGCATCGCGGCCTTCCGCGAGCAGCTTCCAAAACGACTCCGTGTCATTCACTCCCCCGGGGAAACGGCAGCCTATTCCGATGATCGCAATTCCTTCTTTGTTCATACAATTGTAAACGCTCCCCAAAAGGAGCGGACTGATCAAGGTGATTTCACAGCATGACAAGTCTCTTTTGCCATGCGCGAATACCTCATTCTGACCCGAGAGACAGCCGTGAACCCATGCGGCATTTTTGCCGCGCTGCCTCGGGAAAGCCCGCTGTTGTTTACACTACTCTATTGTGGCCGAGTTCTCAAACTGTGTAAGAAATCGGTTGCCTGCCGAGCACGCCCTGAACTAAGGGGAACTTCATATGTGTGGCATCGCTGGAGTCCTGGATCTGGTCGGACAGCGGACGGTTCTGGCGGGCACTGTGCAAAGGATGGCCAAAGCGTTGGTCCATCGCGGCCCGGACGAGGAAGGCTTCCTCGAACGGCCTGGTTTAGCGCTGGCCTCCCGCCGGCTGAGCATTGTCGGCCTGGCCGATGGCCAACAGCCGATGGCCAATGAAGATCGGAATGTATTCGTGGTCTTCAACGGCGAGTTATTCGACCACGTCGAAAAACGCGCCGAACTCGAGGCACGCGGTCACCGTCTCATCACTCATTGCGACACCGAGATCATCCCGCATCTGTGGGAAGAGAATCAGGAAGGCATGTTCGAGCGGCTGCGCGGTCAATTTGCCATCGCCTTGTGGGACGAGCGCCGGCATCAATTGGTGCTGGGCCGGGACCGCTTCGGCATCTGTCCCCTTTACTGGACTCGACAAGGCGACTGGCTGCTCTTCGCATCCGAAATCAAGGGCCTTCTGGCCTCAGGCATGGTCGCGGCCCGGCCTGACCTCAGCGGCATTGACCACGTTTTCACCTTCTCAGCCCTGCCGGGACCAGTAACGTGTTTCGAAGGGGTCCAACTCCTGCAGCCTGGCCACTTTCTGCAGATCACCCCGGGAAATGCCCGCTCCTCCGCGATAATTGCCGAGCGCGCCTATTGGGAGATGGATTTCCCTGATCGTGGGGACGAAGAGCCCGGAGAAAACCCCCGGCGTTTGGTGGATGATTTTGAAAAAATCCTGCTCGAGTCGGTTGCGAAGCGTCTGCGGGCTGATGTCCCGGTCGGCGCCTATTTGTCGGGCGGTGTTGATTCGAGCATGATCGTGGCCCTGGCGTGTCATCTCAAGGGCCCGGCGATCAACACGTACACGATCCGTGTTGACGACCCCGACCTCGACGAGCTCAGCGCGGCGAGCCTGGCGGCCAGGCACATTGGCGCCAAGCCGCCGGTGGTTCAGGAGTTCCGTGCCGGCGATGCCCTCGAGACTTATCCCCGGCTGATCCAGGCCGCCGAGGCCCCCGTCATCGACACTTCATGCGCCGCTTTGCTGCAATTGGCCCAGCGCGTTCACGCTTGCGGCCAAAAAGTGGTCCTCACCGGCGAAGGGGCGGACGAGTGGCTGATTGGCTATCCCTGGTACAAGGCGGCCAAGGCGCTCGGGTTCCTGGATATCGTGCCCGGATTGAGGATGAGCGACTGGGTGCGCCGTGCCTATCTCCGGCTGAATCGAGTTCCCCAATACCCCCGCAACACCAGACGTCGCTGGGAGGAAGCCATTGGCGGCCCCAATGCCTGGATTGATTCTTACGGGCTGCTCGGGCTCTCGAAGCTTCGCTTCTACGCCGCGCCAATGCGCGAAGTGCTCGACCAGAGCGACCCGTGGTCTGATTTGCAACTCAACCTCGAGCGTGCGAGGCGCTGGCATCCCCTAAACCGCGGTGTCTGGGTCGCCGCCCGCGTCACTCTGGCGGGACATCTCCTTCAGGCCAAGGGTGACCGCGTGGCGATGCATTCGTCAGTCGAGGTGCGATATCCCTTCCTCGACGAAGAGGTGTTCGCATTTCTGGCCAGACTCCACCCGCGCTGGAAATTGCGCGGATTTCGCGACAAACACCTGTTGCGTCTGCTGGCCGAGCGCTGGCTGCCGCCGTCCATTTTCCGGCGCGGAAAAGTCATCTTTCGCGCTCCGCTCGATAGTTTCCACATCGATCCCGAGCCGCCGTTTGTCGCCCAGCTCCTGAGCGAAGAATCGTTGCGACGTACCGGCTATTTCGACATCGCGGCCGTCCGCCACTGGCGCCGTGCTTTCCGGGAAATGCGCGTCGGATCGCTGCCCCGCCTTTCAGTGGAAATGGGCCTCGTGGCTGTGGTGGCGACACAACTCTGGCACCATATGTTCATCGATGGCACGCTGGCGGATTTGCCAACCTGGACGGGCGCCGCGACGGCAGCGAAAATAGAGCAGGCGCGATAGGTTGCTGGGGGCGATGAGGGCGTTCTCTGGGGAGCGCAAGCGCCTCGCGTGCTGATTCCGGTGCCCTCGCCGGAATCCTGTCGCAATCCGGCGCCGCCGCTGATCAAAAGAATGGCGCATCGCGCAACACAACAAAGTCTTCGGCGGGGGCGCCAAAGACGGCACGCGAGGCGCGTGCGCTCCCCGAACGTGAAGTCACCCGCACTCAGCGGAGTTTCGCCAGTGCCTCGCGTCCGAGCCGCTTGATCTCGGGGTCATCTTTCTCGGCGTCGGGCATGGCCAGTCCCTTTTTGAGAAATTGTTGCGCGTCGGCGCGCCGGCCCATTTGCGCATAAGTGCGCCCAAGCTCGATGTAGTGCCTCAGCCGGTTCGGATTGATCTTGATGGCTTCATCGAAGCACTTCACCGCTTCCTCGTTTGTCGTCGACGGCAGACTGCCGTAAATGAGCTGCCCCAGCGCACGCTTGACCCCGCCGACATCCGCGACCACCCGGTGCCACTTGCCGAGCACATGCCAGGCCAGATCGTTGTGCGGATCAAGTTTGATCGCCTTATCGGCGGCGACCTTGATGTGCCGAGAGGCTTCGACTTGCTCCCGCTTGCCCTGAAGCGGCAACATTTTGCCGTATGTGATGGCCACGGACAACTGCGCGTCGGAATCGTCAGGAGCCAGCTTTCTCGCGCGCTGCGCATAGGCCAGCGCCGTCCCACCGAGTCTCAACTTCTCTTCACGCCCCGAAGCGTCGGTCATGAGGTGGCGGTACTGCCGCGCAATTCGCAATAGGAGGGGCACGTTTCCAGGCTGCAGTTTTTCCACCGCCTGATACAACTTGAGCGCCTCAGTAGCCTGAAATCTTTGGTCGAACTCATCGCCCTGCTCGATGAGGTTCTCGACGGACTGGGCCCGGATGCCTGCGCAGACCAGCAGGAGTAGCAGCATGGTTCGGAAAAAAGCTTTGCTGGAAAACGGAAGACTCATGGGGTTGCAAACCTGCTGGGGTGGCAGGTGCGCTCGTTGCCGCAAGACTGGCGCATTTTAAGGGTACGCAACCTAGCCGAGAACCACCCGGTGCGCCACCATTTGTTGATTCCTTCAATGTCTGCCTTCGATAAGGCGGCCCGCATTGATAAGATCCGCCTCGCTCAATTTGGGCCCGATCAACTGGAGACTGGTGACAGGAACGTTCTTATCTTCTACGGGAATTGGTAGGGCCAGCGCGGGGTTTCCTGCAAAATTGACCGCCGCGGTGTTTTGCATTTCAAACACCCGGGATTCAAATACCACTGATCCCCCGAAAAATGGAACCTTGAGCGGCAGCGACTTAAGTGTTGGCAGAGCAATGAAATCAATCTTTTTGAAGACCTGGCGGAGGGCGCGTTGCCAGGCGGCCTTTCTTCCAAGCGCGTCCCGATAGCTGTCTGGATATTCAAGTTCGCCCGCCTTGATGGCTGCCTTTGTCTTGGCGTCCACCCCTTTCTTATCCAGATATTTCTGATCGTTTATCCACCCGCCAGCCAGGGCCACGACCTTTCCGTCCTTTTGAGCCTGCTCCCACTTAGCCTTGAAGGCCTGATCCAGTTTGATGACCTGAAAATTCCTCAAAGCCAGAGCCTGATCGATGGCTTTATCGATGGCCGGATCGGTGCCATCAACGTACAGCCGCCCGATTTTGATGTTCCTGGCCGAAGGTTTGGCTGCCGCGGATTTTTTGTATCGGGCGGCGAATCCGCTCTGCAGGAGATCCATCCCTTGCGTAAGATGGTCAATGTCTTTGGCCATCGGTCCGACGGTGTCCAGATGATCCGGCGAAAGAGGTGCTACGCCTTTAAGAGGGACCAGGCCGAAAGTCGTTTTTAATCCCAGGATCCCGCACCACGCGGCAGGAATCCGGACGGAGCCTGCCGTATCTGTTCCAAATGCCACATCGGCCATTCCGCTGGCGACGGCCACCGCCGAGCCACTCGACGAACCGCCTGGCGCCAGTTTCTCATTCAAAGGGTTCTTCGGATTTCCAAAGAACTCGTTCAGGCCGGAAGCTCCCAGCCCAAATTCAGCGAGATTCGTCCTCCCTACAATCCGCACGTTGCGTGTGCGTGCGATTTTCAGGCAATCCGCATCGCGTGCAGCCGGCGACCCCGTCCTGGCGAGATATTCCGAGCCGGCCGTGGTAACCATCCCCTTCATGTCGATGAGATCTTTTACCACCAGACGAACCTGTTTGCTGTCTTCTGGCGGCGGCCAGTAAACAATGAAGGCTCGATTCTTAACGCCATCCGTCCGGCGGTTCTGCAGCGTCGAACAGCCACTGCACAAACCGATCACTAAAAAGCCGGCAAAAGTGCGTCGAGTGGCGGCGCAGCGAAGTTGTTTCATTGGGTATTAGAATTGCACACTCGAGCCGCCGAAACGTTCGCGGAAAAACCTGCCTGCCGGCCTCGATGACATCGGCGAGTCAAGGATCGTGTGCTTCACTACGGATACCACACCAGGATCGAGCGGCAACGAAAGTATCAAAGGCTGGTCACACCCAGCGCCGGCCTGCAAATTCACGGTAGCGCATCCTTGCCGTCGCTCAGCCATTCGAGGTTGAAACAGGCGAGCGTCAAACGGTCGAGGCGCGCACTTTTCCCATCGGTGCTGCCGCGCTCGTACAAGCACAGCACGGTCCCATCGTTCGTCACGGCAAGATCACAATAACCGCTGACACCCGGCTCGAGCACTTTGTTCACCGGCCACGTCTCGCCCTCGTCATAGCTTAACTTGATCGTCAAATTCCGGCGATCGCGCGGCCTGCCGGGTGCTTCCTGGCCGTCGGCGCGACTCAGGTTATCCGGATTCGCGAAGACAATGCGGTCCTTGTGGCCCGATGGTTTTTGCGAAAGCCGAACGATGCTGGCCATGCAAATCGGCTCACGCAGGGCATGGTCAAAGCGAGGCATCGACCAATCGGTCGCGCCGTCGCGGCTCGTCGTAACGAGTCGGCGATTCGTTTTTGATTCGCTCCGCACATTGAGCATTACGCTCCCATCGCCGAGTTGCACGGCCGCCGTTTCGCTTGGATTGATCCACTCGGCGGTGTTCGGCACGGCAACCTGGCCTCGCTGCCAGGTTTTGCCGTCATCATCACTGAAAATCGTCGCGGTAACCGATGGGCGATGAGCATTTCCGCCGCCAGTCCCAGTGGACAACCAGACCGGGGCCAGCAAGCGCCCATTTTTCAACTCGATGCCGTGTCCGGGCCCGGTGGCGATGACTTTCCAATCATAGTCAGGTCGGAACTTGTCGAAAGTGCGGGTGATTTCGCGCGGTCCCGACCACGTCACGCCGTCATCCTGGCTGCGCAGGTAAAAGCCGCGCATGTATTCAAGGCAATAGAGGAAATGAACCGCCCCATTGCGCCCCGCGATTGTGACCGGGTTGTTGTAGGTAACATCGTTGGCATTTGCGGGCCGGTAATCTTTGATCGCCGGATTTTTGGCCTTGCTCCCTGGAACATCCGAGAGCTTGCCTGGTGGGCCCCACGACTGTCCGACGTCGGTCGAGCGCCGCAGCAGGATATCGATGCTGTCCCAGTCGCTCTTGCCGGTGCGCCGCGCTTCACAGTAAGCGAGAACTGTGCCGCGCTGTGTGACGACCATGCCGGGAATTCGGTAAAGTGCGTAACCGCCGTGGCCGGCGTCGAACAAATCGAATTTCTCGACCGAGGGTTGGCCACTGGCGGCTGTCACAGCCCGACCCGTCAAAACAATGGTGGCAAACCAGTTCCTCATTCCGCACACCAAAGCGCTGAGACCAAATACGAGACAAGCAGATTCTCTGGCGGGCGAAAGAGTGTTACGGCAGGGCGCAGTCGCTGCGCGAACGGCCCGGATCTGCGCCGCGGATTGCTTGTCATCTTAGCCGAACCCTCTCATCTTGATCCAAAAGTCCAAAAAGTCTGCTGGCTAAAGTCGATGAAAAACCGCAGTCATGATTTCTTCGAGCCTAAAGAATACATTTGATTTTCGCACTGCCGCGCTCTGGCTGGTGGCAGCCGCGCTGCCTATCGATTGTTTCGATTGTTCGGCGGCGGATGAAATTCCAGTTCCCGCGCCGGCGGATTTCCAAGGATGCGGCGTCGTGATGACACTGCAAAAACATCTCAACGTATCGGATTATTACTCCGGTCTCTCCATCATGCGTCGGGCCTCGCTTGATGGCCGGTGGCAGGGACCCACCGCTGTGCCGGAACTCGAGTGGCGGCAGCAGCCGGACGGGGTGACTATCTCGGTGGCGGATGTGACGCCAGGTTGGCACGCCCCTTCGGGCAAGCTGCTGGCGATCGGGTGTGAGGTGCCCTATGACAAAAATGGCCGTCAACTTGACGGCCGCGAAGGTGGGCCGGCTAAAAGCCCGCCAGGAGACTCCGTCGAACCGGACCAGCGGCATCAAAAGGTGGGGCGAGACTCTGTCGAGCCGGACCGGCCACATTCATCGCAGCTCGACCCAGCCTCGCTCCATCCTGCGAAAGGCTCGGACGCAGCCTCGTTCCATCCCCCGACGCTTCGACTCGCCACTTTCAGCGCTGATGTCACGGTTCCAATCGGCCACGGCATGATGGGCGGATCATGGTTGTCAAAAAAGATTGCCGATCCATTGGAGGCGCATGGATTCGTCATCACTGGCGCTGAAGCGCCGATCGTTTTCGTGGCGGTGGACTGGTGCGAAATTCGCAACGACGCCTACGCCCGCTGGCAGTCCGCTCTGGCCATCGCTGCCGGCACGGCGGCCGATCGCGTTTTGGTCACTGCCGTCCACCAGCACGACGCACCCATCGCCGACCTCGAAGCCGAACGCCAGTTGCGCAAAAGAAAACTGGCGGGGACTATTTGCGACCTCGATTTTCACGAACGCGCAGTGCAGACAGTGGCGAAGGCGTTGCGCGAGTCCCTCTCGTCAGCGCAACCGTTAACCCACCTGGGCACGGGACAGGACAAGGTCGAGAAGGTCGCTTCAAATCGCCGTTACACGTTGCCCGATGGCACCGTCCGCTTCGACCGCACGAGCTCAACAAAGAATCGTTTCGCCATCGAGGCCGACGAAGGGCTGATCGATCCATGGCTCAGAACGCTGAGCTTTTGGAACCGCGACACGCCGCTCGCGGCGGTCAGTTTTTATGCCGTGCATCCGATGAGCCATTATGGAGCGGGGGAGGTTTCGGCGGATTTCCCCGGCGTGGCCCGGCGGCGGCGCCAGTCCGAAACGCCAGGCGTGAAACAAATTTACTGCTGCGGTTGCAGTGGCAACATCACCGCCGGCAAGTACAACACCGGCGCGCCTGAGAATCGTGCAGTGCTCGCCGCACGTCTGCACGCGGCCATGGCGGGTGCCTGGAAAAACACGCAGCGCCGCGCCATCGAACACTTTGAGTTTCGCGCATCACCATTGCGACTCGAACCACGCACGGGGCATGGCTTCACTCTATCCGAGTTGGAAGCCAGACTGACGCCGGAGACGGAGCCGTTCCAGCAATGTCTTGCCGCATTGGCCCTGAGTTGGCGCAAGCGCGTGGATGCAGGCCACTCCATCCAGGTGCCTGTGCTCGATTTCGGAGTCGCGAAACTTTTGCTTCTTCCCGGTGAGTCCTACGTCGAGTTTCAGCTCGCCGCGCAACGTCTGCGTCCGGAAGCATTTGTTTGCGTCGCTGGCTATGGCGACGGAGCCACGGGCTACGTGCCGACCGAAAAGCACGTCGCCGAAGGTGACCCGAATCTGCATGATTGGTGCTGGGTCGCTCCCGGCAGCGAAGAACGATTGCTGCGAGTCATTCGCGAAGCTTTGGAGGCGCCGGCAAATTCAACTCCTGCTCGCTGACCCTGAGAGTGGCATCCATGGCTCGGCGACGGACCAACAGGCGGCGCACAGAAGAGTCGCTCTGGCACGATGAGCATCTGGTTTTCAAAGTGGGCGGCAAGATGTTTGCGATGGTGTTGGTCGGCGGTGAAAACGGGCGAATGTTCTCTTTCAAGTGTGAGGAGGAGACGTTTGCCCAGCTGATAGAAACGCCCGGGATTATGCCAACTCCCTACCTGGCGCGGCACCAGTAGGTACTTCGATCCCAGTGATGCCGGCTCACCACAAAGCGGTTCGAGGAACTGCTGCGCCGCTCGCATGAATTGAACGATCCACTTGAAATGTCCTCGGAGAGCGGCGCCGTCCCTCATGCGGCTGCAATGAACGACCTCAGGCGCGAGCCGCGCCTGACACCCATCGGCCAGCGGCCGATGCCACCACCTGGTGGCACGGGCGTCTCGCCCGTGAATGTCAGCGGCGGCTCGCCGCTGGAAGACCAACTGCATAGGTACGGCTAAGGGCCCTACTGTTCAAATCAATGCGGGCTTCACCACCCTTCATAACAACTGCCGCCGTCGAATATTCATGTACTGGCTGACGACGTCGACGGTGAGATCGGCACAATCCGGCAGCGTGAAGTGAACCGCCTGTTGCGCGAGCACACTTCCCACCTCTTGAAGGTCGTGCCAGAGAAAATGCCCCGCCAGATCGCGATAGACATCGTCCACCGAAGTGACATCAACACGCGCAAAAAGAGGGTGTGCGCTCTCCGGTCGGATCATGGAAACGAGAACGAGGTGGTGGCGTGAGATCAGGCGCACCCCGGCGGCAAAGCTTTCCGCCTGCAGTGGATCGCTGAGGTCGGTCAGGATCACCAGCAGCGACCGGCGGGTCAGTGTTCGGCGCAGAAAAATGAACAGCTCGTCGAAGCTCGGTGACACCAGGTGAGGCTCGAGCGTGAAAAGTGCATTCCGACAAGTGACGTAGTGAGCGTGTCCGCTGCTCGATCGCACGCAGCCGGTCACGTGTTCCGCGAAGGTAACCATGCCAAAGCGGTCGTGCTGGCGCTCGGCGGCCAGAGCCAGGACGAGCGCGCTCTCAATCGAGCGCTCGATCTGGGTGGTGACCTGATACTCGCCGCCGGTGGCATGCTCACTCAGAGCGCCGCCCACGGGCATTTTGAGGCTCCGCGCGCTGAGGCGTGAGTGATCAATGATGGCATAGACCTCCCGAGTTCGTTCAACCTGGAACGTCTTCATGACCGGCAATCCCCGCCGCGCAGTCGTTTTCCAATGGATGTCGCCATAATCATCCCCGCTTACGTAATCGCGCAGATGATCAAACTCGCGCCCTTTGCCGACTTGCGCCCGGGCGTGAATGCCCGGCCCTCCTCGGTTGAGAAAAACCGCGGCCAGTCCGCGCCGCTCGCGATGGAGATTGGGATAGATGCGCAACTCGATTTGAGCGGGCACGCTGCGGCGCACTAAAAAAAATCCGAACTGCGAACGGGTCTCGACATGGAATGCGGTAAAGACATGCCGCCCGCGCTTCAGCGGTAGCAGCGACCATTTCGCGGCCGTGCCCGGAGGACCTACCTTCAAGACGGGATCCTGGCAATGCAATGAATCGGGCAGCTGCAAACCCACGCGCATCGGGCCCGCAAACCCCATGAATTTGCACTCGAGGTCAACGGCCCTGCCCTTGGTGCCATGAACGACCGGCGGATACACGGCCGCGATCCGGCCCAGTTTGTCATGCGACAATGCGGCATCCACGAGGGCTGCAATCACCAAAACCGCCACCGCCGCCGCAGCCATAAATGATCCGGCCGAGGCTGTTCCCATCACAGTCGCCGCAGGCACAACAATGAGAGCGGTGAGCCAAAGCAGGAGATTGCCAGGAACCATGTCCAAGATCAAAAAATAGACTCACCGCGGCACTGGCACCTTCTCGACGACCTCGCGCACGGCCTCAGCCACCGTCAGCCCTTCGATTTCATACTCGGGACGTAATATCAAACGGTGGCAGAGCACGGGATGCAGGAGCGCGCGCACGTCATCGGGCGTGACGAAATCGCGTCCATCGATCGCTGCGAAGACACGGCTGGCGAGCAGGAGCGCCTGCGTGGCTCGCGGACCGGCTCCGGTCGCGATATGTTCGCTCGCTCTGGTCTGGCGAATGAGGTCCACGATGTACGAGATCAACTCATCCTTCACGAAAATGCCGGCCAGCGCGCTGCGCAGAGGGGGAAGATGTTCGGCGGCGAGCACTGACTGAACCAAATTTCGCTCGAGCAGAGCCTCAGGCGTATCATCGCCTAACATTTGTCCAGCGAGGCGCAGTTCATCTTCCCGCACCGGATAATCGACGGTGACTTTGAGCAGGAACCGGTCCTTTTGGGCTTCAGGGAGCGGGTAGGTTCCTTCGTATTCAAGCGGGTTCTGGGTGGCAAAAACCGTGAAATTGGCCGGCAGGGCGTGCGTCTCGCGATCGATGGTGACGTTGCGTTCCTGCATCGCTTGCAGAAGGGCGGACTGCGTCTTCGCAGGTGCCCGGTTGATTTCATCCGCGAGCAAAAACGACGTGAACACCGGGCCATGCACGAGAGTGAAATGGCCATCGCGAATGTTGAAGACATTCGTTCCGGTGATGTCCGCAGGCATGAGATCGGGTGTGAACTGAATGCGCGAGAACTCGCATCCCAGCACCCTGGCCAGCGTTCGCACCAGAAGTGTCTTCCCCACTCCCGGCACGCCCTCGATGAGAAGATGCTGGCCGGTAAAAATAGCGATCAGGCAGGCATCGACGACGCTGCGCTGGCCGATCATCACTTTCGCGACTTCAGTGCGCGCCGCGGCCAGAGTGTGTTTGAGCAGTTCCAGGTGTTCGGACATGAGGGGCGTGGATTAAAAACTCCGGCGCAGAAAATCGCCTATCGAACGGTAGGCTTTAACAATCAGTGTGCTTGGCCGCGCCGGCGCCGCTTTGACCAGATCTCGCACCGCGGTTACCTGGGCGTCGGCATATTTCCGGCGCACCAACGAACTCTTCGCCCATTCAGTGAAACAGGCCGCGAGGAGAAATTTGGCCGGGATGTTTTGCTTCATAAAATTGCGCATGCCAACCGTAGCGTCGGCGCGATCCAGGACGTCCCGGCCCCCACCATCCCCATTGCTCGAGGCGGGAACGACACTCGACGAAGCGCGCCACACAAACAGTGCCAGCAACACCGCCACCCCGGCAAAAAACCCACTGAGGCGATACCGGCGCACAAGATACATTACGCCAGGGTCCGTTCGTGTGCCGTGGTGAGTTTCATCAAAAATAATGCGCGGACGCTTGCCGAACAGCCAGAGAAGAAACTCCGGATGGGGAGCGCGCCACAGTGCTTCGTTGCTGAGAAATGTCGAATCGCTGACCAGGGTTAAGCTCCCCGTTCCGAACGAGCGCTGGATAATGACCGGTTTGTCATCGACAACCGCAAGGGTTTGCCAGTCGGATCCCTTGACCACGAATCTCCAGGGGCTGAACCAGCGCGGCAGTGATTGTGGTGGGTTGCCGTCCTGTGTAGCCGGGGTCTTTGACCCCGCAATGGCGTCTGTAGCCGGGGTCTTTGACCCCGGAGCGACATCTGTAGCCAGGGTCTTTGACCCCGGAATGGCCGCATCGCCAGCTCCAGCAACCCGCTCGACCGAGTCTCGCCCCGCCGCGGAGGCCGGTATCGCTCTCCAGCCGTCGCGAGGCTGGCGCTTCTTGTCCACCGCCCGAACGAAGGCAAATTCCCAGCGCGTTGCAGCCGGCAATTCATCCTGCTTTTTCAGTGGCAGCCCAAGATCGCCGGGATGCCAAAGATCCTCGATCGGCTGGTCGACTTCATGGTCGGTCCACGGTGGAATGCTGCTGGCCGAAAGCGTTGCGATGACATGGGCATTCCGCTCGAGCTGGCCTTCAAACTTCGCGAAGTTCTTTGCGCTATCGCGGCCAAAGAATCCCTCTCCCGCACCCGCAAATACCAGCGTGGCCCCTTCCACATTTTCGAGCCGCATCAACGGCACATAGTTTTGTTCCGGTTTAAAATCGGGCAGTTGCTCCAGTGATTCGAAAATGGCCTTTCCTCCGGTGGGCCCGCTGTTGCGGGTCGAGTAATCTGGATAGATGTCTCCCGCCGCAAAACGGAGATCGAAAAGCCTCCATAACCCGATGGCCAGGGCGCCGATCAGCGCGGTTGCCACCAGAAATGTCCAGATGTTACGACGGCTGCTCACCTTTGATTCGTTGGTAGTTGGACATGAGCTGCTCGACCAGGTCATTCCCGGCGCCATGGAGCCCGTACCACACCCGCTCGAAGATGCCGATGTTTTCGCCGAATGCGTCGACGATCTGAGTGCGTGTGCGCTGCCGAAGCTGCAGTTCCTCGCGATAGTCGCGATTCGATTTCGATCGCGTAATTTCGACCAGGCGCTGCTCGGCAAGACTGGCCAGCGTGGCGAGAAACAAGGCGCGCACCGCCAGTCGCAAATCTCCGGCCGCCATCTGATCGCGTGCGAGCAACAACCACTGATCTTCCGCCAACTGCGAAGCCACCGTCTCATCGCTCTCGAGGTCGACGGGGAGCGCCTCAGCATTCGCGTCCGCCGTGCGGGCACGGAAGTTCCGGCGCTTGAAAAACGCAATGGCCAGCCCAATGAGGAGCAGAGCCAGCACTCCCGTCAGCAGATAAACCAGGCCCCGCAGGGTGCCGGCATTCAAACCACCACCGCCAACGGAAGAACCGGGCAATCCGCCCCCGAAAATCTTCTCCCACCAACGCCTGATGGTTCGATAGACGTCGCTAAGAAACCCGTCCACCGCATCGCGTGTGCGGCGGAGAAATGACACAAAAAAACCTTGGTCCGTTTTGCCGTCAGAGGCGCGGTCCCGCGGCAGTTTCCATTGGTATTCCCGCTGGCTTAGCGTGTCTCGAATGGCTTCTCCCAGCCGGGAGTGCTGAGGCGGCGGGGGCGGGGCGGGGCCTGCGGCCGCTTTAATGGTTTCCTGTCCCGCCAGCGGTGACACGAGGAGCGCGACCGCAACGGCTGTGACACTCGATGAACGCTTGATGGCGTGCAGCCGGCTGAGCAAATCCGCGCCACTGGTGCGTGAATGCGCGTAGAAATTCCTGAGTATGTAGACGAGGCGGAAGAACGGACTGACGAGGACGTATGTGATCGTTACGGTGCTGGCGAGGAACAGCGTATTGAAAAACGCCGCCCCTGGGTTGCGGGTGAATTCGGTTTCAATGCCGGTGAGCGTCCGCAACAGAAATGGCAGCAACACCGCCAACTGGAAAACGCTGGTCCAGATCAGAACACCAAAGATCATGAGCAGAAGCAGGATCAGATGATTTTGCAATGGTTCATGATGTGATTGCTTGAGTGAAGCGGCGGAAAGGCCCCTCAACCCTCGCCGCCCGAAGTCCTGAGTCAGGGCCAGCACGACGGCGTTTTGACACGCGGCATAGGCCCACCCAAACGGAACCAGAACGTTGATGGCAATGAATAACAAAGGCAAGGACAACGCGCTCAACAACCAGAGTGCGCAGAGCTGGCGCCAGGTGCCCGAAGACAGGCGCGCAGCGGCGCCTTCCGGCAGCAATCGCTTCCACACCATCCGCGCAAATTCAGCCTGCCACGCCTTCATCCAGCAATAGAGCACCGCCAGCACCAACGACCAGGCAGGAGCCGAATAGGCCGCACCACCCGCACGCGTCATGTCCGACCAGAAAAACAAAAGCCCCAGCACAAACGGAACCGGCCCGATAAGGCACGGCGCGAGTTGGCCTGGAGTCAGAACGCGCAACAAATGAAACGCCTGTTCGAGTAATTCCGTCGGGCCTATCCGCCAGTCTTCGTATCTTGGTGCTGCCACGGTTCTAATCGGTCCAGATGAGGCCTTCGTGCACGGTCTCGGGAATGCGGAGCAACAAAACCGCAAGAGCATAAAAAAGCCCCCACAAAATGAGCATGCCGACGGTGAGCTGCAGCAGCGGCGCCAGCGGGATTTTCCAGCGCCTTGGTTCGGTCGAATCTGCGTCGGTGAGCCTGGCCAGACAAGGGGCACAAATAATCCGGTAGTCGTGTTCGACCACACATTCGCGACAGAATGACTGTGCACAGGATCGACAGCGGGCCACCGCCGGTCGATCGGAGTGATTCAGGCAGCGCTGGACGATCCCCGCCATGTCAAAGTCAAGCCGGAGGCAGAGCAGCAGTGGGCTCTCGATCAAAATCGGCCGGCTCTGGCACACCCGGCTCAGTGTCGAGATTTGCGGCGCGTGCCTGCGCCTGCTGGCTTGCTGCGATCAGCGGGCTGATTTCATCAAAGACGCGGCGAGCGGCCCGCAACCGTCGCAACGGCCGCAATCGCTCAGAGCGGACCCGCGTTTGCACCTGTAGCAGGCAGGTTGGACCGCGGGCGAAATGGACGATCAGGGCAAGCAACGAGAGAACAGACGGCAACCCAAAGAAAACCGACGCGAAAATATAAACCAAGCGGCCATCGTGCTGAGTTTGAGAGGCGGTCCAGCCCGCTGACCATGCGAGCGCCGCATTTACGAACGTTGAGGCAGCGAGCAGGAGGCTGATCACCAGCCCAATACGCGTGCGGATGATCGACAGCGCCTGGATGCGTTTCAGTTCGAAGCGCAAGTATTCCTCTGTGAACGGAACCAGGAAGCCAGCCCCTTTGACGTAAAGCAAATGGCTCGAGCCCAGCCACACGCTCGAGCAACTGAATAACCCCCGCGCAAGTCGCCGATAGCCCTCAAACGCCTTTTTCATCTCATTCTGCCTCCCCGGTTTCCGTCTCTTCAAAGTTTGGAGGAGAAATGTCAGTGCGAGGGACGACATCGTCCAGTGACACGATCCCCCATAGCGCGGCGCCGAACAGTGTGGCGCCTCCTGCCAGCAAGAAAACCGCCAGAACGCCGGCCGCGATGCGCCGCGCTGCTCCACGGGGCACAATGCCTCTTGAGGCGCGGCGGTAGCGCGCGAGCAGGAAGAGACTCACTGGCGCGATGAGCATCGCGAAAAAGAGTCCATACAACGGGATGATGATGATGGGGATCACCATGAGCATGAGCGCGACGTTATCGTGAATGGTGGCGCGGGACTGAAAGGCCGGCGCAGCGCGCACCTCGCGATTGGCATGAATGCAATCGAGACAAAAATTCTGTCCGAACCAATCGGCCTGGCAGACCAAACAAAGATAACAGCCACAACCCTCGCAAATGCTGGCCGCAGGCAGCTTCAAACAGTGAAAACACAAAGCGCCGCCCTCGGACATCGATGTTCCTGGCGCCGGTGTCATGACTGGATGTTGCGAAGCAGGAAATCCTCGGAAGCTGACTTCGCGCTGGCAGTTCCTGCAAAACGCAGTCTCCTCAATGCCCCGCGCTGACTCCGCCAGCGCTTGTTCGCATTTCGGACAGCGAATCACAGCACGTTAGTGTACGCTTTTCGAATGACCCGCGTGCCGCACATCTTATCGTGCAGGGCGGTTTTTTCCCGGGTCCAGCCGGCCATGAGCCAGGGGAGACAGCCGAGCACAACACCCACGAAAATCGCAAGCACCCCCGCAACAACTGTAAATGCGATCATGCCCCCAGTGGGCGACTTGCCCTGCCAGATAACAAATAGGAGCGCTGCCGCGACGGCCACCGACCCATACCCCGCAATGGTGCCAATAAATTTTTCCATCACCTCGGCGGCCCACCGACCGAAGGCCTTGGCATAGTTGACCTTGGTGCCATCCGCATTCACAACGCGAAAACTAAGGGCCAGCTTGCCCACAGTGCCGCCATATTTACCCACCATCCAGGTGTCGTAAAAAATACTGATGGCGAGATTGCCCAACAAGCCGGCGATATAGGCAAACACCAGACCAATCGTCCATTGCGCGAGAAATGGATTGGATCCCGGCGCGGGCGGTCCAGCCCCCGCCTGGGTGAAGGCTAGAACATAATAAGGAACAAGACAGAGCATGTTTGGGATCAGCTTGACCGCCCAATCGATGACCGAAGCGAGCACGCGCCACCAGAATCCCACATATTCCATGCCCCCCGTCCCCGGAAGCCGCTCGACTGCCCGCCCTTCGCGCAATGCCTCGACAAAGGCGTCCTTGTTTTCAATGGCGACGAAGTGATCGCCGTATTTTACCATTTGTGATTTCGGCAGGGCGCGGCCGGAATAGGCACACACCGCCATCTCAGCTTCGAGACCTGGCCGGGCGCGAAGTTCCGCGGCCACGGTCGACCACGGCTGCCAATCAGTCATGCCCTGCCGCCAGACCAGGGAGGAAGGATGGAGCTTTCCGACCTGCTCGAACGCCACCAATTCGGCTGCTGTCACAGGCCCATGCTGCGTGTTGTCAACTGCGTAAAACCATTCGTCGTCCATTGATGTGAAGGGTAAGGAATGCGGCCCAGCAATAAATCGCTGCCACTTGTTGGGGGTTTTCGCCCATCGTCAATCGCGCATTTTACAGTGGCGCTTGGGAGTGCGGCACGCAAGAGCGCCGCTTTCCGGCTCGATGCCATCGCTGCCCGGCGGCCGTTCCGGCTTCGCGCAGAAATCGAGTCACGAGTCACTGGGCCACGAACTCAGGCCGCAGCCGTTGAAACAAGCGCAGCCAATCGCGCATGAGGGCTTCGGCGACGGATAGCGACTGCGTGCGTCCCGCCGATTCAAGCTCTTCGAGCGGTGTCCCATCATAGTGCCCCATCCAGCCACACGCCACCTCCCGCGACGCCCGAAGGAAGGACTCGAGTTCGGCAACCGAACAGGTTAGCGGAAAAGTTTCTTCAATAACCACCGGCTTGCCCACCGCGAACTGCCGCAACCCCTCGAGCGATTCCGCCGTGGCGGCGGTCTCCAGCCTCCGGGATTCGGCCTTCAAAACTGGGAATTTTTCGCCGCTTTTTGGATAAATGTGCACGCTGATAAAGTCGAGATGCGGCGCAATCTTGGCCGGCAGGAAGCCCGAGAGGTGTTTCCATTGCCGGCTCCAGGGCAACAGTCCGACGGTCACAAGATGCCTCTTGTCGTGCTTACGAATGGCGGCCGTCATCCGTTTGACCCAGGCCGCGGCAATGTCCTCTCGGCGACGCCCTCCGGGATCGAGGGCAATGGACTGGACGAAATCGTAGCCGCCGAAAAGTTTTCCGGAGGACCATTCGCCGGCGCCGCGCTTCTGCCCGGGTGAAATGGGTTCATTGATGAGGCAATAGCAAAATACCGCAGAGCTGCCTGCGCAGCGTCTGGCAACAGCCTCCCAGAACGCTGCCTGCGCGCTCCACCGGCCCGCTTCGTCCAGGGCATCATACCAGGCCGGCACCTCCGGCGTTCGGTAACAGGCGAGTCCGGTCACATCAAGATAGAGTCCACACTCTTCAGCCAGAGTGAGCATCCGGCCAAAGCGGTCGAGAGCATATTCATTGGCAGCTTCCGGTCCGCTCATGAAATGGCCAACCTGCAAGTGAACGCGCACCACATTCGCGCCCAACGCCTTCATTTCCCGAAAATCGCCTTCGATGGTCGTCCACTCCTTCTCCCAAAAATCCTCCATCAGCCGGCCCTTGTTGCCGTAGTTCAATCCCCAGGGAACAAAAGGATGCTTCAATTCCGCCAGCCGAAAGCCCTTGCCGTCAGGTCTCACTTCGATGCGTTCGAGCTTTGCGGGCGCCGATGCGTCACCTAACCTGTTTTGGCCCGCGCAGCAAACGCCGAGAATTACGCAACAAACGAACAAGCTGGAACCTTGCGCTACCATGGGAGCGATCTATTCGCGTGCATCGCGTCTATTCGCGGTTTTTACCCGCCTTGGACCGGCGGCATCAGCGCGATCTCCTGGCCCGGGCGCAGCGAGGTCGATGGCTCGGCATATTCTTGGTCGACGGCCAGCAGGAGTCGTCCGCGCCAGCCTTCGAGCTTGGGAAATTTTTCCTCGAGCCAGGCGATGAGATCTCCCAAAACGACGCCGGAGGGCAGATCGCGCTTAAGATTTACGGTAGTCTCCTGCAAACCGCCCACGGCGTCCCGCACCGCGGAGAAAAACAGGACGCGGATGGGCGGTTCATCATTCATAGAGCATGGCGGCTGTACTCTGGTTTCAAGGTGCCGATGAGCGGCAAATTTCGATAGTGCCCATCGTAATCGAGGCCATAGCCCACGACGAATTCATCGCCAATGTCGAACCCGATGTAGTGGGCATCGATGGCGATATCGCGCGCCAGGCGTTTCTTGAGCAGGACGCACAGACGCACGCTCGCCGGGGCACATTCGTTTTCGATACGGCCGCGAATCGCCGCCAGAGTTCGTCCGGTGTCCAGTATGTCATCAACGATGAGCACGTGCTGCCCCTGAACATTGGGCAGCGCGAGTTGATTGAAGGTGACCGTGCCGCATGACTGCGTGCCGCCGTGGTAGCTCGTGACATCCAGACTCGTCACCCGCAGCGGGAGATTGACGCGACGCAGCAAGTCAGCCACAAAAAACAAACTGCCGTGGAGAATGAGCACCACGGTCAAGTTTTTTCCCTGATAATCCCGCGTGATCTCCCGTCCCATCGCATCGAGCCGGCTGAGAATGGTGGTCTCATGAAAAAGGACGCTGTCTAGATGCGAGTGCATTCCCTCCAGGGCGGTCTAAAGTCGGATCCATTCGCGCTCAAGCACCAAATGGAAAAAACCGACAAACCACTGTCCGACCTGCGCGTCGATTACACCCGCGAGACGCTCGATAAGTGTGACGTGGCGGGCGATCCCATCTCGCAGTTCGAAAAATGGTTCGCCGAGGCTTGCGCGGCGCGGTTGGCGGAACCCAACGCCATGATCCTGGCCACCGCCGATGCCAGCGGCCGACCCTCGACGCGCACCGTCCTTCTCAAGGGCATCGACGCGCGCGGGTTTTCGTTTTTCACCAACTATGAGAGCCAAAAGGCCGCTGAAATAGCCGCCCAATCCTCGGTCGCCGCCACCATCCTTTGGCTCGAACTTCAGCGGCAGGTCAACATTCGCGGAAGGACCGAACGGACGAGCCGCGACGAATCCGAAGCCTATTTCCGGCTCCGTCCCTATCGCAGTCAAATCGCCGCCCACGCATCCCAGCAGAGTGCTGTGATCCCAAGTCGCGGGTGGCTCGAGAACCGTTTCGAGGAACTGACCCGGCAATTCCCTGAAGGCCAGGTGCCACTCCCCAAAAACTGGGGAGGCTACCGCATCATCCCCGAAGCAGTTGAATTCTGGCAGGGCCGTCCGAGCCGCCTGCATGATCGCCTCCGGTACGTTCGTGAGGACTCTGCCTGGCGGATCGAACGGCTGAGCCCGTAGCCCGGCCGGGCAGAAGGTAGGGGCGAAGCTTCCGCTGAGCCGCAGTGAATGGAGAGAGGCATTGAAGGCGCAATTCGACGCGGCTCAGCAGAAGCTTCGCCCTGCCAGCCGCCGCGCGCTACCTCTTGGGCTGCAACCTCATGGGTCTTTGCCCCACCAATGGGGCAGTCTCGATGACCTCCCGATCATCTGAGGGGCAAAAAAAGATTGAAAAATTAAACCAAAACCGTCCGTTTGAACGCTTCTTGAGATGTCCGCTCGTTGTCGAAGCGAGGCGAGAGAGTCGAAAGGCCCTACCGCACGCCCCCCCAGCGGTGGACATGTTCACTGATGTGTTGAGGTTGATGATGCCGCCGGGCTCCGTAAGGGGCCCGGCGGTCATTTTTTGCGCAGGAGGTGGCATCGACGGCTCGTCGATGTGTCTCAGCGGCGGCCCGCCGCTGGACCGCCAGGCGCGAGCCGCGCCTGAAACTCATCGGCCAGCGGCCGATGCCACCTGCAAACATTGGCGCGATGGGTCATCGCGCTCTAACTTGAACCGATGAAACTATTCTTTTCGGTCCTGCTGGCCATGGTCTCGATGGTTCGCGCCGCAACCACTGAACCGCTTGAAATCGGCGCGCCTGCGCCGGAATTTTCGCTGCCAGGGGTGGACGGGAAGACGCACACGCTGGCCGATTACGGTTCGGCGAAGGTCCTGGCCATGCTGTTTACGTGCAACCATTGCCCGAGCGCGCAACTTTACGAAGAACGCGTAAAAAAGATCGTCGAGGACTACAAACATAAGGAGGTGGCCGTGGTCGCAATTTCGCCAAATGACCCGCGCGCGGTGCGCCTTGACGAGCTCGGCTATACCGACCTCGGCGACACCCTGGAGGACATGAAAATCCGCGCCCGCGACCGCGGCTACAACTTTCCCTATCTTTATGACGGCGACACCCAGGCCGCCTCGCACGCCTACGGTCCCATCGCGACACCCCATGTTTTCATTTTCGACTCTGCACGCCGCCTGCGTTACCACGGCCGTATCGACGATTCCGAACGCGAGGAATTTGTGAAGGTGCATGACATGCGCAACGCCCTCGATGCTCTCCTCGCCGGCAAAGATCCGCCTGTCACTCAAACCAAGGTCGTCGGGTGTTCGACGAAATGGGCCGACAAGACAGAGAGCGCCAAAAAGTGGCTCGAGAAAGTCACCAGCCAGCCGGTCGCCCTCGAACCGGTTGACGCCGCTGCCCTGAAATCGCTGCGGGAAAACAAAGAATCTGGAAAATTCCGAGTCGTCAATTTTTGGGCCACCTGGTGCGGCCCCTGTGTCGAAGAATTCCCCGCGCTCCTCGAGTTGCCGCGCCGCTTTGGCCACCGCGACCTCGAACTGGTCACCGTCGCCGTTCATTTTCCAGACGAGAAAGACGAGGTCCTGAAGTTTCTAACAAAACAACAGGCCACCAATCGAAACCTCATCCTGGGCAGCACCGACAAGGCGGCGCTTCTCGACGCCTTTGATCCAAAATGGAACGGCGCCCTCCCCTTTACGGTCTTTATCAGCCCCGACGGAAAGGTTCTCCATCAACAACAAGGTGCCGTGGACCCGCTCGAGCTTCGCCGAATCATCGTCAAGGCGCTGAACGAAAAGAAGCCGTGGCGTGGATAGCTGATAGGTGGGCGTGAACGACTCGAGGCGGCGCTATGGCACGGGACTCAATCTGAGCCGGAGAAACCATCTCGACGCACCGTCCGGCGGAGGGGCGCTGACTTTGACAACATCGCTGAGTGCTCGCGCCTCGATGATTTCTTCGTCACATTCGACCAGCGGGAGTAACGGGGTCCAGGTTTGGAGGTCGGTCGAAGCCTCGCAGCGCCACAGCACAAAACGTCCTGCCGGACGTGTGAACTGAACACTGAGAGCGCCGGTCACGGTCAGAAACGATCCGCCCGGCAACGAGCTGTCCAGCGGATCGAGATTGCCTGAATATTCAAACAAGTTGGACAAGCCGTCGCCGTCGGTGTCCTCTGCTGCGGAGCCAACGCCGGGGTTGGCGGACTGCCAGGCTTGATACGCGGCTGTGAAATTCTGGCCCGCGGTGAAAGTGCTCGTCTCGGCGACGCTGCCGAAAGCAATCGGCGCGCCGGAGGCGTCGTAACCAATCGGTTGAAATTCGTAAAGCGTGCCTGCCGGCAGGCCGCCGGCTACGGCCAGCCGCGCATTTGGTGAAAGCCCCGCCGCCACCGGTGCCCACGTCGAAGGAGCGGCAGCTTTGCGCTTGGCCCGAACTTTGATCTGATCAACGAGCGGAGAACCGGGGAACGAGGGCCAGGTAATTTCCACAGCGCCATCGCTGAGAGCGGTGGCGGACGCGATGGTGATATACATTGGCATGAGGTCACGCAGGACCGGCGGGAAGTCAGTCTCCATGGCATCGACGCCAAGGTGTTCAATGGCGCTGTTCATCGAACGCGGATGCAGGGCCGAGTACGCGGAAACCAAAAAGCCAGCCGCTCGCAATTCCTGCAGCGTGGTCGGATTGAGCGAATTCATTTCGTTGTCGCCGAAATCAAAGCCATAAACCCCGCGCGCTTTCATGCCCGTGACGACGGCCTGTTTTTGCGCGGCCGTGAGGCTTGGCCAGGAACTGATGCTGGCGCCGTTGTGCCAGTTTCCCTCGCCCCAGATGATTTTGGCGTTCGGGAATGTTGATCGATACGCGGCCGCTTCGCTGGTCTGGTCGTAAACCCAGAACCAGAACCTTTCATTCGGAAAGCCGGTGGCATCGGCATCGGCTTTCGCCAGCGGCGCGAGCCCATTCACTTTGCAGTCGAGGTAGAGGATGCCCGCCGGGTACGCATCTTTCACCGCGGCCATGACATCACGCAACGCAGGCGGCGGGGTGCCCGCGAACTGCGGCCCGAACCACGAACCGGCGTCGAGTGCCTGCATTTGCGCCAGCGTCATGGAAGCAACGCTGCCAGTTCCATTGGTCGTACGATCTACAACGGGATCATGGATCACGACTACGCGGTTGTCCGAGGTCCGGCGAATGTCGATTTCCACCACATCAGCTCCCGCGGCGAAAGCACTGGTGAACGAAGGCATGGTATCCTCCGGCGCAAAGCCGCCATTTCCGCGGTGCCCGATGTTGATTACGTCGCGCTGCGGTTGGAATGGCGGGCCGGGCCCCGGCGGCCCCGCCACGTGCGGACCGTCAGAATTCACTCGGCCCAAAGTATGAATCTCACTGTAGTCGAGATTCCTTCCGATGAATCGCAGACCGCTCAGATATCCGGTGCCTCCGTTTCCGGTGTTCGAGGTCAGCAATAAAAGGGCGTCTTCGAGCGCATAGTTGGCACTGATGAGCGAGTCGTTGGAGCCGATGCCGCCGATGAAGGTGCCATCAACGTAAACATGCACCTGGCCTTCGGCGGGCGCTGAACGAACCACGATTGAAATGCGGTGCCACGTATCCGGTTTGACTTCGCCGTAACTCATCGACCTGACCTGCACCGCATTCGGGGAAGCTGCACTCACCAAGGCCTCTGCGCCGTTGGCATTGCCGGCGTGCGCATTGAAAAGCGGCTTCACTGCGCCGTGGCTCGACGCCGGATAAAGCACATCGAAAATCAACGTGTAATTCGAAAGCTTCCCGCTCTCTAAAAACGTGCCATTCGGCGGATCGTTGAAGTCGATCTTGAAACCTTCGGTCAGCAGCGAATTCGCGAACCGCATCACTTGCGATTCCCGCCCCTCAGGCAACGGCAGCCCGAAACTCGCCGCGCTGCCAAAGCTGATTTTCAATGCGGCCCAGTTGGTCGCGTTTGGATCGTAGTACGCCAGGATGTCGTCGCCGCATACGGGACGCAGGCGATTGGCCGGGTCCTCAAAAGTCCAGACAGTGCCCTCCGGAACCAACGCCACCACCTCGAGCGTGGCGTCCCGGCTTACCGTTTGGAAAGCAGAGTTCTCCGGCGTGAACGTCACCGTCACGGTATGTGTGCCCAGGGGCAGCACGGTGCCGGCTGGAGGGGACAACGAAAAGCTTCCTCGGACATCGGAAGAGGTTTGAAAAAGAGAGCTGCTCAGGGGTGTGACGCTGGCAATTTTCAGCGGAGGCGCCACGCTGATGACAGGCACGTTGTCCGCTTTGACCAGCAAAGTGGTCGTGATGGTGCCGGTGGAATAAGTGACGGCATCCGCTGGAGTAAAGTTTGCCGTCAGAGTGTGAGAGCCGGCAGGCAACACCGTCGCGGCGGCCGGCGTGTAGCTGAAAGTGCCGGGTACGTCAGCCGTGGCGCTGAGTTGGGTGCCGCCCAAGGCACTCCCCTCAATCACAGCGTCCGGCAGCGGCCAGGCAAGTTGCGGTGCGATTTTTGCCGGTCCTTGTGCAAAATGCAGATTGTTGATCGCGATGTAGGTGCCATCGCCGCTCAATTTCTCCCAGCGCAGGATGACAGGCGAGGCGCCGGAGTGAACCTGTGTGAGACCCGTCGGGATCGTCTGTGCACCGCCACTTGTCCCTGCGGCATTCGAGGTGCCCGTAGCGAGCACGTTTTCCGAAATGGCCGTGCCGCCGAAAACCGTCCACTGAATCTGCACCGGCAGTTCCGGTGAGGCATTCCATACCGTGAAAGCGAACGACTTCACGACGACTCCGAAACCGGTGTCCGGTGTGAACGTGATATCGAGCGGAGCTCCGCCCGATGAATTGAAATCAGCCTGCGCTACCTTGCCGGCGCCTGTGGTGGCATCATTGCCAAATGGCCATCCGATGAAAGTCTGCCATCCGTTGCTCCATGCCAGCACCACGTTCGGGGTCCAGGAATCGCCCTGCTGAAAGCCGGCGTTGACAGGCGAGTTCGCTCTCGAACCGTAGGGCCCGGCGCCAAACGGGTTCGCCACAGCCGGCAGGTTAATATTGCTTGATGTGAAATCTTCGAACGTCAGGATGGTGGCGTGGGAGATGGCGGCGGACAGCGCGGTCAGCATCACACTGCCGACGCTGGTGGGAAAGCCTGGGCACAAGCGGGATCGGGAGTTTCCCACCCTCGCTCGACGGTCGGCGCAACTGCACCGTGCCGCCGGCCTTCCAGCCAAAAGGGATGGTTCATCATTCATATCCAAAATCGCGTCGTTGCGCAGAAAATCCAAGTTCGCGGTTGTTCCCACGGTTGAGGACTGCGCACCGCAAGTCTCGGAGGAAACCAACCGTCTGTCATGTCCGACATTTCGCACAATCTATCGCCAGCGAGCCTTTCGACCTTGGCGTTTCTCTACGCTCCCGGCCCCCCAACTCACTGCCTGCGCCGGCGCAGTGCCGCAGCCCCCAGAGCCATGCCACCAAGCAATGCCACCGATGGCTCTGGCACCTGATCAAAAATGAAATTGTCCATCGCCAGGTAGGAAGCGAGTCCCGCCACGCTCAGGAAGTTCACCGAGAGCGATTCTCCCACCTGCCCGATGACGCCCCCACCAGGCATCGTAATCGTATCCCGCCCGGCGGCGGCGCGAATCCAGCTTCCGTTCGCCAGGATGCCGCTGTCAGGGCCGGTCACCGACCAATCGATCTGCGCCGGCGTCCCGCCTGTCCAGACATCAAGATCATAACCAATTATTCGGGCCGCCGTCGTGTCTGTGGGATCAACCACCAAAACAATTGGATTGGGCACGCCGTTGTAGTCCGTTTGCGCAACACTGCCGCGGCCATCCCAGCCTGTGTAAGTATCCCAGCCGAGGTCGAGCCAGTCGACCTGCAGATCAGGCGTCCCAAACTCGCCTCCCATGCCCAAACTCGTCGTGTAATCCGGGGTGTCGCCGTTGACGTTGTCACCATAGCCGACAATCAAAGCGATATCCGTATTGTTTGCGGAGAACCCTTCGAAGGTGATAACAGTCGTGGCCCGGGCGACGGGCATCGAACCGGCGCAAGCCAGAGCCACGGTGACGGAGGAAGCACGGCGTTTCATAGGCTTTGACCAGCCGAGACTATGCTGATCCGTCTTCAAGTGCCAAGCTAATTTTTACTCAGCGAAATGACCGTTGCCTTTCGTCACAGCAAATCCTGAACGCCGATTCAGGCATCGTAGGCCCCCGGACACAAAGTGCGCGCAGGCGGCCTCGCCAGTCAGACGAAACGGGGCCGCGCTCACCTGAGCGCGGAGATACCTCGAACATGGGGTGTTGAAAAGACAACCGGCAAGAAACGAATCTGCGAGCGGCGGGCGCGCATGGGGGGCGGGCGGAGGCAAAGATCCCAAGTTGGAATAGTCAATCGGCGAGGCTCAACCACATGTAATCCGCGAGTGGGTGCCGGTGATTTTGCAGCACTGTACCGCTCGCATGGCAAAAGAAATGTCAAAGAAGATGAGACGCGAAGGTGGCGCTTCGCACCAGCCCGTCCGACAATCAATACACGTAGCATGGGGCGTCCAGTCGAACGTAGGGCAATCCGAGAGCATGAATGGCACGGTCGCCGCGGCCTTCGACAGGAACAAGATCGACGAAGAGGACTTGCTCCTCATCGTGGTAGATAATTTCGCCCAGCAGGGATTCAAGCCCGACACGTTCCGCTTGGGAGAGGTCGCACTCGAAGATCGAGTATTGCAGATGAGTGCCGAAGTTGCGGCAAGTTTGAAAAACCCGGCGCAAGCGTTTGTCATGCGCGATGTCGTAGCAGACGAGATAGGTTGAGCGCATGGCGGGAAAGATGCGGGAGGGTGTTTTCTCTGATTAATCTGAACCGAATGAACTTCTCCCTCTATCAACTTGGCCCCGGGACTAATCAGCGGGTCACAGACCGCGCATTATGGCGCCAATTATTTCCGCGCATCGACAGAGAACACGTATTTCCATCGCAGGATGCGTTCGTCAGCCGTCGCCAGCCGCAATCCGTGCAGCCGCGCGCATGCGACGATCTGCCGGTCCGCCGGATCTTTGTGGAATGGCTCGGGCAATCGATAGGCTTCGAGGGCAGTCTCGTGATTCACCGGAAGCGAGTCGACGCGCAAATCGCTCAATGACTGCGCGACCCAATCAGCGAGCGGCACTTTCAAGATGATGTCGCCGCCGGCAACCAGACGCGCGATCTCGAGGGTCGAGACACAGCAGACCGATCGCCCGTTTTGCGGATCGGCCAATTCTTTGCGCATTCTGGGGCCAAGGCGTTCGGGTGCCTCCGCAGCCCAGACCCACACGTGGGTATCGAGCAAAAAATTTAGCGGTTTATCTCCCATTCGTCGGCAAAATCGACTTTCGCCAGATCCCGGTTAATCACCGCATCGCCCGGTCGCGACCCAAGTTTGACCGCGGCCTCGTTCTTGGGAAAGAGCGGCACCACCTGGGCCAGCGGTTTGCCACGCAATGTGATGGTTAGCGGCCTTCCGGTCCGATGGACTTTTTTGATCTCGGCGATGCACTGAGCTTTGAACTTTGAAATCAACATCTCCTTCATGCCTCTCAAGCTAACTTGACCATGTCTACTTGGTCAAGTCTGGTTTCCCTTTTTTTTGAGCCGGCTCCGCCCCAAATGCAGCCGCACGAGACGGCAGCGCCCCCAGTCAACATTCAGGTCACCTCGGCGTAGGCCTCCGCTTCGCCGAATTCCCGATGTCTCTGGTAGAAGAAAATGAACGTGCGCTGCGAATATTCTGCGGGCGCCACCGTTTTCATCCGAAGAGCGTGAGCATCGAGCAGACGCTGACGATGGCGCGGGGAGAAGGAGAAGAAGCAGCCGCTGCTCATTTCGATGCCCTGGCACGCCAACACTCGCACGAAGAGCAATAGATTTCCTGCGACGTTATCCATCGAACTCAGTGAGAGGTCGGTGAGCCTCACGTCCGGTTTGTCCGAAGCCAGCAGGTCTCGCATCTGAAGCAGTTCGTTTGCGGCGTCCACCGCCAGCACGTCGAAGAGCGAAGCGCGCGTCGAACGATGAGCTTCGAGCAAATCCCTTTCATCCGGGGAGAGGCCCATCGCCTCGGGGTCGCAACAGTCGACGACGCGCCGTCCTCCGACCCGAAATTCGTGCAGGTAGAAATCAATGAACGCATTGGTATCCGTCTCACCCTCGTCAAAGATCAGTGTCCGGCCGCTGACCGGCAGCGTCAGCTTCTTCGCCGCCTTGATCATGTCGAAATCGAGATGCCGCGTCGCTTCGAGCACTTTCGGAACCAATCCCCGCCCGATAATGCGAAGTCGTTTGTAACGTTCGATAAGGTCCGGTTGTTCGGATAGTCGCATGCGCGGAATCAATATCGTGCTGTCGGAGTAGATCAACCAGCCTCGCGCTCCTGAAAATCGAGAACGAAAACGAGATCGAAATCGATCAACCAGCCTCAAGTTCCTGAAAAAGCCAATCTGCCTCCTTGAATTTTGTTCCAGCGTATCCGCTTGGAGATTCATTCATATCATTTTAGGTGATCACATTCACTCCGCTCATCCCAAAATGAGGCGCTGCTGTCAGCAGGTGTCGGTCGTTACTGTAGATCGTGTCGAATCCGTTTTCCGCGGCGCAGACGATATGAAGAGCATCGGCCGCGCGGCAAAGCACGTTTGTGGGAACCGCCATTAAACGAGTGCAGGTCTGTTCGATGAGCGAACGGTCGACGGTGAGAAACAGCCAGAGCTGGGAAGTTTCATCCCGGAGAAATTGTCGGAGCACAGCGTCGGCGCGGGCGTGGGAAAGATTCCCTTCCCGCACGTGTCGTTTGATTCCCGAGAAAAACTCGAGCCGGCCATGCACCGCGCATGCTCGACCGGGATGAGCTTGCGCCAGCGCGAGCACTTGAGCACTGCCTGGCTCTGCGAGGTAGCATTTTATGATGTAGGTGCTGTCAAAATAGATCATCGAGCATCCCGTTCCTCAGAAATGTAGGCAGAGGAATCGACAGAAACCTTTGGCAGAGACGAAAGCCTGCGTTTCGGAAAGGGTTTCCCGCTAAGCTCGGCTAAAATTGGAGCCTTGAGGATGGCCACCGGACGACCCCGGTCAGTTACCTGTATGGTGTCGTGTTGCGCCTCGCGCACGAACCGCCCGGTATGCTGATGAAGCTCCCGAATGGAAATCGTCTTCATGTGTCCAATGTGACACAAGGCGATTTCAGGTCAATCAAGATCATCGTTCTCCTCATGCTTCTGATGAAGTATGCAAGGCCCATGACATTCCGGTTGAACGATCTCGTGATTGCGGGCGCGCTTTACCACAGGCGGCCGTCTTGCGTGCACGGACGCATCTTATTGCGTGGATGTAATACGCCGTGCCTTCTCGAACTCACGGGCGCTCCGGCTGAGGATGTGCGCGGACGCAGCTTCGAGTTCGAGGTGCCGGAGAATGATCGACCGGCGACCCACGAGGACCGCGAACGCGTTGCACGCTTCAAGAATCAGCAGGTCGGGCCTTGCGGCGAGATGACGGCAGCGCGGCAGGTGATGACGTTCGACGGTTCGACGGAGGAATTTTGTCGCCGCTCGAACCTGGGTGAGCCACCACCCATGCGGTTGCGGCGGAGTCTTTACCTCGAGTGGTTCAGTCAGAATGGGCGTGTAGTGATCGAGTTGCCCCGCAATGTGATGGTGAGCGGCTTCGATCTTTGTTCTGTCGTGTCGCATGCCGAGTGAAGAGCGGCCTCAGACTGTTGGCGCGTCACTTCAACGGCTCAAGTAAATCTATGGCCACATGCCGAGCAAGGCGTTCGATATCCGGATCGGCGGTAAAAATCTTATAACGCCGCCGATGGGCGGTCGCGCAAATGAGGAAATCGACTGGGCCGCCGGCGATTCCCTTTTTCATGCACGTGTTAAAGATTTGCGCGGCCAGTTCGTAATCCTCGATCTCGAGGGAAACATCCGGAAAGGCGCGCAAATGCTGCTTGAGCCGGGTATGTTGCTCGGGATGACGAATGCCGGAAAGTACCTCCTGCCGCACCACGCCAAGGAGAACGGCTCGTCCTTCGGCAATAATCTCACGCAGGACCACCGCATGGGGCGACACATGGCCGGTCCGCCGGCGCAGGGCGAGTGACCAGACCGAAGTATCAACCAGCACGTTCATCTGCGTCGGCGCAACTTCTTGTAGTCATAGCCGCGCTCGTATTCCACGCCGCCGAAAAGCCGTAAGATATCCAGTTGTTTGCGCCGCTGGACGTACTCGCGAAGCGCCTCTTCGATGGTGGCACGCTTCGACGGCTGATTTCCCAATCGCCGCGCCTCCGCGATCAACGCTTCATCAAGTTCGACATTGGTCGCCATGTGCGGATATTCGCACAATCAGCCGCACAATGCAAAGCCAGCTTCCGCAACCTTGGCCTGAAATGAAAAATAGCGGGCCCTCACTCAAAATGGAACCACGGGTTTGCGCGCATGGCATCGAAGCATTCGTCGAGCGGCACTGGTGCCCGCTCGAGGCACATCCACTGGTCGTTGTGCCGCCGCGCCCATAGGTTCCAGCGGTCACGGTCGAAGCAGCCCAGCCGCGCAAACGGCACTTCGAACGATGGCGAGAGCGCCCGAGGGCTCGGGCAGGCGTATTTCACGTGAAAGCGAAGGTATGAGCCGGAAAATGCAGCGCGGAAATCGGTCACGTAATTCCACTTGGGATCCTTGGGCGGCGGTTTGATGAATTTCGGCCGGTAGAACTCTGCAATGAAGCGTTCGGCTTTCGCGACGCACGCGTCTTTGTGCCACTTCTGAAGTTTGCATTTCGGCGGAATGCCCGTTTGCACCCAAATGTATTCTCGTGGCATGGTGATTAATACTGACCGGCCGGCACGCCGGCCTTTCGCTCAAGGACGGTGAGGCTTCGGTCTCCGGCACGGCTATTGCAAGTCAGCGGGTGTAGAAAGGTAACCATGGGCATGATCAGAACGTTGAGTTTTAGATGATCTGGAACCGCGGTTTAACCGCGAACACCAACGGACGCTAATGATTGGAAGAGTCGAAATAACCTTGCCGCCATGATCGCGCCGTGCTCAGTGAACACCCGCGGCACTTTCCGCCGGCCACCGCACGAACTTAATGTGCCAATTTGGAACATCAAGTTTTCAAACTCCTCACGCGTAAGCACAAATGAGAAGCTGAATCGATGATGGTGAGCCATTCGCCCCTGTCGCCTACGGGGATCATGACCCGCCTTTTTGGGTTCTGATGTCAGCGTGCTTTGCCGCACGCTCGACCGCCCTCGCCGCCGCGCGCCGGGCCTTGCGCGTGCGTTCCTTGATTTCCTCAGTCGTCGTCCAATGGCACATGTTCGAGTGCCCGCGCTTACCGCCGCTCCCGCCTTCGACTTTGAGCCTGGTGTGTCGCATGATGGAACCACTCGCAAATGATCGTGGCATCGGCGGCTCGCCGGTGCGTCATGTTTAAAGATAGCATTCTAGCACCGCCTTGTGGACCGACTCATTCTCCCGGGCGCACTTGAGAAGATATGAAAGATGCATTCCCTGGCCGCAAAGCGGCACATAAGCGGACTCATCAAAACCCATGCGCGAGCAAATGAGATGTCTAAACGAGCCGCCCTCTTCAAAGTGCTCGTTCCGGTGATGAAACACCCACGCCACCTGTTCCGGCCGAGGCTGCCCGTTCAGATGATCGTCAGAAGTCATGCGGTCATTCTACCACGGGAGCGACGAGGCCGAGGCCGAAGTGGGCTGTATGGAATCAGAGGGACACCCCTCAGGTTGCGGGAAGAAACATAAGGCTCCCCGGTTTCAATTGTGGAATCAGCGCGAGCAATGGAGGCATCAGCGGGCGTGTATCTGCGAGCCGATTGGACTTCGCGCGCACCGCCACCACGGCAATGGGATGGCTGGCTATGTTCTGTTGATACACAAGATTGCCGTCCATGGTGACCAACACATCGAAAGCAGCCTCGACGGCCTTTCTCAGCAGCGCGCCATTCTGAGTTCCGGCCCAGCCCCGTAGTGGCGCCGACTCCACCTGATGCCCCGGCAGATCGCGCCCCACAACCGCGTCATCCCCCCGCCTTCTCGACCCGCACCGCGCAATGTTTGTAGGCGGGCTGGCGGCTGTGGGGGTCCACTGACCAAAGCGTGAGTCGATTGACTTCGGGGTAGTGCATGGGCAAGAAGACGTGACCGCGCTGCACGGTGGTCGTGAGTCGCGCCTGGGCAATTATTTCCGCGCGGCGGGAAATGACGCGCGCATTTTCGCCGTCGCGCAGGCCGAGGCGGCGGGCATCGGCTGGGTTGATTTCGAGATAAACGCCAGCGGGGTAAAGCTTTCGAAGAATGGCGGATTTGGCGGTGCGAGTCTGGGTATGCCATTGCGCGGACGTCCCCCGCCCAGTCAGCAAAAGCAATGGAAACTCGTCGTTAGGCAGCTCGGGCACCGGCTGCGGGTTTGCAAAAACAAACCGCGCGCGGCCATCCGGTGTGAAAAAATTTCCGTCAGCAAAGAGACGGCGTTGCTGTGGCGGCGGACTGCCTCGGCTGTCGGTGTTCCCTTCTGCGCTCTGCCTTCTGCCTTCTGCCTTGGCCTCCGACCAGGGCCATTGAATGCCGCCACATTTTTCGATCATTGAATAATCGCAAATGCCGGTGATGTCGCAGGGCTGCCCGCGGGTGATTTCCTTCAGGATCTGAAAGACGGCTTCGGGCGTGGTCCAACGGGAAAACAACTCCCCGCATCCCCAGTAGTGGGCGATGAGCCGGAAGATGTGGAAGTCCGCCAATGCTTCGCCCGGAGCTTTCGAAACTTTGGGGGAAACACCGAAGCGCCGTTCCGAATTAATAAAGGTTCCTTCTTTTTCCCCCCACCCTGCGGCCGGCAAAACCAGATCGGCCAAGCGCGCAGTCTCCGTGTTCGTGAACATGTCCTGCACGACGAGGAAATCGAGTTTCTCTCGCAGGCGATGAAATCGTCCTTGTTCGATCCACGAGTGCGCGGGGTTGGTGCAGATAATCCACAACCCGCGAATTGCTCTGGTTTCGACGCCTTCGAGGATTTGATCGTAGGCCCAGCCTTGCCGCGCAGGAATCCGGTCGCTGGGAATGCTGAGTGCCGCGGACACTCTCGCGCGATGAGCCACGTTCGCGAAATCATGGCCGCCGAGGAGATTGGTCGTGTTGGAAAAGAGCCGCGATCCCATGGCGTTGCATTGGCCGGTGATCGAATTGGCTCCGGTGCCGGCACGCCCGATATTGCCGGTCATCAGCGCGGCATTGATGATGGCCTGCGCCGTGCGCGTGGCTTCGTGGCCCTGGTTTACACCCATCGTCCACCAGAACGAAACCCGCTGCCCCGCGGCCACAGTGCGCGCAAATTTTTCGAACGCGGCCGCGGAGATGCCAAGCTGGCTCAAATACGCCTCGGGTGAATACTCTTTCGAAAACTCAGCGAGCAAGTCGAATCCAGTGGTGTGGGCCGCGATGTAATCGTGATCGACTTTCCCTTCGCGGATCAGCCAATGGGCCAGGCAATAGAAAAGCGTCAGATCGGCTTTGGGAGCGATGGCGAGATGCTGGGTGGCGGCCATTGCGGTCTCGGTCAGGCGCGGATCGATGACGATGATTTCGGGCTGGTGTGGATTGCGTTCGACGCGCTGCCACATGATGGGATGCGCAATGGCGGGGTTGGCGCCGACGAAGACCAGCACGTCCGATTCCTCGAAGTCCTGATAGGTGTAAGGCGGCGCGTCGAAGCCGAAGCTTTCCTTGTACGCGGCGACGGCGGTGGCCATGCACTGGCGCGTGTTGCCGTCCCCATGAACCATGCCCATGCCGAATTTCGCCAGAGCGCCGAGAAATGCCAGCTCCTCGACCATGAGCTGGCCGGTCCCCAAAAACGCAATTGACTCGGGTCCGTGAGCGACCTGGATCGCCTTGAATCGTTCGCAAAATGTGGTCAGCGCCTGGTGCCAATCGACCGGCTGGCCCTCGAGCAGCGGCATCGTCGCGCGGTCGGAAGCGGCGAGTGGTGTCAGTGCCTCCCAACCCTTTGGACACGCCGTCCCGCGATTGACCGGATGATCGGGATCGGCTGTCAGATTGATCGCCTGGCCCTCGTCATTGAGATGAATTTTCAGACCGCAACCGGTGGCACAGAACCCGCAGACGGCCTTTGCCACTGCCGCCGGCTGTACGTTGGAGGGCGTCCTGCCGAGTCCGAATCGCCCGGGCTCGAGAACCAATTCGCGGGTGAGCGGCCCGTCATGCTGACGCAGTTGGAAGGAAGAAGGCAAAATCATGGGAGTCACCCGACAGCGGCTCGACTCATAATCAGAGCAGCCTTCCTGCCAATAACCGCCCGCCCGGAGGGATAAATTAGGCATTTCAGATGCCGTTATCCCGAGATACTATGCGAGCGACTCTCAGAAACGACGTCGCTTGATCCCCTCCCCTCCTGCTTACGCCATGAAAAAACTGATCGCGTTGGTCTTAATCGTTTCCAGTCTGCTGGCAGCCTTCGAACTCTCAAAATGGAGAGCGGTGGGCCATCACCCCCAGGCGATGCCGGCAGCGGGAATCCCATCCAAGGTTGCTGAGGCTTCGACAGCATCGCTCGAATCAGCGCCGGCACTCAGCGCGCCGGAGTGGAGCGCGGTCCAGCGCCAAATCGAGGAAGAACAGCGAGCGTTTGCTCGCGGTCCGGACGGAACCTGGGTTTCCTTCAACGCCGCGGGTGGTGAACGATTGCTCGTGCATCCCGATGGCGGCGCGAGGTTCCGACTGTGCGGCGACAAAAATGTGGCCGATTTCGGCGCCGGCCGCGATGAAGTCGAGGCCGTGGCAAAGGTGGGCGGGGACGACCGCCCGGACGTCTCGCTGACTTTGAAAACGGTGTCGCTTGGACGCGGTGCGGCGCCGCCGCGGCTTGTCGAGGCCGGCGCAGCCGCCCCGGTGGAAAAACACCGCCTGGAACGGTCATGGCGGGCTGAGGACGGCAGCGCGGTCACCGAATGGTGGCGCAGCGAAGCGCGCGGCTTCGAACTGGGTTGGAATGTGGCAGCGAAACCTTCGGGCAGCGGACCGCTCGTTCTCACCGCCGCGATGGATTGTCCGTGGCCGGCCAGCTCTGCCGACAATGGGCGCGCGCTGACGTTCGCTGCCGCCAACGGCGGCCCCTGGCAATTGCGTTGCGAAGGACTCCGTGCGTGGGATGCAAACGGGCGCGACCTGCCGGCACAAATGGCGGCAGCCGGCGGCAGCCTCAACATCACCGTGGACGACACCGACGCCGCATATCCGGTCGTCATCGATCCATGGCTCCTCGGACGCAGCCTCCTGTTCGCGAAGGCCAGCGACCCCACTACGGACGCGCGCTTTGGGGCGCAACTGGCAGCCTGCGGGGATCTTCTCGTAGTGGGAGCGACCGTTCCCGGCGGCAACGGCCCCTTCGATGGCTCGACTTACATCGTGGAACGCGAGGCCTTGGGCTTTGTTGTCCGCCGGAAATTCATCTTCACCCCGACACTCGATAACCCGTTAGTGGGCCGGCACATGGCGGTCTGCGGGGAGACGGTGGCAATCGGACCGGTGCAGACGCTCGCCGGTCCGAAGGTCTTTATCTGTGAACGAAATAGCGGCGGCCCGAGCGCTTTCGGAACGGTGGCTGAAATTCCATTCGGCGACGCGGACCTTCTTAATTCAATTAGTTTGTCAGGCGAACTTTTGGCCGTCCCGTTCACAAACGCCGCTCCGGGCGGTTTGCAAGGTGCGGGCGAGGTGCGGGTGTACCGCCGTGATGCCGGAGGTCCGTCGGTTTGGGGCCAGGTGGCGACGCTGAACGCCGGAGACCTCGCGAAAATGGATGGGGCTTTCGGTGTCAGCACCGTTCTGGCAGGAGAGACGCTGGTGACCTTCGCCATAGTTCCAGGGACGTTTTTTGCCGGGTTTGTTTTTGAAAAAATGGCGGCCGATGGATCGACATGGCAACGAACGAAGGTTATCCAATTTAACGGATTAAACTTCGCCTTCCCTTCGGCGGCGTTGAACGGCGACACTCTCGCTGTTGCGCTTTACCTCCAGAGTACGGGCGAGGTGCGCCTGTTCGAGCGGGATGAGGGCGGGTCGGATCAGTGGGGATTGGTCAAAGCCATCACGGGCCCGATCAACGAATCGTCCTTCGGTTACAGCATGGCCTTAGAAGGCGCTCTCCTTGCCGTAAGCGCACCATCTGAAGACGTCGACCACGACAACAACGCGAACACTGCGAAGATCAGCGACGCGGGCGTGGTGCGAGTCTTTGCCCGCGATATCGGCGGTGCCAATGGTTGGGGCATTTCGCAAACTCTAACGCCCGGCCTGAGTGCGGAACCCGACGGCAATTATGGCGAAGGCCTGGCTTTTGCCGGTGGATTGCTGGCGATCGGAATTCCCAAGGGGGATACAACCCTCCCCAACGTGGCCGATGCCGGCACCGTCGGGACGTTCAGGCTGCTCGCAGGTCAATGGAATTCCAATACCTTGCCGGCCAATCCGCAGAATGGTTCGGACTGGGGCGCCGCCGTCGCCGTGGAGAGTCCGTATGTCGTGGTCGGCGCGCCGAATTACATGACCCTCGTGGGCGATGTGGGCGCCGCTTTTGTTTTTCGCGATGGGACGCTGGTGGCGTCATTGTTTGCGAGCAACCAGCAATCCGGTGCGCGGTTTGGGGCGGCCGTGGCGATTAACCGCGGGCGCATCGCGGTGGGCGCGCCGCTGCGTTCAGGCAACATCAACAACCTTAACTACAATGATCTTGGCTCAGTTTATCTTTTCGAGCGCAATCAGGGGGCGGCGGAATCCTGGGATGGAGTGAAGACGCTGGTTCCGGCCTCGCTGAACATGTCATCCGCCTCACCGAAATTTGGCTCGAGCGTAGCACTGGCCGGTGACGTGCTCGCGGTCGGCGCGCCAGAGGAAACTGCGCTCTCGCTCCCCGGCACGAACGTGAGAGGACGGGTCAAAGTTCATAGCCGGAACCAGGGCGGCGCCAACAATTGGGGCCAGGTCCGATCGCTGACCGGCGATGACAATGGTTCGGAGGAAATGCTTGGCACCAGCGTCGCTCTCGACGGCGATACGTTAGTGGCCGGCGCACCCCTCGAGGCCGTGAACGGGGCCATCCGTTCCGGTGCGGCCTATGTTTTCCGCCGCAACAAAAACGGCGCGAATATGTGGGGCCGAGTCACCAAACTCACGCAACCCACACCCCTGGGCGATTCCTATTTTGGCCACTCGGTCTCACTCCACGGCGACGATGCCGTGATCGGCGCACCCCATGAGGATCATGGGCTCGAAGCCAACGTCGGCGCCGCCTATTTTTTCGCGAATGGGCGCACCACTTATGACACGTGGACCTTGACGAAGCGCCTCCAACCGGATGAAGTGGGCACGGAAGCGCGCTGCGGCACCGCCGTGGGGATCAGTCACGGTCTCGCGATCCTGACTGCAACGGATCCGCTCGGCCTCGCGTCGGCTCGCCTCTTTGTACTGTCGCGAAATAACGGCGGCCCAGACCAGTGGGGCACCATTTTTTCGACCACCAGCGGAACCGAAAATTACGGGCTTGGAGCTGCCATTGACGGAACCCACCTCGCGGTAGGAGATCCGCTTTTCGACACGACGATCAATAACGTTCTGCAGGTCAATCGCGGCCGCGCAATCGAATTCACACTGTCGTGGGTCGAGTGGGCCGGTGAGGCGACGCGCGCTGCCGGCCCAGCGGCCGCGAGGCTCGGTGCCGCCCTCGCACTCCATGGTGACTGGCTGGTCATCGGCGCACCGGACGAGGATGTGGTGGCCGCCATTGACGCGGGCGCGGCCTACGTTTTTCAGCGCGATCGCCCGGAGGCTGGAGCGTGGGGCCTGGTGCAGCGCCTGGTCGATGTGCAAAACAACGTGGCGAATACACGCTTCGGTGCCGCTCTCGCGCTCGACTCACAGTGGCTTATGGTTGGCGTGCCGGGCGCTCATCGAGCGCAAACTTATTACCGGCAGGACCAGAACGTGCCGCAGAATCTGCCGTGGGTCGATTCCGTCTCGCTGACCGCGGGTGGTCAACCCAACGCCTTCGGCTCGAGCCTCGCCATGGAGAGCGGCGTCGTCATCGTGGGTGCTCCGCTACACGATCCGCCGGGCCAAATCGATGCCGGCGCGGTTTTCGTATTCGAACGCAACATCGGCGGCGCGAATCTGTGGGGTCTCGTCAAGCAACTGACCGCGGTGGACGCGGGAGCTGGAGATGCGTTTGGAACCAGCCTCGCTTTGTCCGCCGGGCGCGCGGTCGTCGGTGCTCCTCTCGACAACAACGCCGAAGGAACGGATGCCGGGGCCGTTTACCTCTTTGTCCGGCATCAGGGCGGCGCAGATCAATGGAGCGAAACCGCCAAAATCCTACACAATTCACAGGCGGCCGGTGATGAGATGGGGGCGGCAGTGGCTTTGCGGGATGACTTTCTGCTCGCCGGTCTGCCCAAAGCCGACCCGCCGAGCGGTTCTAACTCTGGGCGGGTCCTGCTTTTTGAGCGCAATGCCGGCGGCGCTGACGCGTGGGGTTTGGTAAAAAACCTGACCGCGCCTGCCGGGACCTCGCCGTCAGGGTTCGGCACCGCAGTCGCTATCGATGCGGACCACGCCATTGTCGGCGCGCCGTTCGCCGATCCCCGCGACCTCGCCAATGCAGGAGAGGTTCATGTTTTCTCGCGTCATTGGGGCGGCCCCGATGAGTGGGGAGCGCTGCAAACACTCGCCCCAACGGAAGCCACCGTTGGCGCGCAGTTTGGGACTGCCCTGGCCCTCGACGGCCCCACCTTCGCTGTCGGCGCACCAGGCGATGCCACCACCGGTCGCGGCCATGTTTACGTCCTGCGCGGACGCAAACTTTATGACGACTGGGCTGTCGCACACGGACTCGAGGGGGCATGGGCTGCGCCCGCGGCCGATGCCGACGGCGATGGGCAGACCAATCTTGTCGAACTGGTGCTCGGCGGCCACCCCCGCCACGGCGATTCGCTCGGCCGGCAGTCACTCGAGCACTCGGGCAACGTCCTCACGCTCACTGCTCACAAAGCCTGCCCGTGCAACGTCTTGGTCACCCTCGGGGCTGAAGTCTCGACCGATCTGCAATCGTGGCAGCCGGCCGATCCCGGCGACATCATTGAGGACAATTCCGAATCATTGCGGCTACAACTGACCACCACCCTCGGCCTCGCAAAATTCATCCGCTTTCGCGCGACGTTGCCATGAGGCAGGGCGCGATGACCCATCGCGCCTCCATAAACCAGGCGGACGCGTTGTCGCCGACCAACCTTTGCCTTTTCAAAACGAATCATGCCGCCCCCGGCATTCGCCAAGCCGCGGCGGCACGGAAAAAAACCAGCCTCTCAAGGACCTCGCCGGCCATCCACAACAACAGCGCGGCAGTGGGCGAAAGAAAAACCAGCCCAACGCCAGCCAGCGCCAGCAAATTGCGCAGCCGTGCAGCGATTCCCGCCCTTCCACTGAGGAGCAATAATGTTCTCGCCATTTGCGGATTTGCCCGGTGAAGCGCCGCGTTCTCCAAGCCCAGCTTCGTCAATACCAGCAGCCCAGCAGGCCCTGCCAACGAAGGCGAGCTGATGGCTTCGGTGGCGGCACCCAGGACCAACACGGTTCCAAAGAATTTCGTCGCTGTCGAAGGCCATGCCCAGAACGGACGCCGAGTATCCACGTATACCATCACCGAACAAAATACGGCGGTCAATCCCACCACCGCCGCGACCAATGATGGAATCCAACCCATGGCGGCCGCGAATCCCGCCGGCGCCCACACACCGAAAGCAATGATTTCCCGGCTCAGCCAGGAGCGGCGCCAGCCGAGAAATGACCGCCAGGCTTTGAGTGGCTGGCCGAGGTGAAGGACGCTTGCGGCGAGCCCCGCCATCAGCAAACCGAAACCAAGCCACAACAGCGGCCCGTCGTTTGAAAACAGAAAGAGACCGGCCGCGGATTGCGTCAGGAGCAACATCGCCACCAACGGCAAGTGCGCCGGCTCGAGTGGCGGATTGTCTGCATCCGCAGACCTGGCACCGGCGGGCATTGTTTTTGCGGTGATGAATCTTGTCGAGGGCTGCGTGTAGCGCGAAGGCACTGCGTACGGCAAGAGCCGTGCGTTCGGCTGCTTCGAATTTGCCGCGACGGCTGCAGTGCGAACGACGCGAATGCCGATGGCTTCGTTGGGACAGGCCTGCACACAGGCTGGCGCTTCGCCCGCCCCAAGCCGTTGCGAACACATGTCACACTTGCGGACAATTCCCCGCTTCCGGTTGTATTTGGGCACGTCATACGGACACTTCAAAATGCAGTAGCTGCAGCCAATGCATTGGTCATCCAGATGCCGCACGATTCCCGTCACCGGACTTTTTTCGTACGCAAGCACCGGGCATCCATGGAGACAGGCCGGTTCGACACAATGATGGCACGTTGTCGGGACGCTCTGCCGGTAGGGCGCATCTTCTGCCACCAGATAGCCAACGTCGCGCCAGCTCTCGTCGTCATCGAGGCCGTTTAAACTATGACAGGCCGCCACACACGCTTTGCACGCGGTGCATTGGTCGAGGTTGACTTCGAATGAGAATTGTTCACCTGCTCCCGGAAGCTGCAACGGCACCAGTTCATGATAGGACCGCCGCGAGTGGATTCCGGCGCCCGCCTCATGCCACGCCGAGAAGCGATCGACCGCTGTGAGCGCCGCTTGCTCGGCCAGCAGGGTGTCGATCAATGAAACTTCATGAAGCAATCGACCGGCTGTGCCGCGGAAATTTGCGGCCCGCTCATGACGCAGCATCGGAAAACACCTCCTGCAGTTGGCCCACGCTGTGCCGGTTGCAAAAACCGTGGAATGTCTCACCGGCGAGGCGAAGGGAGAGAAACCCCTTCAACATGGCCACAAGTGTCGGCCCGAGCGATTCGAACGGAACGGCACTGAAAATCTGCCGGCCAATCTTGCGGTTCTCACCAAATCCTCCGCCGACGCAGATGTGATAGCCCTCACCGGAAGCGGCGGCTTTCACCTTGGTGCCGAGCAGGCCGATATCTCCCATAAAGTGCTGCGCGCAGGAATGCGCGCAGCCGGTAAAGTGCACATTTACGGGCTGGTCGAGTTTCACCCGGGCATCGAGGTATGCCATCATTGCCACAGCATGGCCTTTGGTGTCGGTGCTCGAGAATTTGCAGTAGCGATTGCCGGTGCAGGCCACAAATCCGCTGCGCAGGTTCGATTGCTGGGTATCAAAACCGATTTTCCTGAGCCCGGAAACCGCCGTTTGCACGAAGGCCGCGGGGATGTTCGGGAGAATAAAGTTCTGCCACACCGTTAGGCGAACTTCGCCAGTGCCATAGTTGTCAGCGAGGTCGGCCAGGCGTTTGAGTTGCTTGGCTGTCAATTGGCCCACGGGCACGTGCGCGCCGATGTAGTGCAACCCCTTTTGTTTCTGCGGAAAGACGCCGACGTGGTGATGGCCCTGTTGCGAAAACGGGCGCCGCTCGTGAAGCGGCGAATCGGGCGGGACCATGGTGAGCTTTGTGCCCAGCAGCTTCTCGACATCAAGACGAAGGCCGTCGAGGCCGCGCCGCTCGACCAGGTATTTGAGGCGCGCCTTCTTGCGATTGGTCCGGTCTCCGTCGCGAACGAAGACGCGAACGACAGCGAGTATCACCCGATTAAGGTCTTCGGGTTTTACCAGGACGCCCCAGTCGGAGGCGAACGTCTGGTGGCCGGTGACCCCGCCCAGCGCCAGCCGAAACCAGACCCCCGGCGCAATGCCGTCGCTATTCTCCCGGATAACCCCCGCGCTGGCGCCGATGTCGTTTGTGTCCTCGGCAGAGCTGACCAGACCGCCTCCATCAAGCGCGATGTTGAATTTTCGGGGCAGGTCATAGAATTCCCGCGAGGAAATAATGAGCTGCGCGAGCTCGAAAACGAGCGGACGCACATCCCAGAGCTCGTGGGGATCGATCCCGGCGGTGGGACTCGCCGTAATATTCCGGATGTTGTCGGCGCCGGCCCCGCGAGAATGCAGGCCGCACGACTGAATGCGCCGAAGAACTTCAGGGCAATTCCTGGGCTCGATGAGCCGAATCTGCAAATTGTTGCGCGTGGTGATCTGGATGTAGCCCGTCGTCAATTCCTGCGAAATGGCTGCCACCTCGCGCAGTTGATGCGAACGAATAATGCCCCCGGGAATGCGCAGCCGGCACATGTAGGCATCCTTGACCGGCGTCAGCCAAAAGAGGCCGTTCCACTTGTAGCGGAAAACATTGTCCGCCTCAGGTGTCGCGTTCCATCTTGAATCAACAACCAGTTGCTCGATGGCATCCAGGGGATGGAGTTCCCGTTTGATCCGCTCTTCCTTGGTAATATCGTCTGTAATCGGCTTACTATCAAAGCTTTGTGTTCCATCTTCCCCGCTCGGCGGGACGAGGTCCGCGAAGGTGACCCCGCGAGCCCGGATGCCCGCAAAAAAACCCTCGAGGTATCGCTGCTGCTCGTCGGTGAAATCACCTGAGGCCGCATCGCGAAGACCGGCCTGATCGGCGGCTGCAATGAGTTGGGAATCCATGGTAGCGCAGTGCGCCTTCTGCCTTTCGATTCCGCATCCCCCATGCCATCTGCGCTGTTGGCGGCTCTTCGCCACGTTATCTTTTTCATCCTTTCTCTGAATCTCATTCATGGATGACTGGGGATCTTGCGCTACTTTCTCTTACATGAGCGATTCTGTGACCGCGTCTCTAATCGAGCTGCTGCGCTGCCCCCAGAGCCAACAGCGGCTGGCCTTGATGAGTCCGGATAAACTGGCAGCACTGGGGTTGGATTGCGGAGCCGCACTGGTTCGCGAAGACGGCCGAGTGTGTTACCCTGTCGAGAATGGCTTTCCCAACCTGTTGCCAGATCGCGCGATAGCTTTGCCTGTTGGCGAGGAGCCTGCCCCTGCGCGCCTTGATCCTGGCTGATGCGGCGGTGTGCGTCTCGCTAAAGGCGCAAAAGCTGCTGCCATTCCCACGACTGCTGGATTGACTTACAAGACCTGCGCCGGCGATCAGCCGTGGCGTAAATTTATCGATCCTGAGCAAACTCTGCGCCAGTGGAAGGCCCGGTTTTCAACCGGTGACGTGTTTCGTCATTCGTCGGAGGTTTGCGAACAATGGCTCGTGCCCGAAGGCGAGACGCTAGAGAACATGCCGGCTTTCTGGGCGGCTCACCGCCTGACGGGCGACAACTCAAAGGAGCGGCCTTACGCCAACATTTATCCGCACCTCACCACGCGTTCCAACACGTTCGAAGTGCATTGCGTCGCGCAGGAGATTCGAAAGTCACCGAACTCCTTGCACGATGTTTTCGATCCGGTGGATGACGAGATAGTGAACGAGACCCAGGGCCGCGCATTCGTGCATTCGCAGATCGATCCGACGATTCCGGACATTCCGGATTACGCGGGCATTGTTTCCGGTGGCGGCACAATTTCGGCTGACCAAAGTCTTGCCAACTTCCGCGGCACGTTTGCCACGTATGTCGATGCAGCCCTGGAAGCTCCGGAGATCATCAACATCATGTTGGATACGGATGGCCTTCACCTGAGAATGAGTGGGAACTGGCAACGGGCATGCCTGACCCATTAGCATAGACCTTGGCGGCAATGCTGGGAGATAACTGTTCAACCACAATGGTGCCTTCGTGAATCGGTCGATTCAGCGATTGCGAATCTGATGGATTGGGGAGCACACGCGCCCTCGCGTGTCCGAATCGGCGCCTTCGCCGATTCGACATCAAATTCTGGTCGGCGAGGGCGCCGACCACTGCACGCGAGGGCGCGTGCGCTCCCCAGAATCTGCGGCGTCGGTAAATCCCCGGCACGGGCGGCTTTTTCCAACTGCAATTTCACGGTGGTGGCATCGGGATGAAGGTGGTTCGACCAGGAAACACGCCGAAAGACCGGACGCGGCGGCACATGGGTTTGCTGTTCTCGAGGCAGGATGCGTTGTTCAAATCCGGGAGTGAGCAGCGAGACAACGTCCTGTTTTTCCTTGTGGCGCGGCGGCCGGCCTAACAGTTGCAGAAAGAGCGTCTCTGCCAGCCCTTCCGGGGCGGGGCGAATCGGAAGGGACCGGTGCTACTTCGGTGCCTGATCCGGCTAGTAAGCCTGCACCGACAACGAATAGGTTCGCTCTCCGGAGTTATAGACCGGGTAGGTCAAACCGAGCGTCACACGCAGCTGCCCGCTGGCGCTTTCTGAATGCTCTTGACCGGGAGCCTTTGGCTCTCGAGGCGAAATTCGAGCCTCGACTGCGTAAGTTAACGTCACTGTGCCGTTCTCGTGCTCCGTAAGATTGCCCGAAAACTGAATCGGAACCATCGGAGGATCTCCAAGCACCGCGCTAAACCGAATGCTCGACGAGGCCGTGACGATCGAGCATTCCCGCTTTTCCGCTCCCTGTGCCACCGTGAGCTTTACGGAATAGTTGCTCTTCAGTGACTCTTCCTCCCGTGTGCCGAGCGGGTGCGGCAGCCCGGCACCCGGCGTCGCGCGAATGGTCCGAGGCGGAGGAGGCGGCGCGAGTTGTTGCACAGGGGGAGGCGGAGAAGCAACCCTGGGCGGCAGGGGCCCCGGAGAAGGCAATGCGGGAGGCGACTGACCCGCTTGCGCGACCGGTTGCGCCAACTGACCGCCGGCAACCTGGATAGCCTTCGGACCAAAGGCAGGTGCTTGCACCGCCTGTACCGTCGCGGGACCCGCATCCCCTTGCAAGCGCGGCAGACCAGCGGGTGGCGGCTGAGTCGGCCGAGGAGCTTGATCTTCACCCCGTGCAGACTCAAAAAGGGCAGCGCTCCCGAGCGTGGCAATCAACAAAAGTGACGTGTTCATGCGGAGTTGGACCGTTTCCAGCGCGCTTCGTTCAGGTGTTTGGACCTAATTTGCGATCTAGCGTACCGCAGACTTTAAGCCGTCTCGTGCGGCTGCATTGAATCGAGAAGGTAGGGACGCCTGACCTCAGGCGTCCGCCCTATATTGGCGGCGCGATGGGGTCATCGCGCCATCCACCTTTTGCTTCGGCCGCACAAGGTGATATGGAGGCTGGCGCTAGCCTAACATAATCATGCCAGTATTTCCCCGACCACGCGTCCGTGAACATCGGTGAGACGAAAATCACGTCCAGCCCAGCGGTAGGTGAGCTTTTCGTGATCGAGGCCGAGCAGATGCAAAACCGTGGCGTGAAAGTCGTGGACGTGGACAGGATTTTCGATTGTTTTCAGGCCCAGTTCATCAGTCGCCCCGTAAACGGTGCCGCCGCGCACGCCGCCTCCGGCGAGCAGAGTTGAAAAGGCGGTGTGATGGTGATCGCGCCCAACCACATCCCCTTTCCTGGCCTCCGAGTAAGGCGTGCGCCCGAATTCTCCACCCCAAATGACGAGGGTGTCCTCGAGCAGTCCGCGGGAGCGGAGATCGGCGATCAGGGCCGCGCTGGGCTTGTCGGCATCGGCGCAGAGTTTGCGATGGCGCTCGTTGTGGTTGGCGTGAGTATCCCAAGGCTGATTGTCATCGGCCACGTAATAAACGGTTACAAAACGGACGCCGGCTTCGACGAGTCGGCGCGCCAGAAGACAGGAACGCGCAAAGGGCGATTCGCCGTAGATTTCGCGGACGTGGGCTGGTTCCTTTGCGATGTCGAAAACATCCATGGCTTCGCTCTGCATGCGAAAGGCGGTTTCCATGGCACGGATCTGCGCGTCGAGTTCGGGGTCGCCACCACGTTGCGCGGCGTGCAGGCGGTTCAATTTTCCGAACAGGTCGACCTGTTCGCGCTGCTGCAGCAAATTTAGCTGGGGATTGCGGAGGTTGGCGACCAGGCGATCCACCGCCATGTCCGAAGTGACAACGCTGGTGGCCTGATATTCTGCGGGCAAAAAGCTGTTCGACCAAAGGGCCGGACCGACGACGATTTTGGGCGTCGGGCGCAAGACGACATAGCCGGGGAGATTTTCATTTTCGGAGCCCAGTCCGTAAAGCATCCAGGAACCAAGCGAGGGACGCACTGGCTGTTGGTTTCCGCAGTGCATCATCAAGAGCGCCGGCTCGTGATTCGGCACATCGGTTTGCATCGATCGGATGACGCAACATTCATCGATGACCCTCGCGAGATGGGGCAAGGTCTCGCTTACTTCGAGGCCGGATTTTCCGTGGCGGGCGAACGAGAGCGGAGAGGGCATAAACCCGGTGCCGCGGCTGGCTTTGAAAAGGGTTCCGCTGGGCTGCTGGCCTTCGAATTTCTTCAAGGCCGGCTTCGGGTCGAAGGTGTCGATGTGCGACGGCCCGCCATTCATGAACAGGAAAATCACCCGCTTGGCGCGCGGAGCGAAATTCGGACGCCGTGCCGCCGCCTGCGCGGGTTGCTGGCCGAGCATCCCGGAAAGGCCGACCCACCCGAACCCGGCGCACATGCGATGCAACATCTGCCGGCGGTTGATCATCGATGTAGCCGCTTCAATCGACATAAAGCAGTTCATTTGAAGCGAGCATGATTTGCGCATACCGCTGCCAGCGCGTCATGGCGTCACCATCCTTCGGACGTTCCCGAAGATAGTCAAGACCGAGCGACCATTCTTCCAGACTCGGCATTCGATGGAACAGCCCCCGGTAAATTTCCTCGATGCGCCGCGCGTTCGGCTGATCGATTCCCAACTTTGCGAGCGTGGTCCAGCCTTCATCCACCCGCGCCGCGAGTGCCCGCGCGCGGGCGATCATGAATGGACTGTTGAGCAGAAAAAGTTTTTGCATCGGGCTGGTCGAGACGCTGCGGTTCTCCGCGTGCACGTTGGCATCCGGATAATCGAAATGGGCGAGCATACCGTCGAGTTCTTTGCGGCTGATCCGGGCGTAAACGGTCCGGCGGAAGTTGGTCATCGAGTCGATGTCTTCCGATGGCCCATCGGTGGCCCTCTGCAGTTCTCCGGTGAGGAGAAGCACACAATCGCGCCACTGCTCGACGGTGAGGCGGCGGCGATTCATGTGCGAGAGCAGGGCGTTCGAGGGGTCAACGGTTCGCGCCATTGCAGTCGCTTCGCAGCTCTGTCGGTAGGTCGCGGACAACACCATCTCACGCACCAACTGCTTGATGGACCAACCTCGGGCCACAAACTCGCAGGCAAGGTAATCGAGAAGTTCCGGGTGAGAAGGAGCTACGCCGGAATGGCCGAAATTGCTGGTGGTCAGAACCAGCGGGCGCCCAAACACCAGCCCCCACAGCCGATTGACCATCACCCGTGCGGTCAGCGGATTTTTGGCACTGGCAATTGCTGCAATCAATTCCCCTCGGCCGCTCCCATCGGTGAACCTGGGCGGCTCGCTGTCGCTGAGGATGCGCACAAACCGACGCGGGGCCGCAGCGCCAGGCTTTTCCATATTCCCCCGTTCGAAAATGGTCAGGTCGCGCGGCTCGCCGTCAGCCACCACGTGCAGCGTCGCGGGATTTCGCTTATCGGCGGCCAGGTCCTCCTTTTCCTCGCTGCCGTCCGGTGCGCGGTTAACCATGCGAGTGCTCGCGAAGACTCCGGCAATCCCGTAGTAATCGGCCATCGTGATCGGCTCGAGCTTGTGGTCATGGCACCGAGCGCAGCCGACCGTCAGTCCCATCGTGGTGCGGCAGACGGTATCAACCCGGTCCTCCCATTCCTCCGCCATCACCGATGGCCGCTTGCGATCATAATACTTGGGTCCAAGTCCCAAAAATCCGAGTGCCGCCAGGTCGTTGCGGGCTGAATCACCAAGTCTGTCCGCGGCGAGCTGCAACTTTAAAAAATGATCATAAGCGAGGTCGCGGTTGAACGCGTCGATTACCCAGGCGCGATAGCGCCAGGCGTTGGGATAAAAAAACTTGGTGTCGGACCCGACCTGATGTGCCTGGTCCTCGGCGTAACGCGCCAGGGGCAGCCAAAGGCTGGCCAGTCTTTCGCCAAAGGCCGAGCGGCTCAGAAAATCGTTCACCCAATGATCATAGGCAGCATCGCTGGCATCACGCAGAAACCGGGCCATCTCATGCGGAGTCGGCGGCAGACCGGCGAGATCGAGACTGACGCGGCGCAGAAGAGCGGCCGGCGCGGCAGCGGACGCTGGCGCCAGCGCATTCTCCTCGAGTTTCGCGAGCACGAAATGATCGAGCGGCCGGCGCGGCCAGGTTGCGTCCCGCACCGCGGGGACCTTTGTCGGCTCGGGCGCCCGGAAGGCCCAAAAATCGCGCTCTTTGGCCCAATCCCAAGCCGGCTCGGCCGCGGCCAGCGAATCGTTGAACAGAACCGCCGCCACAGCCATCAAAAGACCGACCAACTCGGCGAAAATTCTGCGGCAATAACCTGTCATGCGCGGCGCCGAAGAATTTAAGGCTGCCTGTTGCGTGGTCAACCTGATGTGCATGGTGGCATCGGCGGTCCAGCCTGTTGGACTTTGACACCGGTGACGCAGGCATCTTGCGCATCTTGCCTGTGCGTACGCCGCCATCCCGGCCGGCCGCCTTCGGGCGGCACTGCTCTCAGGCAAGATGCCCAAGGTACGCGCAGGCGGGACGCCTGCGTCACTCTAAATCCGACCAATTTGCGTAAGTCCGACAGGCTGGAGTCGTCCATGCCACCGGTCAGCATCTGGCGCGCCTCTACCCGCCTGGGATTCTGCTCCTCAGTCCCGGTGGAGGCCATTGGAATATGAAGCTCCCGATGCAAGCCAGAAGATTGGTCGTTTCCGCTTCACGTTGGCGCGGTCTGGAGTAGACTGACTCCCCCCTTAATGATCCCCCAATTTCTCTTTGCTCTGGTTGGAGTGTTAGGTTCTCCCCTTGCCGAGGCGCACCCAATTATTTCGGAATTCTCATCCGACGGCGAAACCGTGATGGACGAGGAGGGCACCGCCACCGATTGGATCGAGCTATTCAATCCGGACGCCGTGACGGTGAATTTGAGCGGATGGCATTTAAGCGATTCCGCTGACAATCTTGTGAAATGGGCGTTTCCGTCGGTGACGCTGCCGCCGGGCGGATTTTTGGTCATTTATGCTTCTGGAAAACACCGAACCAATCCTGCGACGCCGTTGCACACGAATTTCGCGCTCGAGCGCGGTGGCGGTTATCTCGCGCTGGTGAGGCCCGATGGAACGACCAAGGCTACGGAATTTCTCGATTATCCGTCGCTGGGCCCCGACGAGACATTCGGATATGCGTTCAGCGGGACGATCCTGGTCGCCCGAGGCGCCAGTGGACGCGCTCTGGTGCCGGCAAATGGTTCCATGGGCGCCACATGGCAGGCTCCCGGCTTTGCGGACAGCGACTGGACGGCGGTGACCACAGGCGTCGGTTTTCTCAACTCGGTTCCAGGGTTCGCGATTCAGCAAGCGAGATCATCCACGACGATCAGCAACCTGGCGGGGGCCGATGCGGTGCTGGCCGGAACGAATCGAGTTTCGAACTACACTGGCTTTGAGCCCGTGATTAATTTTGTCAGCGGAGGAAACTCGGACGTCCACTTTGGCGGCGGCAAGACTTTTCCTGGCGGCAGCGCGGACAACTTCGCGTTGAAAGCAACGGCGACCGTTGTCATACCCTCCTCGGAGCAGTGGACGTTCGGCATCAGCACAGACGATGGCGGGAGGTTGAAAATCGATGGTGTGGCGATCATCACTGACAACGGCCAGCACGCGCCCGAGGACCGCTTCGCCACGCTCACCCTCACCGCCGGTCCACATGCGCTGGAATTCGTGCACTTCGAGTCTGGTTTCGGCGAGGAAGCTGAACTCTTCGCGGCGCCGGGGGCATTCACGAGCTTTCATCCTTCGATGCGTCTCGTCGGCGACACCGTTGGCGGCGGATTGTTCGTCTCCGCGCCCCAGCCCGGCGCGACACTCGGCGGTTTGGTGCAATCGAACATCGAGGTTGCGATGCGCAACGTGAACGCGTCCGCTTATCTGCGGCTGCCATTTACGTCGGGAGACGCCAGCTCGTTCGAGGCCATCACGCTCAAAATGCGCTACAACGACGGCTTCACCGCCTTTCTCAATGGAAACCTGGTGGCCAGTCGAAACGCACCAGCCCCCGGAATTCTGGCGTTTAACTCGACCGCGACCAGCCCGCGCATGCTGAGCGACATTCAAACGGCGGAAAGTTTCAACCTTCGTGCGTTCCAGGATCAACTGATCGAAGGAGCAAATGTACTCGCCGTCCATGGTCTGAACATCAGCGCGGCGGACGACAGTTTTTTGTTGTTGCCGGAGTTGGAAGCCGCGGATCTTCCTGGTGGCGCCCCAGTCATTTTTCATGCCGCCACCGCCGGCGCGCCTAACATTCATCCAGGATTCCCCGGGGTGGCGGGCGATACGCACTTTTCCGTGCACCGGGGATTCTTCGCCGCGCCTTTCGAAGTCACCGTGACGTGCAACACCCCAGGGGCGACGATTCGCTATACCAGTGATGGGAGTACGCCGACCGAGAGCAACGGTACGGCGGTTGCGCCTTTGGATTCCAATACGCCGCCAGGCGGCACGGTAACGATCAACCGAACCACCGTGCTGCGCGCGCGGGCCTTCAAGAGCGGTCTCTGGCCATCGAATACGGACACGCAAACGTATCTTTTCCCCGATGATGTGATCACCCAGTCGCTCTCGGGCGCACCCCCACCGGGATGGCCTGCCAGTACTGTCAACGGTCAGGTCCTCGACTACGGGATGGACCCGGAGATCGTAAACCATGCCGACCCCAACATCGGCGGAGTTCCCGCTGTGAAGGCGGCGTTGATGGCCATCCCGACGGTCTCCGTGGTGACGGACCAGGCGAATCTCACTGACCCGCAACGGGGAATTTACGTTAATGCGCGTGAGGATGGCATCGAGTGGGAACGCGCGGTCTCGGTCGAGATGCTCAATGATGCGTCGGGAGGATTTCATGCCAACTGCGGCCTGCGCATTCGAGGCGGTTTCTCCCGCAATCCGGGCAACCCCAAGCACGCTTTCCGAGTTCTCTTCAGGGATAACTACGGCGAAGAAACCCTCAGGTATCCCCTCTTCGGCGAAGACGGCGCGAACTCGTTCGATAAGTTCGATCTCCAGTGTCCCCAGAACTATTCATGGAGCTTCGAATACAGCGACAAGAATACCTTCCTGCGCGAGCTGTGGTGCCGCGACACCGCGGGCGACCTTGGCCAGCCGCATACTCGCGGAAAATTCGTTCACCTTTACCTCAACGGCATTTACTGGGGACTCTATCAAATCCAGGAAAGGCCGGAGGCAAACTTCGCGGCGACCTATCTTGGCGGCAATGATGACGACTACGATGTGATCAAAGTCGAGTCCGGAACCGAGATCGCCGTGACCGATGGGGTCATTGACGCCTGGCAGGAATTGTGGACCAAGGCGCGCGCGCATGCGGCCAGCCCAACACCGGCCAACTATTTCAAAATCTTCGGCCTCGCTGCCGACGGAATAACACCGACTGCCGACCCCGTTCTGCTCGATCTGGACGCGCACATCGATTACCTGCTGGGCATTTATTACGGAGGGAATGCTGATGCACCGATTTCGAGCTTCACTGGCAATACCAATCCCAACAACTTTTACAGTCTTCGGCGCCGGACGGCTAATCGTGGCTTTGTGCACATCGACCACGACGGCGAGCATACGCTGGGCGCCACTGGAGCCAACGTTGACCGCACCGGACCATTCAACAGCTCGACAAAAAATAATTTCTCGAAGAGCAACCCGCAGTTTTTGCACGAAGACCTGCTGGCCAGCCCGGCTTACAAGCGCGCCTGGCAGCAGCGGGTTTACGACCGCTACTTTAACGGCGGGCCGCTAAGCACGGCACGAAACATCGAGCGATTGGAAGCCCGGGCGCTGCAAATCGACGCTGCGATCATCGCCGAGTCCGCTCGTTGGGGGGACGCGCGCCGTCCCGTCAGTGATCCGCCACGAACGAAGGCAACCTGGACTGCAGCAAAAAATGCGGTGCTCGCGTGGATGCAAACACGCGAGGCCAATGCCCTGGCTCAATTGAAGGCTGACGGCCTCAATCCCGCGGTTGATCCGCCACTTTTGTTTCCACGTGGCGGAAACTTTGGCGCCGGACCGGTATCGCTCGCCATCGCGAACCCGAATATTGCGGATTCGACGGTGTACTATACCACTGATGGAAGCGATCCGCTGGACGGCGGAGGAATCGCTTTGGAAACTTCGTTGTTCGCGGTGCCGGAATTCTCCAACGGCGCGTACCTCGTTCCGGTCGCGGGAAATCAGGGCGACACCCTAACGCTGAGTCAGTGGACGCGAACCGAAGAGCCAACGAATGCCGAGCATTGGGCGAGCGCCCAGATGGGAGTTGGCTATTCCACTGGCACTTCGGCAGCCGCGTTTGCCCCCTTTATCAAAACCAATGTCGAGGCGGCGATGCGGGCCGTGAACGCCACTATTTATCTGCGGATTCCGTTTACCCTGGGCGCCGCTGAGGTTTTGCGGGCGCGCACCTTGACGCTGCAGATGCGTTACGACGACGGTTACGTCGCGTATTTAAACGGCACGCAGATTGCGGCCCGGAATGCCCCAGGTTTGACGTTCTTTAATTCAGCGGCGACCTCCGCTCATTCAGACATCGCGGCGGTGGTATTTGAAAATGTGGATGTCACGGCCTACCTCCACCTGCTGCAACCCGGGGCCAACATGCTCGCCATTCGCGGCCTCAACAGCACCATCAGCGGCTCGGATGCTCTTTTTAGTCCGCAACTCAAAGCCGGCCTCGCCGTCCCCATCGAGATCACCTCGACCACCACCCTCAAAACACGCACTCTCGCCGGCACGGAATGGTCCGCATTGAACGAAGCCACTTTCGTCATCGGCGCCACGCCGGCCAGCGCACAAAATCTTGTCGTCTCTGAAATCCATTATCATCCCGCCGACCCGAGCACTCCGGCCGAACTTGCCGCCGGCAATGCCGACAGCGATTTCGAATTCATCGAGCTGATGAACATTTCGACGGGTCCCATCGATTTGACGAATGTTCGTTTTGGCGATGGAATCGAATTCGATTTTTCTTCGCTGCCGCCCTCGCAGCGAACTCTCGGCGCCGGAGCCAGGATCGTTCTAGTGGAAAACAGCGCGGCCTTCCAGGCACGTTACGGCACGGGAGTAATCGTCACCGGGCAATTCGAGGGCAGTCTGGCTAATGGCGGTGAGCGACTCGCCCTCATCACCGCCGAGGATACCATTCACGACTTTACCTATGACGATGTTCCGGCGTGGCCGGCCCATCCTGACGGTGGCGGCTCGAGCCTGGTGCTCATAGCGCCCCAAACTAATCCCAACCCTTCGAATCCCGAAAACTGGCGATCGAGTATAACCCTTCACGGCACGCCGGGAGGCAGCGATGCCATCGACTACTCCGCCTGGAAATTCGCCCATGGCGTCACAGAGGATGCAGGTGACGACGACGCGGACGGGATGAACAATTTTCTAGAATATGCGGTTAATGGCGATCCGCGTGCGCCATCAAGCCTTCCTACCTTCTCTCTCAGCGTGGCTGCTTTTTCCGTCGATGGCGTCGAACAGGATTATCCCCAGCTCTCAATTTCAGTCCGTTTGGGCGCCGATGAGGCGAGGATAGTCGCCCAAACTTCTGCTGATCTGTCCACATGGAGTGACGCAGGCGCTGTCTTCACCGGTGAAATGAATGAGGCAAGCGGACTGACCGTTCGAACATGGCGGTCGATTTCCCCAATCGCAGCGCCGGGGCGGCAGTTCATGCGCCTGAGAATTGGTCGACGATAGACCTGGACCCCTTCCAAGGTAGGGCGCGATGACCCATCGCGCCGCGTCATTCAAAGCGGACGCCTGTGGTCAGGCGTCCCTACCTCCTGGCTCGATCGCAAAAGCAGGAAGGGGCCGAGTTCCGCCACGCGTGGGCTTCGTGACTTGTTTAACCAAACAGGTTCTTGGCGCCCCGCTGAGAAGCTTCGTCCAACAGTCGAGTAAGTCTGCGCGTCGATATCAACCCGAAAAACACACTATCTCCGCTCAGACCTACTCGACTAACGTTTTAGGCGATTCGGTGCTTCCAATAGCCGGGTTCGCAGCTGCAGTGAGCGACGGCAACGATCAGTACGTAGCCCGGCTCGACGGTGTATAGAATGGCGTAGGGAAAGAAGCGCGTGGGACTCCGGCGAACATCCTCGTCGAATAATCGCCAGCGATAAGGATCCTGCAAGATGAGTTCGATGGCTTCCTCGACGCCAGACGATGAAACGCAGGTCCAATCCCGGCTGTTGCCGGGCATAGTAGTGACCTGCCTCGTTGTATTCGTCGAGCGCCTGCGGGTGAAACTCATACCTCATCGGCCAAGCGAGCGTCGCACTCGGGCCAAGGCCTCATCGCCGGGAATCGTCTGCACCAACTCTTGGCGAACCTCGTCGCGGCGGCGCTTGGCTTCAGCGGTCCAAAGCCGGTCGAGGCGGTTGGCCTCGCCGGCGTCGAGGCTCTCCACGAGGCGGTCAGCCAAAAGTGCGCGCTGCTCGCTGGGCAAAGCGAGCGCCTCCTCCGCGAGCTGTTCAATCGTCATCGGCATATGCACACGGTAAGCGCCTGCCTCGCGTGCTCAAGGATTTTGCCGTCTTTCCCGGAAGCGTCGTAGAATCGCCTAAACCTTATGGCCGCGAGGCGCTGGTGCGTTCCGGGGCGACTTGTTGAAAAGGGCGGTGTGCTGGCCCGTTTCTTTGTTTCGCGGGTGGCGCCGGGCGAACCGGCGCCGAGCCGCATCGACCAACCGCTGAGGCGGCAAAGGTCGAAAGTCATTCGAGATGAACTGAAACAACCAACACACCAAGCGAACTCCATATTGATTGGATGTCCACGGCGAAGTGATTGCGGTGGCGGTGGCTGAGAGCGGCCGAGGCGCCGGGAGTTTGCAGGGCGAGGCAGCGCCGAGTCAAAAGGCAGTGGGTCTCGCGTCCCGCCAGTCATTGAATGTCATGCGTTCGGATTCAGCGCGGCTCGACAGAGTCTCGCCCCACCAAGTGACCCCACTACGTTGCGTCATCGGCCGCCGGTGGAGCGAAGGTTTCCTGAGCCGCAATGAATGTCGCGTCTTCGGATTCAGCCCGGCTCGACATCAATCCGCGCGCCAAAAAGGCGCTGCACCTGGTCTACCCTCAGCGGAAACAGTGTGCAAAAATTGAAAGATTTCCTGCGGCGCTCGAAACGCGCCCGGCCCCTTCTGCCTGGACCCCTTCCGAGGTAGGGCGCGATGACCCATCGCGCCGCCCCGTTCAAAGCGGACGCCTGTGGTCAGGCGTCCCTACCTCCTGGAAAGGCAGGAAGCGGAGTTCGCGACGCGTGGGCTTCGTAACTTGTTTGACCAATCAGGTTCTTAGCGCCCCCGACATTCTTCCAAACTAAAGGCAGTGCTTCCCGGCGGCGATTTTCAAAAACATCGTGCTGCCGCGCCAGATCTCGCGCCCGCTATCGCCCTAAACAGGCCAGGATTCGTGTAACTCATGCGTTGAGCTTGCCTCGCGTCTCCTGGCTCAGCTTGCAACGAGCCGCACGCGAAAAAAACAAATCGCAAAGGCCCCGCCGCTCGCCCGCTTACCCGCAAACCGAGGCTTGTTCAACACGAGTTGCCTGCCGGCTTCGCGTCAGGAAGCTCTAAAGGTAAGGCGTTGCAGTCGCTTCGGAGTTCATGTGGCGGCAAGCTCAGACGTCACCCGCTCTGCTACAGAAGCATCGCGACTGGCGAAGTAACAATACTCGTCGTGTGATAATGTTCATAGGACGCCGCACATTCAGGCGTCAGCTGCAAAAGACTCGGCGCGATGGGTCCTCGCGCCCTACCTGGAATCGACGCGATGGGTCCTCGCGCGCCCTTTTGAATTGGCCGCCCTGTCTGAAGGGTTGCTGACAGAAGCGCAACGGGTAGTTTTAACGCCCGCTCACTTCACATGAAATTCACGCTGCTTCCCTTGACGCTTGCTTTACTGGCTGGCTCGCCGATTCCGGCTGGTTCGGCTCCGCTGCCGCTGGCACTGAAAAAGCACGAGCGGATCGCGCTGGTGGGCAATTCGACGGGCGAGCGCATGAATCTGTTTGGGCATTTCGAAACGCTGCTCGAGAGCCGGTTTCCCGAGCTTGAGCTGGTGGTGCGAAACTTTTGCCGGCCTGCGGACGAAGTGGGAATCCGCCAGCGCCCAAACGATTACACAAAGATCGATGACCCACTCAAGGTCTTCGGACCGGAGACGTTCTTTTGTTTTTTTGGTTTCAACGAATCTTTCGGCGGCAGCGAGGGCGCCGAGAAATTCGGGCGCGACTACGAGAAATTTCTCGATGAATACGCCGCGCGCTACGGCAGTGACCGGCAGCCGCGATTCGTGATTATTTCACCCATCGCGCTCGAGGCCGGCGCCGGGGCGTTTTTGCCCGAGGCCAGCCACCAGAATGCCAATTTAAAAAGCTATGTCGAGGCAGCGCGGACGATTGCCAACAAACGCGGCTTTCCCTTTGTAGATCTTTTTGCTCCGACGCTGGCTGCCTTCAACGCCGAAGCGGGAGCGCAATTCACCATCAACGGCTGTCATGTGAATGAGGCGGGTGAAAAACTGATGGGCGAGTTGCTTGATCGCGCGCTTTTCGGCACGACGAATCTCGCGAAGATCGGGTCGCCGGCTTACGAAAAGCTGCGCGCGGCCGTCAACGACAAATCGTGGGTCCACCACCAGGATTACCGCATTCTCAATGGCTGGTACGTCTATGGCGGCCGCCGGACCTGGGACACCGAGACGTTCCCGCGGGAATTTCAAAAAGTGCGCGCCATGGCGGCGTTGCGGGACCGGTATATCTGGGACCTGGCGCAGGGCGCGCCCTCTCCGCAGCCGCCTGACGATAAAAAAAGCGGAGATCTGCTCGTGCCGCCGACGCGCTTTGGCAATCCTCAGCAGTCGTATTCCGAGCATCCCGGGGCGTTGCGTTACCTTTCGCCGGAGGATTCGATCCGCGCGATGGCGGTGCCCGAAGGCTTCGAGGTCAAGGCCTTCGCCTCCGAGCGGGAATTCTCCGAACTGGCCAAACCAGTTCAACTCAACTTCGACAACAAGGGTCGCTTGTGGGTGGCGTGCATGCCAACCTATCCACAGTGGCGTCCGGGCGATCCGCGACCGAGTGATCGCCTGCTTATTTTCGAAGACACGAACTCCGACGGGACGGCGGACGCCTGCAAGGTCTTCTACGACCAGCTTCATTGCCCGACTGGTTTCGAATTCTGGAATGGCGGCGTCCTGGTCGTCGATCAGCCGCGGCTGATCTGGCTGAAAGACACCGACGGTGACGACAAGGCGGATCAGGTCGTGCACTTGATTGACGGCTGGGCGAGCGACGACACCCATCACACGATCGGCGCTTTCGAATGGAACCACGGCGGCCTTCTGCACGCGCTCGAAGGGGTCAGCATGTCCACCGCCATCGAGACCCCGTGGGGACCTCAACGCAACCAAGGCTCGCCGGGGGCCTGGGTCATCGATCCGCGTTCCTGGAAGGTCCGGCACTTCGTGACCCCCGGCTATGGCAACCCGTGGTGCTATGTCTTCAACTGGTGGGGGCAGGGCGTGGTCGGCGACGGCACGACTGCCCAGCAGCATTGGGACACGCCGCTTTCCGGCGCGCAATATTCTGGTCGGCGCGGACTCAATGTTATCTTTAACAACGAAGGCATGCGGCCAGTGGTCGGGACCGAGTTTCTCTATAGCCGCCACCTGCCAGATGATGTGCAGGGCCAGTTTATCTACGCCTGCGTCATTAACATGAATGGCCTGACCCGCTTCGAAGTGCACGACGAAGGCGGCGGCTATGGAGGAAAGCGCATTCCCGATCTGCTGAAATCAAGTGACAAACATTTTCGTCCGACCGATCCGCAGATCGGTCCCGATGGCGCAGTCTGGTTTGGCGATTGGGCGAACGCGCTCATCGGACACATGCAATATTCACAGCGCGACCCGAATCGCGACCACGCGCACGGGCGGATTTTTCGGCTCTCTGCCAAAAACCGTCCCCTCATCGAGGCGCCGAAACAAGCTGGAAAAAGCGTGCTCGAGTTGCTCGATCAACTGAAACAATACGAGCCGCGAACGCGTTACCGCGCCCGCACCGAGCTGCGCGACCGCCCGACCGACGAAGTTCTGGCCGCGATCAAAACGTGGGCATCGAAACTCGACGCGCAAGACAAGGAACACGACCGGCTTCTTTGCGAAGCGATGTGGGTCCAGGAGGGGCATCACGCACTTGACCTGGAATTGGTAAAAAAGATTCTTGCCTGCCCAACGCCGGACGCACGGGCTGCTGCCGTCCACACCCTGAGCGACGAGCGGGATTATGTGCGTGATACGTTTGCGCTCATCAAGCCGATGGCCGCCGATGCTCATCCGCGTGTCCGCGTGGAAGCCGTGCGCGCGCTCAGCTTTTTCTCCACCAAAGAAGCCGTCGAGGCGGCCCTCGAGACGACAAAACACTCCATGGATTACTGGGTCGAATACACACTCGACGCCACGCTCGGAGCGCTGCAGCCGGTGTGGAAGCCGCTGGTTGAGAAGCAGCAACCGATTGCCGGCGCCAACCCGGCCGGAACCAGGTATTTGCTCGATTACCTCGCCCAAAGCGGCCCCGCCGGAGCGGCCATCAAACCGATGCGCCAGCTTCTAGATACCAACACACCGGATCCGCAGAAAAAGAGCCTTATGAAGGAGATCGCAAAAATGAAAGGCAACGCCGAAAACGGACGCGTTGTCTTCAGCCGCATTTGCATCGCCTGCCACAAGCTCGGCGACCAGGGGATTGAATTCGGTCCGCCCATTCATGATGTCGGCGCCCGGCTCAAGCCGGAGGAGCTCGTCGAGTCGATCGTCGAACCGAATGCGAAGCTCGATCCCAAATTTCAAACTACGAATGTCGAAACGAGCGAGGGACAGGCTCTGAGCGGTTTCGTGGTTGCAGAAGACCCCGCCACCGTAACGCTCCGGATCGCCGGCGGGCTGAACATGCCGCTCAAAAAATCCGAGCTGAAAAAACGCGAAACCGTCGCCGTAAGTTCAATGCCCGAAGGACTGGCGAACGCCATTTCCGCGCCCGAATTCGTCGACTTGATTGCGTTTTTAAAGCAGGCGAAGGGGAAGTGACGTCCTTCACCATGATAATAGGGAACACATTAATAGGCTATCAAGTTCAGTCCCGCGATGCGGCTGAAGTGAGTTATGTCATTGGTCACGAGAGGAAATCCTGAACTCACTGCCGCCGCAGCGATCCAAGCCGATAGGCAGGCGTTTGCGGAGAAGCTGCGACGTGATCCGCGCATAACGTGCCGCCGTCCCCTCATCCATGGCTACGACATTAAAACGCGCCAGCATGGCCGCGCAGGCCGCGTCATGAATGTCGCCAAAACCCTCTGCGAACTCGCCGGCAACTGTCCACGAAATCCACGCGTGGGCCTGACCATGCATCGCCAGGAAAGCATGAGCACGTCCCGCTCGGCGCTTCAACTTTCGCTCGAGGTCGATTAGAAAACAGGTGTCAAAGAGCAGATCCATCACGACCTGGGGTCGTTAGGAGGCTGATCGACCCGTTGAGCGCGCATCAGACGTTTGATGACCGCTTTCGAAGCGCCTGGCATGCCAGGCAGAGATTTGCGCAAGCTTTCACAGGTTTTCCCCTCTCGATGCCACTGCGCCCGTCTAAGGCCCGGTGTCCAATGGAGGTTCTTGCGATAATTCAGAGGCGTCCGCCCCTAGAAAATTGTGGTATCTGTCGCTGATCAACAATTTTTCCGATATTGTGAGATGCAAAAACAACGGATGCCCTTTGTTTCATCGGCCACGAAACTTCCCATGAAAACGCACAACCCGATACAGAAACCAAGGGCCAGTCACATGCGCTTTTCACGCCGCGAGTTTATGCGTGTGGCCGCTGCCACTTCCGGCTCGCTCCTGGTTGTGCCCAGCCACGTGCTGGGGCGGGACGGATCGAAGCCGCCGAGCGGGAAATTGAATATCGCGGGAATCGGCATCGGCGGGCAGGGAGCATCCGACATCAGTCAGATGACCGGCGAAAACATCGTTGCGCTGTGCGATGTGGATTGGGCCCACGCCGCCGCGACGATTAAAAAGTTTCCCCAGGCAAAGCTGTATAAGGATTATCGCAAGATGCTCGAGGAAGTGAAGGAGATCGATGCGGTCGTGGTAGCGACGCCCGATCACACTCACGCGTTTGCCGCCATGGCCGCGATCAGAATGGGCAAGCACGTTTATTGTGAAAAACCGCTCACGCATTCGGTTTGGGAAGCGCGCCAACTCGCGACCGCCGCGCGGGAGCAGAAAGTCGCCACGCAGATGGGCAATCAGGGTCAGGCTTCAGAAGAAACGCGGCGGCTCGGTGAAATGATTGCTGATGGGGCGATCGGTCAGGTGCATGAAGTCCACATTTGGACAGACCGGCCTTCCAACGGTCTCTTCGACGAATATTGGCCCCAGGGAGTCGGGCGTCCCGAGGATTCGCCAGCGATTCCCGAGACTCTGGAATGGGACCTATGGCTCGGTCCGGCGCCGTCACGTCCCTATCATCCGGCCTATCTGCCGTTCAAATGGCGCGGATGGTGGGACTTTGGCACCGGCGCGCTCGGCGACATCGGCTGCCATTCCTTCGATCCGGTATTTCGCGCTCTGAAGCTCGGGGCTCCCATCAGCGTCGAGGCGAGTTCAACTCGTGTGAACAAGGAAACCTATCCCCTGGCTTCCATGGTGACCTATCACTTTCCCGCTCGCGGCGAGCTGCCGGCATTAAAGCTGGTTTGGTACGACGGCGGTATGCGTCCGGAACGCCCTGAAGAACTCGATGAAGGACGTGAAATGGGAGCGGCCGGCCATTTGTTCATCGGCAGTCGCGGAAAGATCTTAACGCAACGGTCGGACAAAAGAATGGGATTCAAACTGATTCCTGACTCGCGCCAAAAAGATTACGGGGATCCGCCGCAAAGACTTTCGCGTTCGATCGGTCATTACAATGAGTGGATCGAGGCCTGCAAAGGTGGCAAGCCCGGCGGCTCGAATTTCGACTGGGCCGGCCCGCTCACTGAAGTCGTGTTGCTCGGCAACGTCGCGCTCCGCCTCGAGATGCGCGAGGAAATGACCCGAAAGAAGCTGTTCTGGGACTCGGCCGCCATGCGCTTCACCAACTCAGACGAAGCCAACGGCTATTTGCGGCGCGACTATCGCGAGGGGTGGAACTTGTAAATGGCACCCCTTGATTCAGGCATTCCGTAATGGCGGAGATTGCTCTCTGCGATATTTTCGGCCTTGCATGATGCTGACTGTTTTCCTACCAAACGAATCGCGGAAGAGGGAGGCGTGTGCATGAGCGCCTGGTGTTCGGTCGGGGTGGTCAGTCTGCTAGTGTTGCTTTCAGCTCGTGCCGCTGATCAGCCGCAATGGGGTCACGCCTGGACACGCAACCAGATTTCTCGTGAAACCGGCTTGCCTGACGCTTTCGATCCAAAGACAAAAAAGAACGTCCAGTGGGTGGCAAAACTCGGCAGCGAAACACATTCCACTCCGGTGGTGGCTGGCGGACGGGTTTACATCGGCACCAACAACGATGAGCCCCGCGACCCGAAGCACGAGGGTGACCGTGGGGTTCTGATGTGTTTCGACGAAAAATCCGGCGCGCTCCGCTGGCAGTTGGTGGTGCCGAAACGCGACGAAGACAAATTCATGGATTGGCCGAAGAGCGGCATTTCCTCGCCGGCCACGGTCGAGGGAGATCGCGTTTATGTGGTGAGCAACCGGGGAGAAGTGGTGTGTCTTGACGCGCACGGCGCGGCGAACGGAAACGATGGGCCGTTTCTCGACGAAGCCACCCACATGACACCGCGCGGACAGCCGGTGCTTCCGCCGGGGCCGCTCGACGCGGATATCCTGTGGCTGCTCGATTTGAAAGAAAGCGCTGGCATCTGGCCGCATGACGCCGCGCACAGCTCAATTCTCATCCACGGCGGTCATCTTTATCTCAACAGCGGAACGGGCGTCGACAACACCCATCGAAAAATTCGCACCCCCGACGCGCCCGGTCTCGTGGTGGTGGATAAAAAAACCGGTCGCTTGCTCGCGCGCGATGCCGAAAAGATGGCGCCCAACATTTTTCATTCGACGTGGTCGTCGCCGTCGCTCGGCGTCGTGGACAGTAGGCCGCTCGTGTTTTTCGGCGGTGGCAACGGCGTGGTCTATGGGTTCGAGGCTTTGCAGACCACCCGAGCCGGAACTTCCGCGGAAGACGCCGCTCCGATTCCGTTAAAGAAAGCCTGGAAGTTCGACTTTGATCCGCACGCGCCGAAGCACGACGTCCACCGCTTCACAACCAACCGCCAGGAAGGCCCCAGTAACATTTTCGGCATGCCGGTTTTTCACGACGGGCGGCTCTACGTAACCGGCGGTGGCGATTTATGGTGGGGCAAAACCGATGCCTGGCTCAAATGCATCGACCCCAGCGGGCACGGCGATGTGACGACGACGCATGAAGTGTGGACCGCCCTGCTGCAACAGCATGTCCTCTCGACTCCGGCCGTCTACAACCGCCTGGTATTCGTCGCCGACACCGCCCGCGTTGTTTATTGTTTCAATGCCGACAGCGGGCGTGAGCTTTGGAGACACGAAACCGAGGGGCAGATCTGGGCGTCTCCCCTTGCGGCCGATGGAAAGGTGTTTATCGGCACCCGGCATGGCGATTTCCATGTGCTGGCCGCTGAGGCCACGAAGAAGGTGTTAGGCAAGATTGACTTCGGCGTTCCGATCAGTGCCACTGCGATCGCCGCCAACGGCGTGCTCTACCTTGCCACCATGACGGAGTTGTGGGCGCTCGCGCGCCAGGATACTCCCCGGTGATGCCTCTGAATATTGGAGACGGAGCGCCCTCGCGCCGCGCGGCCCGGGGGCGGGCCGTCTTCAGGAGGGCGCAAAGTATTAGTCTGAGAGCCTGCGGTAATATTTCTGCTATCTAAGCACCACGCGAACCCGAACGTAAACGCGCTGGGAGCCCGCTGATGGCGTCACTGAATAATGAACCACGTCGCGGCCATTAGCTGGCAGATCGCTGTGGTCGAGGAATCCCGCCGTCCAGGTCTGCAAATCAGTCGAGAACTCCGGCAGGACGGCCGCATCATCGGCGCCTAACGATCTCCCAAACGAAAAAGTTGTTTCATCAGTGAAAATCGGCAGCGAAAAGATGGCATAATCGGCGAGGTTGCTGATTCCGTCTTGGTTGACGTCCCCAGTGGGATTTCCGGTGAACGCTACGACATCGCTGCCGCCCGGATTTCCCCCCGCCGCGACACTCGGCCGCCAGTTGGCGGCGATGGCATGATCGGGATTCGTGTGGGGCGCGATCAACACCAGCGAGTGGCCGAGACCGTCGGCGGCAGCGGGCCATGGTGCCGCGTCGCCATAGGCAAAACGTTTGATGTCGGCCCCGCCCGCATCGACGAGCGCAATCTCCTCGCCGCCATTAGAGAGCGAAGTCGCCGGGCCATAAACGCCAAAATTTTGCGATGCGGGAACCGCAGGATAACGAGCGGAAAACGCGGCCAGGTTTTTGACCAGGACCACACGCTGGCCGGGCGCCAGTTGCGCAGCGTTGGCAAAGTTAAAAATAATCCCCGAAGCGAAGCGGACACCGGTGAGGTCGAGCGTGTTCGTCGTGCTGATATTGGTCAATTCAATAAACTCGAAGTCATCCTGGTCAGCAAACCCTGCCGCGATCTCATCGTCGCTGGCGGCGGCCGGATGGTACATGATTTCCGAAATCACCAGGGTGGTTTCATCGGCAGGAACGCTCGTTCCAGTTCCCGTAATTTGCACGGTGTCGGTGGCGAGCTGCGCGCCTTGAAAGTCATAGGCCACCAGAGTGATGTTGTTCGAGCCGGGAAAAATCGGCACGCTGGCCTGAAAAGAATTGGCATCGGTCCACGTCAAAGCGAGCGGCTCGGCAGCCCCTTGCAGGCGGATCTCGCGAACATTTACCCAGCCGTCGCCCTGAATCGTCGCCAAGGGTCCGGGCGAAGTCGTCCCGTCAGCTGTGGTGATGTTAAAGGTCGTCGCGGGAATTCCGGAATTAATTAGTCCCAGCAGGTAATTCTTCCGGGTTTCAATGTAGCCGGTCGGTCCCGTGAAGCCGCTCAGATCCTCGGTCAGGAAGCAACTATAATGGACCGCCCACGGATGGAGGTAAGTGCGGTTATAAGTCGTCGTGATGATGTCATGCAAATGACCATAGTAGGCCCGGCGGTTGGTCGCATTGGTGTTGATCAGCTTGCCCAGATCAGCGGGCGGCGCGAGCGATCCCGAGTTGGCGGGATTGGTGTTGAAAGTGAAATCCATGTCATGAGGCAAGTGCAGCCATTTGCCGTCCGACGGGCGCTGGAAAAGCATGAGATTGTGTTGAGCGCCGGAAGAGTAATGATCGCCGACGCCAAAGAGAATCGGGAGGGCGAAAGCGCGCAGCCATTGATCGATGTCCATCAGGTTTCGCGTATCCGTGTGATACTGCGCGTCTGCGGGCCGGCCAAAAGCCGTCAGAAACGTCATCAGCGGTGCGTAGTCGTCCCGGTCCTGGTTGTTATCGATGAGAAAATGCCACCGGTAGGCTTCCCTGTTGGTGCCGAGGCCAGCCACGGCAACACCGCGGACGTCGTCGGGTTCCGGCACTTTCAAGCCTTCGACTCCATTAGGCGTGCTGTTGGGATAATAGATGAGCTCGTACTCGAATTCGGTGCCGTCGCTCCCGTTTTCGTAGCGGTTGTCCAGCCAGGCTGAGTCGAATCGCGAGCGTACCAGGATGGCCGGGCCGGTATGTACTGTTTTGGGGGCGATGACGCGCACGAGATCGTCCTCGCTTTCGGGAATGCCGCCGGCATGGGTTGCCGCGTGCCTGAGCAGGATTTCCTTTTGGCTGAATTGGTTGCCTGCGCCGGATCGATCGAGCTGGATGCGGGGATGCGCACCGAAAAACAACTGGTCGGCCGGAGCGCCAATATTGAACCCGACTCTCACATCCTGATTGCGGCCGCGTTCGCTGCCTTTCAGACGCACTCCGCAATCGTAATAAATCTCTGACTCATTCAGCACAATCGTGCATCCGAGACGATCGTTGCTCATGACATTCGTGTTCAGGTGGAGAAAATCCCGATCCGCGTTTGTCATGTTGATCCGGATGTTGTTCGGCTGGCACCCGATGAGGGTGAGCCGCGCGAGACCATCGTTCCAGGCAATGACCGCGCGTGAGGTGATACCGCCCTGCGGCGCAGACGATGTAGCGCCGAGGGCATCTGCCGCCTGAACGTAAAACTGCACTTTGGCGGCCGCCGCCTGTCCGGGAATAACTCCGCTAAAAACTCCCCCGCCCTGCCCGCTCATCGGAATACTCGCAAACGCGCCTCCGTTCACCGAGTAAAAGAGCGTCGCGGCATTGGCGCCATCGGGGTCGGTGGCAGCGACTGACACGGTGGCGGGCTGATTCGCAGCCGGAACAGCAGGGAAGTGGACCAGTCCCGCGAAGGTTGGGCCGGCGTTCGCGAGCAGTGTCGAATTCCCCGCACCGGGAGTACCACCGCCATCGGCCACGGGCAAGAGGGTGGTTCGAGCCAGACGATTGAAATAGAGCCGCGTGTGAAGCTGGTTCGAGCCCGCGACCCAGCGCGCGCGGAAGGAAATCCGGTAGACCAGGCTGGCATTGATCGTCACAAATGAGGCCCCGGCTTTCAGCGTCGTCTCGGCATGATTGTGCATGTGCTCGGTGGGACCGGTCGCCGCGATGCGCAGCACCTTGTTCCCGGGCTGCGTTGGGTCGTCAACAATGCTGGCGTGGCGATGGTTCCCAATCAGTCGCCAGAACGTGGGGGCACCACTGGAAAAGTCACCGTTCTGAATCAATTGGCGATTCGCGCCCGTGGGCGCTTCGATGACGCTGATGTCATCGATGAGCACGATACCCGCATCCAAAAGGCCAAAGATAAATTCGTTCCAGAAGGTTGGATCGTTGGCGACGCTGTTGGCGGCCAGCCCTTCGTAGCTGACCGATGTCCACGACCCGCGCCCGCTTTCTTCGCTGGCAGCCCACGCGTCAGGCCGGGAGTTGTCGGCGCGCGGGTCACGCAGCTCGAGGCTCGATCCACCGCCATCAGTCCATTTTGGCCAGGGCGGACCATCGTGGAAGCGCACTTCGTCAACGGGCAGGCCATGCGCGTCACGCAGGCGGAGCCGTTCGCCTGCTTTGGACAAGGCTCGGGTAAAATTACCTATAATGGGACGACCCGGCCATTTGGCCAGCAAAGCGGTGGCGTCGCGGGCGACCACGAGGAAGCCGCCCGGCGCCAGCATCGTATTGGGCGGAAACGTGAAATCGATACCCTCCCGAAACTGCCAGCCACTCAGATCGATCGTCCGCGTCGTCGACTTGTTATAAAGTTCAACCCATTGCTCGTCCGACTCGACGAAGGGCGCCTGCGTGAGCGGACGAGGGTGATACATGATTTCGTTGATGACGACGTCGGCCTCGAATGAAAAACTGTTCGCGCTGCCAAAGGTCGCGGCGCTTTCCGGCAGCCAGCCCCCATCACTCTGCGTGGATCGCGCCTGCAACACGTTGGACACAGAGCCGGCATCCACGAATTCCACCCGGCTGGGCTTATAAAGGAATAGGCGGTCCCCGTCGCTTGGTGGATCCTGCGCTCCTGCCGGGACGAGTCCCAAGGCTGCGGCATCGATGACCAAAAACGCCCCTGGTGCCAGCGACTGCGCTCCAAAGGTATAGGAGAGACCGGCCGATGTGGCCAGCTCCCATCCGGAAAGGTTCACGGCCTGCGCGCTCAGGTTGGTCAACTCGACGCGAAAATTTTGATCACCGGCCGGCGAAATCTCATTGATAACGATGCCCGGCTCGAATGTGGGCGGTGGCGGAGGCTGCTCGGTGCTCACCAGTGAGGCTCCGAAAACCATGTCCGGGTCCCCGCTGGCAAGGGCCTGATGAATCTCGACGGCGATGACGTTGGTGCCCGGAGCGAGGGCCGACCCGGGAATCGTCACCACCTGTCCGAGCGCCGCGTTGACAACCTCGGAGGACGCGAGCGTTCCATGGGAAACAGCGCCCTGCCCGATGTTCGCGCGGTGGACCTCGGAGCCATTGAGACAGACAACCGCCCCGTCATCCACCAGCAACTGGAGCGCGACCGAAGTCCGCGCTGGATTTCCGGAGAACTGGAAGGCATTTCGAAAATAAAATGCCGTCGAGCCGAGCGGCAGTTGGGTTTGCAGCCGGCCGGGGGCACCGGCAGTAAGCGGAGATTCGCTGCCGTCCGCCAGTGACGCGACGGCCGACGCCGGCAGCGCGCGCGTCCAGAGCGCGACGTCATCCAAACGCCCGGCCCAGTTTTCCTGAGAACGTTCGCCACCGAAAAACAGCGGCTGCGCATGACCTAAACCCAGCGAAATGGTGATGGCACCTGAGGCGACGCCATTTCGGAAATACGTCAACGCGGCGCCTTGTTTGACCACCGCATGATGCATCCAGGTGTTGAGAGGAATATCCGCATAATCGATGTTTTCACCCGCAGCATTGCGGTGAAACTCGAATTGGTTGGTGGTAAATTTAATGAACTCCCGCGGCGACCATTCGACGCCGGCCGTCGTCGAATAACGATTTCCCAGAATTACGTTATTGTTCGCCCCTTGAAAGGTGTACGCCCAAAACGCCCAGGTGAAATCATTTGCGAGCGTCATCTGAGGAATGGTGGCCAAACCGGCATTGACGTGAGTGCCCGCAGCGCCGGAAAAGTTCAGACAGGGCCCGCGTTGCGCGTCGTTCACCCATGTAACACCGCCGTTGAGCGTGCCGGCCGGGGCGCCGGGAACACTGTTAGGCGCGTCGGTGCCGCTCGTTTCATTCAACGGCCAGTAAGCAGCCAGCGCCTGCCCTGAGCCCTCGATCTGGGCGCTCCCGGCATAAAGAACCGCCGGCCCTGAAGCCCACGCGGTGTCATCAAAACCGGTGCTCTTCCACTCCGGTGGCGGAGGGGTATTGTCGGCACGATACCTCCAAGCCGATTCGAGCGTGACGTGGGCGGTGATTGTGGGCGGCATGCCGGCCGTAGGAAAATTCAAGCGTCCCGGCGTTCCATTTTGTTCGACGCTGGAAACCCAGTTCGCGGGCCGCGACTCAGCCGAATTCTGGTCGCGCTTGGTCAAAGTGACTCCGCCACCGTCCGGCCCGGCCGGCCAGTCATCTTCGTCATCGTAGCTAACGCTGTCCATGATTCTCCCATCGCGATTGACCAGGCGAATTTCCTCACCGCCGTTATCGAGCCGGCCGGTCCAGGGACCGAGCGCCCCAATCCCCTGGAGATTGGCTGCGCCTGGAGCCGCGGCCACCACCAGGAAGCCATGCCCCCCGATTACTGTGCCCTCCGGAAAATCAAACCGCACCGCGCCGTCGATTCTCCATCCTGACATATCAACCCGCACTCCAGTCAGGCAGCGGAATTCGATCCACTCGGATTCGGCCAGCTCGACTGCGGGATGGTAATGAATCTCATTGAAAACAACCGCGCTGTCGGCAGGGGCGGCTGGCAGCCTGGACAGCCATAGGGTTGCGATAATACATACAGAAGCACGGAGGAGCGACTTCATTTTAAAAACCGGCAAGGGGTGAAGGGGGACAAACAAAGACAGTGTGCGCGAGGCACCGTTTACACTCAGCCCGGAACGAAAATCGGCAAGAACGAATCGTCGACCCAAGTGGTGCTGGAACGTACCCGGCCCCGGCGGTGAGAGGCTCCGAAGTGACTCGATTCTTCATTCGTGCTTCCTGGATCTGTCATGCATGAGATGCGCCGCTTCGGTTAAGTTCGCCGCGAGAAACTGCGGCAGCTCGAACCTGCTTTCGATTTCGAGCGCGCGTCCTTCGCGACCGGATTGTTGCGCTTTGAGCATGATTTCGAGCACATGCAACGCGTGTTCGGGCGTGACGAGCGGACGTGCCCCGGTGCGGACGCAGTCGACCAGGTGCCGCAGGCCGTCGTGCCACGGCCAGTCGGGATCAGTTTCCTTGAAGACCTGCCAGCAGCCGGCCTCGTTCTGCCAAAGTTCGTAGCCATCCGGGTCCCAGTCATCGCCAAGCATTTGGATGGTCCCGGTCGTGCCGTAGATCTCGAGCGCCGGCGAGCGATACTGCTGCATCGTAAAACCGCACGTCACGGAGCCGTAGCAAGCGTCGCCGAAGTCGAGCAACACTTGTGCGGTGTCCTCAGCTTGGACCATAACTTTCCGCCCGTTGATTTCGCGTTCAGGAATCGCAACACCGGTAAGTGCCGACACGCGCTTCACCGGGCCGAGCAGGCCGGTCAGGCTAGTGATGCAATAGACCCCAAGGTCGAAAAGGCAGCCGCCGCCGGCCTTGTAAAACCACTCGCTCCACCACGGCCCTGACCAGCCGTAACGCGCGCGCGCCAGGCACGGCTTCCCGATCTCGCCGCATCGAATGCGCGATGCCATGGTTTGAAATGTCGGACTAAGAATGATGAATGGCGCGCAGACCAGATGACCCGGGCTGCGCTTCGCAACATCGAGCAGCGCATGCGCCTCACCGAGTGAGGTGGCCATGGGCTTTTCGAGGAGCACATGCTTTCCCGCTTCGAGGGCCGCACACGCGAGCGATGCGTGCTCGCTCATTGACGTGAGAATCAGCACGGCGTCGACATCGGGCGAATGAAAGACGTCCTCTGGACTTGTGGAGAAGCGTGCGGGGCCGAGCTGCGATCCTGCGAAATCGCGTTGGGCATCGCGTCCGCAGGCTACGGTGACGTGAGCGAAGTTGCGCGAACGAAGTTTATCGATGGCCGGGCCATACGCGGTGAGAACGTTTCCGCAGCCGATAATGCCGAGTTTAATGGAGCGCGCGTTGGCCATTAGTTCATGGCAATTCCTTTACGCGCAGCTTGCGGAAGCGCACCGTTTTGCCGTCGTTGTAATTCTGCAGGCCAATGTAGCCCGAGGTGGTGCGTTCCTTTGAGTCGGTCCATGTCGTCACGACTTCGTTGTTGATGCGAACCGAGTAGTTATGGCCACTGCAGACCATCTCGAAATCATTCCACTCCCCGGGCACGCGGGTGTTGGGTTTAGTCGATGCCTTGAACGGATAGATCGAGCCGGTTCGCCAGGTGGGATTCTCGGGATTCGGATCGCCGATCTCGAATTCATGCCCGCGTTTCACTGCCATCATGGGATCGTTGCCGGGGTCCGGAAAACGAACGAACACACCTGAGTCGGCAATCGGCTGTTCCTGCACGAATTCGCCGCGCAGCACGAAGTTCGTGAAGGCTCGCTTCGTGAACCACCACAAACCCATGCCGCCGTCGGCCGTCGCCACGCCGTTTTCGAGCTTGAACTCGCCAGGTCCGCATTGGTCCCAGCCGTCGCGGGCATCCTTGCCGAACAGTGGTACAAAGCCTTTTTCGTCCGGCGCGCTTTTTGGAACATGCCTTAGCAGATGGGCGGGAATTTCATCGATGACTCGCACTTCGGTTTTGCGAAAGAAGACTTCGGCGCCTTCGGATTGAAGCTGAATTTTGCCGCGCGTCAGCGCCACCTCACGCCCCCCTTCCTTGTAACGCGGGTTGGTGACCACGAGCACGACCTGGCCATTGAGGATGTGAATGCCGGCGTTTCCCCACGCGATCACTTCGCACACGTTCCATTCGCCCGCCTTCTCGGGATCGAGCGGCGAGGTGATGCCTTCGCTTGTCGTGAACTGCCGCTCGCCTGGCTGCCAGAGGATGCACGTCTCGCCCGGACTCTCGCCGCGATATGGCACCGCAGGTTCCTTTTCGAGCACGACCTTCCTGCCTTCGATGTCCACGTAAGTGCCCGCCACCGGCCACCATTGGCCGACGCCGCGCTCCATGATGTTGCACTCGACCGACCGCATCCACGCGTTGCTCCCGGCGCCATGCTCACCGACACACCAGTAGAGAATCCCGGTGTCGCGGTAATGCTTCGGCTCGTGCCGAGGCGGCCACTTCTTCTCACCCCATTTGTATTCCACCCGAATGTGGCAGTTGCCGAATTCTTCCTTCGTGGTGATCGCGCCGAACACCTCACCTGAAACCCGAATCGCCGACGCGCCGTCCTTTTCCACAACCGTGAAGACGCCGAGCGGATCGTTGTTCAATCCGAGCGAGTCCTTGCTTCCAAACTTCGGGGCGAGGTATTTATCCCAATCGGAAAAGTCCTTGCCGTTGAAAAGGTGGATCCAGTTCGCCTCCGCAGCGTCTACCCGTGCGAATAACGCAGCGGCAATGATAACTCCTATGAGCGTCCGATTCATGCTTCTCGGAGTATGGCCGCGGTGTGCGGTGTGGCAATGGAGTTGAGTGAAGAAGAATTCGAGCGGGGCACGGGCGTCTCGCCCGTGGGATTGAATTGGGAGTCTCGTGCACCGCCACGGGCGAGACGCCCATGCTCCGTTGATGCAGACGGACCAACCATGCCTGCGCCTCAACGTCCGATCCTTTGATCAATCGCTGAGATCGCACTCCGAATGCCCGGCTTTTGCGGCGGGAGACAGTGAGTCATTCCCGGTCTGAATCCTTTCCATCGCCAGAGTCCGGTGTTTTGCTGATATCAGGATCTTCTCTCGCTGTTGAGAGTATGCAGACTGCGAGCAGCGGAAGTTGAACGGATCCCGAAATCAAAATTCAACACGGCTCGGAAACTGGGAACAAAGAACCGAGGAGGCTTGGCCAACGCACGCGGCATCGAGGAAAAATGTCATTTTCCCTTTCTGATCACAAAACCAGACTTCCTGCGCGCCGGCGGCGAAGCAGAGCGATTTTTTCTCGTTCATCTCAATACGGGAATTGCTGGCGGAGAGGACCTCGACGCAAATTTCCGGTGCCTCCGTGAGGCAGATGTTTTCACCGATTGCGGTCAGGCGGGGCAGTGAGATCCAGGTAACGTCCGCCACTTTGACGCCGTCGGCCGTCGAGATCGGACATTCGGTGGCGACGCGTCCGTTGGACAGGAGCGTGCGCAGCAAATAGGCGATTTCGGATTGGTAGTTGCCGTGAGGGAGGTGCGCGGGCGGATACATGATGATGTGGCCATGGCGGTCGGTTTCGATGCGGCCTTCGACTTTTGCGAGATCGCGCCCAAGTTCTGAATCGGCAAGGAGCTCAGACCAGCGACGAAGATTAAATGCCGTCTGGTTCTTTTGTGCCGGGAGTTCGATGGTCAGCGTGGCCATTCCTGAACGGTACACGCAGTTGGCCTTGGAAACAAACTTCCTCGATCTTGGCCAACCCGTCGCGGTTTTGATGCCAGGATCCAACCGGTCCGTGGCTTTTGCGCGGCTCATTCCAGTGGGAGTGCCGCAACCGCCGGCCGCTCGCCGGCATGATTTGCATGATCCGCCCGGTGGACGACAGCTTCAGGCATGCGCGAATACGAACTGTATGTGCCGTTATGCTATAACGATGGCCGCGTCGTCGAGTCCGAGAAACTAACGCACTTGAAAAAGCGGCTGGTCGATCAATTCGGCGGCCTCACCCACTTTCCCCAGGAGAGCGAAGGCTTGTGGAAAATCGGCGCGCACACATTCCGCGACAAAATCGTCATCCTGCGTGTGATCGCCGACCATGACCAGCAGGATTACTTCAGCGAACTTAAAGCGGAGGTCGAACGTGAATGGGCGCAGGAGGATTTCCTCATCATCACCCGTGAAGTCTCGACTCTCTAAGCTGACGAATGCCGCCGCTTGATTTCGTGGTCAACATTTTGCCCAAAGTCCTCAGCGGACCGAGGCCCAGGGCGCCAGGCCGGTGACATGGGCCATGACCAAAGCGATGACCAAAGCGGCCAGCACTATCAGCACCACCAACCGGCCCATACTGAAATGGGAGCGCTGCGGCTTGCCATACTGAAACCTCAAGGGCGTCGCGTTCCCAAAAATTTCGTCGTCCTCAGCGTGAATTTCAGATGGTAAAAGCGGGACCACTGGTATTCCCGGCCGAACAATCGTTGCCAGTCCGTCCTCCTCGTCGGCGGTCCCCTGTGCCCCAGGGGATCCGAACAAAACTTCCGCGAAACCCGCGGACGATTGCTCAGTTTCGAGCACTTCGGATTCGCCGCGGGTCAGAGCGCTGAAATCGAAACCATCCTCGCCCTTGGTGGGCGCGACGGCCTGGTGTTTGGGTGCGGCTTCCCGCGGACGGACGCTGTCGGCCGGCCGTTTCGTCCCTCGCTTCGATGAAACCGGCTTAAGCGCGGGGACGGACCGGCTTCCGGCGCCGGCCACCGGCTTCTTGTCCGTTCTGTCCGTAACGAGACGACGCCCACCAGCGTCAGCGACTTGGTGATCGGCTGGGGAAGGCCTCGCAGCGGGCCTGCCGTTGGCCTTGGTTGAAGCCGCGGATGCGCGGGGCTTTGACGGGCGTGGCGCCAGCGCGTCGCAAAGTTGATCGAGGAATTTCCTGCGGTGCTGCTCACCGGCCCCCGCCATGCCGTGCTCGATTAGCGACAGGGCTGGCTCGGGCACGTTCGCCTCGCCGCCGAAGAGCGACAAGGCCAGTGCCGCATAGTCCGCTGTCTCGACGGCGCGCAAACCGGCCGGTCCCCCATCACGGCTTGCCCTCGATCCCTTGCCTAACAGTTTCTCGAGGCGAAAACGGTGCGGTTGCGCGATGTTGAGCATCGTTGGGTAAGCACGAAGCCGCAGACGAAAGGTCGGCCAATCGTGAACCGGCAACCGGGCCAGTTCCTCGTCGGTGGGTTGTTTGCGCGGGTCATCTTTGCCGGCAAATTCGAGATACAGGTGCTGGGGCGCCAGCACCACGGCGGTGAGTCCGAGCTTCTCGGCCTGCGCGACCGCATTTTCGGTCTGTTGCAAAAGGTGTGCCACTTCAGCCGGGGCGAGCGACTTACGCAGACGGCGGACTGCATCAACCGTGTGGCGCGGGACGGCTTCCTCGATAAAATACTCGGGGGATTCCCCGGCGGGCAAATCCAAAATGCGCAGCAAGTGTGGGTGCTCTTCGCCTTTCATCCGCGCCGAAGCCCGCTTAAGCAGAGCCAAGTGACCTGGGGCCAGCAGTCTCACGGGTGGAAGCAATTGAATGTTGACCGGCATGCCGGCCGGACCAAAGGCTCGTTGAGCGTACGGCTGCAAAGCATCAAAAGCCGCGCGCTCGAGCCGATAGCCGCTTAGCTTTTCTCCCAGCTGGGCAAGAGTAAAAAAATGCGAGTGCAAGGGGAGGCGTGGACGCAACGTCACCGGCAGGCGCTCCGGTCGGGCCGACAATGTCTGGTTTTTGCCGCACGCAACGATGGCACCCTCCAGGGCTTCGAGGTCCGTAAGCGTTTGTCGGGAACCGGATTCGAGCAGGCGCGTCAGAAGCTGTCCCAACTCAGCGGGCACAGGCAGGCTGGCCAGCGTCTTTGCCGTAAGCTTGTCCGACATCAATCCGCTCAATGCGTAAAGGACGAGCCTGCCGACGTCCCGCACGCAACGGCGCTCGAATTCGCCCGGGTCCGCGCCGTCCGAACCTGCGGCGAGGCCAAACTCACACAGCTTGACCACCAGATCACTTGTGGTTTCGCCTTCAAGGATGAGACGGGCATTGAACAAGTCGACCCGCGCGAGCAGCCCCTCACCGCGAACAGCGAGGAGTCCTTCCGTCAACTGACGGGCGATCTCGAGGGCCAGCCAGGCCGGGAGCGGATTGCATCGCGCAAGATAGCTATCCAGGCTTTCGCCATCAATGAATTCGGTGATGAAAAACAGCGTTCCTTCGTCGTCACCGAATTCCCGCAACTCGATCACATTTGGGTGGCACACCCGCATCAGCCCCTGCGCCTGATCCCGAAAGAATTCTTCCACCGCCTCGAGGCCGGAGTCTGCGAGGTCCGGGCTCGAGAGAACGTGGAGCTCAGCAAATTGGAGGCGCGTCGGATCAGAGGCAAGACACACCACTTCGCTTTGGCCTCGCCAAAGTTCAAGCGAGGCCCCCTTTGCATCTTCGGCAATATCGAAGCTCCGAAACTTTTGCAATGGCATGGGCGGGACAAGATCCAAACCCTCCGACGCTAGCACAGTCGAAGCGGCATCACCAGCGCGGAGTCGCCACCGGCCCCAAAAAAGGTGCCTGGGTCATGCCTCGACCACAACCTGCCCTCGACGAACGGACTAATTACCACTAACCATAACCCCGTTCCTCTCCCATGTCTCTTTGGACGCATGCCAATCCACAGCTGAAAGACCTCGTTTCCTACGAACCCGGCAAGCCCATCGAGGAGGTGGCGCGGGAGCTCGGTGTGCGGCCGGACGACATCGTCAAACTGGCGTCCAACGAAAACCCGCTGGGTCCCTCCCCCAAGGCAAAAGCGGCGATGGTGGCAGCGCTCGATCAGGCCCACATCTACCCTGATGGCGGCGGTTACCGCTTGCGGGAGGCAATCGCGGAAAAATTCAGCCTCGAGAGGAAGAATATCATTCTTGGCAATGGCTCGAACGAAATCATCGAATTCATCGGCCATGCCTTTCTCACCCCTGGCGACGAAATCGTGACGGCTGAGCATGCCTTCGTGGTTTACAAGCTGATGGCGAGGCTGTTCGGCGCTCGAACGATTGAAGTGCCCGATCCTGATTTCAAACACGACCTCGACGCCATGGCTGCGGCCATAACGGCGCGCACCAAAGAGGTTTTTATTGCGAACCCAAACAACCCGACAGGCACCCTGGTCGAGCAGGATGAAATCGATCGCTTCGTCGAAAAAGTCCCGCCGCGCGTCATCGTGGTTTTCGATGAGGCCTACTATGAGTTTCTGCAAAAGCCGCCGGACACGTTGAAATATGTCCACGATGGGCGGCCGAACGTCATCGTGCTGCGTACATTTTCAAAAATCCAGGGCCTGGCGGGACTTCGAATAGGGTATGGACTTGGAAGCGAGGAAATCGTTTCGATTCTGCAAAAAACCCGTCAGCCGTTCAACGTAAATGCCATTGCTCAGGCCGGGGCGCTCGCCGGGTTGCAGGACGAAGAACACCAGGAAAAAACCCGCCGCATCACGTGGCAGGGCCGCGAGTTTTTGCAGCGCCGCTTCAGCGAAATGGGCCTAGATTACGTGCCCAGCCAGGCCAACTTCATCCTGGTGAAAGTGGGCAGCGGCAGCGCTCTGTTTAAGCAGATGCTCGCCAAAGGTGTGATCGTTCGCGACATGACAAGCTATAAACTCCCCGAATGGGTGCGCGTCAGCGTGGGCACCATGGCGGAAAATGAAAAATGCATTCAGGTGATGCAGGAATGTCTGAAGCTGTAAAATGCAGGGCAAGCTTCCGGCTTGCCATTTCCTTCCACCTCGCCAGTCAGAAGCTTGCGCTAGGTGCGATGCCACCATGTGCATTGCCAGCCGGAGCAGCCACGGTTTAGTGAGCCACCATCGAATTCCGCTGATGCCCGCCAAAAAAGCCGTCCGCAACCCAAAAGCCGCGTCCAAAGCCACGGCGGCCAACTACCGGCATCCGACCGCTGACCTCGCCTCGCGCCCCGAAGTCGGCGCGCAGTCCCATTTCAAAAAGTCAAAGCCGGCGGCGAAGTATCAGTTCGATTCGTCGCTCTCACCTGCCCTTGACTGGGACGGACAGAATCCGGCGCGAGAAACCGCCGAAAGGCTCATTGCCGAAATTGCGGATTGCGGATTGCGAATAGCAGAGCTGGCGAAGCAATCGGATTCGCCCGAACGCGACAAGGCAATCCAGAGTCTGCAATCCGCAATCCGCGATGGGAAGCGCAGGCTCGCCGCTCTCAGCGGGCCATTCCTCAACTGGACCGGAAAGGCCGAACGCCTGAGCTTCGAGGTCCCAACGCTGCCGCTCTTCGTCCACGAGCGTCTCTCGACGAAGGCCATTCTCGAGACACTCAAGTCCCACAAGCGCGACAGACAGGACGACTTCCTGGACTCGCTCTTCGCCTTCCAGGAGCGCCCGCTCCACGACCAGATTCTCCGCGCCTACGAGTTCCGCGACAATTGGGTCAACCGCATGATGCTGGGCGATTCGCTGGTTGCGATGAACTCGCTGCTGCGCTACGAATCGCTTGGCGGGCAGGTGCAGATGATTTACCTCGACCCACCCTACGGCGTGAGGTTCGGCAGCAATTTCCAGCCGTTCATCCGCAAGCGCGACGTGGCCCACAACGACGACGAGGACATGACGCGCGAGCCGGAAATGGTGCAGGCCTATCGCGACACCTGGGAACTGGGCCTGCATTCGTATCTCACCTACCTCCGCGACCGCCTCCTGCTCACCCGCGACCTGCTCCACCCCTCTGGCAGCATCTTCGTCCAAATCAGCGATGAAAATCTGCATCATGTGCGCGAGGTGATGGATGAGGTGTTTGGGGCGGAGAATTTTGTTTCGGTAATCACGTTCGTTAAGACAAGCGCGCAAGAAGCAGACGAATTGCCCTCAGTGTGTGACTATCTGGTTTGGTACGCAAAGGACCGCGAGCGCCTCAAATTTCGAGGACTCTACGAGTCCAAAGACAACGAAGAATACGACCGCATAGAGTTGCCTGAGGCTTCGCGCCGCAAAATGACTAAAGAGGAGCGCGAGAACGCCAATCTTCTTCCACCCGGAGCAAAGCCATACCGCCAAGACAACATTGTGTCCCAGCGTCCGCCTGGAGATTTCCCTGTCGAGTTCGAAGGAGAAGTCTATCGGCCAATTACCGGTTATTGGAAAACAGGCCAAGAGGGAATGAAGGCATTGATTCAAGCGCGGCGAATTGAAAAACGAGGGAAGATGCTTAGTTATGTTCGATTCTTCGGCGATTTTCCTCTAAAGATTATTTCTAATTTTTGGCCGGATGTTCGTTTCTCAAGCCGCTCGGAAGACAAATTGTACGTTGTCCAGACGGCTGTGAGAGTTATCGAGCGTTGCCTTCTGATGACCACCGACCCCGGCGATTTGGTTTTAGACCCGACGTGCGGGAGCGGGACGACGGCGTACGTGGCCGAGCAGTGGGGGCGGCGGTGGATTTCGATGGATACCAGCCGCGTGCCGCTGGCGCTGGCGCGGCAACGCCTCCTCACCGCCACGTTTCCCTACTACGAATTGAATGATGAGGAGCGCGGGCCGGCCGGCGGCTTTGTCTATAAACGCAAACAGAACAGCAAAGGCGACGAAACCGGCGGCATTGTCCCGCACATCACGTTAAAGAGCATCGCCAACAACGAACCACCGGCGGAGGAGGTGCTGGTGGACCGCCCGGAAGTGGTGCGTGGCGTTACGCGTGTGACCGGTCCGTTTGTTTTCGAGGCGACGATTCCGACAGCTGAAGGACTGGATGAGGAACCGGAAACACCCGGCATCCAGAGCGTGGAGTATCAGACGCACGTCGAGCGAATGATCGACGTCTTGCGGCGGGCGCCGGTGTTGCGCCTGCCCGGAAACCAGAGCGTCACCCTCAAGCAAATTCGTCCGCCGGCCAAAACGCTGGCGCTTTCCGCCGAAGCCGTGATCGATCAACCGACGCTGGCGAATCTTGGTGATGATGCGGACACCCAGCCCGGACTCGACCGCGAAGCGGAGCCGGTGGCGATTGTCTTCGGACCCGAAAACGGATCAATCACCAGGCGCTTTGCCGAAGAGGCGTGGCGGGAGGCCGAAGTGAAACGTTACGCGAGGCTCTTCGTCATCGGTTTTGCCATCGAGCCAATGGCTCGGGAGTTCATCGAGAACGCGGCAAAGATCGGAATGCCGGCCGTTTACTTGCAGGCGACGATGGATCTGCAGATGGGAGACCTGCTCAAGAACATGCGTTCGAGCCACGTGTTCAGCGTTTGCGGGTTGCCGGATGTGAAGGTTTCCGAAATCCGAAATCCGAAATCCGAAATCCGAAATGGTGTCCTTTGGCAGGTCGAACTCCTCGGCCTCGACACCTTCGATCCCGCCACCATGGAGCCTGATCATCTTCCGGGCGAAGCGACGCCCGCGTGGTTCCTCGACACCGATTACAACGGTCTCGTCTTCCGTGTCTGCCAGGCCTTTTTTCCACGCACCGGCGCATGGGAAAACCTGAAAAAATCACTTAAGGTCGAATTCGAGGATACGGTGTGGGACCACCTCGCCGGGACCGTCAGCGGGCCATTTGCCGAAGGCAAACACAGCCAGATCGCCGTAAAAGTCATCGATCCTCGCGGCAACGAATTGATGGTGGTTAAGAAACTCGAGGAGGCGAAATGATTCGCGAAGTTACGCTCCGACGGTTCAAGCGTTTCGAAGAACAAGAGTTCGATCTGTCGGGCCACGTCATTCTCGCTGGCCCTAATAATTGCGGTAAAACCACTGTCCTCCAAGCAATTGCCGCATGGTCCCTTGCATTGCGGACTTGGCGCGCTGCTCAAGAGCATAGAAGCGGGGCAGAAAAGAAACCCGCAAAGGAGTTCATGTATAGACCGGGTGGGGTTTATGCATGGGTGCCTATTTCTCGACCGGCTTTTGCGGCCGTTCCACTTAGATCTTTTGATCAGCTTTGGATCAATCGAGAATATGAGGAAGTCATAGAAATTGAAATAACGGGCCAAGCTGGCTGGAGAATTGCAGTGGAGCTGAAAGCCGATTCCACCGAGCAGATATACGTGCGTCCTCGGAAGGATGCGGCAGCGGATCAAATTCGCAGCCTTAAATTCGACGTCGTGTATGTGGCCACCGTCGGTGGGCTGAGTACACGAGAATTAAAGCTGGAACCGGATTCGATTGAAACGCTTCTCGGGGAACAAAAGCCGGGTGAAGTTATTAGGAATCTTTTACTTCAAGCGTCCAGAACTGACGCGTGGGAGCGCTTAACTGGAGCGGTCAAGCGCCTCTTTGGCGTTGAACTGCTCGTTCCGCAGACTCCAGGCGGACAAATCATCTGTGAGTACCGTCAGGATGAGGGCACACCAAGTTTTGATTTGCTTAGTGCTGGCAGCGGTTTTCAACAGGTCGTGATGCTGCTTTCGTGTCTGTTTTGGCGCAAAGGAGCCGTGGTCCTTGTGGATGAACCAGATGCGCACTTACACGTTTTTCTCCAAGACACGATTTTTCACGAGCTCCGCAAGGCTGCGGCGGAAACCAACAGCCAGTTAGTCATTGCGACCCATTCCGAAGTCATATTCAACTCGGCAGAGCCGAAGCAAATCTGCGTTTTGATGGGGACGCCGCGCCGGCTGACATCAGCGGAAGATGTAAAGAGGCTTCAACAAGCTGTCGCCGTGCTACAGCAGTCTGACATCGTCGCGGCTCTGGTAACCCCGGGAATTCTTTATCTGGATGGTTACACCGACCTAAACTTACTGCGTGAATGGGCGAGGGTGATGAACCATCCGTTGGCCGGTTATTTGAACCGTACTCCGTTTTGGCGTGCCAAACAATCACCAGGTCGTCCGGACGCCGCGGAGGTTCCCGTGAAACAACACTTCGACGCTCTGAGACTGGTGGACCCGGCGATCACCGGGGTATGGCTGATTGACTCGGATGGAAGAGCGACAATTCAGCCGAGCAAGCACGCTCAATCATCTGAATTAAATCGGATCGCGTGGAGGCGATATGAAAGCGAAAGCTATCTGGTACATCCAACAGCGCTAGCGCGGTTTTTAGGCGAGCTTGGAATTAAAGACGGCGACGCGGTTGTAAAAGGGTTTTTCACCGCGCGATTCGGCAGCGAACTTGCCGACGCTTTCATTCACTCGCCGTTCCAGCCACCAGATTTGGTTGAAAACTATCTGGGCACAAAGAAAGCCCGAACTGAGATCCTAAGCGCGCTGCTTCAGGATGCGGGTGTTCACGGACTCGATTACACCGAATTCGATCGCATCGCCTTCATGATGCGCCGCGAGGAAATTCATCCGGAAGTAAAGGAAAAGCTCGATTTCGTCCAGCAGGCGTTCGGGATATGAGCAACTTCGAAGTTTCCAGCCCCATTCTTTGCTCGCCATACGACGAGCCATCGGAACACTGGTGGATCCTGGAAGGGCAGCCGGCGGAAAAACGTTTAGGGCGGCGTCCGGCGACATATTTCTATCGCGAGCCGGGACGCGATCAAAATGAGCGCGGGGCGATCGTCATTGAACTGAAGCGGGTGAATCTCATCCGCGACCGTTTGCGCGCGTGGCGAGCGGCGGGCTGGTCCGGCGTCACCCGGACCACGCACGACCTGCTGAGCTACTGGCGACGTGAGGGCCGTCAGACGCGGCTGTTTTTTGCGCAGATCGAGGCGGCGGAGACAATCATTTTTCTCACTGAAGCCCGGGCCGACTTCCGGCAGGGAATCGAAGTTCCGCGCGATGAACCAAGCGCCGAGGAAAAAACCAAAGGGTATTTGGGTTTTCGTCGCTATGCCTGCAAGATGGCAACCGGCGCCGGCAAGACGACAGTGATGGGCATGCTCGCCGCGTGGAGCATTCTGAACAAGGTGTCGAGCCGTGGTGACGGCCGTTTTTCCGATGTGGTGCTCATCGTTTGCCCAAACGTGACGATTCGAAACCGCTTGCGTGAACTCGATCCGGAACTGGGCGAAGCGAGTCTTTATCGCACGCGCGACCTGCTGCCAGGTCATCTCCTGCCTCAGCTCACGCAGGGCAAGGTGATCGTGACCAACTGGCACGTCTTCGAGCCGCAACTCCCACAGCCGGCGGGTGACGGCGGGCGTGTGGTCAAAGCAGGTGTCCCAGTTCTGACCACGGAGACGATCCGCATCGGCGAGAAGAACGAAACGAAACGCGGCACCCGGTGGCTGAGGCGCGAGACCGTCCGGCTGCAAATCGGGAATGGCCAGATAGAAGTAGTCGAGGGCGAGCCCGAGACTGATGCAACACTCAAAATTCGTGGCACGCGATACGTCGAGAGTGATACGGCACTAGTCAATCGCGTGCTCCGGGGCGTAGGCGGAAAGAAAAATCTTCTCGTTTTCAATGACGAGGCCCATCACGCCTACCGCGTCAAAGTCGAACGCCCGGAGGATTGGGAGGATTTCGATGAAGACGAACGCGAAGAATGGCTCTCGGACAAAACCGAAGCAACGATGTGGATTGATGGACTCGATCGCGTCCACAAATCGCGGGGAATCAATTTTTGCGTCGACCTCTCTGCCACCCCATATTTTTTGAATCGCGTCGGGCAGGAGGCGAATCGCCCGTTTCCATGGGTAGTGAGCGATTTCGGGCTGATGGACGCCATTGAAAGTGGGCTGGTCAAAATCCCGCAACTTGCGGTCCGGGACACGACCGGCGCGGAGATTCCCGGATATTTCAACATCTGGCAATGGATTCTCCAGCCGGGCCGGCTCACCGCGAGTGAGCGCGGCGGCAAGCGCGCTAGCCCGAAACCTGAAGCTGTTCTCAAATGGGCCCATCACCCGATCGCCATGCTCGGCGGTCTTTGGGAGCAGACATGGCGCCAGTGGCGAGAAACGGATGAGGAATCGCGCCCGCCGGTTTTTATTCTTGTCTGTAAAAACACCGCGTTGGCGAACGTGATTTTCGAATGGCTGGCCAACGCAAAGTGCCCGGTTGGCATTCCACCGGCGAAGCTGGTTGGATTTCGGAACACGCCCGGAGAAACAAACACGTTTGTCGTTCATTCGAAGGTCGTCGCGGAAACGGACCGGGACATTTCAGGTGGCGGTTCACAAGCTGACGAGATGCGGTGGATGCGTCATACGCTCGACACGGTCGGCAAACGCGATTGGCCCCGAGACCCGCAGGGCCGCGACCTGTTTCCCGAGGGCTTTGCCGACTTGGCAGCAAAGCTCGATCGTCCGCTTCATCCACCGGGACGCGATGTGCGCTGCATTGTCAGCGTGGGGATGCTCACAGAGGGCTGGGACTGCAATACGGTGACCCATATCGTCGGGCTGCGCCCATTCATGTCGCAACTTCTGTGCGAACAGGTCGTTGGCCGTGGGTTGCGCCGCGCGAATTACGAAGTCGGCGAGGACGGAAAGCTGACTGAAGAGGTCGCTAAGATCTTCGGCGTCCCGTTCCAGGTGGTTCCCTTCAAGGCAAATCCGACCGGGCCCGTGACGGTGACTATCAAGCGTCATCACGTCCGCGCCCTACCGGAACGGGCACATCTCGAAATCAGATTCCCACGGGTCGAAGGCTATACTCAGGCAGTGCGGAATCGTGTTTCGATTGATTGGAGCGAGGTTCCACCCATCGCGCTCGAACCGGGGCGGATTCCGCCCGAGGTCGAGGTGAAAGCGTTGCACCCAACGAACAGCGGGCGTCTCAGCCTTTTTGGGCCAGGCCGAGCCGATCAGGTGAAGCTCGATGAATTTCGCCGCAGCCGACGTGTCCAGGAACTCGTATTCGACGTCGCTGGGGCATTAACGAAACAGTTCCGCGAACAACGTGGGTGCGAGGTGCCAGCCCATGTGCTCTTTCCGCAAATAGCCGGAATTGTCCGTCGCTACGTGGACGAGAAAGTCACCGTCCAAGCACCCGCGGATCGCAGAGACCTTTTCCTCGCACCCTATTATGGCTGGTTGATCGAGGCTCTGGTCGAGAACCTTCGTGGCGACGTGGATGAGGGCGAGGCTCCCGAGCTCCCGCTGCTCGAAGCGACCCGCGGTCCGGGATCAACCGCCGATGTGGATTTTTGGACGAGTCGTGATGTTCGAGAGACGGCCAAAAGCCATGTGAACTACGTGGTTGCCGACACGAAGAGATGGGAGCAGTCCGCGAGCTATTTCATCGACACTCACCCGAAAGTGGCTGCATTTGTGAAAAACGCCGGCCTCGGCCTGGGAATTCCATATCTTCACAATGGCGAGCAGCACGAATATTTGCCGGACTTCATTATTCGAATTGCAGGAAGCGAAAGCCGTCATCTGATCCTCGAAACCAAAGGCTACGATCCCTTGAAGGAAGTGAAGCGAGCCGCGACCGTGCGATGGTGCGCTGCGATCAATGCACACGGCGGCTTTGGACATTGGAGTTACGAAATAGTCAACGACCCCGCGCAAAGCAAAAAAATTCTCGACGGAGCGGCATCCTCGGTCTGAACGGATCGACGTTGAAACCGAGCAGGGAATCGCATTGCCAAGATAGGATACCTACTCTAGCCCATGGAATACTCTCCAACGGTTCTTGTGACGGGATCGAGCCGCGGGCTTGGCCGCGGCATTGCCGTGGAACTGGCTGCGGCTGGCTGCAGCGTGGCGATTCATGCTGCGGGGAATCGCACCGCGGCTGATGAAACCGTGGCGGCCTGTCGTGAGCGAGCTCTCTCGAGCACGCAGTGCTTCACCATCGTGCTCGGTGATTTGGCGGACGACGCGGCGCGCCGAAAGGTGTTTGATGAGACTCTGGCGGCGCTCGACGGTCATCTTGACGCTTTTGTCAGCAACGCCGGCATCACTTCGCCGGGACGAAAGGACGTCACGGAAGCAGATGAAGCGGGTTTCGAGCGGGTGGTGAGCGTCAACGTCCGCGGGCCGCACTTTCTTGCCCAAAGCTGCGCCCGCCACTGGATAGCGAATGAAGGCCGGTCGCGCCTGGGCACCGGCTACAAGATGATTTTCGTTTCCTCGGTCTCCGCGGTGATGGCTTCAACCAATCGGGGCGACTACTGCATGTCGAAGGCGGCCCTTGCGATGTGCGCGCAGGTGTGGGCGCTGAGGCTTGCCGCCCACGGCGTGCAAGTGGTCGAGCTTCGCCCCGGGATTATGGCAACAGACATGACCGCGAATGTTAAAGAGAAATATGATCCGATCATCGCCGGTGGCACGGTGCCGCAGCGCCGCTGGGGATCACCAGAAGACGTCGGAAAGGCAGTGCGCTCGATCATCGAAGGCGATTGGCCATTCTCGAGCGGCGCCGTGATTTACATCGACGGTGGACTAAGTCTTCAGCGGTTATGAGAAAAGTTCGATGATTGCAATCGACGCACAACTCACAGCATCGGATTTATTACCTGCCATTGACCGGATGTGGACGTCATCCGGTCAAAAAATCCTGCGCCTGCAGCGGCGCTGGAACCCTGCGGACGGCACGCCGGTTTTCACGGTGGCCGGCAAATACACCACCCGCGGCTGGACGGAATGGACTCAGGGATTTCAATTCGGCTCGGCGCTTTTGCAATTCGACGCCACCGGCGACCAGCAGTTTCTCGACCTGGGGCGCGCAGCCACGGTTAAGGTGATGGCGCCGCATGTGAGCCACATCGGGGTGCACGACCACGGCTTTAACAACGTTTCGACCTACGGCAATTTGCTGCGGCTCATGAACGAACGCCGAGTTCCCGAGAATGGATGGGAGCGCGAGTTTTATGTTCTTGCCTTGAAGTTGAGCGGTGCGGTGCAGGCGGGGCGCTGGACTCAGCTCAACGAGCACGAAGGTTTTATTCATTCATTCAACGGGCCGCAATCGCTCTTCGCGGACACCATTCGCTCACTGCGGTCTCTCGCTTTGAGCTGGCGGCTGGGCCACCACTTCATGGGCGAGGGAGACCGGGAAATTGATTTGCTGGAACGGCTGAAAAGGCACGCTTCGGCGACCGCAAAATACAACGTGTTCTTCGGCGAAGGGCGTGACGCCTACGACAGGCGAGGCCGTGTGGCGCACGAGTCGATTTTTAATTTGAATGACGGCTCCTATCGGTGCCCAAGCACCCAGCAGGGCTACAGTCCTTTCAGCACGTGGACGCGCGGTCTTTCCTGGGTTTTGTTAGGCGCGGCTGAGCAGCTCGAGTTTTTCACGACCCTCGACAGCGCCCACGACGATTTCGTGGCCTTGCTGGAAAAGACCGCCCGGGCCACCGCTGACTTTTACCTCGAAAACACGCCCACGGATGGCGTCCCCTATTGGGATACGGGCGCGCCTGGCTTGCGCGATCTTGGCGACTATCTCAATGAGCCGGCACAAATTGACAATGCCTTCGAGCCGGTGGATGCGAGTGCGGCCGCCATCGCAGCTCAAGGTTTGCTGCGGCTGGGCCGGTTTAATCAGAAGTACAAACAGGCAGGCCTCACTACGGCGCGGACGCTGCTTTCCGACCACTATCTATCAACCGAAACCGGCCACGAAGGGCTGCTCTTGCATTCCATCTATCATCGTCCCCGCGGCTGGGACTATGTTCCACCAGGCAGCCGCATACCCAAAGGCGAATCGTCAATGTGGGGTGACTACCACCTGCGGGAACTGGCGCTCTGGATCCAGCGCGAGGCTCAAGGAGAGGCGCCGCCGTCATTTTTTAAGGCTGGGGAGGAATTTCACGCCACCGGCCCTGCGTGAGCTCTCGCGTCGCGAAGCACCACACCACCAATTTTTTGCCTTTCCAAAAGTCGGGGTTCGATTGCGTCTTGCGCGCGACGAGCGCACGCGCGCCATCGCCGCCGCTCGACGCATTGGTAGCCACGGCCATTGCGGTCCCGAGCCGCACTTGCAAATGATCGCGCAATCCCGCGCCGGTCGTGTGATGGCGGATGGTGCCAGCGGCTTCACTAAAAACAACCGTGTGGCTGTCCCCGATGAGCAGAACGGGACTCTCATCGTCAGGCGGCAGCGGCTGAGCAGCGGCTTTGAAGACGCTCAACGTCTCCTTCCCAGACACTGCCTTGGGCATTGCATCGACAAGATCACCAGTAATTGTGATCTCCTCCCCGGCCCGGAGAGCCGGCTCTTGCACGGCAAAGAGTTTTCTCACGCTCGGAAGTGCGGAAATCGATTCCGCGGCCAGGCGGCAGGCGAGCGGCGACCAGTGCGAATCCTGCTCGCAATAGACCTTGTCGCGCGCGCGCGCGCTGCGAAAAATCGGCTCGAGATCGACCACTGTAACCCCCACTGTCCTCAACTTCTCGAAGAAGGGCTCCGTCGCGAAAACTCCGCCCTCCGCTGACATTCCAGCATTAAGTTTATCGGGATAAATCGAGGCCTTCGGAGGAACAGGAACCACAACCATTTCGATTCCAAGAGATTGCAATGATTTTTGATAGCTGGAAATAACATCCACCGGATCTCCGTTCGACAGTCTTTTCTCCCAAAATTCTCCCAGCCCAAGATGCTTTAAGTCACTGGTCGTGAACAGCCAACCTGGAGCGTCCCCGGGGACGACACGTTGACGGGCGGCGTCCGCGGCAGCGGCCCGGCGAGCACAGTCAGCCGCAAAATCCGCCGGCGTTGCGCGCAGTACGGGCGACGCAGCGAAAAGGAATGCCATCGTCCACGGCGTGAACAGTTCACTTTTTCTCATGGGCGGCAACTGGATGGGTGCTGGGCGGGGTGGCATCGAAATAGAGCGGTAGCTGAAAGTCATGGGGACTCAAGTGAATGCGTTCGGATTCAAGCTGTGAATGGCGGTCGGCGGGAACCACCTGCAATTCAAAAATCCCTCCAGCCTGCGCAGGACGGCTTGGAACCGGCCGCCCATCAAGGACCGCCCAGTGCAAGACCGCCAGCCGCGGCTGGTCGAATTTGCCTGAGATCACTTCGACTACATCATAGGTTTGCTGAACCAAAGCGCGCGGGTCACGGGGATTGGCCAGCGGCATCTCTGAAAGCTTAGCCCTGATGCGCTGAACGCGGGTGAGTTTCCGTTCTGGTCCGAACCGAAGCGCATTGGCTGTGTTGTCGCGACTCTCTGTCCACTCGACAGGACCGCAACGCAGTAACACATGGTCGAGCCTTCCCCGCCACCCGGCGCTGCCCTGCTGCTCGGCATCGCCAAAAACCAGTCGCCTGACCCCACTGCGCCAAGCTGCCAAAGAAGCCGGTCCCAGTGAGGTATTGCCGGGAAATGCCTCACCATCGAAATTCCAAACAACTTCGCCCTCCCTCACCGTAAGGCCAAGATGGAACGCCTGATTGTTGGTGATCGCGATGGGGCCAAGCACCGCCTGGTATTCGCGAGGCGCCGAGCCATCAGCGGCGTCAAGCAACACTCGCAACACCAGCGACTGATCAACCCGGGAAAGTGAAAAAGCGTCTCGGTTCTCATCGAGCTGCAGCGCGAGCAGCCGCGTAGAAAAGGGCGCTCTCTGGTCGATGCTTTCTGACAACACCAATTCCAGACTGAATTCATTCTTTTTTGCCGCCGCTTCCGCGAAGGCGCGGGCAGATTCGATGTCGGCCTCGAATGTACCGCCGTCCAGCCGCATTGAACCCCATTCGTCGAAACGGCCATAGCCATGCGGGTGGACGCGACAGGGCTCGCGCCGGCCAGGCAGATGATTATTGGAAAAGTCATCCGACCACAAGAATTCCGCACCCTCGTAAGTTCGAGGCCAGCGGAGCCAGCGCTGGGCGGGGATCTGGATAACTGGCGCTTCGAGCGGGGGTGACTGGGCGAAATCAGGGAGTGCTGCGGTCTGACCGCCGCCGACCCAGGCATCCGGCTCCGACACCTCTCCGGATGCGGTCTGCAAGAAGGCGCCGCCTTCCAGAGTGCGCAAATCCGCAGAAAATCGAGCCACCCCGATGCGGCCGTGGCCGTTTCCTTCGCTCGAAGTGATGACCAGAAACCGCGGGTGATTGCTCCAACGTACCGCGGTGGCGTCTCGCCCTGCCAACGCAGCCAAAGTTGGAAGCTCGACCTGCCAGGTGACAGGCCCTGGAGACTGCTCAACGGGATCACGCGGGTCTCCGTTGGGCAAAAACAGGCGAAGCCGCCTGCGCGTGCCATCCAGGAAGCCGCTCACATAGCTGTTATCGGGTGCCAGGCACGCGTTGTTTTGAGTGATGAGTTTGCGCCAGCGTGCCCCCGCCACGTCCGCCACCCCCATGTCACGCCCGAAAAAAGCAGCAGCGAACATCTTGCCATCGCGGGAAATCTGCACCGTGTGGGGATCGACTCGGGCTGCGTCCCAGAATGGCTCGCGACGTTCCGGGGTGTCGAGTGAAAAACGAAACAGCCTGTCACCTGAGTCCGACTCTGCGGCATAAACCCAATCCGCGCCGGAAGCCGGGTCGCGCAAGACAGCAATAGCAAAGCCATCACCGAGCGTTCCAAGGGCCCTGGTTCGCAGGTCCATGACGTGCATTTTGCCCGCCTCGGTAAAGAGTAAAGTGCCGCCATCGGGCCCAATGAGTGGGCGGGAAAGACCCTCAGCTTCACGCAAGACCACAGGAGGCGCCGGCTGAACGCTGTCAAAAGCCATTAGCCTTCCGTGCTCGCGCCACACCAACCGCACTGGCGCATTGGCCAGCCGTTCCATCTCGGCCGCGGCTTTCCGGGGCGCCGACGGTTGGTTTGCATGATCTCGGGAGCACGCCGTGAAACTCAGCGCGCAGGTCAACACAAGAAAAACTCGATCGGAGGTGTTCGGCATTCAGAAAGCAAGACACGCGTCCCCCTCTGGAAGCGTCGTTTGTCGACACTCTGGTGCACGTATCTGTCACGCAAGCAGATAGCGCCGTCCAGCGCGCTCTGGAGAGCCGCCTCAGCAGGGCCGGGGTGGAAAGGCCGCGCCCCCCCCCAACCCCCCCCCCTCCCCCCCCTGGCTGAAATCCACCCCACCACCAAGCCCCC
>JBPCQC010000146.1:0-4405 GCA_050998515.1 Verrucomicrobiales bacterium
GGGGAGCACACGCGCCACCGCGTGTCCGAATCGGCGCCCTCGCCGATTTGTTTTAAACTTTGGTCGGCGAAGCCGCCGACCACCGCACGCGAGGGCGCGTGCGCTCCCCGCATGCTCACGCAAATTCGCCGTTGCGTCGCAGGACTGTCCTCTTAAAATGCCTGCTGGTCTGAATTTCGGGTCCCAGGTGTTTTGCTTCGTATGAAACTGGAACATTTGTTTCTTGGAGTCTGTCTTCTCTTGCTCGCAGTCACCGCGCTGTTGGCGGTCCATTATCGCACCGAACTCGCGATCGAAAAGGAACGCTCGAGGCTCGCCACCGGGCCGTCGGCCGTCCCCCAGAGTGTAGCCAAGTTATCGCCAGCCAACAGTGCCGGCCCAGCAAACGCCATCGATAGCGCTTCATTGAAAGCCGACGCCGACAAACACCGCCTGATTGAACAGCTCAAAATCAGCGAGCAGGAAAAGGGCGTGCTGAGCTCGAAGGCGAAGGAGATCCAGAACTCACTCACAACGGTCGCGCCCGCCAATGCCCCCCTCACCGAACAGCAAATCAAAATCAAAGAGGCGCCAGCCATCGCCAAGGTTAAAACGTACAAGGCCGATCACGGAATTGCCGTGCTCGATCACGGTACCGACCGCGGGCTGAAAACAGACCAGGTCTATGCGGTCCGCCGGGGCCATTACGTCGTGGCGCGCAAACTCATTATCGGTGAGACCGTCGAAGCGAACGAATGCGCCGCGATTGTCGATGCTGGGACTTTGCAGCCCGGCGAAGTGCTTCGCCCCGGCGATGAAGTCATCAAGTGGGAGTAGCCGCAGAAGGCAGAGATCAGAAGGTAGACTTGTCCTCGTCGGCAGGAAAAGTGGTGTGTGATTGGGGTCAGTGTGCAAAAATTGACAAATGAATTTCGTGGCGGCGACGCCAGGATGGTCCGGCAAAAAGACGGGCATGGATTCAAGGGCCAAGAGAATCGAGGAAAGCTTTGAGCGGTCGCGGCAGTGAGGCTCGCAAGCGTTTGATATCGAGGCGGCGTAGTTGTTGGCTGACGTTGGCGGCACTGCGCAAATGGAGCTTTTCGGCGAGCCATCCTTGAGAAACCGCTGTCTTCTGCCAAAGCAGCCGAGCCAATGCCAACTTGCGCGGATCGGACCCTTTGAGCCGCTTGAGGTCACTCGTCGAGAGGCCGGCCGCAGCCAATCCTTCGCGCAGCCAACGTTCTGCCTGCCTAACGTCGTGTGCCCGGCGCACCCCGGTCGAACGGTAGGCTCGGGATTTAATCCGTTGGAGTGCCCCCTGCGCCAACCCCAGCATCTTCTCCGCGAACTCCTCACCGCCCCAATACCACCCCCGGCCCAGATGACTGCATCGGGCGTCGACTTCTTCTCCCATGACCGGCACACCGCATTTCTTTATGCCTTCTTCCACCGCTCGACCATCCAGGCGCTCAACCATCTTCCGGCGTCCCGTCGCGTTGTCCCTAAAACCAAACGCGGCCAATCCCGCCTCCCCCGCCAGCCATTTCGGTCGTCGCGACGCTCGCAGAGCGTAACCGCCAGACAGACTGCTCCAGGGATAATCAACTACGCTCTGGCCTTGGCTGGCTTTTACCAACCCGGCCCGCACCACGTTGAGGTGAATGTAGTCAAGCACCGTCTGATAATAAAAGCGCTTTTTACCCTGCACCAATACCGCCTTGTAACGATCGCCAAAGACCCGACCCCGAGCCCGGTGCCGCACATTGAAACGCCGCGTATACCTGTTTTGCAACCACTGCATGCCGGCCACCAAGTTCGGTTCGGGGGTTTCGATCAGCAGATGATAGTGATTGTTCATCAGAACCCACGCATGCAATCGCCACCCCGTCATCGCACAGGCCTCGCCGAGCCTCTGCAAAAAAAAGCGCCTGTCATCGTCATCACGAAAGATCGCCTGACGGCGGTTGCCCCGCGCCATCACATGGTAGAATGCGCCCGCAATTTCGATCCGAATGCTTCTGGCCATGCCCGCCCCTTACCGCCTCCTCATTATTTTGTCAATGTTTGCACACTGACCCCAACCACCACTGACCCCAATCACCTTCCCAATCACCTTCGCTGACGCCAATCACCTTCGAAACAGATTCATGATGAACCGAAGGCAAACTCAACTGACTCATTTCACTCCCGCGTTTTATTTGGTTCATCCAGCACCCGAAAAAAACACGATTTTGCGCCGGTGTGACAGGCTGGGCCGGCAGGGTCGACGAGGATGAGCAGGGTGTCGCCGTCGCAATCGTAGAGGATTTCTTTCACCTTCTGAACGTGGCCGGAAGTGGCGCCTTTGTGCCATAGTTCTCCACGACTGCGGCTCCAGAAAACGGTTTCGCCTTTCTGCCGCGTGGCTTCAAGCGACGCTTCGTTCATCCAGGCCATCATCAGTACTTGGTGCGTGGTCGCATCCTGAACGATGGCCGGAATCAAACCGCGTTGGTCAAATTTCAGCCCGAACATGCCGCACCCGATGGATGTTCAACGGGGGGTTTGCAACCCGGAAATCTCGGCCGCTCGGCGGCGCAACAGTTCGGTCGAAGGAAACCACTGGTAAAGCATCAAGTAAACGATCACACCCGTGACCGAGACGTACATCCAAAGCGGAAGCGTGAATCGGGCGATGACGCGATGCCGGTCGTAACGCCGGCGGAGCGCCGGGATCACAGTCATGAATACCATCGGAAGACAGACGATAGCCCCGGCGATATGGGTCAGCAAAATCACGAAATAGACGATCATCGGCGCGCCTCCAGTGGTAAAAGGCACCGAGCGCGCGTGGTAGTGATAATACAAATAAGAGGTTAAAAAACCGGCTGATGTAAACAAAGCGCACACCATGCATGTGATATGCGGCGATTGTTGCTTTCGGCGAATAAAAAACCAACCCAGCATCAGCAAGAGGGCGCTCGTGGCGTTGAGCGTGGCGTTGATCGGGGGCAGGTCGTAAATCGACATGAAAAATTCGGGGTGCTACCGGGTCTTTACCTCTTCAGCTAGAACCTTGCGGATATCCTGATCGAGTTTTTCCATGACCAGGTTGTTGATGCCTGCGTCGGGATGCATGACGTCGTAATAACCTCGAACGTGACCCATTCCATCGACGAGCGCCAGGCGCATATCGTGCTCGAAGAGGTCAAACTCATTCAATCGTTGCGCCGGAGGGATTTCTTTCACGGGGTAAAAGCCCACCTGCTTTGCCATGTAGGCGCGTAAGAGTTCCTCGTCGCCGGTGAGAAACCACCACTGCGGGCTGGTTAGGTCATGCGCCTCGCGAAATCGCGTCAGGGTTGGCGGATTATCGTGACGGGGATTAACGCTGACGGAAACGAGATGAAAGCGCGGTTCTGCGGCGAATTTTTCCTGCACGTATTTCATCTTTTCCACCACGCCGGCACAGCCGCGCGAACACGTGGTATAGACATAACCGATCACGTAGACCTTTCCTTGCAACTGGCCGAGGCGGACGGTTTTTCCGCTGGCTTCCGCGGCCTCGAGATCCTTCTCGAGCCGCTTGATGTACGGCAGACGCTGGTCTTTCCGGGTCGCTTCAGGCACGATCTTTTTGAAAAGCAACTGTGTGCCGATCACTCCACCCAGCATGATCACCGCGACTAGCATCCACACGGTCCAGGGTTTGACCTGTGGCCTGGCCGGGGATGAGAGATCGGAGGAAGGTGGCATGGCAATGAAATCGGTGCTATTGCGCGGCGATCAGGAGCAACAGAAGCACCGCCGGCAGAAATAATAGCGTCGCGAAGAAGAGTTTGCGTGCCGCAAGCCGCGAGCGTTTGCCATAAAACTCCCAGGCGAGCCACAGGAGCATTCCAGTAAGCAACAAACCTGCGACGGCAAACCACGCTCTTGCGAATCCAGTCCAGGCCGGCACCGACATCAGCGGTACCAACAGAGCCGAGAAAAACAATGAGAGTGCGCTGGTCCTGGCGCCGCTTTCATCGTCGTTCGACCACATAACGAAGCCGGCCCGGACGTATTCTGCGCGGAACATCCAGTTGATGGCGAGAAAGTGCGGCATCTGCCACAAAAAGAGCAGTGTAAAAAGAAACACCGCCTCGGGCGCCGCGAGAAGTTCCCACCGGAAGCCTTTGCTCGAGGGGCCGCCGGCCGCGGAGACCCAGCCGATGAGGGGCGGCAGCGCACCGGCAACTGCGCCAACCAGAGTATTCAGGCTGGATCGCTGTTTCAGCGGCGTGTAGATGAAGAGGTAAATCAGAATGGTTGCCGCGGCCAGCGCGGCCGCCTCGATGTTCGCCCTCCGGTCAAGATGGGTGATTCCCCAACCGCAAAAAAACGTTCATAAAGCAAACGCGGCCGCAGGAGGGATGCGCCGCACTGGCAGCGGCCGGTCCGCAGT
>JBPCQC010000125.1:0-52231 GCA_050998515.1 Verrucomicrobiales bacterium
GACACTCTTGTCGCTGGGGCATTTCTCGTGGCAGCGACACTCTTGTCGCTGGGGCATCTCTCGTGGCAGCGACACTCTTGTCGCTGGGGCATCTCTCGTGGCAGCGACACTCTTGTCGCTGGGGCATCTCTCGTGGCAGCGACACTCTTGTCGCTGGCTATTAAAATTCAGCGACAGGAGTGTCGCTGCTACGACTGGCGTCATTCACTCTCAGCGACAGGAGTGTCGCTGCCAAGCAACCAGAGGGTGAACGGTATTTTCATGTGACAAGCGAGGGCAGCGTGATATGAGCCTTGTGAGTGATATGAGTGCCGAAGATCGTCTTGTCGAGTTGGGCTTAACACTTCCACCGGCGCCGGAGCCTGCTGCCATCTACCAGCCCGTGGTCACCGTGGGAAACCTTGCTTACGTGTCTGGGCACGGCCCTTATCGCGCAGATGGTTCTCTGATCACCGGAGTCATCGGGAGGGAATTGTCTCTCGAACAGGGTCATGCGGCCGCCCGGCAGACCGGTCTGGCCATCCTCGCCAGCCTGCGCAAACACCTCGGTTCACTCGACCGCGTGCGACGCGTGGTAAAATTATTAGGCATGGTGAATTCCAGTCCCGGCTTTCTCGAGCACCCGAAGGTCATCAACGGCTGCAGCGAACTTTTTCGCGACGTCTTCGGCGAGGCCGGCGTCGGCGCACGCAGCGCCGTTGGCATGATGCTGCCCGGAAACATTGCCACCGAAATCGAAGGGATTTTCGAAATCAGATGACCAGTTGGTTTGTCGTCGAAAATGAGGCTGCCCTTCCTTCGCCGGCGCTGCTGCTATTCCGCGATCGCATCGAGCATAATTTGCAGCTTATGCTGAAAATCGCGGGCGGGCCGCAGCGGCTCCGTCCGCACGTGAAAACCCACAAGCTCGGGCCGCTGGTGCGGCGCCAGAGCGAACTCGGCATTACGAAGTTCAAATGTGCCACCATTGCCGAGGCGGAGATGACCGCACAGGCGGGCGCCGCGGACGTCTTGCTGGCATTTCCAGTCGTTGGGCCCGATGCCAGCCGGCTCATCGGGTTGGTCCATACGTTTCCGCAAACCGTCTTTTCCGCGCTGGTCGATGACAGCAATGCACTGCATCACCTCGGCAGTACCGCAACAGCTTCCGACGTGACACTTGGCGTATGGCTGGACATCGACTCCGGCATGCATCGTACCGGGGTGGCTCCGGGTACGCTTGCGGTCGATCTCTATCGCCAACTCAGTCAGACCAGTGGCCTGAGAGCGGCGGGGCTGCATGCTTACGACGGCCACATCCACGATCCTGACCCCGTCACCCGACGCGCACAATGTGAGGACGCCCTCGCACCGGTGCTGGCTTTGCGCGATGAACTCGTTGCGCGCGGGCTTGACGTGCCGGCACTGGTCGCTGGCGGTTCGCCCACCTTCCCCTTTCACTCAGAAAACCCGGATCGCGAATGCTCCCCCGGTACCACGGTTCTTTGGGACTTCGGATACGGCGACCAGTTTTCTGATCTCCCCTTCCAGCCAGCAGCCATCCTCTTCACACGCGTCATTAGCAAACTTTCATCGACCCGACTGTGTCTCGACCTCGGCCACAAATCAGTCGCCTCCGAAAACCCGCATCCCCGCGTGCGTCTACTCGAGATTCCCGACGCGGAATTCGTACTCCATAGCGAGGAGCATCTCGTGCTGGAAACTCCGCGAGCCTCGGAATTTCGGGTCGGAGACGCCCTGCATGGCATTCCGCGGCATGTTTGTCCCACCGTCGCGCTACATGGAGAGGCGGTAGTCATTCAAGAAAAATGCGCCATTGAGCACTGGCCGATATCGGCGCGCAATCGGAGGGTGACGGTGTAGGCCAGAAAAGAGCGCGGCACTTTAAGTCAATTGCGACGGGCTGAACGTTCGATCCGCTGCGAATTGCTCTCTATTCGCGGCCGTCGATAAGGCAACGTCTTAAAGAGCACTTCGATAGACCCGATCGAGCAGTTCCACCGTGTGCATGATGCGCGTGCCGGGCGGGAGATGGGCCTGCAGTTGGGTCAGGCAACCGATGTTGCCGGTCACTACAAATTCGGCGCCGGTGGCCATGATGGCGGCCGCTTTGCGGCGGCCCAATTCTGCAGCGGTTTCCGGCTGATCGATGTTGTAAGTGCCGGCGGAACCGCAACAGACTTCGGGATCGGAGATTTCCTTGACAACGAGGCCGGGGATTTGGTGCAGGAGGCGTCGCGGCGCGGCCCACACTCCCTGTCCGTGGGCCAAATGACAGGCGTCGTGATACGCCACGGTGATTGAGCGGTTAGGATCCGGAGGGGGCGCGATACCGAGTTCGTCAAGAAACTGGCAGATATCGCGCACTTTTGCAGCGAAGGCGCGTGCGGCCTCCTCGAGCGGCGTTCCGCGGAGCATCAGCGGATATTCCCGCAAGCCCGAACCACAACCCGCGGCATTGGTGATGATGGCATCGACTTCAGTGAATGGAAACGCCACAAGATTTTGCGCTGCTTTTTCCCGCGCTTCCCCTGCCTCTCCGATATGCCATCCGAGAGATCCGCAGCAGCCTTGCTCGGGTGGGATGACCACTTCGACGCCATTGCGCGTCAGCAGCGAAACCGTGGATTGGTTGATTTCCGGTGCGAGCACTGGCTGCACGCAGCCGCTGAGCAACGCCACCCGCGCGCGGCGCGGGCCGTCGGCGGGATAAAACGAGTCGAGGGCTTCCGGCGGCGGAAGCTTTTTTGGCAGGAGGGCAAACATTGGACGGACGGCGCGGGGCATCAGCCGGGCCAAGGGTCGCGCCCAGCCCGCGAGACGCGCAGCGACGCGAAACCGGCGCGGATAGGGCAAGGTTTGCAGCAAGGCAAAGCGCTTGAAGTTATCCCAAATCCCGCGCTCCCGCTTCTTTTCAGCATAATCCCGAAAAGGGGAAATTAGATCACGATAGAGCACACCCGAAGGACAGGCTGTTTCACAGGCCAGACATCCAAGGCAGGCATCAATGTGAGGCAATGCCTGTTCGAGCGAAAGCCGGCCCTCGAGCACATCTTTCATGAGCACGATTCGCCCGCGCGGTGAATCCATTTCCTGCCCCAGCACCTGGTAGGTGGGGCATGTGGGCAGACAAAACCCGCAGTGAACGCACGCCTGCACCGCATGCGCCATCGGCACGCCCAAGGGACCAAGACGTTCGGTGGGAATGGCGTGTTTCATTCAGGTCTCACAACTATACCGACCTGGCAGGCATAGCGAAGGTTTCCGGAGGTGGCATCGACTGGCGCGTACATGGATTTTGGTGGCCCAGACGCCCGTGCCCCATTTTTGAAAGACGCCAGCGGCGCCTCAAACACATCGCCCAGCGGAGCGTGTCGGACTTGAGGGAACGCATCGAAATGTGAGGTGATGCAGGCGTCTCGCCATCGGCGTCTCGCCATCGGCGTCTCGCCTGCACGTAGTTCAGGCATCCTGCGCATCCTGCCTGAAACTGGGTGGCCGGCCAGGATGGCCGGGGTACGCACAGGCAAGTTGCCTGCGTCACAAATGCCAAAGTCCGACAGGCTGCAGCGGCCGATGTCACCATCAGCTTTCATCCAATGATTTCGAGCTTTTCCCGTCTAAGTAGGCCGTTTCGTAAATTCACTCACGTATTTCAATCGATGATTTTCAGTTATTAGGCAAGGTCGTCTAGCAGAAGGCCAACGAAGTTAGGGACATTGCGGTGCGCTGGTCGTGCAAGGTAGGGCGCGATGACCCATCGCGCCGTTCACTTGGCGCGGACGGCTGAGGTCAGCCGTCCCTACCTTTGTTTGTTCCCTTGGCCGCTTTCCCAGATTCGTTAGCGCATTTAATGAATGGCCTACTAAGCTATAGAACTCATCGATTTTTGCCAGGCTCTCGAGGCGCTTGCGCGAAAGCCCACAAACCAACAAACTGCCGCCAAACCGTGACCGCTGAAGAAATATACCAACTCGAGCGTCCGCATCCAGACTTGTGGAAGCTCTACCTTGCGCGCGCGATTCTTTCCGGACCGGGAATCATTGTCACCCTCCCCTATCTCTATTTTCGCTACCGCACACTGCGGTACCGATTCGATGAGGAGGGCATCCACGCGCGTTGGGGGATTTTGTTTCGGCGGGAGATCAACCTCGCCTACGCGCGAATTCAGGACATCCATCTGACCTCGGGGTTTATTCAACGCTGGCTCGGCCTGGCCGATGTCCAGGTGCAGACGGCTTCCGGCAGCGCCACACCGGAGCTCGTGATCGAAGGGTTCAAGCAATTTGAAGCGATCCGAGATTTTCTTTACACGCGGATGCGCGGGTCCCGAAAGACAGGAGTTGTCGAGAGGCCGGCGGCCGGCACGGTTGGCGTGGCCTCGGCATCCGAGTTGGTGGATGCGCTCGGACAGGTGCGCGATGCGTTGCATGCCACCCGCGAGGCCATCAAAAAGTTCCAACACCAGAACATCATCCCGCCGTCACCGCCGGCCTGAAGCGAGGCTCCTGACTACCAACCCATGTATCAGAAATTCGTGCGATGGATGGAGCGGGCGCTGAAAATTCCGCCGAAACCTGATCCGCCGCCGGGCGACGAAACAGCCACCATGGTGTTCCGCGCCTCGCCTCGTTTTTATCGATACCGCGTGGTCCTGTGGTGTTTCGCCCAGGCCCCCATCGCTCTGATGTCAATCGTCGCCATCACAGGGCTTGGTGTTGCGTCTGCAAATACCGGCGGTGCCGGTTTCATCTTCGCTGGTCTGGGGCTGCTCACTTTGGCTCTGGAAATGGCGCAGCTTCTCGTGAGCTGGGTTTGTCTTAGAATCGACTACGACTACCGCTGGTATGTACTGACCGATCGCAGCCTGCGAGTGCGCGAAGGGGCCCTCATCGTGCGCGAAATGACAGTGACATTTGCAAATATTCAGAACCTCAGCGTGCAACAAGGACCGCTCCAACGAGTTTTGGGCATCGCCGACCTCAAGGTCGACACGGCAGGCGGCGGCGGATCCAACACCGGCGGCCGGCACTCCGCCGGCTTCAGTTTTCACAGCGCCAGTTTTCGAGGAGTCGACAACGCGCCCGAAATCAAAGAGCTCATGCAGCGGCGATTGCGGCCGCTCAAAGACGCTGGTCTGGGGGACCACGATGACGTTGCGGCGGAGACGCAAGCTGCGCTGGCATCAATTCCTCAGGTCTCAGTCCTGTTGCGAGAACTCGCAGACGAAGCCCGTGCCCTGCGCGAGACGGCAGCGGCTTATGCGGGTCGGAGGTAGCGCCGCCGCTGCTTTTAGTCTAAACTGCACGGCCATGTTGAAACTTTCCGGCCAGGGTTCCATCACCACTTGCGATGGGGTTTCGCGACGCGACTTCCTGCAAGTCGGGTCGCTGGGCGCTCTCGGCTTGGGCTTGCCGGCACTGTTTTGCGCGCGCGCCACCGCGACAGAGGCGGCGAAATCCGCTGACAACGGTAAAAGCTGCATCCTCATCTTCAATCTCGGCGCGCCGAGCCAGCTTGATTGCTGGGATCCAAAGCCTCACGCGGCCCAGGAAATACGAGGGCCCTTTGCGCCCATCAGCACGAAGGGCGATTTTCAAATCACCGAGATTTTTCCGCGCCACGCTGAGATCGCGGATCAATTCTCGCTGGTTCGCTCGTGCTACCACAACGCGGCGGCGGTGCATGATACCGGGCACCAAATGATGCAGACCGGCCGGCTTTTCACCGGCGGCATCAATACACCGCACATCGGATGCGCTTTGGAATTTCTGAAAGGCCGGCGGACCGAATTGCCCGCGCACGTCATTTTACCCGAGCCGATGGGTTCCACCGGCGGCAATCTCCCGCACGGGCAGGATGCCGGCTTTTTGGGGAAGGCCTACGATCCGTTTGTTCTCAATGCCGATCCGTCGAAGCCGGACTTCAAGGTGCCCGACCTTCTGCCACCTGCCGGAATCGGCGAAGCGCGGCTCAAGCGGCGGCAATCGCTGCGCCAGGCCGTCGAAGAGACTGTGAAAGTTTTCGAGGCCAGTCCGAGCGCGCAGTTGATGGACGAGAATTTCGCGGCTGCCTACCGGCTGATGACCAGCGAAAAGGCCCGAGCCGCTTTTGATCTGACGAAGGAGCCCCAGGCCGTGCGCGAGCGTTATGGCATGAATCGTTTCGGCCAATCCTGCCTGCTCGCGCGGCGGCTCATCGAAGCCGGCGTGCGCTTCGTCACCATCAACACGTTCATCACCGTCTTCGACGAAATTACCTGGGACATCCATGGCTCGAAGCCATTCACCAGCATCGCCGGCATGAAGGACATCGTCGCGCCCATGTATGACCAGGGTTATGCCGCGCTGATCGGTGATTTGCTTGAACGCGGGATGCTGGGGTCGACGCTCGTCACCTGCCTGGCCGAATTCGGACGCACTCCAAAGATCAACCCTGCCGGAGGCCGCGACCACTGGCCAAATTGCTGGACGTGCTCGTTCGCCGGCGGCGGGGTCAAAGGCGGCCGGGCCATCGGCAAAAGCGATGAAATCGGCGCCTATCCCACTGAGCGCCCCGTCGCCCCGAAGGAAATTGTCGCCACCATCGCCCATTCCCTCGGGCTCGAACTGACCGCCGAATTGCCCGGCCCGGCCGGACGGCCCTTCCCGCTGGTCGATTTTGGCACTATGCCGGTCAGGGAGTTGTTTTGATCTGATTTGCCTGTGCGTACCTCCTTCTATTTTTCGGCATCTGTTCTCTTTTGCTTGCAGGGTTTGTTTTCAACTGTGCGCGCGGAAGAGGCACCCGTCTCCTTCCGCAACCAGGTGCAGCCAATTTTGGCGAGGTATGGGTGTTCGACGGGCGCATGTCACGGGGCGGCTGCGGGACAGAACGGGTTCCGGCTTTCGCTGCGAGGCTATGACGATATCGGCGATCACCTGTCGATCACACGGCATGCCGGGGGGCGGCGGATCGACCTGGCGGATCCTGGCCGCTCACTGCTGTTGCTGAAATCAACAGCCACGTTGCCGCATAAGGGCGGGAAGAAGTTCGAAGTCGGTTCCCGCGAATACTCGGCTCTGGCCAATTGGATCGCCCAGGGTGCGCCGGGGCCCCGTCAGGATGAGGCGCGCATCGCGCGTCTCGAGATGCAACCGCCGCGAACCACGCTTTCGAAAGACGCCGCGCAGCCGCTGAAAGTTCTCGCGCATTTTTCCGACGGGCGAAGCGAGGATGTGACCGCGTGGACAAAATTCGCGTCCGCGAATGAATCGGTCTGCAACGTTGATGACGCGGGCGGAGTGAAGGTCGTCGGCTTCGGTGAAGGCGCGGTGACCGCCTGGTATCTGCAAAAAGTCGCCGTCAGCGAAATCACGGTCCCCTTCCCCAATCAGCTCGATCCCGAAACCTTCGTCAATGCCGCGCGCCGAAACTGGATCGATGATCTCGTCCTGGAAAAACTGGAAGCGCTTCATCTTCCGCCGTCGCCGCCGTGCAGCGACTTCGAGTTTTTGCGGCGCGCGTTCATTGATACCATTGGCCTCCTGCCCACCGCCGACGAGGCCCGCGCCTATTTGGCTGACACCAACCCGGACAAGCGGGACCAGCTTGTCGAGACCCTGCTGCGCCGGCTGGAGTTTGTCGATTACTGGACTTACAAATGGTGCGACCTCCTCCTGGTCAGCTCGAAAAAGCTGAAGCCGGCCGCGATGTGGAGTTACTACCGGTGGATTCGCGAGAAAGTGGCCGCCAATGCGCCCTGGGACCAGTTCGTCCGGGAAATCGTGACCGCCAACGGCAGCACGCTGGAAAATGGCGCGGCCAATTTTTACGTCCTGCATGAGGATCCGCGGCTGATGGCGGAAACCACGACTCAGGCGTTCCTGGGCATGTCGATCAATTGCGCTCGCTGCCACAACCATCCCCTCGAAAAGTGGACCAACTCGCAATATTTCGCCTTCGCCAACCTCTTTTCGCGGGTTCGGACGAAAGTGGGACCGGCCGGCGACGGCGACCACGTCATCTTCACCGTGGCCAAAGGCGATCTGGCGCAGCCGCTGACCGGCCGTCCATTGCCTCCAGCCGCTCTCGACGGCAAGTCCATGGACGCCTCTTCAAGCGACGACCGGCGGCTCGCCGCCGTTGCCTGGATGGCCTCGCCGGACAACGCGATGTTTTCCCGAGCCATCGTCAATCGCGTTTGGGCAAACTTTTTAGGAGTCGGATTGGTCGAGAAGGTCGACGATCTGCGCGAGACCAATCCGGCTTCGAATGAAAAACTTCTGAATGCGGCGGCGCGCTTTCTCGCCGAGAACAAATTTGATCTCAAGGCGCTCATGCGGGCGATTTTGCAGAGCGCGACGTATCAGCGCAGCAGCCAGCCGCTGCCACAAAACAGGGAGGACTCGCGGTTTTATAGTCATTACCACCCAAAACGGCTGATGGCGGAGGTCATGATCGACGCCTTCAGCCAGGCCACTGGTGTTCCGACCGAATACAAAACCGACACCCGCAACAGCCGCGGAGCCGCGATGGCGTTTCCAGTCGGGCTGCGCGCGCTGCAACTGCCGGATTCGGTTATCGCGTCATACTTTCTGCAGAGCTTTGGCAAGCCGGATCGGGAAAAAACCTGTGAGTGTGAGCGCACCAACGAACCGAGTGTGGCACAAGTGCTCCATATCACGAACGGTGACTCATTGCATAAGAAGCTCACCGCAAGTGAAAGCCACCTCACGCGCGTCCTCGCGCAGGGAATGACTCCTGAGCAAATCGTCGAAGACGCTTATTTGCGGTGTCTGGGCCGCCTTCCCACCCCCGCCGAACGAGCGCGTTTCGTTACCGAACTGGCAGGCGCAACGGCGCCCGAGAAACGCGCCGTCCTCGAAGATGCCTATTGGGCGCTGCTCAGCAGCAAGGAGTTCCTGTTCAATCACTGAGCGGCCTGTAGCAGCGACACTCCTGTGGCTGAACCCCGGCGCTGCACACCTCAAGTCTCCTCCAACAGACTGAAAGTCTGCGGAACGATCTCGAATGACGAACTTCCTCTCATTACCGTTCGACGACAGGCAAATTGCGAGTAACGAATAGCTTTTTTTCGCCCATGGCCAAGCTGCGCAAACCGATTGTTGCTGCGAACTGGAAAATGCACAAAACGCCTTCCGAGACGCAGGATTTCATACGATCTTTTCTGCCGGTATTTGGGAATCTTGATGGTGTGGATGTGGTCATCGCTCCGGCGTTTCCCTGTTTGGCCACCGCCAGCGAGTTGCTGGGCAAGAGCAGGGTGAGGCTGGCAGCGCAAAATATGCACCCGGAAACGAGCGGCGCCTTCACGGGTGAAATAAGCGCCATCATGCTCCGCGAGCTGTACATCTCCTACGTCATCGTCGGCCATAGCGAAAGACGCGCGCTTTTTGGAGAAACCGATGCGTTCATAAATAAAAAGCTGGTGACGGCCCATGCCTCCCACCTGAAGCCGATCCTATGTATTGGGGAGACGCTCGAACAGCGCGACTCTGGCAAAATCGAGGAGGTGCTCGGCGCTCAGTTATCCGTGTGCACAAAAGGAATCACGGCCGACCAGATGATTGAAACGGTGGTGGCCTACGAGCCCGTGTGGGCGATCGGGACCGGCCGCAACGCCACCGCCAAACAGGCTCAGGAAGCGCACGCCTTTATCCGCTCGAGGCTCAAGGAAATGTTCGACCCCACCGCCGCCAAGCGCGTGCGCATCCAATATGGCGGAAGCGTCAAACCATCGAATGCCGCCGAATTAAGCGCGCAGCCCGACGTGGATGGCTTTCTCGTCGGCGGAGCCAGCCTCGAAAGCGGCAGCTTTTACGAAATCGTGCGCGCCGCCGCCGAGACCGCACACAAAGGAAGCTGAGCGGCAGTTCAGAAGGTGGCATCTAAGGCTCCAGCCTGTCGGACTCTGGCGTTTATGACGCAGGCAACTTGCCTGTGCGTACCTCGGCCATCCTGGCCGGCCACCCAGTTTCAGGCAAGATGCCTCAAATACTTGCAGGCGTGACGCCGGCATCACCTCACAATTCGATGCGATCCGCACAAGTCCAACACGCTCGTCCCGGCGATGGGTATCAGGAGCGGCCCGCCGCTGAACCCGCAGACGCCCAGCGGCGCCTGGAAGACATCAGAGTGGCATCCCTCAACACCGCGGAATTTGTGGCAGGAGCTGGAAGTGTGCGTCCGAAGTGCACAGGATAAGGCTATGTAAATCGCTGTAGGCATTGGTGTCCAGGGCCACGTTCATTTCCAGAGGTCGGGATCAATTCGTTCGAAACCTGTGAGCACCTGGTCGAATGCCGGGTCTTCCTGCCACGAACCGATGAGCCCATCGAGATCAGTGTGCTGACGTGGCCTGGCCTCAATTTCCAATCCTCGAGCCATGGCTTCAACAGCCACCGCATTGAGGCTCTTTGCTTCCTGTCGCGCCCGACGACGCAGCGCCCGATCAACCGCCGAGGGCACACTGCGAATTGTGTACTGTCTTCTTAACATGCAGGCATTGTAGGCGCTCTGTGCAGGCAGGGGCAATCTAATCGAACGCGATCCTCGGCTGTGTTTATTTTCGCACATGGGCGCTCAACCCGCGGACAATGCCCTTGGCCAACTGCGCTTGAAAGGCTGCCGACCTGCAGAGGCGCCGCTCGACGTCGTTGCTGACGAAGCCGCACTCAATCAAGACCGCAGCTCCGCGAGTATTTCGCAACACGGCCAGATTCCGCCGCACAGCGCCGCGATTTCTAATGCCACCTGGACGTCCGATCGCCGCCGCAAGCTTTCCAGCGAGCACTTTGCCAGCCGGCCCTGCATGGTAAACCGTAAGACCACGCACCCGTTTGTCGCGCGAGGCATCGAAATGCAGGCTGACCAAAATCGCGTTGCGGTGTCGGTTCGCCGCGGCCGCTCGCCCACCAAGCGGTATGAAAACATCACGGCGGCGGGTCATTGCGGTTCTCAAACCGCGTGCGCGCAACTCGGATTCGACGCGACCTGCCAGTCGCAGGGTCAAGTCTTTCTCCTTCACGCCGCCCCAATACGCTCCGCCATCCCGGCCGCCATGGCCGGCATCGATAACGATCGTCGGAGCAGCGAGTAAAGGCGCCGAAGAAAATGATCCAAACAAAAGCATCAATGCCCCGAATTTCGCCGCTTGTGCGGTGCGCCGGAAAATGGGTCGCCAGGAAATTCTCACCCGCATTTATGACAGGGCTTCGACACCTGCGCAAAGGTGCGCTCGCAACTTTCGCTCGCAATTGGGGTTGCACGCTTGATTTTCTTCATCGCCCACTTATGCGCCGGGTTGCCGCTTACTCCCTTTGCCTGCTCGCGGTCACTTTTTGCCGGGCTGCCGAGCCCAGTCAAACGCAGCGCGAGTTTTTCGAGGCAAAAATTCGTCCTCTGCTGGCTGCGAATTGTTACGAATGCCACAGCCTGGAAAAGGGCAAGGCCAAGGGCGGACTGACCCTCGATACCAGGTCAGGCTGGGAAAAGAGCGGCCAGAGCGGACCCACCGTTGTTCCCGGAAAACCGGAAAAATCGCTCCTGCTCAAGGCGGTCAAACACGAAGACCCCGATCTAAAGATGCCCGCCAAAAGTGCCAAACTCGGCGACGAGCAGATCGCCGCTTTGGCTGAGTGGATCGCCATCGGCGCACCCTATCCCCGCGATAAGGCGACCGCTTCGAAGATCAGCGGCCTGAACGCAGAGGCCCGCGCGCATTGGGCCTATCAACCGCTGAGAAAGCCGGCGGGGCCAGCCGTCAAAAACCAGAGCTGGGTCCAAAGCCCGATCGATGCCTTTATTCTCGAAAAACTCGAGGCAAAAAGCATGACGCCTAATGCGCCTGCCTCGCGCCAAGCCTTGATTCGCCGCGCCTATTTTGACATGCTAGGACTGCCCCCCTCGCCTCAGGAGGTGATCGCGTTCGTTCAGGACACGGCGTCCAATGCCTGGGAAAAAGTGGTCGGCGCGCTGTTAAGATCACCTCATTACGGCGAACGCTGGGCGCGCCACTGGCTTGACACTGCACGTTACGCGGACACCACCGGCGGCGATAGAAAAGTGCGTGAGGACTATCGTTATGCCCATGCCTGGACATATCGCGACTACGTCATTCGAGCCTTCAACGACGACAAGCCCTACGATCAGTTCGTCATCGAACAACTCGCAGCCGACCGTCTTTTACTCGAGCAACAGGGTCAGAATCGCGAGGCTTTGGCGGCGCTTGGCTTCCTCACCGTCGGTCAGCGTTTTCAAAACCCTAACGATATCATCAACGACCGCATCGATGTTTTGTCGAAAGGGCTGCTCGGGTTGACGGTGACCTGTGCGCGGTGCCACGATCACAAGTTCGATCCCATCTCGCAGGCGGATTATTACGCCTTGCACGGGGTTTTTGCCAGTTCGCGCGAGCCGGGGGAGAAGCCGCTTTTGGTGATTCCCGACGGTGATGCCTACGATGACTACTTGAAAAAACGGGCGGCTCTCGAAGAGCAAAACCGCGCCGCTTACTTTCGGGTGGCCCGCCAGCAGCTGGCGCAGTTTTGCCGCCAGACCGAGCCCCTGCTGCTGGCGATGGCCGAAATGAATAAGCGTCGAGGAAAAGGCGATCCGGCGCAGCGCCTCGCCGTTATGAAAAAGCATCAACTCGATCCCGAATTGGTCCGCCGGACATTTCAGGGATTGCAACGAGCCCCATTCCGCTCGGCCGAAGTGTTCTGGCCATGGCGCGCCTTCGTGAACTTGCCGGTGCGGGATTTCGCCGCCCAGGCGCAAGCATTGGTTGCCGACGTCACCGTTCCAAAGCCTCGCTATCCTGTGCATCCACTGGTCGCCAGAGCATTCACGGGCACCAACCCGGCATCTCTTCCGGAAGTGGCCGCGATTTATGGGAGGCTTTTTTCCAGCCTCGAGCCCGAGGTCGATTCACTGATAAACGCATGCTCGAAATCAACTGACGGAACAATCAAGGACATCGATGCCGACATCGCCAAGGCACTGCGAACGGCCGTTCACGTGGCGACCGCGAATGAGCTAAACACTGAGGGATTGCGCGAGGCCATCGCGCGGTGGCAGCCCAGGGAGGTTTACCGCGCCGGCTTTGTCTTCGGTCAGCTCAATGAACTCGATCTCACCCATCCCGGCGCTCCTCCGCGCGCCATGGCCGTCACCGATGCGGGAGCGCCGGCAGATTCCCGCCTCTTTATTCGCGGGCAGGCAGAATTGAAGGGCGAGGTCGTGCCCCGCCGCTTCCTGGAAGTTTTGGGGGGCACAGCGCAGCCGGCGTTTCGGGAAGGAAGCGGCCGTCTCGAGCTGGCCAATGCAATCGTCAGTCCAAACAATCCGCTGGCGCCTCGCGTCGCGGTGAATCGCGTCTGGATGCACCATTTTGGGGAAGGCCTGGTGCCGACGCCCGACGATCTGGGGGTCCAAAGTGAAAAACCGAGTCATCCTGAATTGATCGAGTGGCTCTCTGTCTCATTCGTCGAAAACGGCTGGTCGTTAAAGCAATTACACCGCCTCATCTTGCTCTCGAACGCCTATCAGCAATCAAGTGACACCCGCCCGGAATACGAAAAGCTCGACCCTCAGAACCGGCTTCTCTGGAGAGCGAACATCCGGCGGCTGGATTTTGAAGGCGTGCGGGACTCACTGCTGGTTTTCAGTGGGCGGCTTGATCCCACCATGTTCGGACAGCCGGTAAATATCACCGATGAACCCTACAGCTATCGTCGCAGTGTCTACGGCTATGTCGATCGCGGGAATCTGCCGGATTTGATGCAGGCATTTGATTTCAGCGACCCTGACATGCCTAACTCGAAGCGCTCGACTACGGTGGTTCCGCAGCAGGCCCTCTTTTTGATGAATAGCCCTTTGGTGGTGGACGTTGCGCGCAAACTGGTCGACCGCGCGGAATTTCAAGCGGCCCGGGATGATGCTGGTCGGGTGCGCGCCCTTTATGAAATTCTGTTTCAACGGTGGCCGAAACCGCAGGAGATCGCGCTGGCTCAGAATTTTCTCAGGGACGGAGATCAATCAAAGGAGCTACCACCTATGTTGGCTTCCGCGGAGCCCATCAACCTGAAAAACCTTACCCGTGAAGAACGCCGCCAGTTGAAAAAGCAGGGTCTGTTGCGGGGACTGAAAAAGAATCCCGGAGCCCCGGGCATGATGGGCAAGCGGGGAGATCGCAGACCGATTCAGAATGACGGTGAGCGGGTCGAACGTGCTGCCCTCGAAAAGTGGGAGCGCTATGCACAGGCATTGCTCTTTGCCAATGAGCTGGCCTACGTGAATTGAGCTGATTTGGAGGGTCGAGCGCCGCGAGACCGGTTCATTTCGGCTCGCGGATTCGCGACGCGCCACTTGGCAGGGCGAGCCTACTGGCGAGCCGCAATAAATTCGCGGCATTCGTCGCTGCTCGCGATACACTCGCCCTCCCCGATGCATCGTAAGCGCCGTGTTTGGCAGGGCGAGCCCTATTGGCGAGCCACCTTAAATCGCTACTCACGCCAGGCCCGGCGTTTCGCATAGGCGGCCTGCTTTTCCCGGAAACTTTTTGCCAGGGTGCTATCCTGGGTACTTTCCGCAAGCGCCAAGGCCTTGCGAATGGTCGAGGCGGCCTCGTCAAATTGCCCGGCCTCGGCATGCGCCGCCGCGAGCGTGCCTAACAGTTGAGGGATGCGTCCGTCGGTCGCCTTGACCGCCAATTCCGCCAATTTGACCGCCTCGACGCCGTCACGGAGCTCCGGCTTTTTTGCAGTGGCTAGCGTCCAGGCCAGGTTGTTGCAAGCCGGCGGCCATGCAGGGTCGAGTTTGAGCGCCGCCCGCAACTCAGCAATGGCAGCGTGAAAATCTTTCCTCTCAGCCAGTGAGTTGGCCAGATGAAAATGCGTTTCCTTGTCAGGCTTGATCGCGAGGGATTCCCGGAGGAGCGAGATTCCTTCCTCGCGTGACCCGTGTTCGACCTTTAAGCGACCGAGACGCTGCAGTGTCTCGGGGTCGTGCCTCCCGAGTTTCAAAACTTCCTCGAGCTGGGATATCAATGGCTGCCATTCGCCCAGTTCTTCGTAGGTGCGAGCCAGTTCGAGACGCACTTTGCGGTGGGAAGGCGAGATGCCAAGACACTCGATGTAGTGGTGAACCGCGGCGGGATAATTCTTGCGATCAAATTCAATCGCGCCCAAGAAAATGTGGCATTCCGCAAGCTCGTTGAGCCGGAATGTGTCGGCGCCGGCCCCCTGATCGGCGGCCGGCGATTGGTAAATCGGCAAAATCTGGCGCAGATAGCGCTCGGCTTCAGCGCGGAAGCCATTCTCGACCAGCCTTACAGCGAAGGCTCGGGGTGCGGCGCCACCTGGCTTCTCCAACCATGGTCCGCCGGGCTCCGGAACCGCACCCGCCAGAATGGCGTCACGGCTGGCCCCTAACAGTTTCACATCGTTTGCCAATTGTTCGACTGTCACGGGACCTTTATAGATGACAGCTACGCGTCCTTCGGCATCGACCAGAAAACTACTTGGAGTCGGCAGGTCCGCTTGCCGCCCGATGCAGGATTTTTGCAGCACGTTCAGCATCTCGACAGTTTTGCTCTCCGCGACCTCGACGCTACCGGGATAACCCAGCTTGTGCGCTGCCTGCTGAGCTTTCTCGGCCGAAATCCCTGGGTCCACGCATTGAAGACACATTTCGAGACCAGTTTCCCCGAGCGTTTGCAGATCCTGCCCCCAGGCCTTCAGTTCACGCGCGCAATTTTGACACGTCGTCTGCCAAAAATTGATCAGCCGTGTCTGTCCCGGCTGGAAACCAATCTCCTCCGGCAATGGCATCGGCCGGAGGACGACGACGCGCGCTTTGTCGGAGAGCGGAGAGACGACGGGTTCTGCGTGGGTCAAGGTTCGGGCCGCTCCTTCGGGACGCGTCCAGCGTTTTGCGCCGCCGGTTCCCTGCACGAGGTCGAACAGCCCATCCACCGCCACGCCGCTGAACGATTCGGCTTCACCCGCGGGCCACCGCACCACGATCTTGCTGATTTTATCCGCGGCTCCGAGGCCGAAGTGCAGCCACTTTGAGGACTGGCTTAAATACCCGCTGCCGCCATACAACGTCTTCACCAACGGGACCGCAGCATTTCCTTCCCGATGCACCTCGACCCGAGCCCCAAACGCGTCACGCGCTGTGGTTTTGCCGTCGCCTTGCAGGCGAAGCTCGACCCAGTGGTTATCAGCCGAAGCGTAGGCGTTTCTCAAAAAGCGAACCCGTGGACCTGTGCGGTAGGTGGCCCACAAATCGAGGCGGCCGTCGCGATCCCAGTCGCATAATGCCAGTCCGCGGCCGTCGTCTGCGAAATCGAGACCGGTGGCGGCGCTCACACAGGCGAAGCGCGGACCGCAGGTATTCAAAAAGCAGCAGTCCTTTTCATTGCCAGAAAAGGATCGCCCGGCCCGGAGCAATTTGTTCACCGCCGCCCAGCCCTTGTCGTACTGGAGCATTTCGTTCGAGCTGCTTGTCGGCGTGGGAGAGTGCGACACGACCTGCCGCCAGAAGAAACTTCACAAATCTCCCGTGTCCGGCGTCGTGAAGAAACCATTCACGACATAGAGGTCCTCCCAGGAGTCATTGTTGATGTCCACAAACAAACTGCCCCATGCCCAGCGTCCCAGCGTCACTCCGGCCTCCTCACTGACGTCAGCGAACTTCCCATTGCCCAGGTTTTTGAAAAGCGAGTTGCCGCGGGCGTGCCGCAGGAATTTGGCGCGGTTTTGTTCATCCTCCCCGGCTTTGAATTGCTGCTGGCTCGCGATGCGATTGCCCGCGCTCGAAAACATGTTCGCCACATACAAATCCATGAGACCATCGTGGTTGTAATCGCCCCAGGTGACTGACATGCCAGCACCCAAATCCCCCACCCCAGCCTCGTCAGCGATGTCGACAAACCGCGGCCGGTCAGCACGTTTGCCGTCTCTGATCAGGTCATTGCGATAAAGATTTTTGCGCCCAAAATCGTTGGCGACATAGAGATCCTGATCACCGTCGTTGTCGAAATCCTCCCAGACCGCTGCGAAGGAGAACTTGCGATTGTTCATATCGAGGCCGGTTTCGTTGGTGGTGTCTCTAAAATTCCAGCCACCGGTATTTTCGATCATGAAGTTGCGCGCGCCATTGTTGGCGTCGTGATAGGGCACGGGATTGGCGAAGATGTCGCCAGGTGCGGTTTCACCCCTGGGATTATAACCGCAGAAGTAAAGATCGATGTCCCCATCATTGTCATAGTCCGCGGCGGCAATGGAAGCGGGCCATGAAAAGAGCTCGATCACCGAACGCGGCCGGAAGTGGCCATGACCGTCCGCTTCGAAAATCTGGGCCGAATAGCCGAGAACGAGGACCGCGTCTGCGTCGCCATCGTTATCGAGATCGACGAAAAGCGCGCACCGTGTGTTATCAAGCCAATCAAGCCCCGAGGCATGGCTGACATCTTCGAGTGTGCCGTCGGGCAATTGATGAAACATCCGGTTTGGCAACCCCGCCGGCTGCGCCAGAAAGACGTCCTCACGCTCGTCACCATCGATGTCGACAATTGACACGCCATGGTTGCCCTGATGAATGCCGAAGGTGACATCGAGGTTCCCGTACCAATGATCCGCGCCGTAAATCAAATCGCGGGACCAGGATGGATTTCTGCCTATCAAGGCCACCGTGGCATCCTGAAAAAGCGGACCCGCCCCTGGAGACGGCCCGCCCTCGGGCCGCTTGGGAATTTCGGATGTGCTCGCAGCCGCCGCCGGCAGGACCTCTTCGTAATCGGCCACGGAAATGCCGGTGAGCAGCGGGGGTTTTTCCTTCGAATCACCCCGCCATTCGCAGGTCCAGGTAGCACTCTGCTGAATTACTCCAGCGGGAGTTGTTCCGTCTGATTGCACATACGCAACCGTCTCGGCGATATTCTCTTTGGTCGACACGCGAATCACTTTGAATTTCGTGTGAACCGTGGTGGTCGACGGGTAGATCGACCTCAGCCGATCCAACTCCGCCCCAAATGTGTCGCGGGTGACGGACGTTTTCTCCTCTCCGCCCTGGGCGCGCAGCACTCGCAGTGAGCCATCGCGGAAAACCTCCTTAACTACTGGGCGGAGCGGAGCGCTCCGAAATCCGGCGTCGAGGACTTGAGGGAGATTTGAGTCGGCGTCCCCAACTTCTGCCATTGCGGCTCCCAGCATCTTAAGTTGGTTCCCTGCGAGTTCAGCGAGTATCTCGCTGTTCCACTGAGCGTCGTTTTTGGGATCGGTCTTGCGAAAGAGATCAGCCAACGGTGCCTCCTCGCTGCGATCGGCCAAGCCCGGCACCTTTCGCAAGTCGGAACTGTCGGCGACAGTTGGCGCGCCTTTGGCCCACGCCGACAAAGCGAGTGCAAAGAGCGTCACCGTGAAACGACAGCGAATGCGAGCAGCAGGCATTTGGGGGCCAGGCGGAGGGAGCCTAAGAAAACGGACGGCCCGGCAACTCGCAAGCGAATACCATCGCTGCGATTGGCCGGGCAAAAACGGATAGGTCAGCGATACACCGGGTGTTTGGCGGAAAAGCAATCAACGCTCGCAGCAGCCCGTTGGACTTGTGATCGTGACGCAGGCCTCTTGCCTGTGCGTGCCCCGGCCATCTTGGCCGGCCATCGCTTGTTGTTGAAGGCTCAGGCAAAATGCCTGAGGCACTCACAGGCGAGCCGCCCGGCGACCCGCCTGCGTTACCTTCCCTGGGCGAGACGCCGATTCCAGGCGAGGCAATCTGCGTATGTGACGCCGGTTCCGCCAAAAATGTCGAGCGCGCTGCCGATGGTGAGGTCCACGGTCCCGCCAGTGAGCTGATGGCACCGAGCCAGGTCGCTCAGGCTGGCCGCTCCGCCGGCATAGGTGATCGGCAGCTTCGCCCATCCGCCCAGCAAACCGATCAAAGCGTCGTCCATGCCGGCCGCGCGTCCCTCGCGATCGACCGCATGAACGAGAAATTCCGCGCAGGAAGAGGCCAGGTCATCGAGCGTTGCCGCGGTCACTGTAAGATTGGTGGATAATTGCCAGCGGTTCATGGTAACAGCCCATCCCGTCGGGGTCCCACGGCAACTGAGGTCGATCACCAAGCGCTCGCGCCCAACCTTTCCCACAAGTTCTTTCAGCCGTTCGGGCAGGAAATCTCCCTCCGGAGAGAACAACCATGACGTCACGATGACGTGGGAAGCGCCCGCCTCGATCCAGTCCTGCGCGTTGGCAGCATTGATTCCGCCGCCGACTTGCAGGCCGCCGGGCCACGCCGCCAGGGCATCGCGGGCCTCGGCTTCATTTCCGGGGCCGAGCATGATGACGTGGCCGCCCCGCAAATCATCACGACAGTAAAGATCGGCGAAATAGCGAGCCGGGCGGTCGCTTTCGAAGTTCGTCCGCAATCCCTCGCCATCGTCGCGCAAAGTGCCGCCGACGATTTGTTTTACCTTCCCGCGGTGCAAATCGATGCACGGCCGGAAGCGCGTTGATTGTTGGGTGGGCACGGTTCGTGGTTGAAAGCTGGGCAAGCCGGGAGCAAGGATTCGCGCCATGAACTCCCTCGGCAAGTATTTCTGCCTGCTTGGTGCCATTGCACCGGCTCTCGGCGCGTCCGCACAATCGCTCGCTCCCCGAAACAGCTACTTGCTGGTCGATGACCGCGTGCTCGAAAAAACTGAGAACGCAACCTTGGTGCCGGGCGTGCCGAAACCCTCTGATGAGAATCCTTTGCTGACCATGGACACGCCAGTCGAAGGCGGCGCCGGGCCGCCGTGGTTCAACATCATCCTCGATCCCCATGAGAAGTTTTATAAAGCGTGGTATGGGCGCGCCGGCTGCTGTTACGGCACTTCACACAATGGTTTGCTTTGGAACAAACCACTCCTCGATTTGAATCCCGACCCCAATGGCGCAAAAACCAGCCTCCTGATCAAGGATTTTCGCAGCGCCGGGTTCCTTCGAGATGATGGCGAAAGCGACGAAGCCCGGGTCTTCAAGCTGCTCGGCCAGGGCAAGGATGGAGTTCAGGCAAGATTCTCCGAGGAGGGCATCAAGTTTGAAAGCGCTCTCGCCGTTAAAAACCTCGCCTTCGCCCCCGGCTCACACACTTCTCTGCTGCGCGCTCCGGGCAAGGGTTATGAAGCGTTCTTTGTTCAGGAAAAAAAAGGTGGCCGGAAACCAGAGCGGCAATTAATGCGCTCGACCAGCACCGACTTTGCCACCTGGAGCGGCCCGGAGGCGATTTCCGGCGTCGGCAACCCGGCCTCATTCGCCGTCCTGCCGCACGCGGGAATTTACCTGGCTCTGACAGGAATCGATTGCGGCGCACAGCCCGGGAAGCTCTCTTTGGCTGTCAGTAGTGACGGTTCGAAGTGGAACCCGCATGGCCCTGCTTCGCTTCGGGATCCCGTGCAGGCGGTCATCCCGCTGCGCGAGGAAATCCGGTTTTACTACACACACGATAACACGCTGAATCTCGCGACTGTGCGCGCGGACGGTTTCGCTGGTTATGCAGCAAATGCGGGCAAAACTGCGTCGCTGATCACCAAGCCGGTTGCGTATCCAGGCCTGAAACTTCGCCTGACCGCTGACATCGTCGAGGGAGGATCGGTTGCGGCAGCGCTTCTGGACGACCAAAATCGCGAAGCCGCCCCGCCCGCCGTAATGGAGACGACGGGCACCAATGTGTTGATGAACGTGGCAATCCCGCCCGCATCCAAAACCGTGCGTTTCAAGTTCACGCTCAAGAACGCCACCCTCTACGCCTTTAGCTTCGGAGACAGAACGTTTCCGTGAGCGTTTCATCCCTTAAGGCACCCATGGCGAGCGGCTCACTCTCACCTTCATTGCGCATGGCTAATTCACGACTTTTCTGGGCCGGATGGCTGATGGCGCTGGGTTCTGATTTGCGCGCGGTTGACCCGCCAGCCGCTGCTGTCAGCGATCCAGGGGTCGCCTTGAATTTGATCTCCTGGAACAAGATCGCAGAGTTGCCGCCAGTTTCGGGACAGACAAAATCTCATGGGCTTTCTGGGGTTTTCGCAGGGGTCCTGGACAACAGCCATGCTCTCGTGGCGGGAGGGACATTTTATCCAGAAAAAGGACCGCTCGACGGAGGTCGCAAGGCGTGGACGGATTCGATTTTTGTGCTCGAACAAAAACCCGGCGCGCAGGGTGGCGAACCTGCCTACGAGTGGTTGGCTGTCGAGGCCCGCCTGCCGCGGCCTCTCGCCAATGGCATATCGGTTTCGTTGGACGATGGCGTCCTTTGCTGCGGAGGCGCAGATCCCGATGCCTGCCACGCCGAGGTTTTCAAGTTGCAATGGAACGCAGTCGAGAAGAAGGTCGACCGGGTCGATTTTCCGCCGCTGCCAAAACCGATCGCTTTTGCCGGTGGTGCGCGGTGCGGCTCATGGGTGTACATCGCCGGCGGCACCACGAGTCCGAGCGGACGAAGTGGAGCGGACTTTTTTGGTCTCGATCTTTCTCAGCGTGGCAATCCAGCGGCCTTCCAATGGCAGCCGATGCCAGTCCTGCCGCGGACGGCCCTCTTTCCCGTTTGCGCCGGCCAAAGTGATGGCAGCGGCGAATGCTTTTTTATCTTTGGGGGGCGGGATCTGACTCCCGGGAAGACAGAGAACTCATTTACAGACGGTCTCAAGTTTGTGCCCCGCACGGGTGCCTGGATGGCAGCCGGCCGAATCCAGCTTTTCCCCAACCGCCCGCCTCTCCCGGTCGCAGGTGGAACAGCCGTCGCCCTCGAGGATTATCGCGTCCTCATTCTCGGCGGCGACGACGGTGAAATCGCCCGCCTGCTCGATCTCAACGCCCGTCACACGGGGACCGCCGAGGAAACTGAGGCCTTCAAGAAATTCAATCAGGCGATCCTCGCGGCGCATCCGGGCTATCGCCGCGAAATGCTTCTCTTCAATGCGCGCACCGCTGAATGGCGAAGCGCCGGGGCGTTTCCCCAAGGGACTCCGGCGGTGACCCCTGCATTTCTTTGGGACGGAGCGGTCGTTCTCGCAGGCGGAGAAACCCGGCCCGGAGAACGCAGCCCACAGGTCTGGCTCGGCAAATTTGAAGCGCAGTGAAAATTGCGCTCCGAGATCGTAAGACAGGCATTTTGCCCGTCGGGTCTGGCGGGCATTCTGCCTGCCGACGTCAGGCCTTTGCCTGTCTTGCCGGGCCGCCACGAATTTCGAGGTTGATTCCTGGCCCTCGCTGTTTGGATAGTGCAACGGTCGTTTTCCAACGCCTTCCATGAATCGAACTCTCTTCATTTCCTGGGCGCTTCTGCTCGCGCACCCGCTCTTAATAGCCGCTGACAAAGAAGGCTTTGCGGCAGTTTTTTCCAAGGATGGCAAACCGGAGGGGTTTCGCGTCGGCGACTGGGCGGATGTCTCGCGACCGGCTCCCGAAGGCGCCGACTGGACCGTCAAGGATGGCACCTTGACCGGAACCGGGTCGCGCGGCTCGTGGCTGATGAGCGAGAAGGAATTTGGCGACTTTATTCTCGAGTATGAATTCAAGCTTGGCCCGCAAGGCAACAGCGGTTGCGCGTTGCGGGCGCCGATGAAAGGCGATCCAGCCTTTGATGGGCTCGAAATGCAGATGGCCGATGTTCGTTACAACCCGCAGGCGAAGGAGAGCGAACTGACCGCCGGCTTTTATCGCGCTGCCGCGCCGTCCAAACAAGTTTACAAGCCGGAACAGTGGAACAAGGTGCGCATCGAACTGCGCGGCGCGAAGGTGAAAGTGACGCTCAACGGAGAAGTTGTTCAGGACATCGATCTCGACAAGTTCACTCAACCTGTTCCCCGCCACGACGGGTCGCCCGCTCCATCGTTGAAAGACCGGCCCCGCAAAGGGCACATCGGATTTCAAAACCTGACCCGCGGCAACGACCCCGTGCACATCCGCGGCGCGCGGATCAAAGTATTTGAGTGAAGGAGGCGCGCGCCTCCCAGCTTGCGATCACGGCGGGCGCGACCCATCATGAGTAGTCAGTTCCACCTTGCGCGGGCTGCCGCTGTCTCCACGGTGGCCGGATGTTTGGCGACATCCACAACGTTCACCACGAAAAACTTGATTACCGCTGGCATCCCGCAGCGGCTGGCTCGGCACCGGACCACGTAGTCGTCATCGGCCATGGCGTCACCGCACACCTCGATCGGCCGTTCGTGAAAGCGCTCGCAGAAGGGATCGCCGCTGCCGGCCTTCATGCATTGCGTTTCTCATTCTCAGGCAACGGTGACAGCGAGGGCCGCTTCCAGGATTCGTGCATCAGCAAAGAACTCGATGACCTCGGCGCCATCATCCTGACCCTGACGAAAGCAGGTTATTCAGTCAGCTACGCCGGGCACAGCATGGGTGGCGCCGTCGGAGTCATTTATGCCGCGCACGACACGCGGATCCGTCACCTCATTTCCCTGGCGGGCATGGTGCGGACAAAACGCTTTGCCGAAACCGAATTCGGCATGGCCGCGCCAGACGAAGGGTTCATGTGGGATGACCCCAACTGCCCGCTTTCATCCACATTCATGAACGATTTGCGCACCATCGAAACTGTGGCGCCCACCATAAAACAAGTCACTGTTCCCGTTCTCCTGGTCCACGGCGCCGACGATGACCTCGTCCCCCTCGACGAGGCCCGCGAAATTTTCGCCCTCGCCAATGAGCCAAAAGAATTAATCGAACTTCCCGGCGCCAACCACGTCTTTGCCGGTGCCGCCCAACCGGGGATGGTCGAGGCAGTGGTGTCGTGGCTTAAACCGCGAGTTTTGGCACTGTGAGCCGAGCCAGTATACCGACCGATAGGCGGTCTACGGCCCGCCCGCGGAGACTTGGTAATGAACATCGGTGAAACGACCTTCGTGGCGGGCGCCACCGGAAAACTTGGCCGCAAGATTCTCGACGAGCTGAAAGGGAGCGGCCACCGGACGCGCGCGCTCACGCGCGACGGCCCCCACGCCCTGCCGCCGGCGGCGGACGAAGTGCGCGTCGCCGACGCGCGGAAGCCGGAGTCGCTCGAGGGCCTCTGCGAGGGCGCCCGTCTGGTCATCTCCGCGATGGGAGCGAGCCTGCGTCTCGAGCCGACGGGCCGTGGCGGCGGCGGCTACCGCGGGGTCGATTACCTGGCGAACCGGAATCTGCTCGCGGAGGCGCGCAAGTCAGGCGTGCGCAAGTTCGTCTATGTCTCGCTCGCGTGCGCCGAGAAATTAAGAGGCACGGCCTACGCTGACGCCCACGAAGATTTCGTGCGCGAGCTTGAGTCGAGCGGAATCGATTACACCATCGTGCGCCCGACGGGCTTCTTCTACGCCTTCGAGGAGATTTTCAAGATGGCGGCGCGGGGCCGCGCCGCGGTCGTCGGCCGGGGCGACGCGCGCACGAACCCCGTCGACGAGCGCGATGTGGCTCGCGCGTGCGTCGAGGCGCTCGGCGCGGGCGAGCGCGAAGTGTCGGTCGGCGGCCCCGAGGTCTACACGCGGCGGGAGATCGTCGAGTTGGCCTTCGAGGCGCTCGGCCGGCGCCCGAAGATCGTCAGCGTCCCGGCCGGCCTGATCCGCGCGCTCATCCTTCCCGTCCGTCTCTTCGACCGTCGGCTCTACGAGCTGCTCGACTTCGGCGTCGCGGTCGGCCTGGTCGACGCAATCGCGCCGCCGACGGGCACGCGCAGTCTCAGAGACCATTTCAGTCGGCTCGCGGAAGAGAGCGCCGGCGCGCGCCAATAGAGAGTTGAATGATCTAGGCAATTTAGTTGAACTCAATGAGAGTGAGGCCAGGCTAGAATCTTCGCGGTCAAAAGCGGTCTGGCACCATCAAGTCCGCAGCCATTGTCGGGTGGCGAGGATGAGTCCGCCGGGAATGACGAGACTGAGAACGAGGGCAAGGAGCGGACGGTCATGACCAGCCGCGCCGATGGCGGCATAAACAAATCCGAGCGGAAGGCTCCCACAGCAAAGAGCGATGACAAACGGACGCAACGGCATCCGGCTGAGCCCGGCGAGACAGGCGATCACCTCAGGAAGAAGCGGCATCCAGCGGGATAACGCCACCAGCCAGGGCCCTGAACGCCGAAAAAGCGCCTCGTAGCGAGCTAGTTCTTCTGCGGATGCGAATTTTGCGGCAGCCTTTCGGCCCAAAGCCCGAGTCAGCCCGTAGGCGACGAGACCAGCCAGAATCGAGCCCGCTGCAGAAATGGCGCCGCCCCACCAGGCGCCATAGACAAAACCCAGAGCGCTCATCACAGCGGTTGCCGGCACCGGCAGGACAAGGTCAGAGACCAGCAAACCGATTGCGCCGCACCAACCCCAAGGGCCCAATTGCCGCAACCAACTCACCGCGGCCTCGCCCGTAAACCATGACTCAAAATCCTTTCCCCAGATAAAAAACGGCAGGCACAGCCCGAGGGCCAGAATGAAAACCAGACGGAGAACTTTCACGAAACCACAAGTGTGCGGTTCAAGCCACCGCAGGGCGCAGCGATATTCTTCTTTGCCAAATTATTTTTATGCCGCGACGGCAACGTCGCTGCGACACGACATTTCATTCTTCCATCACCCGGTAAAAAAGTCGTTTCTTCCCCAAGAGGGCGTTTGCATCGGTGCGGGAAATCGTGGCACCATCCCCGGGAATGGCTTCAAAAACACGAGTCCATTGCATGAGGTCTTCGCTCCGCGCGAGGGCGTAAACGTAACCCGGCTTACTCGTGAAAGTGACCTCGATACCGCCGCCTTTCTGCTGAACGGAAACGATCTGCACGTCGCTGCCAGGTGTCGTCACCGCCAGGCGCCCAGTGGTGAGGGCGGCCGAGTTGTTGCCTTCATCCAACTCCGCCACGGCTCCATCGGCGTCGATGATCCACCCGACAAAATAACGCCCGGCGTCCAGGCTGGCGGGCACCGTCACGATGACATTGAAAGGCAGGGGGCTGTTTCCCGCGAGGCTTCCCACATTTAGATGACCCAGGTTGAAATCCGTGCCTGTCACCAGGTTGTCCAACGACGCAAAAAACCTTATCGCGAACGGTCCCGCAGGACCCGCGCTGATGTTTGTCACTTTCCCGCTGACAGTGACGTTCTGGCCCGAAGATGCCTGCATCGTGGACAGGTTATGAAAACTGGCGCCCCCGTCCACCAGGTCGGCGGATTGGGCGGTTACTACCATGAGCGGCAATTGATGCGTCCAGGCGCCTTCATTCGACTCGAAGCTGAACGTGGCCGTAAACCCGTGGTTCGCAGGACACTGGGAGGACACGATCAACCCAAAGTCGCCGCTGCTCAACAGCGACGAGTTGACTCCAATGTCCGCCCACGTGGTGTCGATATCCTGCACCGTGATAAATGGATCGCTCACCGCAATCATTCCTCGCACGCCGGTCGCCACACCAAATCCCGAATTCCTTAGCGACACTTTAAGCTCGACAGTCTCGCCGGCATCAATCTCACCATCGGCGTTGCCTGAACTTTCCTCCAGCGCATCGTCATCGATTTGGTGGCTGACATAATCGAGGACCGGCTGGCTGAAGAATTCCGCCACTGAGTCGGCAATCGCTGCGCCCACGATCTGGTGGAAGACTGGATCGCGTTGCGCCTCGTTGTCCGGGGTTTGTCTGTCAACAAACGCCACTTCGATGATGACCGATGGGCATTCGGCGAGCCGGTTCTCGCCGTAGTTGCCATTGAATCCCTTGACCCCGCGATTCGTCCAGCTCGCCAAATATTGGCTCCGGATGCGCGAGATGATTTTTGCATTCACGATGTCGGAGAATCGTTTGCTTTCGACCTGGTGCCCATTGGTGGTGTCATAAAGCGTTTCGGTGCCGGTCCCGCCGCCGCCATTGTTGTGCAACGAGATGAAAAGACTGGCGCCGGCATAATTGGCGTAGAGTGGCCGAGCTCGGATGTCCTGATTGTACTGCAAGTCCGGCGAGGTCGATGCGTCTGAGTTCCATAGGCTGCTGGGCGCTCCAATCGCCTTGAGATGGGTTCGACAGGACTCCTGCCATTTGAGATGACCTGACTCACCGTTGCCGGCATTCCTGTCAAAGTTGCGCAATGGCACCGTCGGAAAACCGTATCCCAGGAGACCGGCATCGACTTCGAGCATGAAATCCACGTTCATGAAATCCTCGACGATGCCAAAGTAATAACTGCGTTGGAGCGTCCACCCGAGTGAATGGTGTTGGTAATAGCCGTGGCCCGGCCCCAGAGCCACCAGCTTTGGCAATGGCGCGGCCTGGCCGGCTCTGGCGGAAGCTGCGGCTCGAGGTTCTAAAAAATCTTCGAGTGGGCGACCGCTAATGCTCGTAAAAAATCTCACATCAGCCACGCCGTCAGTGAGCAAGAGGTTGGACAAGGTTCGGTTGACCGCGGTTAGTGCGGCATCCCCATCCAGCGAAAGACGTCCGTTCCTGTCCAAAATCCCAGAGTTGAAATCCAACGCCACTGTTTCGCCATCGAACGAGGCGCTGAGAACGTCGGCCCGAATATTTGGCTGCGCATAAAGGGTGCCTCGGGCCGCCGCAACGAGCTGTTCATCATCAACCGCGCGCAGGGGGCCGATAGCACTGATACTTAGGATCAACGTAGATGTCCGCTTCAAGGAGGGCCATCGGCGGGGGCGCCGATGGCGAAACGCGAGGGCGCGTGGGATCCGCGGACACCCCAGTGTGCCGCCACGTCCCGCGGTCACAGCCCGATCGGCACCGCGTGACCGGGAAGTTCGTGCTCGAGCCGTTCAATCAACTCGTGTTCGTGTTCCACTTTGCGCTCGAGCCTTTGGATCTTGTTTTCGTCCATGCGCAACTCGGACTCGATGCGATCGATTCTTTGCAGCGCCGCCTCCAGATCGCGTTCGACAGCTTCGATCTTCCTTTGCAAGCCGTAAATCTCATACATGGCAGTCTCCTTGGTGGCGTTTGAAATCTTCTCCCACCTTACCACCAGCCGCCGCCAAGAGGCAAGCCGCGGCCGCTACAAAAATGTCGCGTCGGAGGCTCAGGCAGCGGAGCAGCGACATCAGCGAGGCAGCGACACTCCTGCCGCTGTCTCTGATAGGCTCAGCGACAAGAGTGTCGCTGCTACGAGGCTGACCCCCAAAGCACCCAGCGACAGCAGTGCCGCTGCCAAGAACTGTGCGCCCCCACCCAGCATGGGGTGTGGGCTACGGAAAGGCTCCTGAGGTAGGATTCGAACCTACGACCTAGTGGTTAACAGCCACCCGCTCTGCCGCTGAGCTACTCAGGAATGTGGCCAAAAGTGCGCGGGATAGATGGACATGCGGGTCTGGATTTGCAAGAGAAAATTGGGTGCGTTGATAAGGCAATTCGTCTACGGATGACCCCCTTGTCTCCCCAAACAATGCTGCGTTTTACCCTCTTTGGAATTCCGGTGCGCATCGATCCCTGGTTCTGGCTGATCGGATTGCTCTTTGGAGGCAGCCGTCTGGACCTGGGAAAAAGCGCTGGCGTGATCTTGCTGTTTTCCTGGATGGTGGTGTGGCTTTTGTCGTTCTTAATTCATGAGTTCGGCCACGCCTTGGTTCAGCGCAAATATGGCGGACGCCCGGAAATTCTGCTCTATGGGGGTGGTGGACTCGCGTTTGGCAACCGGCATTTCACCCGCTGGCAAAGCTTGATCATTTCCGCGGCGGGGCCGGTGGTGGAAATTGCCGCCGGTTTGCTCATTTGGTGGGTGCTGCATGCTATTCATCCCACCAGTTACTTTCTCCGGCATGCGATGGCTGATTTTAGCTGGATTTGCGTCTTCTGGGGGCTGTTCAATCTCATTCCAGTGCTGCCGCTGGATGGCGGTCATATTGTAAATGCCCTCACCGATGGCAGAACGCGACTCGTCGCGGGAATCGGGATGGTGGCTGGCGCCCTGACCGCCTTGGGGATGCTGGCTTATGGCCTGCTCTTTGTGACCATCTACATGGGCTATTTTGCCTGGAGGAATTTTGAAACCTGGCGCCGCGGCTACCGCAGCCAAACCCCAATGGGCGACGTGTGACCCTCCGTAGGTTGGGCCACCGGCCCCTCGATGGGCTAGTTTGGCGTTGGCAGTCCGCAACGCGGGTTCTAGCCTGAGGCCCCATGAGCCTGTCCGCGCATCTTGACTCCCTGTTTGCTTTTCTTCGGTTTCCCAGCGTCTCGACCGATAGCGCGCATGCGGTGGATATGTTTGAAACCGCGAGATGGCTGGCAACCCATCTCGAGGCGGTTGGACTGACGACGGAAATCCACCAGACCCCCGGGCACCCAATGGTTCTGGCCAGGAACGGCCACCGAAACGATCGCAAGACTGTTTTGCTCTATGGTCACTACGATGTTCAGCCGGTCGATCCCCTCGATCTCTGGAAATCTCCGCCCTTTGAACCCGAAATCCGCGACGGCGTCATCTACGCGCGCGGTTCAACTGACAACAAAGGACAGTTGATGGCGCACGTTTGTGGCATTGGGCAAACACTCGAGCAAAAAGGTGATCTGCCCGTAAATCTGATCTGTCTTTTCGAAGGGGAAGAAGAGATCGGGAGCCCGCACCTGGCTCCGTTTTTGCAGGATCACGCTGGCGAGCTGGCCTGTGACATTGTGGCGATTTCCGATACTGGCATGGTGGCTCCCGGCGTTCCCACCCTCAGCTACGGGTTGCGGGGAATTCTGTGCCTCGAAATCACGCTCACGGGTCCGGCTACCGATCTGCATTCCGGCATCTTCGGAGGTGCCGTCGCCAATCCGGCCACTGAATTGGCGCGTCTTATCGCCAGACTGCACGACGAGCAGGGCCGCGTGGAGGTGGCGGGATTTTACGACACCGTGCGCCCGCTCGAGAGCTGGGAACGCGAAGCATGGTCGCGCGTGCCGTTAGGCGACGCGGACATCCTTCGTCTCACCGGCGTGCCTCACCTCGACGGTGAGGATGGATTCACTTCCCTCGAGCGATTGTGGGGGAGGCCCACCGCGGAAGTCAATGGCCTCTGGGGCGGTTACCAGGGCGAAGGAAGCAAGACGGTTATCCCCAGCCAGGCTTTCGCCAAGTTTTCCTTCCGCCTCGTGCCCGACCAGGTCCCCGGGGAAATTCTGCGCCAGGTGGAGTCGTGGCTGCGGCAGCAGTGCCCGGAATCTGTGCGGCTGGCCATCCACCAGGGACATCACGGACGCCCTTATGTGATGGATCCTCATTCTCCTTTCGGAAAAGCCGCGCAACGCGCGCTCCGTCGGTCCTTCGGAAAAGATCCAGTGCTCATTCGCGAAGGAGGCAGCATCCCGATTGTGCACGCCTTCAAGGACATTCTCGACGCCGATACATTGCTGGTCGGCCTGGCCTTGCCTGACTGCCAGGCCCACGCCCCCAATGAAAATTTTCCCGTGGCCAATTTTGTAGCTGGAATCGAACTCAATCAGCGCCTTCTCGAAGAACTCGCGACCGGTTAGGGAGCGGTGCCGAAGTCTGCCTATCTTTTTTGGGCGAGAGGCCGCGAGTTAACAGTTTAGGCGTGGTCGATCGGCTCTGGCGCTGCGCGGTTGCTCCCGGCTCGATCTTTCGAATGCCGTCACGGCTCAAGGCGAAAAGCATCGAGGGTGAATCAGAGGTCACCTTCTCATTTTCGAGACGGACCTCGGGCCAACCCCCGAGGAGCAGGCTTTCGCTCGCTGCATCGTAAGTTGCGGATTCCGCGAACCCGACGGGATCCTTGCTCGCGTCTCCGGTCAGTAGTCTGACTTGCACGTTGCCTTCCGCCTCCAAAGTTTTTACCGAACGTCCCTCGTCTTCAAAGTACAGCGCGAGGACGTCGGCCCGCAGATGGATGCGTGCGGAACGAAAACCGCTGCGAGTGTGAAAAGAGATATCAGGTGCGCGCATCGGGAAGATTGATTAAGAAATGTTAACAAAAATTGGGGCTCGCGAAAAGCGAAAACTTGGCTGACTGGCGAATAATCAATTATCGGAAAGGCTCACTCGTGAGCAGTTGCCTTCGAGGTGACGCCGGCGAAGGGTGGTGGCATGACGGTTCGGGATTTTGCGGAGCGCGTCTTGTTTTCCACCGATCTTGCGGGCAAGCTCGATCCTGTCCCGGGTGAATTGAGCGATAACATGCGCGGAAGGTTTGCGCCTGCACCGCGGTCGCCGGGCCGTCCCTCCGGATTGCACCTCGCCGTTTCCGGCGACGAGCGGGCTGAATTTCCCCGTCAGCACCAGTTGCGCGACGAACGCTCGCGCGGCCAGCTCCTCCATTTTTTTGCCAATCACGAACTGCTTGCCACCGAACTTATGGCGCTGGCATTGCTGAAATTCCCCGAGGCCCCCAGCGCGTTTCGACGCGGCCTTTTGCACACGCTCGCGGAAGAACAACAGCACACGCAGTGGTATGTCGAGCGAATGCGAGCTTACGGCATCGAGTTCGGTGACTTCCCCGTCAATGGCTTTTTCTGGAATGCCGTGGCCGACATGGCATCGCCGCTCGACTATGTGGCGAGGCTGCCGCTGACGTTCGAACAGGCTAATCTCGACTTTTCACTTCATTACCGCGATGTGTTCCTGCGTGCAGGCGACGCCGAAACGGCAGCATTGTTCGAACGCATTCATGAAGATGAAATCGGCCATGTCGCCTACGGATGGCGGTGGTTTCAAAAATGGAAGGCTCGAAATGAGGATGATTTTGACGCCCTCGCGCGGAGGCTGGCATTTCCACTGTCTCCGGCGTGGGCCAAAGGAAAGTTGCCTCTCGATATCGAGGGCCGCCGGCAGGCTGGCCTCGGTGACGCGTTCATTCGGCGTCTCGAATTGTTCTCGCGCTCGCGCGGGCGCACGCCGCGCGTTTATCTCTTCAATCCGGGCGCTGAATTTCAGTTTGCGCCCCAGAAAAAAGATCGCGCTTCGGAGGCCCTGGCACGGGACGTCGATTTGCTGCCAATGGCGCTCGCCCGGCGAGAGGACATCCTCGTGGTGCGGCAGACACCGCGAGAGGCTCATTTGCGCAAGCTGCGCGATGCCGGTTTCGAGGTGCCGGAAATCGAGGTGCTGACGGCTGCGGGCCGGTTGGCCGAGGACAGCTTGACACGGCGCCGCAAGCTAGGCGGTCTGCGCCCGTGGGCCTGGGCCCCTGACGCCGCTCAAATCCTGGAGCCACTCGCCTCACAGGTGGGTGGCGCCGAGCGCCGACCAGATTGTCATGAGAAGACGCGCCAGCTCTATTCGAAGGAATTCGGCGCGAAGATTCTTGGCCAGCTCGGGGATCCGGACGCGGGAGTTGTTATTTCCTGCCTGGCTGCTTTGAGATCAGCGGACGCAGCCATCCGCTCCCGCGGCCACCGGGAAATTCTTCTCAAGCCCGCGTTTGGCCTGGCCGGCCGCGGCCATAGGCGCGTCGCAGAGATAGGATCTGAAGAGGAAAAATGGGCCGCAGGGTATTTCGCCGCGCACGGCCAAATCGTCGCGGAGCCCTGGCTCGACCGCGTGGCTGATTTTTCCGCTCAGTGTGAAGTGGATTCTCGGGGGGATTTGCGGCTCAAAGGTTTCACTTCGTTGGAAACCACGCCGGCTGGGCGCTTCATTGCCTGTAGTGCGTCGGCGCAATTCGCAAATTTGTTCAGGCCTGAGATCGCCCGCTTTTTCCACGGCGATGGACGCGGCCCCTGGTTACGCGCCTTTTACGAGGAGCGTGTTTTTCCCGTCCTGCATCCGGCGTTGCGTGCCGTGCGCTTTTACGGAGCGCTGGGCATCGATGCTTTCATCCACCGCGACACAGAGGGCGTTTTGCATTTGCGGCCGGTTGTCGAGATCAATCCGCGCTTTACCATGGGACGAGTGGCATGGGAGATTTTGCGGATCACCGCCCCTCACCGAAAAGTTCGCTTTTCAATCGCCACCCTTGCGACGGCCCGGGTTGAAGGTTTTCGCTCGCTTCAAGAATATGCGGCTCGCCTTGAAACAACCGATCCAGTCGTCAACGCGACCGGCCCAGGGCCGCCGAAGATCTCCACGGGCACCCTGATTCTTAACGATGCCACGCGCGCACACAGGTTTCTTGCAGTGCTTCAAGTAGCGAAGGTTTCTAACCCTCGATAAAGTCAACCCAGGAGGTGCAACTCTCCCCCTTCCATGCGCCAGCGTCTCTACATTGCCTGCACTGTCATCGTTCTTGGTGGTCTTTCCGGGACCGCCCTGGCCGCCGAGCTTGATGTGACGCCGGCTGACTTGCCAAGGTTTCCTCCGCTCGATCCAGTCCGCGCGCTGGAGGCCTTCAAAATTCGTCCTGGTTTTCGCATCGAGCTGGCAGCCTGCGAGCCGAACGTGGTCGACCCGGTCGCCATGGCGTTCGATGAAACTGGAGCGTTGTTCGTCGTCGAAATGCGCGACTATTCGGAGCGCCGCGCGGAAATGCTCTCTCGCGTGCGGCGGCTCGAAGATAAAGACGGCGACGGGAATTTTGAGAGTTCCTCGGTTTTTCTCGATCGCCTTCCATGGGCGACTGGCGTGGCGTGCTGGGATGGCGGCATCTTTGTTATCGCCTCCCCAGACCTCTGGTTTGCAAAAGATACCAACGGCGACCGCATCGCCGATGAACGGCGCATTGTTTTTACCGGATTTGGCGCAACCCGGGAAAAGCTCAATGTGCAGGCATTGCCTAACAGTCTCACCTGGGGGGAAGATTGCCGGCTGCACGGTGTCGCCGCGGCCAACGGCGGGCGGATTCGACGTGTGGTGGAAGGAAAACCCATCGGCGAGGAGATTAGCGTCGAAGGCACTGACTTCTCATTCGATCCCCGCACATTTGCTTTCCGTGCCGAGACGCGAACCGCTCAATTCGGCCTGACGTTCGACCAGTTCGGACGAAAGTTTGTCTGTTCGAACAGCTCTCATATGCAATGGGCGCCGTACGGAGGCCGCGACCGGGACAAGACCACTCATCTCCCCTTGCCGCCGCCGCTGATTGATATTCCGGTCGATGGGCCATCGGCGGAGGTCTTTCGTATCAGCCCTGAAGAACCCTGGCGGGTCGTGCGCACGCATTGGCGGGCCAGCGGGCTTGCGCAAGGCCCGGTGGAAGGCGGTGGGCGGGCGTCCGGCTATTTCACCTCCGCCTGCGGAATTCATTTCTCAAAAGGAACGATCTGCCCCGGTGACGCTTTTATTTGCGATATCGGCAGCAACCTCGTCCATCGGAAACGGATGCGCGAAACCGCTGACGGTCCCGTCGCCGAGCGCGATCGAGATGAATCCAACTCGGAATTCCTGGCGAGCCGGGACACCTGGTTCCGCCCGGTGGCATTTGCCAGCGGCCCTGATGGCGCGCTGTACCTCGCAGATATGTATCGAGAAATCGTCGAGCACCCCGACTCCCTGCCGCCGCAAATCAAGAAGCATCTCGATTTGAATAGCGGCAACGACCGCGGCCGGGTCTGGCGTGTGGTGCCGGAGAAGTGGCAGCGGCCGGCGCCCGAGGATTTGCGGAAAATGAGCGACGTTGAGTTGGCGCGCGCGCTCGAACATGCCAACGGCTGGCATCGAGAATGCGCCCAACGCCTGTTGTTGTGGCGCGCGGATACTTCAGTGGTTCCGGTTTTGCGCGGCAGCAAATCTCCACAGGCGCTTTATTTGCTCAATTCGCTCAATCTACTCGGCGCGGCGGAAGTTGTGTCTGCCCTTGGCCCGAACGATGAAAGGCTGCGGCTGGCTGGGCTGCGGCTGGCTAAGGATTTTGCGGCGGACCAGGATGTCGCAGAGGCCATCAGCGCACTGGAGGGGGATCTCTCACCCCGCGTGCAATGGCAACTCGCGCTGACATTGCGCCTGGTCGACGTGCCTGGCCGCCTTCGGTTGCTGAGTAGGTTGATCCCGAACAACGACCCGCGCTTTGAATCGAAACTGTTCAAGTTACAGATCAGCGCCCTCCGCAACCCCGACGAGGCAGAGCAGTTATTTGCCCTCTGTCGTCCGGCCGGGCCGCTCGCGGCGATGAAGTTCTCCCTCGCCTTGGCATTGGGAAAAACGAGCCCATCGCTCGCGGCGCTCGCTGGGGTGGCGCGGCAATTCGCGACCGCCCCGACCGCGCCATTGGATCAGCGTTTTGCCGCGCTTGATTTGCTCGCGTACCGTAGCCTTGCCTCTGATCGCGAAATCCTGCGCGCCGTCGCACTGGATGCGGAGCAGCCTGAGGCCGTGCGGCTGTCAGCGTTGCGTCATAATAGCGGCGCCGCCATAGCCATGCTTGGCCAGTGGTCCTCATTGAGTGCCACGTTGCGAAACGAGGTTCTCGAGTCGCTCGCAGGCTCGCGCGCCGGCGCATCAGCACTGCTCGACGCCATGGCGGCGCAGCGTGTCGTGGCCGCTGAACTCTCCCCCGCGCAGGCCGCAAGGCTACGCTCGCATAATGATGCCGCCTTGCGTCACCAAGCGAGCGACTTGCTGGGACCTCCACCGCCAGACCGCGCCGCGGCTGTCGCAGCGGCGCTTCCGGCCCTGAAACTTTCGGCCGTCGCTGAACGCGGCCACCCCATCTTTCTGCAGCGGTGTGCTACCTGTCACCGCGATGGCAATGAGGGCGCCCTGGTCGGACCAGACCGGGCGAGTTTTCGAAATCAGGGTAAAGCGGCGTTGCTCGCGGCCATCCTCGATCCGAACCGTCAGGTGGCGCCCCAGTTTTTTACGACAAACATTTTAACAAATGAAGGCGAACAGTTGGCGGGAGTCCAGACACACGAGGATTCCTCTGCGATCACCCTGCGCCTGGCGGGCGGCCTGGAAAAGGTCCTGCCGCGGCTAAGAGTCGAAAAAATTGAGCGCCAAAGCCGCTCGCTCATGCCCGAGGGACTCGAAGCCGGCCTCGACCACCAAGGCATCGCAGATCTGCTCGAGTTTCTCGTCCGCTAAAGTCGTGGCATCGACTCCTCGTCGATGAGTACCAGCCCTGGTGGCATCGACGGCTCGAGCGTGTCGGATTTGTGCGGACCGCATCGAATTGTGAGGTGATGCAGGCGTCACGCCTGCACGTACTTTAGGCATCCTGCCTGAAGGCGGGGGGCCGGCCAGGATGGCCGGGGTACGCACAGGCAAGTTGCCTGCGTCACAAATGCCCAAGCCCGACAGGCTGAACTCGTCAATGAGTTTCAGCGGCGGCCCGCCGCTGACCAACTCGAACGCACTCGCAGGATTCCCCTCAGCGACAAGAGTGTTGCTGCCACGAAGAAAGGAGCATGCGCGTCTGCCCGTGCTCCGTTGAACTTCGATGCGCCAGCCGAACCAAATACTCATCCGGCTGGCGGCCTCTTCCACGTCGCTCCCTCACGGTGGAAATGAGGGAACATCAATGGAGTCTCGTACCAGCGTCCGCGTTTCTTCCAGGCAGCTTCTCAGTTCGGCGGCGAGATCCCCGGAAAATCCAATCCACTTGGCAACGGCGTCAACTTTGTCCGGGCGCAGCGCAGACACCGACGCATTCTCGTCCCGCCGCACGGCGTGCTCGATACTGCGAAAGAACTCGTAATTCTTTCGCAAGGCACCGGCAACCGCTTGAGAAATGGCGCCGGCGTCGGCCAATTGCACGAGCAGAGCGCGCAAATCACTCCCGCGCAAACCGCGCGACAGCTGATGTCGCTGCACCAGATACTCGATATCCACGAGGCCACCACGGCCAGCCTTGAACGAAAGTTCGCCCTCGATCGAGGACTGTCCGTTCTCACGTTCCATCAACGCGCGAATTTCCCCAATCCGGACCAAGTCGCCATCGGTTAACGACGGTCCAAAAACCCGGTCATCCACCGCAGCCATGAATGGATCGATCAGTGTGTGCGAACCTGTGATCGGCCGCGCACGTGTCCATGCCATGCGCTCCCAAATGGCGAGCGGATACTCGCGAAACGCAGGTTCCGTAACGACGAGCGCCCCGGCGTCGCCCCAGGGTCGCAAGCGGAGATCGACCGCATAAGCGTGTCGGAGCAGTTTTAAAAACCGGGTGACGCCTTCTTCCTGCTCTTTCCCAATGACGACGAGATCGAGGTCTGAGCCGAAGGTGAGTTCGCCCGCGCCGCATTTGCCCAATCCAATCACCGCCAGGCGATGATCGGCATGGCAGCGCGCCAAAACTTCGGCGATCACGGCGTTGGCCAACATCCCGAGCTGCGCCGAAGTGCTGACCAGACTTCCCTTCCCTCCGCCGAGCAATTCGCGCACCACGAAGCGCACTTCCTCGGCTTTGACATAGAGGCGCAGCCACTCGCCAAACTCGCCGCCCCGCGGTCCCCGCCTGATTTCGTTCCGATGTTGGACAACAGTCTTATCGCGGAGGTAAACCTGACCAAGCACCTCGTCGATAATCTCTGGATGCTCGAGCAGGAGTTCGTAAATAAACCGGCTTCGGTCGAAGAGCGTGCATAAGGCTTCGAAAAACCTAGGATTGCTGTGACAGGCTTTCAAAAACTGGGTGGGCAGGCCATACCGGCGGCTAAACGCTGAAATGCGCTTTAAGACTTCCAGCGGGCTGGCCAGGCCGGCAAAAATGCGGTCGAAGTGGCAGGTGAGTTCGACAAAGAGCTCGACCTGTTCGCGCGTTAATACATGCGCTGATTCTCCCGAAACGAACTCCCGCACGCGCCGCTCGGCTTCCGGCGCGCTGCCCAGCCAGCCGCGGATGTGGCCGCCGATCGTTTCCGATGTGGCTCCCGAGAAAAATGCCGTCCACGCCGCGAGTTCGCTTTGATCGCCGGTGGAAGGGAAGAGGTCCTGATAATTGGCTCGAACTGCAGCCCGGACGGCATCCAGCCCCTCCAAAGGACCGATGCCATTTAGCATTTTTACCATGGCCGGATCCGTTGGCAGCGCGTGGGTTTGTTTTTCTTCTCGACACTGGACAAGATTTTCCAGCCGCCGCAGTCGAAGATAGGCGTCGCGCAGAAAGGCGGCGCGGTCAGTTTCAACGAGGTGGTAGCGATCCAGCTTTTCGAGCGCTCCCATAGTGGACGATTCCTGCAAAAACGGATTGCGGCCGCCGTTGAGCATCTGCAACGCCTGAACAAAAAATTCGATTTCACGAATCCCGCCCGGGCCGGATTTCAGATCGCGATCGAGCAGGGTCGCGCCGATGACTTCGTTTTCGGTACGCTGTTTTACGGCGGCAATTCTTTCGATCAGCCTGGGTGGTGGATGGCGCGGGAAGCGAAATGGGTTTAGGCGCTCGAAGAGCTCTTCGGCCAGCGCACCGGTGCCTGCGACCGGGCGCGCCTTGATAAGAGCGAGGCGCTCCCAGGTTTGTCCGGCCGCATAATAATAGTGTTCCATGGCATCGAGAGAGCGCACGAGCGGACCCCCGTCGCCTTCAGGTCGCAGTCGGAGATCAATGTTGTAGAGAAAGCCATCGGCTGTGCGCTGCTGGAGCTGAGCCGTGAGGTCCTGGGCCAGCCGCGCAAAAAATTCGGCGTTTGCCATTGCCGTGACGTGCCCGCCTTTTTTGCAATGGCCTTCACCCTCGTAAATGTAGATGAGGTCGAGGTCGGAACAGAAATTGAGTTCCCCTCCCCCAAATTTACCGAGGCCCAATACGCAGAATCTGGCTGGGCGGTCAACCTCGTGGTCCCAAGGCACGCCCAAGCGTCGTTCCCACGTGGCTTGCAGCTCATCGAGAACTTTTCCCAGCACAAATTCGGCCAGGAGCGTGAGCTCGTTGAGCGATTGGCGGACATCACACAGGTTGCCAACCTCCCGCGCTGCGATTCGCATCGAGGCCCGGCGCCGAAAGCGGCGCAATCCGGCAGTCAGTGCGCGCTTACGAGTTTCCGCTTCAAATTCGACCGCAAAATCCGGCCGGCGCCAATCGCGCCCGGCCTGCTCAATCAGCCATGATTCCAACCCGGGCTGATGTTCCAAAAGGTCGCGATAGAGCGGACTCCAGGCTCGCAGCTCGTCGAACATTGTCCATTTTGTGTCACGCTCGCGTCCCGGCAACTCGTACCGCAGACTTTCAGCACCCCGCTGGCTCCGCAATTCTCTCGTAGGCCATTAACGCCGCGCCTCTTGGCCGATGGGCTCGATGTCCGAGCGATCCCTTCGATGTAGCGGAAATCTTCGAATCTGGTCTTCCGCAAACAACGCAACGAGACGGCGGCCGCGATTCGAATCCATCAAGCTGGGAGCAGTTCTTTTCATCCAAAGGGTCACGGCGATTTTCGGGGCACCGAATACAGCTTGCAATGCCCTGACCCTGCGAGTCGATAACGATTTTCAATAGTCTGCGCTGCACATCCGGTGACGCGCGCGCCCCGGATTGCAATTTGACCGCGCGACGCTGGTTCTTACATTGCGCGCCTTTTTTAATGAGCACCGCTGGAGTCACTTATACGCGAAGAAACCCTTGCCTGGCCCGGCTCGAGCGCGAGGAGATTTTGACGAAGTCGGGTTCCGAGAAGGATACCCGTCATTATGAGATCAGCCTTTGCGGTTCGGGTCTCACCTATGAACCTGGCGATTCGCTGGCCGTGTTACCGCAAAACGACCCGGTCCTCGTCCAGGAAATCATCGCCTTGCTGGGCGCCGAGGGACATGAACCGGTAATCAACGCCGACAAGCAGCAGGTCCTCTTCAGGGATGCGCTGATGCGCGACTGCGTCATCACCACTCCAGACAACAAACTAATGCGCGCGATTGCCGAGCGAGCTCCCTCGCCCGAGCTTGCAGCCATGCTCGCGGCCGAGCGGAAGAAGGAGCTCGGCGAGTATTCATGGGGCCGGGAAGTTTTCGATCTACTCTCAGCACATCCGCAGGTGAAATTCGAGCCGGCCGAACTGGTCAACTTGCTCAAGAAACTACAGGTGCGCCTTTATTCAATCGCTTCCAGCCTGAGTGCTCTTCCCGACGAGGTCCACTTGACGGTTGCGACCGTGAAATACCGTACATTCGGGCGAGACCGGCAAGGCGTCTGTTCGACGTGGCTGGCGCATCGCATCGAACCAGGCGCGCCGGTTCCCTGCTTCATCACGCCCGGCAAAGGCTTCCGGCTGCCGCCACCGGAGGACGACACACCGATCATTATGTGCGGCCCCGGAACGGGCATCGCTCCATTCCGCGCTTTTGTGCAGGAACGCCGTGTCACCGGCGCCAAAAGCAACGCCTGGCTCTTCTTCGGCGAACAGCATCGGGAAAGTGATTTCTTCTACGAGCGCGAATGGGAGCTGGCGTTGGAAAATGGTTCGCTGACAAAATTGACCACCGCTTTCTCCCGCGATCAGGCGCACAAAATCTACGTGCAGCATCGCATGCTCGAAGAGAGCGCCGAGTTCTGGCAATGGCTCGAAGCCGGGGCGATATTCTACGTCTGCGGCGACGCCGCGCGAATGGCCCACGATGTCGACGCCGCACTCCACCAGATCATCGAAAAGGAAGGCGGCCGGTCGGCCGACGAAGCAGCCGCCTACGTCGAGCAGATGAAAACCGACAAGCGTTACCGGCGCGACGTCTATTGAGGACAGTTGATAGCTGAGAGGTGATTGTTAAGAGCGCGAATTCAGTTTTGCAGCCGGCCGTGCTTGAGGCCGGCCCAAGGTGAAGGAGGCCGGCTTTCAATCTTCAACTATCAACTCAATTCGTTTCAATGCGCGACCGCCCGGCCCTGGTCGCGAATGGCGATGGCATGCAAGGCGGCCTTGCGAATCGCGTCCCAGTTGTGCTCGCCGATCACATCGCGCGGGGCCAGCCAGGAACCTCCAATGGCGCCGACAAGCGGGTCGTTCAGATAATTTCCCATGTTTGCCTGCGAGACCCCGCCCAGCGGCATATATCGCAGCCCGAGATGATTGTAAGGTGCGGCGATGTTCTGCAGGTATTTTAAGCCTCCGGATGGTTCCGCCGGAAAAAACTTCAGCAGCTTTCGATCGTATTCGAGTGCTTTTTCAATATCGGACGGTGTGCAAATTCCTGGCGCGAAAGGCAATCCGCGACTTAGCGCTTCTTCAACGACACGCCTGCTCAGGCCAGGGGCTACGCCAAACGCCGCCCCCGCCTCGACCACTTCCTGAACCTGCTCCGGAAATAAAATCGTTCCGATTCCCGCCAGCATCTCAGGAAAGCGACGCCGGATTTTCGCGAGAGCTGCCAGTGCCGCCGGGGTCCGCAACGTGATTTCCATTGCCCCGACACCGCCATCGAGAAGTGCTTCGGCCAGCGGCGCGGCGTCCTCTGCTTTATCAATCACGAGCACCGCCACCACCCCATGGGCCTGCAACTTAAGAAAAATGTCCCCTTCGTTCATGGGCGCACAGTTTCTACGCCCAGCCGTGCATCGCGAGAAAAAAACGTTGAAAGGCCTTCCAATCGAGAATTTATTCGCATTAATTAACTATTGACGCATCATAGATTCTCGGCTTTAAGAGCAAAAACCGCTCGAACCATAATCAACAGGAGGTTATGAAATGTTTCTTAAAACCATCCGCGACATTGCCAAACCACAGGTAGTTGCCATTCTCGATCTCATCAAGCGGTCGACCGGCTTGTCGGTGGCGGAGATATCTCGCTCCTTAAATATGAGTTACATGGGGGCCAAGCAGTACTGCCTCGATCTCGAGGAAAAGGGGTATCTGGACACTTGGCGACGGCCTAAGACCGTCGGGCGCCCAGAAATAACCTATCGTCTGACGCCGAAGGCTGAGGCGCTGTTTCCCCAGTTGGGCAATGAATTGACCCTCGATATCCTCGAGTGGATTCAGCAAATTTATGGGCTTACCGCCGCTGAAAAACTGCTCTTTAAATACTTCTCCCGCAAAGGCGAGAACTACCTCAAACGTCTAAAAGGTCGGAGCATCGCCGAGCGCGCCGCCGGCCTGGCGCGGCTCCGTGAGCAGGAAGGATACTGCGCGCAAGTCGAGTATGATGCGCGCTCAGGATTCCGCATCACTGAGTTTCACACCCCATTCCGCGAAATCGCCGAAAAATTCCCGTCGGTCTATCGGATGGAGGAACAGATGTTTGCGAAAGTTTTGCAGACGGCAGTCACCCGCAGCGAGGAGCGAGCCTCCGGCCTGACCAAATTCACTTTTGCGATTCACACTTTGGCCCCTCTTCCCTCAGCAACGGTTCAGAAAGACAAATTGGTGCTGAGCAATTGATCGAAGCGCCGCGCCATACCTGGATGATCACTAGCCCGCCGGTTGGCGCGATTTTATTTCCCAAAGCAGTACCGGGAGGAAAAAGCGGGCGCTCCGACACCAACACCGACTTTGAGGAGCAGATCTGCGCCATTCAACTAGGGCCGCCCACCCTGACGGTCGGTCCATCCTTCGCCGGAAGATAACCTTCGACGCCGCCTGAAGCACGCTTCCGATCTTCCGGCAAGACAATCCTTGTTATCGCAGGGCGCGGTCACTACTCTAACCTCCATGCGAAGTGGACCAGCGCTTGCAATGATTCTGGTGAGCGCCGCGGCGACGGCCACTGGGGTCGGCGCTGAGATTGCGCTCGACAAAGATGGGCTTCGCAAGGCGGCGGTGGCGGCATTGCGCACCTCATTTAGTGAAGAGTTGATTTCGCTCGAGACGCTTGACGACGCCAGGACCGCGGAGGCGGTGTTGGCGGCGATTGGCGACCGGCGCGTGAGCGAATGGATGCGCTTCCAGGCGGCCGCCGCGATTGCAAAATGGCCCGCGGCTTCAGCCGGGCGAACCGCGCTCGTCCGATTCCTCGAACAGAATCCGCAGCTCGATGATGCGCGGCTCCGGTTTTATTCATACCTCGGACTCCCGGAATCGGAGCGCTTCTTCAAAACGCTCATTGTTCAAAACACCGGCAAAAACATGGCCGACATAAAAGAGCCGGTTCGCTGCGCACTGGCGATCCGCGCCCTCGCGCGCCTTCCAAATCAGAATGACCAGGCCGTGATGAAGATCGCGAGCTTCCTGGATCGGTCGGCGCCTCACATGGTGCGCTGCAGCGCCGCGCACGCGCTCGCGGCGTGGCCGAGCCGAGCCGCCCTGCCACCGTTGATTTCGATGGTGCGCGATTATGCCATCGGCGATGTCGCGATCCGGTCGCTCTTTCGGCTTACCGGAGAGGATTTTGGCGAGCATGAAGCCCAGTGGAATGAATGGCTGAAGTCCGACGGCGCGACAGTTCCGTTGAAAATGTTGAGCCGCGATGAAGTCAGCCGGCACTTTGCCGCCGTCACCGCGGCTAATGGCGCCGCCGATCCAAGCCGGGTAACTTTCTACGGCTTCCCGCTCAAGACCCGCAACTGCGTTTTCGTCCTCGACCGCAGTTCGAGCATGCGCGGCGCACGCATCGAAATGCTCAAGACGCAAATGGCAAATCTGCTCGCCAGCATGAAAAGCCAGCCCTCCGAGCGGCGCTTCGGGATCGTGATCTTTGGCAGTCGCGTCGATTCCTGCGCGCCGGGCGCCGGCCTGATTACAAATGACGAGGCCGGATTTCGAAAAGCTTCGCGCTTCATGGACGAACTCGAAGCGGAAGGCCAGACTCACATGGCCGAAGCGCTCGAGCACGTACGCGAAAGGATCCTTCCCAGCGGCAACGTCGACACCATCGTGCTTCTTAGCGACGGCATCCCTTCCGACGCCACCTCAGCGGAGGTGCTCGCTCTGGCGTACCGGCTGTATTCTGATTACCGGGTCCGCTTTCACACGTTCGACCTCGGCGCCTCGACCGGACCCGCGGCACCCAGCCCCGACCGCAAGCCCCGCATGCTCGAAGTCATCGCCACCCAATCCGGTGGCTCTTGCATCGTGCCACAAAGATGAATCAAAGCGCGGGATTCCGCGGCGCCAGAGCCGCCGTCAAAGTCGGTGCCCGTAGCGAAGTGCTCTCCTGCAACGACCCGATGCGGAATCAAGTGTCTCGCCCGATCGTCTCGGGAACCGTGGAAAAGGCCGGGGGTAGCGTAACACCCCTGCCGCCGCGGGAGGTGCTGAGCGCAGCGAAGTCCGACGACGGCCAAGCCTGAGGCGCGAGAAGCACTGTAGCCGGCGTCTGGGACGCCGGACCGGGTCGCAGAGCATCGGCGACAACCCAGAGCCCCGGTTAACGCAGACGGCGATTCAGCTCGGCGACAAGGGTGTCGCTGCCACGAAGAATGGCGCAAGGTCGAAACTACCGTGTCATCCGCTTATGCTGCGCCTGGATAGCGCTCGTAAACATGCTCGAACACCGAGGCCGCTTTCTTGTTGAATACCTCAGGCTGGGCACCCGCAACTGACAGTTGCACCGCGGCTTGCAAAGCATCCGAAACGGAGCGGGGCGGGAGCGTGCAGTCCTCGTTAGCGGCTAGACGACCTGGGCGTCGGCGCGGACGTGGGCCCAGACATGGACGTGCGGCTTGCCGCGGAAATACCAGATCATGTTTGGGCCTTCGATCTGCCACACATCCCACACTTCGTCGTTGCCGATGTTCTCGTTCTTGTAAAACGCCATGTGCAGGTTGTCGAAACCGGCGGCTTCGATCAACTTGAGCGCCTCGTCGGCGTCGGTCTTGCGAAACGGAGCGAGCAGATCGGCGAGCACTTTCCGCACCAGACCTTTTTGATCGGCAGTCAGATCGGCAGCGCGAATTCCAGAAAGACCATCGGGTTTTCCGGTGAGCTTGATGGTTTCATTGCCGTGTTCTCCGCGCGAGGTGCCTAACAAAGCTGCGGAACGCTGTTTTCCATCAAGGGCCTGGAATACTTCGTTGGCGCGTTTGGCCTGAAACCAGTATGCGTTGCCTTTGTGATCGGGACTCTCGTTGAAGCTCTCCGCCGCGTGGCCGTAAAAAATCGGTCCGCCAAAAGCGGCACCGGCCAGCGAATCACCGTCACAGCGCCGCGTGCAATGGCGCCCGGTGAGCACGAACTCGAATTTCCCGCTGCCGGGGTCGCCGAAGAGAGCAATTGAGGTATCTTCGAGACCCTGCTTTCCGCTGTCGTGCCCGACTTGTTTGATCACCGTCTCGGCATATTCGGGACTGTGCAGACCGACAAAGATCTCCCTCACCATCCGGGCCTGATCCCTGTTCAAAAAGTTGGTGACCGTCTTGCCTTCCACGATCTCCCAGTTGTTGTCGACCTTCCGGCGAAGCGGATGATCGAACGGAAAGCATAGCGTTTTCCGCTGCTCTTCATCGAGACTTTTGAACAGCGTGGCCACGAGGGTTTCAGACGCGGGCTTGATGTCGGCGATTCCCGGCAGGGCACTCGCGGCGAAAACGCCGGCGGACGTTTTGAAAAAATGGCGCCGGGTGAGTGACGATGGCGCGAGAGAGAGTAGGTCACAGGAACAAGACGGAGTTTTCATGAGTTGGGAATTGCGAATTGCTGTAATGCTAATTGCTGGATCCTGAAGGCTAAAGGCTAATCGTCAAAAAACGGGCTCGTTGGTCCCGGCGTAGACCCATTTTATGACTTTGCCGTGGCGCATCAAGGCGAGAGCTTCGGCGGGGAATTCGCCGAAGATGGTGCGCGCGGTGTAACGGACGCTGCCCACCCAGTAGGGTTCGCCTTCCATTTCGCGGTAGCGCACGCGACCCCACGAAGTGATTTCGGCCAGCCGTGGTTCGGAGGCGCGTTTGCCACGAGCGGCAGTGAGTTGACGCTCGTTGATGCTCGCAGTCATGGCGGGCACTGTTCGGTCGGTATTTTGGGCCGGACGCGGTCCGATGCGGGCCAGCACGGCACGGGGCGGCTCCTCGCCTGGTGGATCGAGCAATTCGGGCAGGGAAGAGACTGAGGAAACAGGCGGCTTGGTTCTAGCCGTCTGAGCCTGCCGGCGCATGGCCACGACCTCCTGCCGTTTGATCTCTTTGAATTTCTCATACACTTCCGTGAGGACCTCTTTGAAATCCGTTTCATGGACAGGCACCTGGCCACGCGCGGGGGAATCGATGGCTGGAGCCACCGTGAGAAGGTCTTCTTGAATAGAAAGTGCAACAACCTCCGCACCGGGATCGACCCTGGCGGTGCCGCCAGGGAGCCGCAGGCTGACCGGCACCTTGACCGCCACCTGACGCGGGAAGGCCGTAGGTGGCACCGCTCTCCAGTTTCCCACCACTACTTCGAGGGGCTTGAACTCCGGCATGGGATAGCGTTGTTCGATATCGGAAGCAAACGTCTCGACTGGAGACGGGACGGCCGACGACTGGGGGAGCGCCTGGCGTGCAGGGATTGGCGGCGCGGCCGGCTCAGCGGGTTTGCCACGAGACTCAGGCGGCTGCTCTGCCTGCGGAATCAAGCGAGTGGACGTGCGCTCGCGCGCCCGCTTTTCGATCAGCGGATAGTACTTCCAAGCCAGGAAGGCAACGATCACAAGAATGAGAAACCAGGCGATGCGCTTCATTGGGAGTGAGCAAGGAATCTTTCCCCAGCGCTACCACATGCGCAACCGGCAGGGCGGAGTGCGATGGCAATGGCCGAGCCAAATCTGATGGGTCGGAGCACACGCGCCACCGCGTGTTGGAATCGGCGCCCTCGGGCGCACAAGGTAGGGCGCGATGACCCATCGCGCCGCCAGATTTGGCGGACGCCTGCGGTCAGGCGTCCCTTCCATCCTCGATTTCGAACTTTGGTCGGGGAGGCGCAGACCAACGCACGCGAGGGCCCGTGCGCTCCCCAGCATCTCGACACGCGTCGCTCGACCGGCCCGCGCGGACAAATTGGCAGACATTACCGCGGTGATCATTATGCTGGGTCATGGCGAAGACGCTTTATTTGCTCGATGGGATGGCGCTGGCATACCGCGCGCATTTCGCGTTGATACGCTCGCCGATTTTTACCTCCGCCGGAGCCAACACCTCGGCGCTTTATGGTTTTACCAACACGTTGATCGAACTGCTGAAAAACCGCCAGCCGACGCACCTCGGGGTCGTTTTTGATACGAGCGCGCCCACGGCAAGGCATACCCAGTTTCCCGCTTACAAAGCCCAGCGGCAGGAGATGCCGGAGGACCTGGCCGTCGCTATCCCGGCCATCGGAAGACTCTGCTCAGCTATGAACATCCCAGTGCTCGCTCTTGATGGTTACGAGGCCGACGACATCATCGGCACGCTCGCTAAACGCGCGGGAGGCGCGGAAGACTTTGTAACTTACATGGTTACGCCGGACAAAGACTTCGCGCAACTCGTGACTGATCGCACGCTCATTTATCGACCGGGCACCGGCGGATCACCAGCAGAGATCTGGGGCGTGCCGGAAGTCTGCGCCAAATGGGAGGTTTCCCGACCCGAGCAAGTGATCGACGTGCTGGCGCTCTGGGGCGACACCTCGGACAATATTCCAGGCGTGCCGGGCTTTGGCGAGAAGACCGCCAAGGCGTTGATTGGCCGCTTCGGCAGCGTCGAAGAATTACTGAAAAACACTGCGGAATTAAAAGGCAAGCAGAGGGAAAAAATCGAAGAGCACGCGGAACAGGCGCGGTTTTCGAAATGGCTCGCAACCATCATCACCAATGTGCCTGTGGCGCTTGAGCTGGACGATCTCGCGGTGCGGCCATTCGACGAGGAGAAAGTAAAAACACTGTTTGTCGAGTTCGAATTCAATTCGTTAGGCAAGCGGCTTTTCGGGGAAGGGTTTAAGGCAGGCCGCACTGCTGCCCGCGCTGCAGAAGCGGCCTATGCCTCGCCCCTCTCGCCTGAACAACCAGCAAGCGGCGTCGTTATGCTCAGCGTCGAGCTCGATCTTTTCAGCCAGGCGCCGCCGGCTCCGGAGGTGCCTGCAGCGCCGAGCCTGACCACCATCACGGATGTGCCCCATTGGTACCAGGTCGCTCAATCACCAGAGGCGCGGGCCGGTCTGATTGGCGAATTGTTGCAGCAAAAAGCATTCTGCTTTGACTCCGAAACCTCATCGCTTGACGAGAAAACTGCCGAGGTCGTGGGTCTTTCGTTTTCATGGAAGGACCATACAGGCTGGTTTGTGCCCATGCCCGCAGGTGGCGCAGGAGCGGCCGTTCTGAATGAATTCCGTCCCGTCTTTAACTCCGAGGGGATTGAAAAAATCGGCCATAATCTGAAGTTCGATTTGGGCGTTCTGGGATGGCACGGCATCGATGTGCGCGGGCCGTTTTTCGACACCATGCTCGCGCACGCACTGGTCGAGCCCGATCAGCGGCACGCCATGGATTACCTGGCGGAAGTCTATCTCGGTTATTCTCCGGTGCCTATTACTGACCTGATCGGTCAGCGGCTCAAAGACGCCGCAGACTTGTTTGCGCAGCTTTCGATGACCGATGTCATGCAAACCGATCTCGGCAAGGTGGCGGAGTATGCGGCGGAAGATGCCGATGTGGCCTGGCAATTGGCCGCCCGCTTGCGTCCGTTGCTGAAGCAGAAAGGACTCGAGCGCGTTTTTTACCAAATTGAAGGGCCGTTGCTTCCAGCGCTGGTCGAAATGGAGCGCATTGGTGTCCTGCTGGATGTGCCCGCGCTAAACTCAATGAGCCGGGAGCTCACGAAACAAATCACCGCACTCGAAAAGGAAGTGCACATACTCGGCGGCGGACCGTTTAATCTTAATTCCCCCAAGCAACTTGGTGAGGTTCTCTTCGATCGCCTGGGTCTGGCCGAGAAGCCGAAGAAAACGCGCACCGGGCAGTATCAGACCAATGAGGAGACGTTGCTCGGACTCGCCACGAAGCATAAAATAGTCGACAAAATCCTTGAGCACCGCGAAGCGACGAAACTCAAAGGAACGTATGTGGATGCCTTGCCACAAGCTGTCTTTTCCGGAACCGGGCGGGTACACACGACTTACTTGCAGTTGTTGACGGCCACCGGCCGCCTTTCCTCGAACAACCCGAATCTGCAAAACATTCCCATCCGCACTCCGATGGGGCGCGAGATCCGGCGTGCGTTCATCGCTCCAAAGGGCCACGAAATTTTCTGCGCAGACTATTCTCAGATCGAGCTGCGCATCATGGCCGCCATCAGCGGCGACCCTGCCATGCGCGAGGCGTTTGCCAACGGACACGACATCCACGCCGCGACGGCAAGCCGAGTCTACGGAGTGCCGATGGATCAACTGCTGCCCGAGATGCGTCGCACTGCCAAGATGGTGAATTTCGGGATCATCTATGGCATTTCAGCATTCGGCTTGGCGCAGAGGCTCGGCATCCCCCGCGAAGAGGCGCGCGGGATCATCAATGGCTATTTCAGCCAGTACCCGGGCGTCAAGGCTTACATGGATCGCATCATCGGTGAGGCACGGACGAACGGATTCGTGGAGACGCTCTCCGGCCGGCGCCGCTACCTGCGGGATATCAACTCGGGCAATGCGACCGTTCGGGCGGCAGCTGAACGAACGGCGATCAACACCCCAATTCAAGGCAGCGCCGCTGACATGATCAAGATCGCCATGGCCAAAATTGCCACCGCTCTGCGCGAACGAGGACTGCGTACGCGCATGCTCCTGCAAGTGCACGACGAACTTGTCTTCGAAGTGCCTCTCACCGACAAAACGGCCGTCGAAGCAGTGGTCGTGGACCTTATGAAAAATGCCATGCCGCTCGAGGGCGTTCCCATCGTGGTCGATACCGGTTGGGGGAAAAACTGGCTGGAAGCCCACTGAATCTGATCGGTCGCAACCTCCCGTTCGTAGATACTAATGAACGCGCCCGTCCCTGATGACTCACTGACTCACTGATTCTCTGACTCTCTGACTCTCTGACTCTCTGACTCTCTGATTCACTTGACTTCCCATGAAACCCGTCAGTCTTGCATGCCCGCATTGCGAACAATCGGTGTTGCCTGCGGCAGCGGCCTGCCCGGGTTGCGGGCTGACGCTGGCTGATCTGGATAAACAATTCGGCGAGGATTGTGTCGTGCTGGACCGGGTTACCGACGCTGCGCACGTCCTGCGCCTTTCCGAAAAGGATGCTGTCATGGACGCGGTCGAGCAGTTCGAACGCGCATTCCCACAACTCTTTCTGGCCCTTTATCTCGGCAACCTGCCAGCCGGAATCAGCCCGAAAGCCTTTGGCTTTTGGCTACTCAATCGAGCGGCCGTCACCGCGGTCGATTTTCTGCGTCCCAATGAAAATGGAAGCCTGGTGATCGTAGATGTCCAGGCGCGAACACTCGTTGTGACGCTGGGCTATTACCTGGAAAGTGTGGTGGCGGAAAAGGAACTGACGCGGTTGCTGCGTCGGGCCACAGCGCTCCTCCGCAATCAGGAAATCGGCGGCGGGTTGGTGCGCCTGGTGCACGATTTTTCAAAATTACTCGAGCGAAAGGCCCAGCGGCGCGAGAACCGGAAGCGATTTTCACCTTCGGTGTTCGGCGAGGTGGAAATGTTGCCGCGGCTAAACGGTCAGCGCCGCAGGGCGTCTGATTTTGGTTCCCCTACGCGCGATGAACGGCAACCCTAAATCATCGAGCCCCAGCTTGCTCCTGTATTTGTCCGCGAGCTTGTCGCTTTCCTCAGCACAGGAGAAGAGTGCTTCGGTCTCCCATGGTCCCGAGTTGCCGCCGGTTGAGCAAGGCGGGCACCCCTCTCTCACGCCGGATCCCCTTACTCTGCCGTCCTGGACGGCCTATGACCTGCGCGATTTGACAAAAGGCCTCCCTGCGAATCTTGGGGGGGGACTCTGGCCGACACAGATTTTTCCCTTGCAGCCCAGCCTTCCCCGCGAGAAATCCGGCCCACAGATCGACGTTGTAGCACTGGAACTTGCGCAGACTAACGCGGTCGATCCTGCCCCGCCGCCTGGGGAGCTGAGCAGCCATCTGACGTCGGTTTATTTCGGCGAGCCACCGCCAGCGCGGATCAACGATCCACAAAACTTGCTGCCGGCCGAAAAGGCCCGCGAGTTGGCGCGCTTCCTGGGCCAGCAGGCTCGCGACGCCAAATACAATGTCCATTTGCTTGTTTTTGCGGCAAAACAGGAACTTCCGGCCACCCTTTCGCTCGAGGAAGTTTTCCACAAATGGTTTGGACGTGATGGAGATGATGTTCTGGCCATTTACTTTTTTGCCGAGCCATCGCGGGCGAAACTCGTTTTCCCCGATCGGGTTCGCGCCGCTTATAGCCCCAAAGACCTCGATGCTGTCCTTGCAAGTGCGCGCGAAAAAGCCGCGCGTTCTCCCTACGCCACGAGCCAATTGGATGATTTCCTTCTGCATTTGTCAATCGCACTGTTCGCTCTCGAGAAGGCCCCGCCTTCGATGGTCGCCGAGGCGCCTCTGCCAATTGACGCCACAACCTCAAGTTCTCGAGCATTCCATCTCATTGGCTGGTATGGGCTGGCGGGACTGATCGTCGTTTCTGCCGGCGGGCTGCTATGGTGGCGCAGGCGCCGTATCACGCGAGCCTATTTCCTGCCGGATTGCGAAAGTTTGCCACGGCTGGGTGCTCCGCACTCCGGCGGAGCTGGTGTGGCTGCTTCCTGGGACTAAGGAATTTGTGAGTCAGTGAGTCAGTGAGTCAGCCGGTGACTAACGAGATGGGCATATCCTGGTTTTGCCGAGACAAACGCACTTGACCGATTCAGGCGCCGCTTCACCATTGGCGCCGTCATATCCTTTTTCATCTGATAAACGGCATGAAACACACCCACCCATTCGTCATTTTCGCCTGCGCATTGCTCACGGGATCATCGCTTTCGGTCCACGCTCAGGATGATCAGTCGGTTTACCAGGGAATCGTTGAAAAACTGATCAACACCTATTGCATCACATGCCATACCCCCGAAAAGAAAAAGGGAAAATTGATCATGGAAACCTACGAGACGCTCATGAAAGGGGGCTCGAGCGCCAAGGAAGGCAAGCAGACGGTGGTTCCCGGCAAATCGGCGGACAGCCTGATGTATTCCCAGTTGGTATTGCCCAAGGATGACGACCTCCATATGCCGCCCTCGGATAAACCCCAACCGACTGCCAAGGAGATCGAAGTGATCAAATGGTGGATCGATTCCGGAGCCAAAAAGGAAACCAAGATCAGTGAGACGAACGTCCCAGCAGATTTGAAGGGAATTGTGGCGGAACTCGCCGCCAAGAAAGTCGAGAGACCGGCCCCGGTGAAATAAACGTCGTAGCAACACTCCTGTCGCTGATGTGAATAATCCCACCCTAGCAGCGACACTCCTGTCGCTGTCATGAACCATCCCAGCGTAGCAGCGAAACCCCTTTCGCTGTCCTGAACAACTCCCGCGAAAAAAGTGTCGCCTGTCTCTTCTCCACACCTTACGCTTCCGACGAGGCGGTCTCTGTGTCGATCTCGGTGGTCGCCGTATCATTCA
>JBPCQC010000104.1:0-16446 GCA_050998515.1 Verrucomicrobiales bacterium
TGAGTGGAGTGTGTATGTTTTCATTGTTCGCATTGTCGCATCATTATGGGCTGCTCTCTTCGGAGTTCATGCTCGCAGCGACCCGGTTTCACCACCGGCCGCTCCTCTCCACCCTCATACCTCTAACGCTTCATAGCTGTCACATGCCGTGCTTAGGCACGTCATGCGCCAGCTATTCCGTGTCGCTGGTCTTGAGGTCGTTAGGCCCTTCACCTGTATGCGTCGCATCCGAATCATCGCTTTCGTGATCGCGGGGCTTTTGCTTGCGACGGTTACTTACCAACAGGAGAACTCCTCGCGTTATCACTTCGACACGCTACGCGAGGAGCGACGTCTCACGACCCGCATTCTCGGTATTCCGATAGCTTCGCGCCAGCTCGCACCTGAAGACCCATATCCCGGACTTTATCTGCAGATTACCGGCAAGACACCCGACCCGAAGCGTTGGCGGCAAATGCCGCCAGACTACACGCGTTCGCTTTGGTCGAGTATGTATCGCTGCTACGGATTCGGCTTCGAGTTTCAGGAGCGTCGCCAGTTGCTTGCCGCTGTTTACCAGAGATTTCGTTCAGTCGGTTCGCAGGCAGAGGCTGCGTCGCAGTTGCGCCGCATCGACGAGCTTGTTCCAGCACCAACTCAATCCCGCAAGGAACTCGACTTCGAGGCAGTCGATGCCTTACGGAAGGAACTCGGTCTTAAGTCTTATCTGAATCCATGAACGGGCCTAACGAAAATGGTTAGCATTGCGCGGAGCGACAGCGGAGCCGCGATGCTAACCTACCATGCGATGCTCCCCACCCGGGAGGTCATGAAGGGGTCAGGAGAAAAATCTTGAATCAAATTAGATTTTTTCATTTGGCTCCTTCGCTCATCCATCAGGTCTAGGCGCTTCTGCGCTTGCCGCGAGAACGGAGCGCTCTATTTTTAGATATGAGCACCGTTCACGAGATCGAGAGCGCAGTAAGCAACCTTTCCCGCCAAGAGCTCTCGGCTTTCCGCGACTGGTTTATCGAGTTCGACGCCGCAGCATGGGACAAGCAGTTCGAGGAAGACGTTGCTGCCGGGCGTCTGGATGCCCTTGCGGACGAGGCCATCCGAGACTCACGCGAGGGACGCTGCCGCGATCTGTGAGGCACCGCGCCAACCCAGGGTTCTGGCACTATTATGCCGAACTTCCCGAGGAGATTCAGAGGCTTGCGGACGAGAACTATAAGCTGCTCAAGGCCGACCCCAAGCCATCCATCACTCCACTTCAAGAAGGTTGGCAGGATGTGGTCGGTCAGAGTCGGTATTCCTATCGCGCCGTCGCAGTTGAGGACGGCTCCGACATTTTCTGGTTCTGGATTGGTCATCACAGCGAGTATGACCGAATCATTAGCGGACGCCGCAAGTGACTCCAACGAAGCGGCTAATGCGCTTGAACGAACGGGTCGACGGTGTCCCGGGCACTGGCGCTCCCGCGGTTCCCTCTAAAACGGCACTATACACTCGTTTCAAACATGAATCGCCGGGACTTTCTTAATACTGTTTCTGCCGCCAGCATCACCAGCGCATTGCACGCACAGACTAAACCGGCCACGCGCATCCTCCTCCGCTCGTCGTGGCAGACGGTTAACATCGGTGACATTGCGCATACTCCGGGCATGCTGGCCTTACTCGAACGGCATCGTCCGGAGGCTGAAGTCACGCTTTGGCCGAGCAGAGTGGATCGCGGCGTCGAGGGAATTTTGCGCGGGCGCTTCCCGAAGCTTAAGATTGCGAAGAGCGAGGACGAGCAGGAGGCCGCGTTGGCAGAGTGCCATTTTTTCCTGCATGGCTCGGGCCCCTCGTTGGTGGGCCTGAGGGAGCTCATTCGCGCCCAGAAAGCAGGCAAACCTTATGGGGTCGGTGGCATCACCATGACCGACGACCAGATTCGGGATCAGCGAGAACTGCTCGCGGGTGCGAGGTTTGTTTTCCTTCGCGACACCGACTCGCTGCGCGCCATGAAAGCCAGCGGGATCACCGGTCCGCAGATCGATTTCGGTCCCGATGCCACTTTCGCCATCGATCTGCGTGATGGCCCGGCAGCCAGCGCGTTGATGAAGGAAGACAAAATGGAGCAGGGAAAGTTTCTCTGCGCCATTCCGCGCTTGCGCTGGACGCCGTATTGGGAGATTCATCCTGAGTCCACGAAGCCGAACCCGGAGCGCATCAAGATGAACGAGAAGTTTGCCGAACGCGACCACGGCAAGCTTCGCGAAGGCATCACGGCTTGGGTGCGTGAGACAGGGATGTGCGTATTGCTCACGCCGGAAATGACTTACCAAGTGCCGCTGCTGCGCACGCTCATCTTCGACAAGCTGCCCGGCGATGTGAAGCCGCACGTGAGCTGCCTGGACCGCTATTGGCTCACCGCCGAGGCATGCAGCGTTTATGCGCAGGCAGCCGCGATCGTGAGCCTCGAGCAGCATTCGCCTATCATGGGCATCGCCGCCGGCGTGCCGTCCGTCCTGGTGCGCCAGCCCACGGACACCCGTAAAGGACGCATGTGGTATGATCTGAAAATGGATGACTGGGTTTTCGAAATCGACCATACGACCGGCGCGCAAATCGCCGCGCGTCTCGTGGAAATCGGCCGCGATCTGCCCGCCGCCCGTGGCGCTGCCGCCAAAGCGCGAAGGTACGCCCACGAACGCATGGCCGCCATGATTGCCGCCATCCCGTGATCGCCTGTTTCCGCTCATCTCGAATGACTCTCGACCTCGGCCGCGACACAGCGGCCGTTCGATGCGTCTCCGCGCCGGTTCACCCGGCGTAACCCGCGAAACAATAATCGCAGCCAACCCACACCGATGAAACCCACCTTCCTCCTTATTATTTCGGCCATGTTTTCCCTGCCGATGCATGCCGCTGACACACAAAGCGCTGATGACGCGAGGGCCAACGCTCCCACCCAGGAAGGCGTCTGGAAGCCAATCGCTGCGGTCCTCGGTGGTGTGCGGCTGCCGGAACCCGTACTCAAAGCCATCACCCTAAAAATCACGGGCACCAACTATGAAGTCACCGTCGAAGGAGAGCAGCATTCAGACAAAGGCACTCGCACGCTCGACACCACCACGACACCCAAGCGCATAACCATCAAGAGCACGGAGGGAGCGAACAAGGGCAAGACCTTCCTCGCCATCTATGAGATGAAGAACGCCGATTCGATGCGGGTCTGCTACGATCTGTCAGGCACGGATTTTCCCAAGGAGTTCAAGGCACCGAAAGGCACTCAACTTTACCTGGTGGGCTACAGGCGGCAGAAACAATAGAATGTCAGATGAGACAGAGGCAGATTCAGAAGCAGGAAATCGAACGCTCCGTCCGCAGGAATGCCAGAGTCGATCACAGACAAGCTGCTGACCTCGGAGGAACCCTCCGTTCGATGGAAGGTCTTGCTACAGGTTTGCGGGGGGAATTCCACATCGGCCGAGACCGAAAAGCTGCGACGAGAGATAAGGACGAGCCGGCGCGTGAAGCAATTGCTCTCGGAACGAGATGCGGATGGCAGCATCCCGTTCCATCCGTATGCGAAATGGTATGGGGCGCATTGGGTTCTGGCGTCCCTGGCGGACCTGGGTTATCCACCCGGCGACCGATCCCTCGTTCCCTTGAGAGAACAGGTTTATCAATGGCTTTTCTCCGAACGCCATCAAGCAGGGATTCGTTGCATTGCGGGACGAGTTCGCCGATGCGCCTCCCAGGAAGGCAATGCGGTTTATTATCTGCTGAGTCTGGGGCTGGCCGATGAGCGGACGGAAGCCTTGGTCGAGCGGCTTCGCGCATGGCAATGGCCCGATGGGGGATGGAATTGCGACGTCTCGCCGAAAGCCGTGAATTCGTCATTCATGGAAAGCCTCATTCCGCTTCGGGCCTTGGCCCTTCATGCGCGGACAACTGGAAACAAACACTCGGAAGCGGCGGCACGGTGCGCCGCTGAGGTGTTCCTCAAGCGCAGATTGTTTAAAAGGCAGCAGGACGGAAGTATTATCTCCATGGATTTCATCAGACTGCATTACCCATGGTTCTGGCGCTATGATGTGCTGTTCGGACTAAAAGTCATGGCGGAGGCTAATTTCCTGAGCGACCACCGCTGCCATGATGCACTGGGCCTGCTCGAGAAGAAACGGCTGGCTGATGGGGGCTTTGCGGCGGAAGGCAAATACTATCGGGTGACGAAGAAGCTTATGAGTGGGCGCTCAGTTGTCGATTGGGGCGGTGCCAGCAAAAGTAGAATGAATGAATTTGTCACCGTCGAAGCGCTCAGCGTTCTGAAGCAGGCTGAAAGTCTCCCCACAACAATTTTATCGAGCCCAGGCCTGAATCACGAAATCCGAGCCAGTGACGATCACCGGGAATCTCGTTCCAATGGATAACGAAATCTTGCAGGTTTTGGAACCGGTGCCGAATACATTGAACAAGCGCGATTACACGTGCAAAACTGTGCCCGGGAAATACATTCGTTAGGCTCAGGCCAGCCGCCACCATCTTGCGACTTCCACTGGATATGAACGCGACAGAAATCCTCGAAGAGATCAAACCGCTAGGCAAGGAGAGCTACAAGAAAATGCTCTTTAAAAACTACGGTGTAAAGGAGCCGTGTTTCGGTGTGGCCATCGGCGAGCTGAAGAAAATCCAAAAGCGCGTCAGGAAGGATTATCAACTGGCGCTCGATCTTTACGACACCGGCAACTATGACGCGATGTATCTGGCCGGTTTGATCGCCGACGATGCGCGCATGACAAGGAAGGACCTGCAGCGCTGGGTCGAGAAGGCTTATGCCGGATCGTTGCCTGGAGCCACCGTGCCGTGGGTCGCAGCCGGGAGCCCGCACGGGCACGATCTCGCGTTGGAATGGATCGAATCAACCAAGCCGCTGGTGGCCTCAGCCGGTTGGGCGACGCTAGGCAGCCTGGTGGCCATCGAGGACGATGCCGAACTCGATTTGTCGGAATTGAAGCGACTGTTGCAGCGCGTGCAAGAGACGATTCACCAGGCGCCGGACGTGGTGCGGTATCAAATGAACTGGTTTATCATCGCGGTGGGAAGTTACGTGAAATCGCTGACCGAGTTCGCCCTCGAGATCGGGGAAAAGATCGGTCCAGTGACGGCGGATCTTGGCAATAACAACTGCCAGGTTTTCTTCGCACCAGATTACATTCGCAAAGTAATGAAGGGCGGCCGACTTGGGAAAAAGCGGAAGACCGTCAAATGCTGAGGCCTCGATGTTTTCAAGCAGAGTAGGATGGCATGCAATACTTGGAAGAGTTCTACCGGTTGCTGGCGACCAAATATGACGCCGAACGCGAGGTGGAGGGGATTGAGATTCTCGAGAAGACTCTGGAGATCGCGCGGCTCGAATGGCCGGGGCCGGATCACGACGGCCAGCAGTTCGTCAAAGGCAGCACTGCACTGCACTATGCAGCCAACGACGGAAAGCTGAGACTCGTTCGGAAGCTCATTGAATTTGGAGCTGACATCAACGCCTCCAATGCCTGTTGGTTCAGGTCTGTCCTTTCGTGGGCGGAAACACCGGTGCCATCGAGCTGCTGAGATCACTTGGTGCCTCCGAAACATGAAGAGATGCCTTCCATGAATCGGAGCCAATGGGAGCACGATCCAGCGACAAGAGTGTCGCTGCCACGAAATCATCACTGCAAATTCTTTTTGCCGTGGACTGCGCTGTTCACGCGGAGCCTGAGAGCATTCAACCGGATGAAGCCGGTGGCGTCGTCCTGGTTGTAAGCTTTGGTCGGGTCAGCTTCCATGGTGGCGATTTGTGGGTTGTAAAGGCTGACGGCCGAGGTTCGCCCGGCGACATAAAGTCCACCTTTGAAAAGCTTCACCCGCACTGAACCGCTGACATTTTTTTGACTTTCGGTGACCAACGCCTGCAGGGCAAGCCGCTCCGGTGCATACCAAAAACCGTTATATACAAGCGTGGAATATTTCGGGATGAGTGAGTCACGGAGATGCATGACTTCACGGTCCATGGTCAGACTTTCGATCTGCCGGTGTGCGAAATGCAGAATGGCCCCGCCCGGCGTTTCATAGACACCGCGGCTTTTCATTCCGACGAAGCGATTCTCGACCATGTCGACGCGGCCTACTCCATGCCTGCCGCCGAGTTTGTTGAGCGTCTTCATGACGCCGAGCGGCGATAGCTTTCGGCTGTTGACAGCGGTGCACAGGCCGCTCTCGAAATCGAGGGTGACATACTGTGGCTTGTCCGGGGCATCCTCTGGGTCCACCGACAGGGTAAACATTTCTTTGTTCGAGGGTGCAAAGGCATCGAACGCGGGATCTTCAAGGATGCCGGCCTCGTAGGAAATATGCAGAAGGTTGCGGTCGGTTGAATACGGCTTCCTGGCGGTGGCCTGCACCGGGATGCGCCGTTTTTCACAATAGGCAATCATCTCGGCCCGGCCGGGAAATTGTTCCCGGAACCGCGGGTCACGCCACGGGGCGATTACTTCGAGTTCGGGTGCGAGCGCGGCGGCGGTGAGTTCAAATCGCACCTGGTCGTTCCCCTTGCCGGTGGCGCCATGGGCGATGGCCTGGGCTTTTTCGGCTTTGGCAATTTCCACCATTCGTTTGGCGATGAGCGGGCGCGCGATACTCGTGCCAAGGTAATACTGACCTTCGTAAATCGCGGCGGCCTGCATCATGGGAAAAATGAAATCCCGCGCGAATTCCTCTTCGAGATCATCGATATAGATTTGCGAAGCTCCGGTGCGTCTCGCTTTTTTCTCGAGGCCGCGCAATTCCTCCTCCTGCCCGATGTTGGCGCAGAAGGCGATCATTTCGGCGGAGTAGGTTTCCTTAATCCAGGAGAGGAGGACCGAGGTATCGAGGCCGCCCGAGTAAGCGAGCACGACTTTCATAGGGCGCGGAAGATGCACCCGGCGCCGGCGTTGTCATGTGGAATGTCGCGGCCCTGCTCCTGGGAGCGCCAGCGGAATTGTTTGGCAAGGCCGGCGAACGGGGCTGCGGAACATTCCGCCCCGCAGAAGCGGTTTTTTGCCCAATGGGTTCTCAGGGAGTGGTCCTGGCCAGCCGGTAAAACCGTTGCGTGTTCCCAACGCTGATATCCTGGTGGAAGAACCAATTTTCACTGAGGTAAACCAGGTTTGGCTGAATATCCACCCATTGGGCGGCCGCAAGCGTGGTTGAAGCCTGGAGCTTGTAGCAGCGCGGAGCGGCGGGCCACGAAAGCAGAAAACCGTCCGGGCCGAGGTGGCTAATTTCGAGGGGTGGCCCTGTAAGTGCCATGGCCTGGTAGTTATCGAAGGTAGCGATGGCGCCCTGACCGCCTCCGTTGTCGTACACGACGATTCCCGCGATGCCTAGTGGGTAGCTGCTATCATTGCCAGTCGCGATTACGATGGGATGAACGAGGTCCATCTTATCATAGATTCGTCCTTCGAGGTAACTGCCGTCGCCCATGAATACCAAGAGATAGGTTTTTGCGGGATCCAGGGTCACGGTCACGGCCGGCGCCAGGGCAGTGGGAACTTCATTAGTGAGACGGCTGATTTGCACGTCTGGCCCTTCGGTCTGAAATGAAAAGGCGTAGCCATTGGTCTGGCCGGGGCCAAACCCAGGCTGAACCCGAGCGAGGATGCCGATGGCCTGATCCGGCTTTGCGTTCCAGCCGGGCAAGAGATCGATGGCGATACAGAAGTCGGTGTAGGGCATGTCTGCCCGCAGGCTGGCCAGACGGCCCGGACCCGCCGTGGGGTTGGATGCAGCGACCGCGGACAATTGGTAGGTACCGCCAGAGACTGTCCAGGTGCTGCCGAGGCCACCCGGCGGTTGACCGCCAGCCTCAGCAACGGGATCGTAGTGAGTCCAGCCAACATCGTCTCCGTCGTCAAAATTATCACTTTGAGCCGGGAGGTGGCGAGCCATCGCCAACACGGAAATGAAAGTGACACAGCGAAGGATTTTCGTCATAGGGAGGGAAGCAAATTATTGGACAAGACAGGGTTAAGCCGCAAACGATTTTAGATGGGTGCCTTAAAGTGCATCCTGGAAGCTCGCGCGGCTATTTTGGCGAAGGCCTAAACTTGACCCCCGAGACCCCGGCGAAAAGGAAAGCTTGCGCGCGGGACGATTTCTGGCACAGTGTCGGCCTTCGACGCGGGGTAGAGCAGCCCGGTAGCTCGTCAGGCTCATAACCTGGAGGTCAGTGGTTCAAATCCACTCCCCGCAACCATTTTTCAGACCATGGCTCGAGGGTCATGGGTTAAGTTTGGCCATGTGCGGGCGGGGTCTCGCCATCTTTTCATGCTCCGCAACATTGTCATCACGGTTGGGATAATTTTGGTGCTGATCGGACTTTTCTGGCCGCTGATTGGGAAGCTGCCCCTCTTCCGCCTGCCGGGCGACATTGTGATCAACAAGCCCGGGACGAGGATTTATCTTCCAATTACGTCGATGATTGTGCTCAGCCTTTTGCTGACTCTGCTCTTCCGGCTTTTTAAATAGGTCCCTTTCCACAGTTTCGGAGTTCGACCTTTCGATGAACTGTGGCCTGGCTGTGTCCTGTACCGCGGACACTCCTGTCCGCGCGAACGCGACGCAGCGGACAGGAATGTCCGTCCTGCGGTCCGCGGGCAGCCGCCGTGGCAGACTTTCAGCCTCGATCCTTGCGATCGCTGATTTGCTACCGGCGCAACGCATTGCGATAGTTGATGATTCCGGTGGCAATCGCGATGGCGAGGCGCTCGCGGTATTGGGGATTGTTGACCTGGCCCCCTTCGCCCGGGCTCGATATAAAGCCGCATTCGACGAGGATACCGGGCCGTTCGACTCCCTTCAAAACGAACCAGCGATCACGCATCACGCCGCGGTCTGTGGCTCTGAGTTGATAAAGCAGAGAAGCGTGGACCGCGGTGGCGAGGGCGATGTTTTCGGAATCGCGGGTGTTGCCTCGAAAGCGCGCGTCGTCCGTAACATTTTCGCCTTTTCGGCTGCGCGAGGTTCCCTGCGGCGCGAGAGCATAGGTTTCAATTCCCTCCGCCCGGCTTTGGCCGTGGTTGAAATGAACGCTGACAAAAATCGAGTTCGGCGTGGCGTTGGCCATGGCCACCCGCTGTGGCAGGGTGGGATAGGTATCGCTGGTCCGAGTCATCTTCACTTTGATCCCGCGGCTCTGCAGCAAACGACCCAGCCGGGTACCCACATCCAGGGTGTAAGTTTTTTCAAATCCGTAAGTCCCGCGGGCCCCGGTATCGTGTCCGCCATGGCCGGGGTCGATCACGACGGTGTCAAACAACTGGGCACTGGCAATGTGGCTGGGCCGCAGGATGGGATCGATCAGCTTGCTTAGGTCGATGCGCGAGATGAGCACCTCATCGTTCTGTTCCACCACCGAAAGACTGAGCAGGAATTTGACATTATTGATCCAGACTTCGTTGCTCCCAACGCGGCAGCGCATGACCAGGCGCGGCGAGCGAAAAGTGACCGACCGTCCAGAGCGCTCGAGCGTTGGAAACTGGTAAAACTCCTTGATATCCTTTGCGGTGACATAGTCTCGATCGCTTATTTTTACGATTGTCCAGGCCCGGAGCAAAGGGCTGGCGAGGAAAGCCAACAACCCGGCGCCACAGCCGGCGAGCAGACGGCGGCGGCAGAGGAGGAGGGGGCTGAACGGAATCATGAGGTGGGATAGGCGGCGAGGCGCAGAGGATAACGTGCGCCGTCTCACCTGCAATCGGAGGCCTCGAAACTTTTAAAAAGCACGAGATTCGTGCTTGGGCGCGCTGACAGCGCGCTTGTAATTGAGGACACCATCCGCAATGGCGATGGCCAACTTGGCGCGGTACTCCGGCTTGTGAATGCGCATGGCTTCGTAGGGGTGTGAAATATAGCCGCATTCGACCAGGATCCCGGGACGTTCGGCCTCTTTGAGAACCGCCCAACGCGCCCTTCGCACGCCACGATCCTCGGGGTGGCATTGACGCAGAACTTCTGCGTGAACAGCCGTGGCCAGGGCGAGACTGGCTGAATCGTGGAAATTTCCGCTATAGGCATATTTGCTGTCTTCGCCTGCACTGGCGTCGTTGCTGGACTTTTCGCCCTGCGGTGTCATGGCGTAAGTCTCGAGGCCCTGCACTGTACCGCTTCGATTCTGATTGAAATGGAGGCTCACGAGGACGGCCTCGGGTGTGGCCGTGGCCAGATCGGCCCGTTCGAGCTTCGACGGAAGGGCATCGGCGTCACGAGTCATCACGACTTTGAGGCCCCGGTTTTCCAGTTCAGTCTTGAGTTTCTGGCCCAAGTCGAGCGTGTATGCTTTTTCATCGCCAAACAGTCCGCGAGTGCCGTTGTCGATACCGCCATGGCCCGGATCGACTACCACAGTGTCAAACGGGCGCCCATTTTTGATATAGGCCGGCCGCAAAACCGGATCGATTAGTTTCACCAGGTCTGAACGCGATACGAGGATTTCTCCCGCCCGCTGAACGCACGCGTGCGACATGAAATACTTCGCGTCGTTAATGATGAGTGTCGCCGTCTCGATTTCGAGCCGCATGAAAAGCGTCGGCGAACGAAACCATACGAAGCAGCCTTCCTGGTAAAAGCGGTCGAACCGATAAAACGCCGCGATGTCGCGGGCGGTGACGTAATCGCGGCCATCGTGCGCTACGGGCTTCCAGATTGGTGCCGGCTGAAATGATGGCGGCTGCAGTGGTGGGGGCGATGGTTTGGTTTGGGCGGCTGCAGGTAGCGTTAGCGCGCTGATCCCTGCAGCTGCCAGCGCGAGAGTTGCCTGTTTGTAGAAGGCTGGTGGGACCAGTGGCATTTTGATTAAACCTTGACGAGAATCAGAATACATCACCATCTGGGGCGGATTGAGAGAGTTGCGGCTTAAAAGACTCTTAGCTGCCTAGCATACATTTACGCCCTCGGTGGAAAGCCTGGTTCACATTTTCTTGGCGGGGCCGCCGTGCCCGGCTTTACAAAGTGGGGATGGCCGGGATAGTGCCGGCCCCATGTCCGAGTTGGCCAAAGCCTATCTGCCGGCGCAAGTCGAGCGCCAATGGTATCAGCGCTGGATCGAGGCGCGGTGTTTTCATGGCGATGAGAAGTCGGCCAAGCCGGCATTCAGCATCGTGATACCGCCACCGAACGTGACGGGAGTGCTACATCTCGGGCATGTTTTGAACAACACATTGCAGGATATACAGGCGCGACGTGCGCGCATGAAAGGCTGTGAGGTCTGCTGGTTTCCAGGAACCGATCATGCGGGCATTGCCACCCAAACCGTGGTCGAGCGGGAGTTGAGGAAGGAAAAACTGACCCGTCAGGACGTGGGCCGTGAAGCCTTTCTGGAACGGGTCTGGAATTGGAAGGAAAAGCACGGCGACATCATCACCCAGCAGCTTAAGCGACTGGGCTGCTCGTGTGATTGGGAACGCCAGCGCTTCACGATGGACACCGAGTATTCGCGCTGCGTGCAATGGGTCTTTGTCGATCTGCATCGCAAAGGCCTGATCTATCGCGGCCGGCGAATGGTCAATTGGTGTCCAAAGTCACTGACGGCTTTGAGCGATGAAGAAGTGATCATGAAGCCACAGCGCTCGAAGCTTTTTACCATGCGTTACGAACTGGTCGAGTCGCCGGGAATTTTCCTCAAGATTGCGACCACGCGCCCCGAGACGCTTATGGCGGACACCGCGGTGGCGGTGAACCCGGGAGACGAACGCTACCAGCATTTGATCGGGCAAAACGTGTGGCGCCCGTTTCCCCGGGCGGCCATCCCGATCCTCGGAGACGATAATATCGATCCGATGTTTGGCACCGGCGTGCTCAAGGTGACGCCGGCGCACGACAAGGCGGATTACGAGATCGGTCTGCGCCACGGGCTGCCGGTGATTGAAGTGCTCAATCAAGACGGAACGCTCAACGAGCTCGCAGGGGCGGAATTCGCGGGGATGGAACGGTTCGAAGCGCGCAAGTTGGCCGCAGCGAAGCTGGCCGAACTGGGACTGCTGGCAAAAGAGGAGGATTATGAAAACAACGTCGGATTCAGCGAGCGGGCAGACGTTCCCATCGAGCCGCGGCTGAGCGAACAGTGGTTTTTGAAATACCCCTGCGTCGGGAAGGCGCGGCATTCTGTCGAGCAGCGTGAAGAGACGGGCGCAGACGAGGCCGGTGCCGGCGGCAAAATCCGGTTTTATCCGCAGCGTTGGGCGAAAGTTTACGATCATTGGATGGAAAACATCCAGGATTGGTGCATCTCGAGGCAGCTTTGGTGGGGACACCGGATCCCGGTGTGGAAGAAACGGGTCCATCTCACGGAGGAAAACTGGGCGAACGAATTGCTGCCATGGGGCTGGGACTCTTATCTCGAGGGAGTCTGGGCATCAGATGCCTTCGTCCGCATCTTCCGGACACGCGGTGGCGCGGAAATCGATCCGAAGGTGGATAATTTGATGCCAATTGATTCATCCACATCTGGCGAATTCGACGTTTTTGTCTCAACGTGCGATGAAGCCAAAGGCAAGAACCTCGAGAGCCATGGCTTCATTCAGGACCCCGATGTTCTCGACACCTGGTGCAGTTCATGGCTTTGGCCATTCGCGGTGATGGGGTGGACGGGGGATCCCGAAAGCGACGCCCAGAATGAAACGCTGAGGAAATTCTATCCGACCAGCGATCTTGTAACGGGGCCGGACATCATCTTTTTCTGGGTGGCCCGAATGATCATGGCCGGCCTCGAATACACCCGAGAGGCCCCGTTTCGGAACGTGTACTTTACCGGGATAATCCGCGACAAACAGGGGCGGAAGATGACCAAATCGCTGGGGAATTCGCCGGACCCGCTCGACCTCATCGACAAATATGGAGCTGACGGTCTGCGATTTGGATTGCTTCGGATCGCCCCAAGCGGAACCGACGTGCGCTTTGACGAAAAGCAGATCGAGGAAGGACGCAACTTTGCCAACAAGCTATGGAACGCATGCCGCTACCGTCTCATGCAAGGGCCGCGCGAGGGCCCGGCCCCTGAGGTCTCGAAGAATCTGGCGGGCCTGGGGATTTACGCGCTGGATATTCTGGCAAAGCTCGACACCCTCGAAGCGGCTCTCGAGTCCGCCTTCACCAACTATGAGTTCAATCACGCGGCCAATCTTCTCTACGACTTTTTTTGGGCGGGTTACTGCGATCTGTTCCTTGAGACGATCAAGGGCGATTTATCAGCCGCGGCGCTCGCGGTGCAGGACGTCGTGCTCGAGCGCTTCTTAATTCGGTTGCATCCGTTTATGCCGCACATAACCGAAGAACTTTGGGCCACTCTCGGGTTTGGGCGCCCGGCCACATTTTTGATGCAGACCAGCATCCCAACAGCCCCGGTCCTCGGGGGTATCGCGGCGGAAAAAGTCGCGCAAGCCCAGGAACGCGCGGCAGCCGTGTATGCGGCGGCGGCACGCATCCGGAACCTGAAGGCCGAATACAACGTGGCCGCTCGGCGGGACGTCACGTTCATCCTCAAGCCGGCGACAGCGTGGGCGTGCGGGGAGACGCGAGTGTTGGCGCTGCTTTCCGGCGCGGCTTCGGTAAGTATCGAAAGTAACTACTCGCCGTCGAAAGAAAGCGCCGCCGCCATCACGGATCTCGGCGAGTTTTTCCTGCCTCTCGAAGGGCTGATCGACGTGGCGGCCGAGCGCATTCGACTGCAAAAAGAGCGGGACAAGCTCGCCGGTGAGGTGCAAAAGGACACGGCCAAACTGGAAAGTCCGGCCTTTGCCCAGCGGGCCCCGGCCGAAGTCGTGATGGAGATTAGGCAGCGCCTCGCGGAGAAGAACGAGAAAGCCGCCCGACTTGCTGAAATGTTAAAAAATCTTGGTTGAAGGGATGCCTGGCTGGTCGCTAACTTTCCCGATCCCCTGAGCTTCATGCCTGGTCTGACATTCATCCCCGGGCTCAGCCCGTCCACTGCTCTTCTGCTCGAAGGAGTCGGCATCGACAAGCCATTCGCTTTGGCGCAGCAGGACCCCGAGGACTTGCTGCTGCGTCTGATCGAGGCGAATCGACGCAGACAACTGCTGCATGAGGAGCCGACGCTTTATAACGTCCGCCGTTGGGTCGACAATGCGCGCGCGCTGGTCGACAGCTGTGCTCCGCCACCCGCAAGGCCTCGTGGGTCGGCTCAGTCGGGCGATTTGAATCTGGACGATATTCCGGAGGTCATAGTTTTGGACCATTCGCCGGACCCGCCGACGCCGCCGGCCGAGTGGCATCGGCCGGTCCGGAAGTCCCCCGAATTTGGCGGCAAATACGTGCGCGGGAATTCCCCCTCGCCCTTCGAACTTGCGGGTTCTGAAGATGATGTTTCGTCCGATCCTGAAGATGGAGAGGGTCCTATGGCGAAACCACTTCCGCTGAAGCCACAAATCATCGCCGCCAATGATCCTGATCGCCGCAATCCTGACGCGGGTATCTGGAAGGAGGTCGACAAACAGAGATTTCGCGACTTTGGCTCTTATGTTTCTGGGTCGAGCGGAATCGCCCCGCTGCCTCGAAAGGATGACAGCGCGCGCAGCCGCCATGTGCGAGAGGACCAATCTTCCCGCCGGGTGCGCCGCGGTGTCCCGTACCCCCGGCCGAAACTTCTGATGCTCGGGGCGCTGATCGTGATCCTTTGGCGCGTGCTTTTCCTTGTCGTGTTGATCGGGACGCCTTTGGCGCTTGCTCCGGCATTTATGGGTCACGAGATCGGGCCGGTGCTGAAATTCCTTTGGGTCATTGGAGCCTGGGTTGTCTGCTCGGTTTTTTATCTTTATCTTGCGACGCGAATCCGCTGCCGTGTCTGCACCAATCAAATCTTCTTTTCCAAACGCTGCTTCAAAAATGCCAAGGCTCACCGGTTTCCCGGGTTGGGTCTCGTGGGCAGCCTGGCGCTTCACGCTCTTTTTTTCGGCTGGTTTCGATGCATGTATTGTGGCACCGCCATCCGGGTAAGGCGTTAGGAATGCCTGGTCGTTCGACCGCTGGCGATGGTTTGTAGCCCGCGGCTGCCTGTTTTAATTGGCAGGCCGTGGTGATTCGCAGGGAGGGCGGCCTGTGGCAGCTTCGTCGGATTGCTTGGTTCAATTCGCCGATTTCACGCAGCGAAATCCAAGGTGGCTGGCGGAGGTGCTTACTTCACCTTTGTCTCTGGTGCCCGCCATGTAACGCGCGCAATAATCATCAGTGCACAGAAACGAGCCACCGCGGTGCACCCGCTTGGGCTGGTCTGGTTCAGACGGGTCAAAACTCGATGCCGGTCCCTGCGGGTTTCGCACCACGCCCAATGCGGAACAGGTGGTAAAATAGTCGGGGCGATACCAGTCGCTGCACCATTCCCAAACATTCCCGCTAATGTCATGGAGGCCGTAACCATTGGGTGGAAACCGAGCCACCGGAGCTGAGCCGGCCACCCCATCTTCGGCGGTGTCTTTCATGGGAAAGGTGCCTTGATAGGCATTGCACATCCATTTGCCCTCGACCAGCAGCGAATCCCCCCATGAATACGGTTTTCCGGCCAGACCGCCGCGCTCGGCGAACTCGAACTCAGCCTCAGTGGGCAGGCGTTTGCCCTTCCATTTCGCAAACGCCTCGGCGTCATCATAGGCAACATGAACCACCGGATGATTGTCGCGGCCCGCGATGGAACTTCCGGCGCCCTCCGGATGACGCCAGTTCGCGCCTGGTTGGTAACGCCACCAACGAAAATGGCTGTCCAACGGAACCGGCTCAGCCGAGGGCGTGAAAACACTCGATCCTGCGATCAGATTTTCCGGTGGCGCTTCGGGAAATTCTTCTTGAGTCGGGGTACGCTCAGCAATCGTGACATGGCCGGTCGCGGCCACAAAGCGGGCGAATTGCGCGTTGGTGACTTCCGTTCGGTCCATCCAGAATCCCTCGACATCCACTCGATGAATCGGCCGAGCGTCCGGCATCGGGTCGCGGCCGCCACAAATCCGACCTCGCGGGTCCTCACTGCCCATCGAAAACTCACCGCCAGGAATCCAGAGCATCCCTTCAGGCGCTGGTGTGGCGGGCGAAATCGTATTCGCCATCGTCGGTAGAAAGGCCGATGGCGCCTGGCCCCGATCGATCCTGTCGACTGGTTCGCCGGAATTCCGCGCCTTCACCGCCCAGACGATTGCCAGCGCCGCCGCGCCCAGCACAGCCCACGGAGCCGCCTTCAATGCAATCGATCGCTTGCTGCTTCCAGCCACTGCCGCGGCGGTCGGCCGCATTGAATCCGCCTTCTTCACCCCCCCACACTGCGCCGACCGGTTCGTGCGTGCAACTCGCCGCTGATGTGACCGGGTGGGATTGCGTGCGAACCGGACGGTGGGGGGGGGGGCAGGCGCGGGCGAGAAGAGGGGGGTCGAACGGATCGGTAGAGACCCCCCCCCCCCCCCC
>JBPCQC010000110.1:0-9076 GCA_050998515.1 Verrucomicrobiales bacterium
GCGCCGCCAACGTCAGTCAGCAGGTTCGCCGATTGCCCCAGCGTCTCGAAACTCATGCTGAAATCCGTCGCCAATATCAAAAGTGGCGCAAAACTCTGTCATGAATTTTAGCTTGACCCGAATCACGCTGACGAATCACGCTGACTGTCATGAATTTTAGCTTGACCCGAATAGCTTGACTGACCCGAATAGCTTGATCGCTTTGCTCCTCTCCTCGACGAGGCGCCGCCAGGTTTCCTTTGCTCCTTGTTGACGCACGAACTCGCGCACCAGCGGGTTTTGCGTGAGGTAGAGCACATCGCGCGCGGCATCGCCAACCGCGGATTGCACTTTTACCTGCACCGTTCGCGCCTCGTGATCGAGAGTGTCGCGCCAGGTTTGCAAAAGATGATCGCGGTTCCCGCGATAGGTCAAAAAGCCAAACAAGCCGACCAGCGCCGCGGTAAGGAGCGACCACAGCAGAGTGAGGCGGGTGACCAACGACATGCGGCAGTGGCGCCCGATCCTGCGCCGCCCCCAGCAAACCGTGTCCCGGCGGCCGCCGCCACAAAAAAGCGGGAGGCGTCGAAAAATTTGCCCCGTCCAAAAAACGTCTCCCGCTCCCGCAAAACAACGGGCCGGGATTGCTCCCGGCCCGCGCCTCGCCTCCTACAGCAAAGCTAAAACCGGCTTCAGGTAAATGGGCTGTTTTACCAATACACCCGCACGCCCGCGAAGGCGGTCCAACCGTCATAGCCGGGGCCGCTGCCTCCGTCCATGTTGGCGTACTCGACACCGCCCATAAGCTTGAGCTTGTGTTCGCAGATGTAGTAGTTCAGTCCGGCGTAAATCGCATTGTAGAGGTCGCCATTGGTGCCGCCGACCTCGCGCTCATAGCGGCTCTGCGGGCGCAGCCCTTCGTCCTCGTCCGACCATGCGAATTGATAGCTGGCCACGACCTGGAGCTTCTTGGTGATGTCATAATACGGCTGGATCATGATGCCAAACGCATCGGATTGGCCGGAACCGTATTGAGCTTCGGCGTTGAGTCCCCACTGCCCTTGTTTGAATTCGAGGCTGGTCGAAACGCCGGTGTCAAACCAGTTGAAGATCGTGTCTCCATCGTCCTGGTCGGTGTACATGAAGTCGAGGCGCCACAAAGCCTTGTCGACTCCGAACGCTTCTTTCAGATCGTATCCTACACTCGCAATGGCGGTCGTGCCGCCATCAAAATCGCCGAATTCTTCATCCGGGTCGCTCGCAAAAACCCCGCCGTAATAACTCCATTTGTCGACCTTGCCATCGATCGACACCCCCGGGGCATAGTCCCCGCGGAATTGATTGGACAACTGGCTGCGCTCGAAGGTGAGAATCACTCGCGATGAGGTGGTCCACTCCCAGCCATACTTCGGCTTCTGTTTGCCGATCGTAATGTTGAACGCCGGATCAATCATGACTCGGGCGTGCAAATCGGTGAAGCCGTCATAGAACCCGTCGTCGTCGTTGTCCAGGTTCGAGAAAATCTCGGCCTTCAACTCGAGCTTTTTCTGGAAAAGCACGGCTCTGGCGCCAATGCGAAAGCGCCGGTTTTCCCAGTCCTCGTCACTGCCGGTTTCAGAATCAGCCGCCCAGAACTGGCCATGATAGCGTCCCGTAATCGCGAATTCATTAAGCCAATCCGAGTCGTCCCCTTTGTAGATGGTGGCGAGACCGAAGAGTTTTTCGCACCAGGTTTTTTCCTTGAGGGGCTCGACGACGTTCTTGTCTACCGACTCCTTGGCGCTCATTTGGGCGGTTCCCGCCCGCCCAACGCCCGCGGAAAACACCGCCAGGGCCAGCCCGGGAGTAAGATATCTTAACGAGGAATTCTTCATGCTGATGGTCTGATGGAGTTTGGTTGATATGTGGAAGGGGTCATAAACCCCGCGGTTGTGGCGTGCTTAAGATCAGGTCTTTCTGGCAACACGCGCCCTTTTATGACGATGTAGTCGCAGCGGCAACGCACCGATTGTGACAATTTCGGCATTGTGAATGAATAAGAGGACCAAAGGACTCCCGGAGGGACGAGCGCCGCGAGGCCTGTGGCAGCGGTAGGGACGAGCGCCGCGGTCCGTGTACCGCCGCGTTGTCAGCAACCTCAATCGCCCCTTCAGACGGTGCTCGCCGGCCGCGCTCTCGGCTCGGCTTCCACTTTGTGTTCCGCGCCTGCCGCGGTCACGAAAGGTCCGCCTTCGAGGGGAGCGGAGTCGCTGAAGGCGATCGACGGCATTTCACTCGGCTTGCCGGCGAGGGGAAATTCTTTGCGCAGAGGAAAATACGGGTAGCCGTCCCACATCAGGATGCGCTTGAGGTTCGGGTGGCCGGCGAAACGAATTCCCATCATGTCCCAGGCCTCGCGTTCATGCCAGTTGGCGCCCGGCCAGAGATGGGTGACGCTCGGAAACTCAGCGTCATCTTCAGGGGCCGCTGCTTTCACCCGCAAATGACGGTTGGTCTTATAGGAATAGAGTTCGTACACCGCCTCGAAACGCGGGTCCTCGCCCATGTTGTCGACGGTGGTGAGATCGACGAAGAAATCGAACCCCAGCGCCTCTTTACAAAAAGCCAGCACGCGTTCGAGGCCATCGCGTGTCACGGTAACGGTTTGTTCGCCGCGAAACTCGGAGATCGATGCCACGTCGGCACTTAATTTATCCTGCAAGGCCCGTGCGATTTCTCCGGCAGTCATAAACGTTCGCCAGGGGTGATGGCTACGACGCAAGCTTGTCAAACAGGTCTGGCTTCTGCGCCTTGAGTGATTGCTCGCCATCGATTTTTCGCTGAAGGCGCATCAAACCTTCGAGCAAGGCTTCAGGGCGCGGCGGGCAGCCGGAAACGTAGACATCGACGGGCAGCAATCGATCGATCCCCTGCAACACCGCATAGCTGCGATACATGCCGCCGGACGCCGCGCAGGCTCCCATCGCAATGCACCACTTCGGTTCTGGCATTTGGTCCCAAATTCTCTTCACCGCGAGGGCCATTTTATAGGTCACCGTCCCGGCGACTATCATGACATCGGATTGCCGCGGCGAAAATCGCATCACCTCCATGCCGAATCGAGAAATGTCAAAACGTGAGGCGCCGGTCGCCATCAACTCGATGGCACAGCATGCGAGTCCCATCGGCATCGGCCAGAGCGAGTTCTTGCGCATCCAGTTTATGGCCGCGTCGACCCGCGTGAAAATGACGTTGCCTTCGATCTTTGAATCGTAGGCAGTGGGAACCTGGACAGGGGCGCTCATGAATCCAATGTTCAACCTAGTGGGCGCCCCACGAACCAGCAAATGGATTGTGCGAAGACAAGCACCGCGCGCAACGCCCGCCGGCGCTTTATCCCGGTCTCTCAACGATCTCTTGAGGCAAAAGTTCGGCACCCAGGAAAACGAAAAAAGCCGGCGTTGGCCGGCTTTGTTATTCGTACCGCAGGCTTCCAAGCCTGCTGTGTCGCCGACTTCAAGTCGGCACGGCGCTGAAATCACCTTTCACCACTTCTCGACGCAGTTCCAATCGCCACGGTGCCGACGCCTCAATCTCCCCGACTCGCAACCCTCAGTTCTCAACTCTCGACGAAATTGGTTCTGGCTCCAGGAGCTTGATTGACTGCGCTGGCTTTGCGGATTTGGCACCGGTATGGCGGCGCCTCGTCGAGGGGCGCAACGACCACACCACACCTAACATAATCACAGAATAAAGCTGGATCGACGCAATCTGCAGCGGAAAATCCACTGTGGCGTGGATCGATACGCCCACGAGCCCGGTCAGATTGCAGGCGAGAAATACCGTGCTCCCTGCGAATAGCTTCGTGCCGCGCTCGAAAAGCCGGCGCACCCCGGTCAGAAGGCCTCCAAACAAAAGCACCGCCCAGGCTCCAGCTCCAGCCCACCCCCACTCGATCGCGGTCTGCCAATAGTCGTTGTGGGCATAACGCCAGAATCCTGCGTCCAATTCTGGAATCTCGGAAGTGTAGGAGGGGAAGATCAGGCTGAAGGCGCCTGGACCAAACCCCCACCAGCCCGCATCCGCGGCCACGCGTTTGCACAGCGAGTAGACTTGCCACCGCGCGTCGGGCGAGATGCCCACATCCGCCTCGTTGAGTCGCTTCCATAGTTCGGTCCACCCGGCGGCCCAGCTCAGAACAAAGAACGCGCCCACCAGGATCGCGCCCACGGCCAATGACCTCCCCGCGCCCGCGGGGCGAAGCTTCTCCTGTTTCCACGACCAGATCAACCACCCTGCGCTGACCACAAAAACAAAGGTGCCGACGGCCGCCCCTCCTCGCGACCCACTGACGAGAATGGTGGCCGCGACCGCCAGGGTGCCCAACGTCCAAAGCACGCGACTTGATTGCCGGCCATTCGGCCGCAAAGCGAGGGCACAAAGCCCCGTGAGCAGCGGCAAGACTAGATTGCAGAACGCGGCTCCGTTATTGCGATTGAAGTAAGTGGCGAAAATCGCGCCCTGGTGGCCGTCGGGCAGACCAAAGATGACCCGGGTGCCGGAAGCTCGTTGTGCCAGCCCGAGACACGCGATCCCGATCGCGGTCACTGCCATTGCCATCCATAGCCTGTTTCTCCAGTTCCGCTCGTTGCAACAATCCGCCGCCACTACAAACGCGGCCGCCAGCCCGGTGACGAGCCTCATTGTCTCGGCTGAAGTCGCCCGGTCCACCGATCCCGGCAGCCACTTGACAGATTGCTTGATCGGAATAAACGCCTCGAGGCCTGGCAGGAATTCCGACGGTGCGTTGAGCGCCATCAGCCAGCCGAAGCCGAGCAAGCCGCCGAGCAGACCAAAGGACCACTTGGATCCGTGCGGCCAGCGCGGGCGCGCGCAAAACCCCGCCACCAACAGCCCGCCCAACACCAGCAACAACCAGGCAAGCTGCTCCCGAGCCCACGGCGGCGTGCTGCCGTAAACCCAAGGCCCCCACAGCACACACCCGATCAACCACCAACGCGGCAGGTCGACAACAAAGTCACGGATTTGGGCGGTTGTCAGAGTCGAGGCGCGAAGCGCGAGTGAAAAAGTGATAACGTCGGAAAGTCTAAAACGCCTCCGATCCCTCGGCTGAATAGTAGCTGGCTTCAGCCCGCCAGCAAGGACTCGGGGAATGGTCAGGGTGCGGTGCTGTCAGGTCGCAGGGATCGCCCTTCTCTGCTCGTGGCTCGTGGTTCAACCCAGCCCCAGACCTCCGTCCTCCGTCCTCCGACCTCTGACCTCTGACCTCTGACCTCCGTCCTCCGCTCATGCCTCAGCTTTCAAGTCACGCCAGACGTGGCGCTGGATGTCGGGAAATCGGGTGAAATCCCGATCAAACGTTGCCACCTCATCACCCGATGCCGCCGCTTCGGCGGCTAACATGGCGTCGCCCAAATCCACGTTGGCCGTGATGACGCTTTCCAATGCCGAGGCAAGGAGTTGCTCCTGCTCGATCTCTATCGCCCCGGTTTGCACCAGCCGCAGCAGCGCCGCCGCCGCCGCTCGGCGGGGCTGTTTGTAGGACGCGCGCAATGCATAAAAAACCTCTGCCAGCGTCAAAACCGACATCGCCAGATGAATCTCGCCCTTCTGCGCCCGGACCAGCAGCGACCGGGCCTGCGGGGACTGCACGGGATCATCGTTGCGCAGAAAGCGCAGCAGCACGTTGGCGTCGAGCCGGCAGCGCTTCATCGATCCTTCCCCGCCAAGGCCGCCCGGGCGCGGCCCTTCTCATGGGGGTCCTTGGCGCGGGCACTGGCGAGGGCCCCAAACAGCGATTGCACGTCCGGTAAGGGACGCACTCGTGCCGAGCCATCAGGGCATGCCTCCCAGATCACCTGGGAGGCCTTCCATTGCTTTCGGAATTTGCTCGGGATGGTGGTCTGCCCCTTACTTGTAACCGAAGTCCTTACCATAGCAACAAAGTATTACCGCATCAGAAAAAGTCAATGCCCCCGATCCCTGCCCTAAAACTGTGCCTACGAAGAGGAGAGATCGGAGGACGGAGATCGGAGGACAGGAAACGGCGCGTTTGCCTTCGGCTGTCTCCCGGAGTCGGCTCCAACTGCCGGTTTCAATGCTAGAGAGAGCGGTGCGTTAACAGGAGGACGCAGACGGCGCAGAGAACATCACAAACCTCCGTGCTCTCTCTGGCCTCCTGTTCAATTTCATTTCGGATTACGCCGCTGAGACGTAGGGCGCTCCCCGCGCTTACTCCCTCCGGCCATTCTTTATTCGTCAATCTCCATTCTGCGGGAACCAACCGCCGATGTTAACGCGACGCAAACCCATCCCGGAGGGCAGCGGCGACCTTAGCTTTCAACGCTTTTTGAGCGTAGGCGGCGATCTGTTTCTTGCCGTGCCTTAGCGAGTCGATTTCGGATCTCGTCAAGCGAGCGGAAGCCGATGAGATAGCTGGCCTCGTTGGCAGTGAGGGCGGTGGGGCGGATGCCGAGGATGTTCTCGATTTCATGGCCGTGGCGGGATTCGAGTTTGCGGACGAGGGATTGAGTTGGATGGAGTTGCTTAAGACGCCCCGCGTTTACGAGGACGAGGACCCCTGCGACGAGGCCACCTTGAATCTGGATGTAACTGGCGAGTTCCGCAAGGGTTCCTCCCATGGTGGTCACGTCATCAACGAGGACGTGGAGCCTTCCGGGGGTAACGAGTCCCTCGAACTCCGGACGGGTGGCGAGGCGTTCCATCGGGTCGGCACCGGTATGGAAGACCTGGCTGATCTGGACGATATCGGTATCAACTTCTCCTGCCGCAATCAGTGCGCCAGTGCGGCGAGAACCTGGGGAATGGCATTGTCGCCGGTGGCTTCCCGGGCGTGTGGGGCGACGAAACAAGCTCCAGGTGGGAGTTGATTTCTGGCTTGAATCAGAAATGGGAGGGCAAGGTCGGAGACGAGTTCGACCGCAGATCCTTCACTCCCAGCTTTGGCACGGGCGTAGGCTGGGTGGGCTTTGAGGGAAGTATCGTCCGGAAACAGCCAGATGGGCTCGACAACATCGGGTGGGAAGCCATGAATGCGAGAGGGCATGGGACGCCGGAAATGGAGAGGCGGAGGACGGAGATCGGAGATCGGAGATCGGAGGACGTAGATCGGAGGTAAGTTGGCAGTTGGCAGTCGCTCTTCGCCCCTTCCGCCCGTCGTCCCAGTTCCTCTCTGACCACCCCCGCCCTCCGACCTCCGATCTCCGATCTCAGCTTGTCAGCGTTTCAGCCTTTTCCTCCCCGTCCGGTAGTCCTGTAGTCCCGCAATCCCGCCGTCCTCGCCCTCTGGGCTGCGTTTCGCAGTCTGTCTCGTTCCACTCGGCTCAGCATTTTCCCCGCTCCTCCGATCTCCGCCCTCCGACCTCCGCCCTCGGACCTCTTTGCTACCCCCGTCCTCCCCCCTCCCCGCTCACCCCACATGCGGCCGATACTCGGGGATTAACCCCACGAGAGTTTCCTTGAGCTGTGCTCCATTGCCGTTGTTAAGCTGACCGGAAATTTTCTCGAGGAACTCTTCCACTTCGCTTAATGGACGCGCGTCGGTGATGAACCGTCGAATCTTGGGATGCACCGTAGGCGCCAGTTGCTCCTGGTGGTGTGAAACTTCCTCGAAGAGCTTCTCGCCGGGACGCAGCCCGCTGAATTCAATCGCGATGTCCTCGCCGGGCCGATAACCGGAGAGTTCAATCATTTGCCGGGCCAGATCGACAATTTTGATCGGTTGTCCCATTTCGAGAACGAAGATCTCGCCGCCCTCGCTGAGAATGGCGCTCTGGAGCACCAGGCCGACTGCTTCCGAAATAGTCATGAAATAGCGGGTGATTTCCGGATGCGTGACGAGCACCGGTCCGCCGGCGGCGATCTGTTTGTGAAAGATGGGCACCACACTGCCCGAGGATCCGAGAACGTTTCCAAAGCGGACTGCGCTGAACCGGCAGCCGGTGCCATTGGCGACCTGCAGCGCTTGCAAATAAATCTCAGCCAACCGTTTGCTGGCTCCCATCACGCTGGTCGGATTTATGGCCTTGTCGGTCGAGATGAGGACAAACCTTTCCACCCCTGCCTGCGCCGCCTGCTGGGCGAAACGCGCTGTGCCAATTGAGTTATTGCGGATGGCTTCGCCGGCCTGCGATTCCATCATGGGCACATGTTTATGGGCGGCGGCGTGAAAAATGAGCGACGGGCGGTGTCGCAGGAGCAATTCCTGCATACGTAAGCCGTCGCAGACGTCGGCCACTACCGCCGTGACAACGCTACCTCCTCCTGCGCCGAGCAACTCCTGTTCGATCTGAAAGAGTTGCACCTCCGAGCGGTCCACGAGCAATAGCTGGCGCGGCAAATGAGCAAGCAACTGGCGGCAAAGTTCGCTGCCGATGCTTCCTCCGGCGCCGGTCACCATCACGACCTTGTCGATGACCGCCTCCCGGATGCCAGCCGAATCCAGAGCGACGGTTTCCCGCCGCAGAAGGTCTTCAATCTGCACCGGGCGCAGTTGCGAAATCTTGAGCCTTCCAGCCACGAGTTGATCCAGGGAAGGAATCGTTTCCGATGGCATGCCGAACTCGCCGGCCATGCGGGCCAGTTCTCCCACCCGCTTTGGGGATGCCGCAGGCATTGCGATAATCACCTTCCGAATCTTCTCACGCCAGGGCAGTTCGCGAAGGCGTTCGGCCGGTCCGGTAATCGGCACTCCATGGATATGCTGTCCCCACTTTGATTCATTGTCGTCAAAGCAGATGATCGGTCGCAGCCGTAAACCGGGTTTGGCGCGCAGCTCACGGATCAGCCCAGCGCCGGCTTCCCCTGCCCCGATAATGGCTACTGGGATTTGCGCTGCATCTCTCGCTTCGGCGGGCTGGCGCGCGTTCCTGCGATATTCCGCCAGCTTCCGCAGCCCGACTCTGAAAATGCAGATACCGGCCACGAGGAGCACCGTGTCCACCACCAGAACACCCCGGGGAATGCGCTGATAAAGCAGGAATTCAGAAAAACAAAATAGGAGCGCGGACGAGGCGGTGGTCGCCACCAAAATCGCGCGCACGTCAACCAGACTGAAAAAGCTTGGCAGTACGCGCGC
>JBPCQC010000111.1:0-5863 GCA_050998515.1 Verrucomicrobiales bacterium
AAATCCACGCAGCCCTCACTACCGACGCTGGAGCTCCCGATTTTATGCCGCCGTCCCGCTTGACCGAAGCGAGGACGGACGCGCCATGTCACCGCAAAACCACCCACAAATTCTGCGGAGGAACCGATAAAATGAAGCGGGATAACCTTCCTCCGAACGCTCGGATGGCACTTGATTACTTCAAGGCGCGCAGCGAGCCCTTGGGATTGCCGGAAAATCTCTACGTGGTGGGAACGGTGAACATGGATGAGACTACACAGCCATTCAGCCGGAAGGTGCTCGACCGGGCTAACACGATTGAGTTCAGTGAGATCGATTTACTTCAAGGAATTGATCAAGAAGCGGTAATTTCAGAAATACACCCTTTGGACCTCGATCAATCGTTCTTCAGACCAGAGTTCACAACGCTCAACGACCTTCTCCCTGGCCACCGCGAAAGAGCCCGGCAGATCGCCAAGATGATCAGCGAACTGAATCGCGAACTTGGTCTTGCCGGTTTTGACGTCGGTTACCGGGTTCGAGACGAAGCAATCTCGTTCGCCGTTTATGCCAGTGACGCGGGGTTGAGCGACCAAGAGATCGACGAGGCGATTGTGCTCCAGAAAATTCTTCCGCGGGTTCAGGGGAGCTCACCACGCGTGGAGAAGCTGCTCATGGGTTTGTTGAAACGTCTGGAAGGCGAATCAGACGTTCCTGACGAGAATGATCCCGATACATATCAGAAGCTCGCAGCACTGCGAGTAGACGAGGAAGCCTCCGCAATCGTCCGCAAAATAGCGGGCATGCTGATTTTGTTCCGGGACGAAAACTTCACGTCGTTTTGGCTTGCCTGATAATGACGGGCGAACACAATCTGCTTACCCTTTCGCTGCCCGGTGTGGCTGAGTTTTCGATTCACGGGCCGCCGCCCGATCTCAGTCATGGCGCCAGTCCGGCTTTGGCGCTGACGAACCTTACGACCGTCGCGACGGGGGCGGCATCGAAGTTGTGTGTGCTATCCGAGTCCATAAAAGGCCGCTCGGTGCGCACCATCCCATTCCTCTTTGAACAGACTGTCTACCAGTTCCACTTGGCGCTTGAAGGAAGCGGGGGCCTGCCCACGAGAATGCTTCTACGTGGCACTGACTTGTTGACAGGTCGATGTCGCATTGGCTCGCAAGAGGCTTATGCGATCCCAGTCAACTTTCAGTCGGAGATAGGATACACTGATCTCGAGGCGTGGCGCGGTTCGGTGCGTCTGTTTGCGCTCCGTCTCGAGGTGTTTCCAACGAAACTCGATTATCGGACGGACTTGTTCGAATTGCGGGCCGACCTGCAAATGGAGGTTCGCTCACTAATCTTCGAGCTTTACGGTCGGACCTTTCAACTTCTGCGTCGAGGTGCCCGAAGTCGCCCACAAGATATCGATTGGCTCACACTGCTCAGAGGAGAGTTCCAACGGATGGTGCGGGCGCTAGAGCTAATTATCCGCTCACCCTTGGAACGCGTAGCGGTGAGTCACGAGCTTGGCCGCTCTACTCGAGCGTCGCGGCGCAGTACTGAGATTCGTCAATACCTTCGTAGCAATGGGAGCAAGTGCGTGCCTGCCGCCAAAGGACATTTTTCGGCGAAGGGATATTTTTGGCTGTCGCCGCAGTTGCCCTGCGTCAAGAAAAGGCTGTCCACCGATACGTCGGAAAACCGCTATGTCGCAGCTGCTGTTAGCAAGATGAGGAGCCGCCTCCGTCGACTGCTCGCTCAACTGGCTGGAGTACAAAGGCGTGAACGGTTCGCCTCGTGGACAAGTTTCCTCGAGGATGCTGATGATCGGCTGCGTCACTTCCAGACTCAAACGTTCTTGGGTGAGCTTCTGGGACAGCACATGTATGTTTCGCCTACACTGGCCTTACACCTCACTCCCGGATATCGCGAGTTCTTTAGCTCTTTCTTGGCGTTAGATTCCATCCTCGAAGTGGGAGGTGGGCCGCTCGAGCTTCCGGAGAAGGACCTTGCTACGCTCTACGAGCTGTGGTGTTTCGTGGCACTCGCTGGGATTCTTCGTGAAGAATTGAATCTCAAAGTCCAACCGCCATCGTGGCTGCGCGTCACGCAGCGGCGCGTGGCACTCGAATTGGTTAAAGGCAAACATGCTGTGATCACTATGGAGAAGGATGGCCAGGAGTGTCTGAAGGTCATCTACAGCCACCAGTCCAGAACTCCCACGGGATTTTGCACGCCCGATAATACGCTGGAGATTTTCAAGGACGCAAAGGCCCGCACTTTTCGCTACGTATTTGACGCCAAGTATCGACTGAGCGCAGATGAGCAATACAAGAAGGATCACGGCGCACCTGGACCCCCTGTTGACGCAGTATACCGAATGCATGCATATCGGGACCAGATCGTTGCCGAACAGTCCTCGATTTTAGCAACCCATTCCGCGGGCGCGACAGTGTGGGATTTGGGCTTCCGACAGTTGGTTCAGCAAACCGTCGGCGCGTTTGTGCTTTATCCGTACGCCGGAGCAGATGCTGATCAGAACACATTCGTCGAGGCCATACCGAAAGTCGGCGTTGGCGCCGTTCCGTTCCTGCCATCACGCCGTGGCGAAGTGACTAAATTGCTGCGTCAGATCATCGAGATGTCGGCGGATGCGGTCGAAGACACCGCTGTCGAACTGAGCACTGTGGAAGAACGTCAACGAATCGAGTGGGCGCACCAATATGGCCTCATTGGGATCGTCCCGTCACTGGCGCAACTGGACTACATTCTCCAGCATCGCATCTATCATACTCCCTACAAATCGCAGCGCAGATGGGGATTGCGCCTGAAAGCAGACTTTATTCTTCTGCTTTTGAGCGAAACAAACTTCCCGCGCGCAGGAGGCGTAGCTTACCAAGCCGAAATCAGGTCCGTCCATTTCGGTGACAGACACGAGATTGTTCCTTCTCCTCCAGCATCGACGAGACAAGAGGAGCGGTATGTATGGTTCGTACTTTCGGAAGTAAGGGCAGTCAAGCCAGTGCTCCGTTACAAGCCGCCGATGCCATATTTCGCATTCACCACGCGCCTGGCATTTCGGGAAGCTGAGAATGTGGCAGAATTGCTGCTGATCCGCGAACCCGAGCGTCGCTTTTACCGGGAGTGCAGGCAAGCGGGCCTTGAAGTCAATGTTTATGACGAAGCACGCGGTCAAGACCAGGTATTTGACATCCGGCAGTTGCGTTTGCTCTTCGTCGTCTCGTCGAACGAACATCCTCCGACGACGGTGAGATTCCACCCCGAGACGGCGCGATTCACCAGCGGTTCGACAACATTTACGTGGAGTGAGCTCATGTTCAGGACTGACGGCTGCCTCGCTAAATTGTTTCCGCATGATAGGACGGCTACCGTGATCTAATCCAATCGATTCCTCCGCCACCGCGAAAGCGCTTAGTGTCGAATCGCCGCCCGTCGGCGATGAGCAGACAGCCAGCACGCACCATAGCGAGGCCGGTCCGCTCGGCTTGTACGGCGGACAGGAGTGTCCGCGGAACGACAATGGTTGAGCGCTGGTCAGAGCGCGGCATACTGGCGAGCACGATCCACCTATGAAATCGCTTCCATCATCCGCCATCACGTCCGCGAGCACTCAACGGGACGGCAGGCGACGAGAAGAGTCATCGAGGATATCCGGCGCTGGGGCGGCTTCGCTCAGCCGTCGGGAGGCTCTTAAGGCGACGCTGGCGACGGTGGGGTTGTCGGCACTCGCTTTTGAACCTGTGCTCGCGGCCGAGACCGCGAAGCCTGATGCGCGCCGAGGCTCGGCAAAACGTTATGATTGGTTGAAATCGATCAACCTCTGGGCGTTTCCGTATCCGCAGCGCATGAATCTCCGCGAGTGTCTGCAACTGGCAAAGGATGCGGGCTTTGACGGCATCGAACTGAATTACGATTTGGAGAATGACCTGTCGCCGAACTCTGGTTCGAAAGATTATCAGGAGATTCGTCGCATGGCCGACCAGATCGGGATTCAGATCAGCGGGCTGTGCTCGTTTCTTTTCTGGCCTTATCCGCTGACGAGCAATGACCCGGCCAAACGCGAACGCGGGATCGAGCTGGCAGGCCTGATTGCTCAGGCGGCGCATGACCTCGGGGTCGAAAATGTTCTGGTGGTTCCAGGTGCGGTGCACATTCCCTGGCGCACCGATCACGAACCGGTGCCTAATGATGTTTGCGACCAGCGCGCGAAGGAGGCTGTGGGGAAACTGGCCAGGCAGGCAGAGAAGCTGAAGGTTTCGCTGAACATGGAGAACATCTTCTTCAACGGCTACCTCATGACGCCGATGGAAATGAACGCCTTCGTGGACAGTTTCTCGAGCGAGTTCATCCGGGTGCATTTCGACACCGGAAATATCTCGATGTTCCAGCACGCGGAGCACTGGGTGCCTATTCTCGGCAAGCGCACCAAGAACATCCATCTCAAGGAATTCACCAAAAAGGGAACCGATTACTCACTCGAGACGTTCCGCCCGTTGCTGGATGGCACGACCAACTGGCCGGCGGTCACCGAGGCGCTCGACCAGACCGGATATCGAGGATTTTTGACCTTTGAATATTTCCACCCTTATCCCCATTACCCCGAGGCGCTCGTTTACCAGACGTCGGATTCGCTGGACCGAATTCTTGGTCGCAAAACGTAGCCGCAGGGCAAGCTGCGAGCCAGTTGTGTTCGGCACAAAAATGCGCGAAGCCAGGATTACGATGACTTACGCACTGGGAGCGCCGCCGGCCTCGGGCGGCCATCATCGAAATCGGCGCAGCCGCTGCATCCTCTTCATTGAGCCGGCTTCGCCACAATGCGGCCCGCACGAGGTCTGCGGCGCTCCCAGCCAATATTCAATTGCAGCAGCGTCGAAGCCGCCGCCGCTTGCGGCCGACATTCAACGCTGGCTTGATTCCATCGAACTGCCGAAAGCCGCGTGTGACGCAAAGCGTTCCATATGCCGAACACGACTGCTGCCATCTTGAGCCACTTTATGAAATACACTTACTCCGAAATCGCGAAGATGATCGATCATTCGCTCCTGCATCCGACGATGACGGATCAGGAGCTCGATGAGGGCTGTGCGTTGGCAGCAAAATATCAAGTCGCGTCGGTTTGCATCAAGCCTTACGCGGTGAAACGGGCGGCGGAGATTCTCGAGGACAGCGGTGTTCTGGTCGGCGCCGTCATCGGGTTTCCCCATGGCAATTCAGCCACGGACTCAAAACGTTACGAAACCGAGCTCGCCTGCAGGGATGGCGCCGATGAGATCGACATGGTCATCAATATCGGCAAGGCGCTGAGTGGTGATTGGGAGTACGTCGAGCGGGACATCAAGGCCGTCTGTGATGAGGGGCACCGCCACGGAGCCAAAGTGAAGGTCATTTTTGAAAACGATCATCTCGCCGATGGCGGGGCCGGATTGAGCAGCGATGAATTGAAGCGTCGCCTCTGCCAGATCGCGGAGCGGGCGGGGGCCGATTGGGTGAAGACATCGACCGGATATGGATTCGTGAAACAGCCTGACGGCGGTTATGGCTATAAGGGGGCTACCGAACATGATCTCGCGTTGATGCGCGCCAGTTGCTCGCCCCGCGTTCAGATCAAAGCGGCAGGCGGCGTCCGCGATCTCGATGGCCTCATCAAAGTTCGGGATCTTGGCGCATCGCGATGCGGCGCCACGGCCACCGCCGCCATGCTCGAGGAATTTCGCAGGCGTGAAGCGGCGGAGAGGAACGCAGAAATGGTCACCGCTGGCAGGCAATTAGCGCCCCGGGTCGACGGAGGCTCGCCCCACCCTTTGGGGGCGGGCGAGCGAGGGGCGCCCCGGAGCCGAAGAGGGCCGCCCCCCCTTTTGGG
>JBPCQC010000134.1:0-15118 GCA_050998515.1 Verrucomicrobiales bacterium
TGTCGCGGCGGACAGAGGAGACATATGTTCAGTGGTATAAGCGTTTTGTGATCTTCCATGGTGTGCGGAACCCAGGGGAGATGGGGGCGGCGGAGGTGGAACGGTTTCTGACGCACCTGGCGGCGGACGCAAGGTGGCGAGGTCGACTCAGAACCAGGCGCTCAATGCCTTGGTGTTTCTGTAACGGCACGTGCTGGAGAAGGAGCTTGGCGGGCTCTGAAGGATGAATTCGCGCGAGCTTGGTGATGTAAGAACGGTCTCCCATGAACACACTGGTCGAGGGCATGAACGCGGTCGATCGAGCATCGAACACCGCCAGGCTCTACATTTCGCCCCTTTGGAAAGAATTGCGCGCCCACCTGCGGCACTATTTCGGCGTCCGCACCAACGATCGTCCCTGCTCGAAATGGACCGCCAGGTGCGCCCATTGGCTGCGCGATGGTGGGTTTCTCACCATTACCACAAGGTAACGACGCGCGCATCCGCAAGGACCGAAGGCCCGAAAGACAATAGCCCAGGGCAAAGCGAGTCTGCAAGCGACGCCCTGGGTGCATGGCTCCAAGCCCTGAAAGGGCGAAAGAGCAGCATCCACCTTCTAGATTGCCATAAATACCGTGGATCGTTACCAATTCGTCCATGAGCCCCAACCAGAAGCCCTCGCAATCTCGCGCCGCCACGGAATTCCGCTACGAAAAGCTGACCTGGCCGGAAATCAACGACGCCATCGAGATGCACAAGGTCTGCGTCGTGCCGTGCGGTGCGGTCGAGCAGCACGGCGCGCATCTGCCACTGGATGTGGATATCATCTGTCCGACGGAAATCGCTCACGGTGCCGGCCGGCTGGCCCCCGAAAAACTGCTCGTGCTGCCGACGGTCTCGTACGGCTACACCGGCCACGTCATGGATTTCCCCGGCACCATCAACCAGCACTTCGAACATTTCATTCACCATGTGCTCGATATCACCAAGTCGCTCGCTTACCACGGCTTCAAAAAGATTCTCCTGTTGAACGGGCACGGATCAAACATGCCCAACCTCGATCTGGTCGCGCGGCGCACAAATCTCGAAACCGACGCCGAATGCATCGTGTGCGCCTGGTGGAACCTGCTCACTGTTGACAAGGAATTCCTGCCGCGCTGGCGCCAAAGCAAATTCCCCGGCGGCTGCGCGCACGCGTGCGAACTCGAGACATCCCTTTATCTTTACCTCTCAGGCGAAGACGTGCGTCATGATCAAATCCAAAGTGGCACCATCAGCTTCAACGAGGAGGAAAGCCCGTTCAATTGGGTGGACTTGTTTGCCGCCGGGCCAGCGACACTTGTCTCCTGGACCAGCAGCTACAGCGAGTCCGGCGTCCTGGGCGAAGCGGAACTCGCCACCGCCGAAAAAGGCAAGCAAGCCTACGATGAAGCCGTCCGGCAACTCGCCCGCTTCATCGATTGGTTCAAGGAGCGTCAGCCAGACCCCCGTCGCGACCGGCACCGCATCCCGCCCACGATGCCGATGCCTTGGGGGCAAAGACCGATCTGCTAAAGTCCGCCTTCTACACTCCGTCCTGGTCTGGTGGCAGGTGTGAGGCGAGCAGCCAGATGCCGGCTGTCGAAACAACTGCGCGAGTGTTTTCCCCATTCGATGGCCGCGAGAGCGTCCCACGCTACGATATTGTCCGCCCAGCCGGTCAGGAATTGATTCAATCTTTGCAACAGGGTGTCGCGTCGCTCACCGCTTGTCGCGTAAATGCCATCTGCGATTTCGGCGAGGACAGGAGCGGGCACACCGCAGTCTTCTCCGTGCTTCTCAAGCCAACTGCGCACTACCGGATCAGGCCGTGGCTTCCATGTTTCGGAGACGACGATGGTATCGAGCAGATACTTCATCGCCCTTTGAGTTTCACCGGGCCAAGCGCGCGCAGTGACTCAAAGAGATTGCGACGAGGCTTTCGAGGAGAACGTTGTGATCGAACTCCAAATGAGCGAGTTGTGGAAATCGTGGTTTTCGCCGCTGTCAAAGCGCGTTTTTCGAACTGACTGAAGGTGTGGCGGATTTCATGTATCTCTTATACGCCGAACAGTCGTGGCGGGCAATCTTTCTGGACTGTCTGTGGGCCCAGATTTGGAGCGCCGCGAGCACGACTCACTGGCGCGCCGACTCGCGGCGAAGAAGAATCTTCCAGAGGCCGCGGCTTGCTGCTGCAATGTGGCACGGCTAATGTGTTTGGCCATGCTCGATTGGAACAGTTGCGCGGCGGTGGAACGTCACGGTGACCGCGTGAGTGGTGCATGGGTGTTCAAGAACACGCGTGTTCCTGTGCGAGCCTTATTTGAAAATCTGGAAGCGGGTGCCAGCGTGGATGATTTTTTGAAGTGGTTTCCCGGAGTCACCCGTGAACAGGCTGTTGCCGTCCTGACACACGCCGAGCAGAGCCTTGCCGTCGTGAACTAGCTCGTCTTCTTGGGCCATGCGCCTCTTTAATCAAACAGCCGTTCTCCTTGAGTGTATTTCGCCAGAGCGTCGCGATTGAGTCTCAAGCCGAGGCCGGGCGCAGCAGGGATTTGCAGCATCCCGTCCAAATCGAGGCTCCACGGATTCGCTGCGATCTCATCGATAAACGGCGAACCGTTCAGATACTCGACCAGGTCCGTGTCCGGAAAGGCCGAGGCCAATTGCAGGTCCGCCGCCAGACCGACCGCTGTGTTCCAGCCGTGGGGAATGAAACGCACGCCATGCTCGCGGGCCATCCACGCGATGCGCCGTTCCTCGCTGATGCCGCCGACCTTGGTAACATCCGGTTGCACGATGTCGAACGCGCCCGCTGCGAGCCACGGCTGAAACGATTGTCGGCGCGTGAGCACTTCGCCGCCGGCAATGGGAACTTTGCTGTGCTCGCGCAGCCGCACGTAGTCTGGCAGCGCGTCCGGAGAAAGCGGTTCCTCGAACCAGGCGACATCGTAGTCGGCGAGCATCTCCGAGGTGCGCAGCGCCCATTTGTAGCCTTGCGACCAGAACGCGTCGCTGCCGCCCGCGTCCACCATCAGGAACGAATCCGATCCAATCGCCTCGCGCGCGGCATGCACGATGGCTTTATCCAGAATGTGGTTGCGACGGCCAAACGGTCCCCACCCGATTTTGAAGGCGCGAAATCCCTGCGCTCTGATCGAGCGAAGTCGCTCCTCGAGCGGTCCCGGCTCCTCCATCAGCACGGAGGCGTAAGGCAGGACCCGTTCGCGGTAGCGGCCACCTAACAGTCGCCCAACAGGCTGGCCTGTGGCCTGGCCGAGCAAGTCCCACAAGGCGATGTCGATTCCGCTGATCGCGTGCGTGACCGAGCCGCCGCGCCCCTGCCAGAACGTGTGCTGGTGCAACTTCTCAGTCACCCGCTCCGGTTCGAGCGCATGCTCGCCGAGCAACAACGGTTCCAGCAGCTTCAGCGCTCCCCTTACCAAATGATCGCTGGTGAACACGCTGCCGACGCCGGTCAAACCTTCGTCGGTCTGCACCGCCACCAGCGTGTGCACGCAATCGTCGGGTTTCAGCTCATTGCTCCAGCCGCCCTCGGGCGTGGCGCCGCGAAGGCCGGCGCATCGAATCGAACGGATGTTCATAAGTAGGTTTTGATCTTGCGCCAAGGCTGGAATCGCGATGGACGCCAATAGACGCAAAGATGGCCTCAGGACCATCCAGTTTCATCCTTCCAGAGCCGGCCTCGCGGCTGACGCATGCCTTATAACGGTCTAACCAGTAGCGTTCATTCGCGTTCCTTGGCGGTTTGAGTCAAGGATTCGGACTCAGAGATGTCCCCGTTGGTCGGAGGTAACCAAAGGTGTCGTTGAATCGATTCCCAGCCAGCAGAGTCCACCCGCCAGATAAACGACTCCGGAGATCCAAAAGGTGAGCGCCCAGTTTTGCTGGCTCGAGTCGAGCAGGAAACCGATGACGAGGGGTGCGAGAGCGGCGCCGACGCTGCCCATCATGTTCATGCTGCCCGAGAGCGTGCCCGCAAATGGACCGCCGATATCCATGCTGGTGCTCCAACTGCCTGGCATGGTGAGATCATTGCACAGGCTGGCCAGCCCCATCGCCAGCATCGCCCAGAGCGGATCGCGGATGTAGAACGACCAGACCAGGAGAACGCCGGCGCCGCCAAATCCGAAGAACGCCAACACTCGACGCGCCGCGGCCACAGAACCCGTGGCGCCGGTCAACCGCGGTGTAATCCATCCGGAGATGACCGAGCCAAATCCGCCGAAGAACAATGGAACGCCTGCCAACGTAGCAACCATCACTTGATGTGTTCGTTCGACGGTGAGGAACTGTGTCAAAACCGATTCCAGCCAGCGCATAAAAAGATTCTGGTCCAGGGCCAGACCCCGAGTTTCCTTCAGATAGGTGGGGAGCCAGGTCACGTAAAAAAACCAGCCGTAGGTCAGACAAAAGTATTGGGTCCACAAAAGCCAGACCGAGCGCGACCGGAGCAGACGCTGCCAGGGCACCTGTGGAAACATTGCGTCCTGAGTCGGGGCGTCGCCTTCCGTGGCGGCTCCGACCGGGGTGCCAATGACCGCTCGCGGCTCCTTCGGGAACTTTTGTGCAAAGAAGAACGCCCAGACCAATCCCACGGCGCCGAAGAGCACGAAAGTATTCCGCCAGGACAACCACGACATCACCCAGATCACCAGCAACGGCGTGAGCGCGCCACCCCACCGCGCGCTGAGCCACAGGATGCTTTGCGCCCGCGTGCGTTCTTCCGGCGGAAGCCAGATCGCGAATGCCTTGGTCAGGTTCGGAAAACAGCCCGCCTCGCCTGCGCCGAAGATGAAGCGGGCCGCCAGCAGGGATGCCAGATTCCAAACATAGCCAGTGGCCGCCGTGAAACAGGACCAGAGGACGACAACGCGAATGAGAACACGTCGCGGCCCGATCCAATCGCCCAGCCAGCCGCCCGGAACTTCAAAGAGCGCATAGGCCCAGGCGAATGCCGAAAACGCGAGACCCATCTGCATCGAAGACAAACCCAGGTCCGCCTGAATGTGCGGTGCCGCCTGAGCGATGCAAACCCGGTCCACATAAGTGATCGTCGCCAGCGTCGCCGCAAAAGTGAGCACACGACGACTCGATTGAGTGAAAGCTGAAGTCGTTGTCATCGCTCTGGACCTGCGCCGTCTGTTCGCACAGTTTCCATTGGAAAATACTCAGACACTGGCAACCGAGTAAAGCTTGTGTCACCGGTGGGGCGAGGCTGCATCCGAGCCGCGGTGAATGTGCAAGCCACAATGAATTTGTGCCCGCTTCGCGCAGGACGAACTGATCAACATTCGGACTTACTTCTCATCTCCCTGCATTGGCGGTACGTCAGGAACGCGGGCGAGGATGGCGTCCACTTTCTCCCAGTCCACGCGGGCGGCGCGTTCGGCGATGGTGGGGCGGTGTGGGCTGTGGTCGATTTGCGCGTTGAGAGCGGTGAAGACCAAGGCATCCACGGAAATGTGCTCGCGAGCCGCAAGTTCGCGGACGCGTTTGGCGAGGCGGCCGGAGAGTTGGACTTCGAGTGTCACGGTATGGGCAACATCGAGGCAATTCACGAGGCGGCAAGACTTCGATGCCGATGGCGCGGGCCGGAGCGAGGTCTCGCAGATTGTGGGTGACAATTCGCCGGGCACTGGAGTCGTAGGCGAGTTGAACGAGCGGTTCATCGTCGGGGTCTGTGAGAATGGGCAGCCAGCCGCTGGCAAGTGGCCATTCCTCTCCACCGGCGCAGATGGCATCGAGGAGTGTGTCAATTTCGGTTAGGGAAAGGCCAAGGGCGGCGGCGTGTGCCTTCAGAATTTAGTGCAACGGGCAAGATGCCCGTTCCCCTTTTCGAGCGTCCGGATGCCATACAATTTTACGGAGGTCAGGCCCACGATTTTGCGTTTGGCGAATTCAGTGAGGGCGGGACAGCCATGCTCTTCGGCCTCTCCGCGCCGTGTCTGACTTGCTCTGCCGGCTTCTCTATTATTCCACCGTGACTGCGCTGGAAGAACGCCGCATCAAGAGCTTGTTGAAGGACGCTGTCGTCGAAGTGCTTGAAGAACGGCAAGATCTTCTACGTAATGCGTTGCGGGAAAGCCTGGAAGATATGCAATGCTCAAGGCAATACGCGAAGGCGAAAAGTCGCGGCGCACGAGTCGGAAGAAAATCTATCAACGGCTCGCGCGCACCGCGTGAACACAGCCTTTCGCGAGTCCTTTGACGCGGACTTGTCCGGTCACGAAGCGCTCACCAAATCACCCGCGCCGGATAAGCTTTGAATTTAGGATCAGCGGTCACAGTTTCCCAGTTCTCACAGTTCGCTTGCGCGATGAGCAAACGGTCGAATGGGTCTTTGTGATGCAACGGCAAGTTTTCTAACGCCAACGCGTGCGCGAGTTGAATAGGCAGGATTTGCAGTCCGTTGGCCGTTTGATGGGTAGCAATGGTTTCGGCGAGCGAACGGCGCAAGCGCAATTTGCCCAATCCCATTTTGATCTGCATTTCCCAAAGCGCTGGCGGCGCTCAACCAGAGCGTGTTGCCATTATCGGAGCATACACTCTTTGCGGCGGTGGATAGTTTTGACTGATCGCTGTCCAGCCAGAGAAAAACCTGGGTGTCGAGCAGAAGATTCATCCGCCTTTTCCACCCAGCCAAAACGAATCAGGCAGCGGCGCGTTAAAGTCGTCGCTCATCCACACCTCGCCTTCGTGCAAACCGAAGCGACGCGGTCCTGGTGCTGGGGACGCGGCGAGCGGCACGAGGCGGGCCTTGCCCCTTTTTGAGTCTTGAATGATGACTTCATGGCCCCCTTGCGCGAGCTCGAGCAATTGAGTCAGCTTGCCTTGCGCTTCTATCACCGAATACGTCGTGCTCACGGCAAAAACGTTACTGCGGGGGGCAGCAATCGCAAGGCTGGAGATTGGCCGCGCTGGCTTGATCAAGCGAGCACAGAATCTCTGGGCGTCCTTTATACCCGCTTATACCCGCGCCCGCATCCATCCGTAACAAACATTATCCGGCTCGATGGCAAGGGCGGCGTAGGTCTCTTTCATTTTCGACATGTTGTCCGCAGTGCGATTGTCGAACTCGAGCAGGGACTTGAACTCTTTGCTCATCCGCGATTCGTAATCTTTCGGAACCGGCTTGTAGGATCCGGTGTCGAGTTCCCCGATGCCATACAACTTCGCCGAGGTCAGCCCCTTGCAAGGCGCCAAGCTCATCTCCTGGAGACAGACTTGCAGTCGCCGAGGTGAGGAGGGTTACCAAATTATCCTCTTCTCCGGCTGCGTGCCTTCGGCTTGTTACTCTTTTACCGGCAATCGAGCCGCGCGAAAATGAGTAGCGACTTCGGGCGATACAGGGACAGGCAATTTATGTGCACTTCCGGAACAGGAGCCAATCTTGGCAGCCCGGCGCTAAGCGACGGCGGACGTATCGAGTCCTTTCGCTGGAGGCTGCCAGAGATACTCCCGCACCTCGAGCATCATGCGGTCGATCTCTGCGAGGAAGCCCGCGGCTGAAGCCCGGTAGTTCTCTGGTGAAGTGGCGGTCTCGCGCACCTTCATTACTTGCTGCTGGAAACGCGCGATACGTTCCATGGTCGTCTGAAGTTCTTTATCGCTGTTAATCATTTTGAAATGACCTCCACGATACCGCGCCGGGTGCCGTCGCGTTTTATTTGCCAGTCGCTGATGGTGGCTTCCTCGCCGCCGAGGCAGGCGGCACGCCGAATCCAAAAGACAGAGGCACCGAGAAGATTTTGCGCTTCCATATAGTCGAAGACGTGTCGTGCTTCGCCCGTCACATTACCGACATCGAAGTCGTCTTCCAACGTTAGCGAGTGTGACGCGATACACACCCGACGGTAAATCACCTGCGTGATTGAAAATCGGCCACGCCTTCATTTCCGCGATGCTGAAACCGATAGGGAAATCGGTCAAACTGAACTGCCCGAAGGAAAGACAACAGAGTCCGGGAGATAGGGCCTGAGATGAGCCATTGGGAGAATTCAGCTCGAAGGTGAACGCACCATTTCCTAACTCGTTGCTTCTCTGTTTCCTCCGTTACCTCCTGTTAAACTATCGAAGGCGTTTTGCTGGGCATTGGTATTCTGCTCGACATTCAACGCTGCCAATGTATTCAGCCTTTTCTTCATGCCGCGTGCCTTCGGCCTGTTACTCTTTTACCGTCAATCGAGCTGCGCGAAAATGAGCAGCGACTTCGAGGTCATTGATGGCACGATTGTAGATGGCGACTTCGTCGAGCTTGCCTTCGAAATTCGCGACGCTGTCGCTCCGGCCACCAATGAACATTGGCTGTGATCTACTTGTCGCGGTCACCTCGCATTCGCCTGCGATTTCCGTCTTGCCATCGAGCCAGACGGTGACCTTGCGTTCGTTGCGCGCGAGAACGACGTGATGCCACTCGCGCCACGTGAGCACGCTTCGTCCGACGAGCGGTTCGTTTCGCAGACCGCCATGGCCGAAGATCAGCCGGCCCGTGAGTTCCGGCCGGGAATTGCCGCCAATCCCGAGATGATCGCCCGGGTATGTCTCGTCATCATTCGGTCCGCGGGAAAAGACATAGCCGGTCACGGCGCGCGCATCGTTAGGCAGACCGTTCCATAGCCACAACTCGACGCTGTAGGTAGCTTCGAGAGGACAGCTTGCCGTCAAGCGGCCTCCGGCGAAATGAAACGCGCGATTGATCGATTCGCCGGAAAAAGCATTGGGTACTGGCGGCTCCGGCGGCTGAAATCCGATGCGCGAATCCACGCCGGGGAGCCAAAGCGCGACGCCCTCTTCGATGTTTGCATGATGCCCGCCACCACTCGCGTCTCGCGCGGCTGGCAACATGGCATCATTCATTCGCCAGTACGCCGCCGGTTTGGCTTCAAGCACGGTCCGCGCGTAGGGCCCATGACTGTCGCTGAGAAAACGACGAGGCTGGCCCGAAACTTCTTCGAGCAAGGCGAGGCTGGTTTCGATAATCCGCGGCTCAGCTTCCGGCACCAGGCCGGCAGTGCGAGCGGGCCACGTCGTGTAGCCGCCGAGTTTGTGTTGTTCGGGCGGGGGAATGTAGCCTTCGGCGCCGTTGGCCAGCTCGATATTGAATGTCGGTCGCAGCGGACTCTGTTCCTTGATCTTTAGACCAGTGATGGCGAACACTTCATTGGGAATGGCGACGATGCCGAGTTCGCCAATGCGGAGCGCTTGGAGCTTCAGTTCGGCCGTGGGGCGTTCGTGCAGGTGGATGGCCTCGAGCGCATAAATCTCGGCATGCGAACGCGGGAGTTGGCCGGCAAGCTTTGTGGCGACTCCCCGCGCCCAGGCGAGCCGCTCGGCATCGGGCACGCGAAAGCCAAGCGTGATTTTCCTCTCGGCCATCGCGAGCTTCGCCGAATTGTTCCATTTGATCCCCCGATACGCCTGATGGACTCGCTCGGCGATTTCCTTCGCGTAGGCATCGTAGCCAATTTCCTTCCGCGGCGCGCTGTAGTCCATCCACATGAGGTCGCCGCTTGTCCCTTGCGACATCATGCCCACGAAACGTTCGTCTGCGCCGAGACGCAATGCGATGTGCTGCGCAAAGCGCCCGAAATAGTCCGAGGAAAGCAACGGCGAGCCGTAGTAATGCTGAGAATAGTTTGCCAGCAGTGCCACCGGCCGGCCGGAGGGCGATTGCACCGCCAAAATCGAGAGCGCTGGATCGACGGGGCCCGACGGTCCGGTCACATCGGCACTGTCATGGCCGGGGTGCATGTTGGCGCGAACGTTCCGCGCGCCGAATGGGTCCACGAGCATTCGGTCTGGCCGGCGAATCCACCGGCGGTTGAACGTGTGACCCCAATCATTCACCACCGTCCAGCCGACGCGCGCCGGCTCAAGTTGCCGGACGGCTTGAGCAATTCCCTCTGTGATCCGCTTGGGGAGTCCGGCAGCATATTGGCGATCCACGCGCGACCCGAGACAGCCCATCGCCGCAGGAGCCGAATGCGTATGCGTGGCGGAAACAAGCATCCGTTCCGTCGCGATGCCGGTCGCTTTGTTCGCCAGCTCCTTGGCCTCATCCATCAAATCGCGCGGCAGCATGCACGTATCCACGACAGCCAAAGCGACGCGCGTTTGGCCATCGTCGAGCACTAAGCAACGCGCATGCAATCGATCCACGACTTTGTCCGCCGAGCGCTCCTCGAACATCGCATTCACGATGACGGGAAATTTTTCCGGTGTGATGTCGACGATGCTGGCTCCGGCACGGAAAGAACCACCGGGCTCCTCGGCAGCACACGGCGAAACCGCCAAAAGAAGTAGCAGCCACATCGGCTTCATTATTACAGAACAGGAAACGAACAGGAAACGTGGCTACTCGGGTTTGCGCAGCGGGATTTTCCAGTGACAATCATCGCGGCCAGCCGCGTCACATGTTTTACCAACTTCGCCGAGTTGAAGTTCATTGATTTAGCGGAGGTTGGTACTTGAGCCGTGTCCAGTCCATCCAGCGTTCATTTCAAATACCTGATTAGGTCAGTCTGGCAATCGTTCAGCGTTGCTCGGAACCATCCCATTAGCCGCTTTACCCCAAGAGCCACTTCGCTACAATGAAAGTCAATTTCAAAAGCGCGAAGCAGCTAAAGTCATGAGTGCCACCGTGAAATTCACTCTGAATGGAAAGCCGCAAAACGTTTCGACCGACTCCCGGCGGACGCTGCTCGAGGTGCTGCGTGAAGACCTCGATCTCACGGGAACAAAATATGGCTGCGGCGAAGGTGCGTGCCGTGCCTGCACCGTCTTGATCGACGGAAAGCCGGTGCGCTCGTGCCTCACCGAAATCAGCGAAGTCGAAGGCCGCAAAGTTCAAACAATCGAGGGATTGGCGAACAACGGCAACCTGCATCCCGTGCAGGAAGCATTCGTGAAGGAGGGCGCGATGCAGTGCGGCTACTGCGTGCCGGGCATGATTGTGAGCACAGTGGCATTGCTCGAGCGCAATCCGTCGCCGAGCAGGGAGCAAATCGTCGAAGCTTTGAATGGGAATATTTGCCGATGTTGCGGCTATCTGAACCTCCTCAATGCGGTCGAGCGCGCAGCCAAGACCAGAAAGGAGGCGAAATGAAAACACAAGAATTCACCGAGCCTGAACGCTACGAACTTCACGAGGGCCCGATCTATCATTTTCAGGTCAGCCGTCGCGAGTTTATTCAGGTCCTCGGGGCGGGCATTTTGGTTTCCGTGGCGGTGCCGAGCGGGTTTGCGCAGCGCTCGCGAGAGGATCGCACGATCAAGCTTGCCCAGCGGCTGCATATCGCGGCGAACGGCGCCATAACCGTCCTCACCAGCAAAGTGGAAGTGGGCCAGGGCTCTCGGACGCAACTCACTCAGGCGGCAGCCGAAGAGTTGCGTGTGCCGGTCGATCGCGTCCGGCTGATCATGGCCGATACCGCGATGGTTCCCGACGACGGCGGCACCGCAGGCAGCCGCACGACCCCGTCATCGGTTCCTGCCATCCGCAAAGGCTGCGCTGCGGCGCGCCAACTGCTCATTGATACCGCTGCGGCCACCTTCAACGTGGATGCGAAAACCCTTTCGGTGCGTGACGGAAAAGTGGATGGCCTCGGCGCTGGCCAGCAGTTTGGTTACGCCGAGCTCGCCAGCGAAAAACATGCGCAGGCGCTTCAACGCGAAGTCGGTTCCGACATCAGCATCGCGGACGTCAAGGAATGGAAGGTTCTCGGCACGCCGGTGCCGCGCGTCGCCTCGAAGGAAATCGTAACCGGCGCTCATCGCTATCCCTCGGACATTCGCCGGGCGGGAATGCTCTACGGCAAAGTGCTTCGGCCGCCTTCTTACGGCGCGCAACTCGAAGCGATCAATCTCGGGCCCGCAGGAGAGATGTCCGGCGTGACTGCGGTCCGCGATGGTGATTTTGTAGGCTTTGCCGCGCCGACGTCCTTCGGTGCGGAGCGCGCCCGCGAAGAAGCGGCCAAAACGGCGCAATGGAGAACCGCGCCGCATCCGTCGAGCGATGAATTGTATGCGTATTTGCGTGCTCATGTCTCATCGCAACGCACGCGCCGGGAAACAAAAGGCTCGCTCGACGAGGCGTTCAAGGCCGTCGGCAAGGTGCTGCGCGAAAGTTACCACATCGCTTACATCCAGCATGCCCCGATGGAACCGCGCGCCGCCGTCGCGGAGTGGACCGAGGGAAAGCTCACGGTCTGGACCGGCACCCAGCAGCCCTCGCGGGTGCGCGAAGACTTGGCCAGAGCATTCCGGCTCGATCGCGATGCCGTGCGTGTGATTGTTCCGGACACCGGCGGCGGATTCGGCGGTAAGCACTCGGGCGAAGTTGCCGTCGAAGCCGCGCGGCTCGCCCAAGCCGCAAAAAAGCCAGTTTTGGTCTGCTGGAGCCGCGAGGACGAATTCACGTGGGCCTATTTCCGCCCCGCAGGGGTGATCGATGTCGCCGGCGGCCTGGATCCCCACGGATCTCTGGTGGCCTGGGAGCACGTCAATTTCAACTCGGGTGCCTCCGCGATCGCCACGCCGTATGGCGTGCCTAACGTTGCGACAGAATTCAAATCCTGCGACCAGCCGCTACGCAGCGGCTCCTATCGGGCGCTGGCGTCGACGGCCAATGCGTTCGCGCGCGAATCATTCATGGACGAACTGGCTGCGGCAGCCGGAGCCAATCCGCTGGCATTTCGTTTGCGCCATTTGATGAACGATCGCCTGCGCGCCGTGCTCGTCGCCGCTGCTGAAAAATTCGGCTGGGCAGGAGTCTGTAAAAAGAATGATTCCACGCAAAAAACCGGCGTTGGCCTGGCGTGCGGAACGGAAAAAGGATCGTTTGTGGCGACGTGCGCGCGCATCGAAGTGGATGCAAGCGCCCCGGCACCTTCAGGGTTCTTGATGCCTGCACCGCATTCGAGTGTAGGGCCATTCAGAATCCCGCCAACCTCAAAGCGCAGGTCGATGGTTGCGTCATCATGGGCCTCGGCGGCGCCTTGCACGAAGAAATGCGCTTCAAAGACGGCCAGATCCTTAATCCCAAATTCTCGCAATACCAGGTTCCCCGCTTCAAAGACGTCCCGAAACTCGAAACAGTTCTGGTCAATAGGCCCGACCTTCCCTCGGTCGGCGCCGGCGAGACGCCGATCATCGGAATCGCCCCCGCCATCGCCAACGCCCTCTTCAACGCCACGCAGACGCGCATTCGCTCGCTGCCGATTCGCAGTAGCGCGTTCCGTGCTGCGGGCTGAATGCCCGCGTCGTCTGCAATGAAGCTGGCCCGGGCACGTTCCTAACGCCGCTTACGGCAGCAGGCGCGTCGAAGCCTTGATGGAGCGATTTTCGTCCTTCCGAAGTGGCGGCAAGCCATTAACACGCCTATGTGTCACCTCATTGTGTCACTGAACTTTCTTTTGGACCTTTCCAGGGTTTTAGGAGAGCGGCCGCATTGCGACGCTCAGAAGAAACTTTTTGACGGGTTTTGGCCGCCCGCGTCGCATCCCTGATTGAAAGCGCATCTTTTATGAAAAAACTATACTTGGTTCCGACCATCATTCTCGCCGGGAGTCTCCTGCTGTGCTCGACTCCGCCGGCCCAGGCACAAGTGGACCCCTTCGGCTCGGCGCTTGATGGCTCTGGGCTCGCATATACGACCGGCGGCCTCGCACAATGGTTTGTCCAGACGACGACCACCCACGACGGTGCGGACGCTGCCCAAAGCGGACAAATTGGCGACGGCGGTGAAAGCTATATCCAAACGACCATCACCGGCCCGGACCGGCTCCGCTTTTGGTGGAAGGTGTCATCTGAGTCGAACTATGACTATTTGAGCTTCCTTGTGGATTACAATTTCATTCAGACCATCAGCGGCGACGGGGATTGGGAACAGGTGATCTACGACATCCCCGCCGGCAGCCATACCATCACCTGGAACTATACGAAGGACGTCTCCATAGCCACGGGCTCCGATGCGGGTTTTCTCGACGAGGTGCGTCTGGCTTCCCAGACCAACGAGACCATCATCACCAGCCCCCTCACCGTCACCGGCACACAGAACGGTTTTTTTTCTTACCAGATCACCGCCACGCTCAACCCCCAAACCTTCACGGCCACGCCACTGCCTGCCGGGCTGTCGCTGAATTCCAGCGGCCTTCTCTCCGGATTTCCCACCGGTAATGGAACGATTGAGGTGAACATCTCTGCCACCGGGCCTGCGGGCACCGCAAACGCGATATTAACCATCGACATCCTGGAACCGGCTATCACCAGCCCCACCGGTGTTGCCGCGACGCGAGGCGAGTTTTTCTCCTACAAGATCACCGCCACGCACAATGTCCAGAGCTTCACGGCCACGCCACTGCCAGCCTGGCTGTCGCTTAATTCCAGCGGCCTTCTTTCGGGATTTCCCACCGGCAGTGGTACAATTAACGTGAACATCTCTGCCACCGGGCCCGCGGGCACCGCAAACGCGATATTAACCATCTACATCCAGGAGCCGGTCATCACCAGCCCTCTCGGTGTTGGCGCCACGCGAGGCGAGTTTTTCTCCTACCAGATCACCGCCACGCATAATATCCAGAGCTTCATGGCCACGCCACTGCCAGCTTGGCTGTCGCTTAATTCCAGCGGCCTTCTTTCGGGATTTCCGACTGGCAGTGGTACAATTAACGTGAACATCTCTGCCACCGGGCCCGCGGGCACCGCAAACGCGATATTAACCATCTACATCCAGGAGCCGTATATCACCAGCCCCATTTTTGTTGGCGCCACGCGAGGCGAGTTATTTTCCTACCAAATCACTGCCACGGGAAACCCAAACACCTTCACGGCCACGCCGCTGCCAGCCGGGTTGACACTCAATTCCAGCGGCCTTCTTTCGGGATTTCCGACTGGCAGTGGTACAATTAACGTGAACATCTCTGCCACCGGGGCTGCGGGCACCGCAAACGCGATATTGGCCATCTACATCCTGGAGCCGACTATCACCAGCCCCCTCGCCGCTACCGCGATGCAAGACGAGTTATTCTCCTACCAGATCACCGCCACGGGAAACCCCCAGACCTTTACCGCCACGCCACGGCCTGGCTGGCTCTCGCTC
>JBPCQC010000082.1:0-66122 GCA_050998515.1 Verrucomicrobiales bacterium
TCTTCTAAACCGCATTCAGAGGCGAGCGGCCGCAAAATGAGAGAAAAAAACCTTCCAGGAATCCTTTTTTCCAAAGAACTGGCCCTCGCCCTTCAAATCAGCGGGGAGCGATGATCCCATACTGAGAGCGTCAAGGCACGCCTGAGCCGTTTCGCCCGGCAGCGTGACGCGCCTACCGGCTTTCCGCCACGACTCGCGCGACAAAGTCCGACAGGCTGATGAGTGTCGCTGCCACGGAAGCACCGCATCCATTTGATGGTCGGTCGCTGTTTTCCACCGCCTCTGGCGTTAGCGGATATCAGACGCCTTTTGCAGCGATGGCATTTGGGATAAAGTTTCTTTTAGTATCTGGATGGAATCATGAGAAAAACAATCCATGGCGCAGAGATGGCGCGGAGGCTTCCCGCCTCAATGAGATTCGAATCGATTCGACCGGGCCGGCAGGTTTGCCGGTGGATTGGGGCGATTTCGGCGTTTATTATGATGCTAAATTTATTCAGCCTCGTCATTTCGGCTTCGGCGCAGGTGAGCGAAGACAAACTGCCGGCCGCGGATTGGATTTCAGTGTCTACCGCCTCGCCGGGCGGGTTTTTTCGGCGGACGTTTGTTGTGGAGGCGCAGGTCATTCGCGCGGTGCTGTTGGGTGCGTGTGCTGCCCGCATGACGGTGTATTTGAATGGCAGCGAAGTGGGGAAAATTGATGGCTTCGAACAGGCTGCCAGTATCGATGCCACGAAGGCACTGCGCCTGGGTGGGAACGTCATCGCTGTTCGTGCCGCCAACGGGCACGGAGCTGCGGCGTTTCGGCTGATGCTCGAACTGGCCACGAGCACAGGCCGTCAACACTGGGTGGTTTCAGATGAATCATGGCTGGCCTCAGAAACTGAGGCCCACCGCTGGACGGAGCCCGACTTCGCGGCCACCGGATGGCGCCCCGCCTTCAGCCATGGCCAGGCGGGACTGACAAAATGGGGCGATTCATTTCATGCCACCAAATCAGTGGATGCGTACAATAGTTGGATGCTCGCCCAGCGCGGCGAACATGCCACCGATCCATCGACTCTGACCGTCGCGGCAGGATTCAAAGTCGATCTGCTCCGCTCGGCCCATCCCGAAGAAGGCTCGTGGATCGCCCTCGCGTTCGATCCCAAAGGGCGGCTCACCATCGCGCGCGAGTCCCGAGGGCTGCTGCGCATGACGCTCGACCGTGACGTGATCCGCAGCGTCGAAGTCATCGAAGATACGCTGCTCGAATGCCGCGGCCTGCTTTACGCCTACGACAGTCTCTACGTCAACGCGAACAACAGCAAAGGATTCTACCGATTGCGGGACACCAACGGCGACGACCAATTCGACGAGAAAAAGCTCCTGTTGGAAACCGGCGGTGATGTCGGCCACGGCCGCAACCACGTCGTGCTTGGTCCGGACGGCATGATCTATCTCGCCCATGGCAATGATGTCCTGCTGGCGCCACAAGTCGCTGCCGATTCGCCGCTGAAACATTTTGCCGACGACCAGCTTCGGCTCGGCAACCAGAAAGGCCACGGGCCCGGTGTGCAATCACCACCAGCGGGCCACGTCCTGCAAACCGATCGCGACGGCTCAATTTTCCGCGTTATCGCCGGAGGCTTGCGCAACATGCTCGACCTGGCCTTCAACCGTGAAGGGGAAATGTTTACTTACGATTCGGATAACGAACGCTTCATCGGAGCGCCCTGGTACGCCCCAACGCGTGTCCTGCACGTCGTCCCCGGCAGCGACTTCGGGTGGCGGCGCCGCACCGATGTTTGGCCACATTATTTTCCCGACACATTGCCGGCCGTCATCGACATTGGCGTCAGTTCGCCGACGGGAATCGGATTCGGCTACCACAGCCATTTTCCGCCCAACTACCGCGAGGCGCTCTTTATTGCGGACTGGGCCTATGGTCGCATTCTAGCCATTCATCTCACGCCAAAAGGCGCCAGCTACGCAGGCACTTCAGAGCTGTTTCTCTCGGGCCGCCCGTTGACCGTCGCTGACTTCACCTTCGGCCCCGATGGCGCCATGTATTTCGTGACTGGCGGACGCAAGACCAGGTCCGGGTTGTATCGTGTAAGCTACATTGGAACATCGACGACGCCGACAATTCAAAAGGCGCTTCCGGGAGTGGAGCAGGAAGCAGCAGAATTGAGAACCCTGCGCCGAAAACTCGAAACCGGGCTGGCGCAATCCCCAACGCGAGATCCGAAATCCGAAATCGATCTCCTCTGGCCTTGCATCGGGCATGCAGACCGTTGGATTCGCCATGCCGCACGGATTGCCCTGGAAAGGCAGCCCTTGGAACTTTGGGAAAAACGAGCGTTGCGAGAAAAAGCGATCGACTTATCGTTCACTGCCCTGCTGGCATTGGCGCGAATCGCGCCGAAGGAGCGACAACCGGAGCTGCTCGCCCGATTTGAACAATTCGATATCAAGGACCTCAGTGAATCACAACAACTGATTGCCCTGCGCATCTACGGCATAAGCTTCGCGCGCATGGGCAGGCCTGACGATAGTGGCGCCACCGCGGTGCGGCGGAAACTCGAGGCGATGTATCCGTCCAGGTTTCGGTTCGTCAACCATGAGCTTTGCCGATTGCTCGTCTATCTTGCGTCGCCGGTCGTCATCGCGAAGACGACGCCATTGCTGGCGCGCGCCGCCACTTCCGATGATCTCCTTCACTATCTTTTCCATCTTCGCTTCATGCGGAATGGATGGACTCTCGACCAGCGGCACATCTTTTTCGAAGCACTCGCTCGCGCCGAGCAGCAGCAAGGCACACGGGACTACGTTCAGGAGCTTAAAAACATTCGCAAGGAAGTAACGGGAGCACTTTCGCCTCACGAATTTGAAGCACTCGGCGCGCTCCTCACCGCCAGGAGCGCCGTTCCCGCCGTTTCCGTCGACGCAAGCGCCTTGCGATTCGTCAAAGAGTGGACGCTCGAGGATTTCGGCGCGCTGGAGCGGTCGCGACGGCCGTCTCCGCATGCCGGCCGGAATGCGTTTTATGCGACTCAATGCCTCCAATGCCACCGCTTCAGAGACGAACCCGGTGGGGTTACCGGCCCGGATTTAACCTCGGTGGCATCCCGTCTCGGGCCGCGCGATTTGCTCGATGCCATCCTCAACCCATCGAAGGTCATCGACGAAAAATTCCGCAACCTGACCGTCACCTTGAAGGATGGCCGTTCGATCACCGGCGCCCTCGAACATGAAGACGCCGATGAGTTGCTGCTCAATGCGGGCGAAACGGTTGCAGTATCAAAACGCGACATCGCCGAACGCAAGTTTTCCGACCTTTCACCGATGCCCGCCGGACTGCTTAACATCCTGACCGAGGAACAGGTCCTCGACCTGCTCGCCTTTTTCGGGTCTGGCGCACAAGCGCCCGCGAAGTGAAGTCATCCAGCCGATCTCAAATATGAGTTTCTGGCTTGCAGTTTCGCATCCGTGCGCGGAAATATCTGATTGTTCTCACACTGAATAGCGCGCACCCTGTTTGCTCTTTATGCGTATGTTTATCGACGTTTCGAGTCTCCCCGTTTTTTCGGCTGAACTTGAAGGTCCGGAGCCCGCCGACCTTGGCGGGGCATTTCGCATCGATTCGTTTTTTCACTCACTGGCCGAGGCCTCGGCCTGCACGCCCGAGGCGTTCGCTCGCTGGATCACGCAATGAGCCGCGCCACCCTACAGATGCGGGATTTGTCCCAGTGTCTTATTGCTTATGAGACGAGGAGAAATAAATCTTCCGAGACAATAACCCCGGCAGCCTTTCACGTTTGTGAGAAGCTGCGTCCGCCTCTGGCGACCCTCATGGGCAACGCCGGTTTTCGCGCGCTCTTTTCGCGCGCGCTCGCGGTGGCCCGCGCGCAGGATGCCTGGCTGCGCGCGTTGCATGTGCAAGCGGATGGGTCGTTGGGAGGGTTGGACGAACCTGAAGGGCCAGAGGATCCTGAAGCGATGACCGAGGCCAGTGTTGTTCTGGTCGCCCAATTGCTCGGGTTGCTGGTGGCGTTCATCGGCGGAGATTTAACATTGCGATTGGTGCGCGAGGCATGGCCGAAACTGTCTCTCAACGATTTCGATAAAGGAGATAAAAAATGAAAAAGCAAACTGACGCTGTAAAACGCAAACTGCCGAAGAAAGCCGTGATCCCGCCGGCTAAAGTCACGATCCACAAAATGCCGACCGGCGTGCGCGGCCTCGACGACATCCTGGGGGGCGGCATCCCGGAATTTTCTTTCAACATCATCGCTGGCTCGCCGGGTTCCGGCAAAACCACGCTGGCGCACCAGATCGTTTTCGCCAATGCCACGGCGCAGAAGCCGGCGCTTTATTTCACCGTCCTCGGCGAACCCGCCATGAAAATGTTGCGCTATCAGCAACAATATTCTTTCTTCGACGCATCCAAGTTGGGCAAGGCCATCCGCTTTATCAACCTGGCCGACGTGGTGCTCGAGCAGGATTTGAACTCGGTCCTCGAGGACATTACCAAACAAGTCACGGCCGCCAATCCGAGCCTCGTGGTGGTGGATTCCTTCCGCACCGTGGTGCGCAAAGCGATGAGCGGCGCGAGCGAATTGGAGATGCAATCCTTCATCCAGCGCCTCGCCCAGTTTCTCACCAGTTGGGAAGCCACGACGTTTCTGGTCGGCGAATATGTCCAGGAAGAGATCCGTGACAATCCGGTGTTCACCGTCGCCGATGGCCTCTTCTGGCTTTCGCAGGTGACGGAGAGAAATTCCGTGGTCCGAAAACTGCAAATTATGAAATTGCGCGGGCAGGACTCGGTGCCTGGCTTGCACACTATCCGCATCAGCGCGGGCGGGTTGCAGGCGTTCTCGCGGACGCTGGGATTGGTAGGCACGAAAAAGGAGATGCTGCGGCGGCGCCGGATTTCCATTGGCATTCCCGAGTTGGACAAGATGATGGGCGGCGGCATTTTCGAAGGCGACAGTCTCCTCGTGGCGGGGCCTTCGGGGACCGGAAAATCGGCGCTGGCCACGCACTTTATTGACGAAGGACTGCGCCAGGGGGAATCGGCCATTATGTCGATCTTCGAAGAACGCCCGAAGGGATACACCCAGCGCGCCGCGAGTTTTGGTTTGAATCTAAAAACGCCGCAGGAAAAGGGAAAACTTGAAATCCTTTACCTTCGTCCGCTCGACCTTTCCGTGGATGAAACCATGCAAGAGATTCTGGATGCCGTCGAAAGGCTCGGCGCGAAACGGCTGGTGATCGATTCGCTGGTCGGCTTTGAGATGGCGCTGGCGCCCGGATTCCGGGCTGACTTTCGGGAGTCGCTCTACCGAATGATCGGGGCGTTGACGGGAGCCGGGGTCACGATTCTCAGCACCGTCGAGGTCGAGGATTCATTTACCGCGCTGTCCTTTAGCCATTATACGATCTCGTTCCTGACCGATGACATTATCCGGATGCGTTATGTGGAGATCAATGGCCAGCTTCGGAAGGTGATATTCATTATCAAAATGCGCGGCGGCAATCATAGCAAGGACATCCGCGAATATGTGATGACGGACAAAGGCATGGTGGTTATCGGCCCGCGGCAAACCGATTATGCCCGGCTGACCACCGGGGCGCCGGAGCTAATCAGCCAACCGGAAGAGGCCGCACCGGAACCGAAGGCGACGAAGTAGAGGGAGATTCATGGGAGCGAAACGATCAACAGCCGGTCAACCCCCAGACCTGTCGAGCCTCTGCCTCGCCATCACCGAGCACGCGCCGTTGCCGATGGCCACGGTCGAGGGAGCCACGCACATAGTGCGCTATGTCAACCCGGCCTTTTGCCGCCTGATGGATGCAACGATGGAACAACTCGTCGGGAAACCGCTCTCCGAACTGCTGTCGGAGAGGGACGAATGTGTGACGTTGCTCGACCGCGTTTATCGCACGGGAAAGCCGGAAAGCCACACCGAACAGGAAGATTCCAAACCTCACCTTGTCTTCTGGTCTTATACGATGTGGCCGGTGTTGGCGGACCAACGCTTCGTTGGAGTCATGATTCAAGTAACCGAGACCGCGGAGTTGCATGGAAGGACAGTCGCGATGAACCAGGCGTTAGTGCTCGGGTCGTTGCGCCAGCACGAACTCACCGAAGCGGCGGAGAAGTTGAACGCACAACTGCGCGCGGAGATCACCGAGCGCGAACAGGCGGAAGCAGCGTTGCGCGAAAGCGAAGAACGCTTTCGCACGTTGTTCGCCTCCGCGCCGATCGCGGTGTTCGTTTGCGACCGGAACGCGGTGATTCAACATTACAACCGCCGCGCGGTGGAGCTTTGGGGTCGAGAGCCATCGTGCGGGGTCGAGCAACACTGCGGCTCCGTCAAGCTGTGGCTTCCGGATGGCACGCGGTTGCCGCACGAACAGAGTCCCATGGTGGAAGTACTGCGAACTGGCGTCCCGGCGCTCAACGTGGAAGTGTTCATCGAGCGGCCCGACGGTTCGCGCCTGCCAGTGCTGGTGAATTTTGCTCCGTTGAAGAACGTGCAGGGAGAAATCACCGGCGCGATTACTTCGTTCCTGGACATCACCGAACGCCTCGCGCTGGAAGACTCGCTGGTTTCGCGCGCCAGGGAGTTGGCGCTGGCCGATCGCAACAAGGATGAATTCCTGGCGATGCTGGCGCACGAGCTGCGGAACCCCCTCGCTCCGCTGCGCAATGCCGCGGAGATTTTGCGTGTTCCGAAAGCCAGCGCCGAGGCCCGCAAGCTGGCGCACCGCATCCTCGTTCGGCAGATCGAAAACATGACGCGGATGATCGACGACTTGCTGGATATATCGCGCATCACAAAGGGAATGATCGAGCTGCGCAAGGACGTGGTGCCGCTCGAGGCGATCTTATCCTCCGCGGCGAGCCTTGCGCGGCCCGGCATCGAGGCGCGCGGCCAGAACTTCGCAATCGCGCTGCCGGCCAATCCGGTCTACTTGCATGCGGACGCTACGCGGCTCGAACAGGTTTTCGGCAATCTTCTCGCCAATGCCTGCAAATTCAGCGACTCCGGCTGCCATATCTCATTGAGTGCTGAGCGCGTCACCGTCCATGGAAAGGAGTCGTCAGAGGTCATCGTGCGCGTGCGCGACGACGGCATCGGCATCGCACCCGAGCTGTTGCCACGCATTTTCGATCTCTTCATGCAAGCGACGCGCGCGCTGGATCGTGCTTATGGAGGGCTGGGCATCGGCCTCACCCTGGTGGCGCGGCTCGTAAACCTCCACGGCGGCAGCGTCGAGGCGCGCAGCGACGGCCTCGGCCACGGCAGCGAATTCATCGTGCGCCTGCCGATCCTCCCCGGCGCGGTCGCTGCGCCACCACCGCCGCCGCCCGTACCCTCCATCCGGGAGACCTCGCGCCGGATGCTCATCGTCGATGACAAAGAAGATTCAGCGCGCAGCATGTCCACGCTCCAACGTTTACGTGGCCACGAAACGCGCACCGCTTTTACGGGGCCCGACGCGGTCGCAGCCGCCGCCGAGTTCGCGCCCGAAGTCGTGCTGCTGGATATAGGTCTCCCCGGTATGGATGGCTTTGAGGTCGCCCGCCAGATGCGTGCCATGCCTGCGATGGCCGGCGCGTTCCTCGTGGCGATGACCGGCTATGACAGCAAAGAAGACCGCGCCCGCGCGCGGGCAGTCGGCTTCGATGAATACCTGATCAAGCCTGTGGACCTCGACCTCCTGCGCGAATGGCTGCGGAACCGGTCCTAATCAAGATTCTTGGCGCCGATTGCCGGAATTCAGAAGCCGCTGCATCCGAGCATGACGGCGCATCGGTCGGAATCGGACAGCCCAGAATTCCGGCTGCGTCAGCCTACCGCTGATACACCGGCAGCATTTGCAATGGGGGTGTCAGAGACAACACGGCGAGGGCGGTGGTGTAGGTATTGCCGAAGCTGCCATCTGAACCGGCGGGTTCAGCCGGCCAGTCGCCGGCGGCGCGCTGGCTTTGCAGCAAAACGTTCGTGAGCGCTGGGAAAAACCGCTTCCAATGCCGCCCTCCGAGCTGGGCCATGGCCTGGCTGCAATAATAGGTACTATAGAAAAAACGGTCTCCAGAGCCGACGCGCTCGCCGAATCTGCGGAACGGGTAATTGAGCAGCCAATCACCTGCGCGCTGAGCGATGCGCGTTTCATGCTGGCCGGCCATGGCCAGTGCGAGAATGCCGGCGCCGACCATCCCGCGACTCCAACGGATCTCGCCTCCGCTAATCTTGTAGTAGAAAATCCCCTGGTTGTCGTCCCAGCAGCGATGGACGTAACCAATGGCCTCATCAATAAACTGCTTGGGAACATCGAATTCCGCGTTCCGGGCCGAACGCAGAAACATGAGTTGCCAGCTGGTAACGGAAAGGTCGGAGTCGCCATAACTTTGCCCGTAGAGATAACGCCAGCCACCGCGGTCCGCTGCGTACGTCTTGGGCTCGGTCTGAACTCGCCGGGTAAAATTGAGCGCCTTGAGAATCGCGGGTTTCAACGTCGCGGCGCGGGTTCGATCGGTCATTCCATACACTTCAGTCAGCATTAAGCCGGCGATGGCGTGGTTGTAATTCGCCGTCTTTCCGCTGTTGCGGCCACTGGAGCCCGAAGCGGCAAGCAAGCCAGTTGACTGCTGAGAGCGCAGCACGAAATCGATGCCCTCGTCAATGTGCCGGCCATAGGGACCTTCGCCGGTGAGATGACCTTTGGACAGGTAGGCCATAACCGCGAGACTGGTGGCGGCCGGCTGCGCGGTGTCTGGTGCAACGAACGAGCCGTCGACACTTTGCCTCGCCGCAAGCCACGCCAGCGCGCGGTCGATCGATTGCTCGACCTGGTTCCACGCTTGCGGTGACAAGGCGCTCGAAAGCGACTCCGCGGCTGCGACTGGCTGAGCGGGCGGCGCCTGCGCGTTCAAGACGCCCGGGGGGCCCCCGAGATAAAGGAGGGCAGCAGGAAACCAACTCCAGGCTTGGAGGCTCCGCGCCCATTTGTCGTCCCAAGTTACGGACGCGCAGAAGCGCATCCCTACCGATTTTTTGATGGGACCGCTTTGCATTGAATCGTTAACCACAGTTCCGCCATGAAGTGACCGTCTTTCCCACGAGGTCGCCTCTCACTTCTCGGCCGCAGTTGCGGACTCTGAGATCGTTTTGAAATAGCTCTCAATGGCTTCGCGATATTGTTCTGGCGGTGTGTTGTCGCGTCCCTGAAGGAGGTCTTTTTGCAATCGCGAGGCGAGCTTGTTCCAGGACTCGCTACGACTTCTGGCGACTGCGGGTGTGCTGTCTGGCGGCACGGCTTTTCGGGCGTCGGCCAATGCCTTCTGAGCGCTTTCGCGCGCCTGTTTTTCCAGTTTTTCGGTTTCGGCTTTGCCTTTCTCGGCCTGAGCCTCCGCGGCCTCTGCCTGCGCCTGGGCTGCCTGAGCTTCCCCCTGACCCTGTCCGGCTCCGGGACTTGCACCAGGCTTCATCCAGTCTTTCATCACCGCTACGTTGATCGGGCGGCATGGAATCCCAAGGCCTTCGCAAGCTTTCATCTCGTCTCCGAGCAAAGTCAGCATTGATTGCAAATCGGGCGCGGTCCCCGCGTCCGTGGGGGCGGGAGCTTCATCGAGTTTCGCGATGATCAACCGAATCAACTCATCGAAAGCCTGTTCCGCTACCGCGAAGGCCGGCACCACCGGTTGCAAAACTCCTTCGGCAGCCTTGATGTCGCGTCCCGCAAGCTGCGTCAACCCGGTCTGCTGCGGCGGCAAGATGTCGACATTCACTGTCTTGGTCAGCGTCGCCGCTTTGTCCGCGATCTCCTCCGACATCCGAGCAACCTGTTTTTCCGTGGCGTCAAGCTTTTCAGCAAGCGTCGCCGTGTCGTGCGTAATCCGATGCTGAACGATCTCGGCAACTTTTGGAAAATCTCCTCCCTTGAGCGATTCCATAGTTTGCAGATGCCCGGAGTGAGTGATGATCAAGGCTTCCACTTCCGTCAGTCGGTTGGCTATGAACGCACTCATCCGCGCTTTGTCTGCCGAATTGATTTCAGACAACTTTGGAAGTGCATCGCGCAAATTGCGCAGTTCATCGAGGGCCAGAGCCGCTGTGCCGGAGCTGTTGATGAGTTGAGCGATTTTTTCGGCTTTTTTGAGCGCCGGCTGCACCTTGGAATCGGTGGGTTTCACATCGAGCGGCAGCCATGTCTCCATGTTATCCTGGAGTTTGGCTGCCTCCTGGCCGACCTGACGGTGCTGTGCCGCATAGGCCAGGCGAAACGGTTCGAGCAACGCCGAGCGCTCAGGCTCTTGGGTGGCATTCCATTTGGCGATCTGGGATTGGACTTGTTGCTGTCGTTCAGCCACCAGAGTCATCTGGTCGCGGTAGCTCTTGCATTGCAGTTGCTGCATGGCCAGAAAGCGGCGCAACAGACGCGGGTCCTCTGATAGAAGCTTCGCCAGCTCGGCCATGATCTTCTTCTTTTCTTCGAGCAGCTCCCTGAGTTTTTCCACGTAGGCGTCATCAACTTCCGCGATTTTGCGCTGGTAGGAATTAATTGGGCCTTCCGAGCTGCCCAGCAGCGCCTGTGTGTTTTCGAGAAAGACTTGGTACATTTTGTTCAACTTCTGCATGGCATCTGCGACTTGCTGGTCCCGTTTCACCTTCTCATAAGACTTGGTGAGATCGGCCAGCATCTCTCTCGCGCGGGTGATGTGAAACGACGCCTTGTCAATGTGGCCGACGTTGCCGTTTTGTTCGGTTGCCGGAATGGAAACTTTCGTCAAGCTGTCGTGGCCGGGCGTCACATGCGCAGTGCCTATGTTGTGAAGCTGGAGCCCGATAAATGCGTAAGGAGTGTTCGAGGTGCGGGTTTTCAATTCCCCAACTGTTTGCCCTGACTCCGTCAGATTACCCTTGGCCGTGTTGAGCGGCTCTTCGTGGCTCTGCTGCAAGCCCTGGGCTGAACCCGCGGGCGGTTTGAGTGAATCCGTTTTTCCCTGCGCTTGTTCGAGCAGCTTTTGCAGCCGCTTTAAGACCGGTTCGATCGCAATCTCGACCTTTTTGCGCTTTTCGCCCTCGAACGTTCCGGCCCATTCGTCCACCAGGATGTTTCGCGGCTTGCAGGCGGAACGTTGGCCGGCATCGAGCTCCCGCATTGCCATCTCATTTGGCGGTGGCTGACTGCCAGGATTGGGTTTCTCGTCGGAAGGTTTGGCGTCTTCGCTTTCCGCGAGTGATGACGGCTTATTTAAACTCGGCTGCGCGTCTTTGCTCTCATTGGTTGCGGCTTTGGGGTCGGCCGCATTGTCATTGGTATCCTTCCTCGAGCTGTCCGCCAGCGGCTGGTCAGACTTCGGGTCCGTCGGTTCAGACGGCGAACTTGAATTCGAGGCTTCACCCTCTGCCGGCGCCGCCTGATTTTGGGCGGTCGCGTTCGCCTCAGCGGTGGCTTGCGCAACCATCTGCCTGGTGTCGGTCACTTGCACCACATAGGACAACTGGTCTCCGTGTTTGAGACCCAGTGCCTTCGGGTCCAACTGCACGGTCTCGCGAATTTCCTTGCGCCCAAGCTTGCCTTCGAGCGGTGCCGAAATCGTCGCGGTGCTGGTTTCCCCGCTGGCCTTGGTCGTCGAAACGACGATCTCGGCCTTGGCGAGACCAAAGTCGTCGGCGGCCTCGAACGTGACGTTGACCTTTTCTCCCGGCAGCACAGCAATGTCATCGCTCGGTTCAAGCACCTTGATGCTGGGCGCCAGGTCCTCGTAGACGCTGATGCGACAGGAGGGCTTGTTCCTCGTTTCGAGACCGAATTGGTTAATCGCCACCGCAACCACGGTAAAGCTTTCTGTCGCTGTGGTTTGAAATTGATACCAGTTTTCGTTGTTGCCTGCGAGCTGTCGTGTCTGGCCGTTGCCGAGATCCAGCCGCATATGCTGCAACGCCTGGTCGCAGCGAAATCCGATCTCGATTTCACTGCCTTGCAGCACCCGCACGGCATGAGGCAGCGCATTCTTCTCCTGCTTTGGCAACTTGCTGTAGGCGGGAGGCGAGATGCTCAGCCTGACGGCGGAAATGTTCGGCCGGTCAACCGCGGTGATGCGGTGCCACGGCGTCTGGCCGTCGCGCGCGCGGACGCGGTAGTCAAAAGAATGCGATACGTCATCAAACGATTGGAGAAATGTGCCTGGGGCACCGCTTTTCGCAGTCATGACCATCGTCTTCTCGGTGCCGTTTTCCATGCGCACGGTCAAGCTCGGCGGCTCCTTCGGCATCCGGCCTGTGACGGCGGCATTGAGCGCGAGCGGCTCGCCTTTTGGGACCCAGGTGTCGGCCGGAGTCGCGCTGACCTGCGTTAGCGAGATGTTCTTTGTGGGCAGAAAGAACCGCTGCAAGAGCAGAGTCGCATCACTGAAATTGACCGCAAAGAAAAGCAGGAACAAGGCCGCGGCACCGATAAGCCAGCGCCTCGCCAGCAACAGCGGCTTCGCTGACACCACGGTCTCCGGGCTGATCGCGGCGTTGGCAGACTCCGCCTCCGCCGCGACTTTCCGAATCATGGCGGCGGAACCGCGCACCTCAGGGGCGTCGGCGTTCTCGGAAAGTTCTGTCACCGTGGACCATCGCTCTTCGAGTTGGGGCAAGGTTTCGTCCACATCGCGTGCGGTGGAAACGATCGTCCGGCTTTGCAGCAGCGGCCGGACGCACCACACCGCACAACCAATCACCGCCGCCCCGAACACGAGCAAGGTAAACGAGACCCGCACCCGCACGTCAAGCCAGCCCATAGTCCAGTCGATCAGCATCGCGAGCAGAAGACCAAGGATCAATGCCGCGAGCGTTCGCACCACGCCTTCGCTTAATTTAAGAACGAACGCCCGGCGCTGGATCGCCCGCAACTTTTGCGCGAGGCTCTTTGGAAGTTCGTTAGGCGATTGGTGGTCTTTCATAGGAGCGGTGTTCACTTCAGGCGAGGCCGATGTATTTTCGGCCCGCCCATTCGAGACTCAGGCAGAGGATGAATATGCAGAAAAGGTCCCAACGATTCCACAACGGCTTTTTGCGGATGGTTTCGAGCACTTCGGGGTCAAGATTGAGTTGTTCGATCGCGGCTTTGAGGCCGGTGGGCGGGACGATCATGCCGCCGCTGGCGTCCGCAATCTCGCGCAACAGTGGCAGATTGCACAGCGGATGTCGCAACTCGACCGCCCCGCTCGGTTCGATGTCGATGGTGGTCTCGATAGGCTTCGAGTAATTCTCCGCGGCGAGCAGCGGTTTGATGCGGTCACCCGAGAGTTGGAGTTTCACGGCGCCGGTCGGAAGCCTTGGGATGAGGGCATGGTAGCTGCCGGGCCGGCCGGCATCCTCCTCGAGCGCCAACTCATGAATGAGGTTGCCTTCTTGCAGCGCCGCCACCTGCAAACTGGCGCCACTGACCGACTTTCCGTCCATCTGCCGCAAGCGCGCCGAAATTTCGACCTGTTCGCCTTCTTCATATCGCGGCTTGTCGGTGCTCAGCCGGACCGTCTGCGAGCCTTCCGCGAGATCGCGCGCAACGGCCCAGCGAAGCAACTGCCCCCAAAACCGGTGGTGCAGGGTGTCGCCCTGACGATAACGAAGTTGATAGCTGAGCGGCGCCGCGAGATAAACGACACGGCCTGCGCCAACATAATGCCACGCCAAAAAGCTGCGCGTCCTCGAATCGGTTGAATCAAATCCCGTCTTGCTCATGCTGGCCCAGATCAGCGGATGAGTGGTCGGCTTGGGTTTTGAGAATTCCGACAACGTGTAGAGCGGCAAACGGTGGCTCATTTCGCGCCACAATCGTTCGCTGGTACCCGGATTCTCCGCGATCTGGGTCGCCAGCGTCATCGATCCCTCATCGGCTACGTGCAGATAAAACGGCTGGTTGGGCGGAAGCGCGCGGTCACCGGGATCTACCGGTAACAAAGCAGCGAGCGGCCCTTGACGGTAGGCGGCGGGCATGGCGTCCTTGCCTGCGACGATGATCAGGTTTCCGCCGCCATCGCTGACATATTCGCGCAAAAGCGTCTGGTGCCTGGCAGTAAGTTGCGATGGCAGCACGTCACCGAGCACCACGACACGATACTTCGACCATTCATCGAGAGTCGGTGGGAAGCTCGGGCGAGCCCCCGCCGCCGCGGTTGGCTGTGGCTCGAAGAGGAGTTGGTCGAAAGCGATGCGGTCATCGCGCTTAAAGAGATTGAGCAAGTAACGGGTTTCCCACCGCGGAAAGTTGTCCGCCACCAGGACCCGAAGCTTTTCCTCCATCACCTGGATGTCTGCCTTGCTGACATTGTTCTCCTCGGTGCGCTCAGCCCTGACCGGCAGAACGCGAACATTAAAGTTGTGTTTGCCGAGTTTTTCCGCACGCCAGCGCAACTGCACGCGGGTATCAAAGACTTCACTCGTGACATTCACTGTCTGCCGATCCACCACCGTGTCGCCAGCCACCAACTCGACTTGCACGGTCTCCTTGTCGCAATCGTAGGCGGTGACAATCGAATCGATCACCACGGTGTCGTTTTGCAGGACCACTTTGGGGGCGTGCGTGTGATGCACAACGACGTCGCGCTGCATCTTTGTGTTTCCGATCGGGACGATGTGCAGCGTGGTCGCAGCGAGAGCCGGAGCGAGTTCGCGCGGATCCCGGCCGGCATTATGGCCTCCGTCTGTGATGAGAATCGCGGCTTCAAGCGGTTGCGCAGCGTTATCCAGTACCAGTTGTTGCATTGCTGCGCCAATTTGCGTAGCCGGGGAAAGCCCGGCATTTGGAGCATTCGCGTGCCTCTTTTTCGCACTTTCGAGGCTGCCTTGGGGCACGACCTTCTCTCCAAATTCATAGGCATGAACGATGGCCTTTTTGCGAATTTCCTTGAGCCAGCTCTCGTCTGCGGTCGAGATAAACTCTTCGACCTTGCGAATGCGCGACAGCTTCGAGTCCGGCGCGGCAGCGCCTGCGACTGGCTTTGCCAGCGGCATTTCGATGGCTTTGACGCGCTTGTCCGCGACCTCCTCGAGCGAACCGACGGCTCTCGTCAATTGCGCGAGCCGTTCCGGGAGCCACTGCTCACGATCCAGAGAAGCCAGTGATTTGCCGAGCCTGAAACTGGCAGATTTGTCTCGGAAAGCTCCCAGCAAGCCTTCGATAATCTCGCGCGCCTCGGCCACCCGCGACTTCATTTCTCCCGCCGATAGCGGCACATCCGTGGCGCTGGCCTCGAGTTGCTGCAGCCCGCGCGACAAGCCGTCGATGGATCGGGAAAAGAGTTCCCGCGCGGCGGCGGTTTCCCGGGTCGCATCCGGCAGTTTGGAGAATCGTTTCAACTGAATTTGTGCGGCGCGCAGAGCGGCGGCGGCCTCGTCGAGACCGCGGCTCTGGCGGGTTTCGGTGTGGTCGGCCCTAACTGCGGCCCACCGGCTGACATTGCCCGAACCGTCGATGCCGTCCACCAGCCCCATGCTGGCGGATGTGTCCACCATCACGGCAATCGACTTGGTGCGCAGTTTGCGCAGCGTGGTAATCAGCGTGGGTCCAGCCAGCATCCACAGCAGCACCAAAATCGCAATAAACCGCAGCACCAGGAGTCCCCAGACAAATCGGGGGCGGTCGGCATGGGTTCTATCACGCCGCGCCATCCAAAAAGAAAGCGCCAGCAAGCCGAAGCCAACGACACCAATAACCCACAAGGGAAGAAATTCTTCCAGGGCAAAGGCCGTCTCGGTGGTGGTGGCGCCGGGCATCGTGATCACGCTTCCATGGTCACCGGGGCCAGTCGCAAGTTGCGCCGGCGCGTCACCCAGCCCGCCAGCAGAACTTCACCCAGCAGGGCACAAGCCAGCGCGATCAGAAGCGAGCCCTCAATGGGATGTTTGGGAATCTCGGCCTTTGCGGCGGCAGCCAAAGTTTCCATTTCGGCGCCGATTTGGAACTCCTTCATGGCGCCGATTTGCTGCAAGTCTTGTTCGGAGAGGCCTTTCAAGTCGGACTCCTGCGGGTTGCGCTGGACGTAAAAATCTGCGCGCGCGGACGAGTCCTTGGCTTTCAAATTCATCGTATATTTCCCCGGCAGACGGGTGCCAGCGTAAATAAACTGCGTCCCCAGCGACCTGGCTTCGGGCGGAAGTTCCACCGTCACCTGATCGGGCCGGACAAGGTCTGCCGTCACGCCGCGGGATTCGATCCGCTCGAGGATCGGCTCACCTGCCGTAAGATTGCGCTTTGGCAGGCTGGGTTGTGCAAGATACCATAGCCATTCGTGCAGCAGAGCCACGTAAGCCTGGCACAACGGCAGCGTGCTCCACGAGATGCCGAGCGGAATGCCCTGCACGAGCACTCGCCCGCGCTCGAGTTTGCGCTCGACCACCACCGGATCCCCCTGCTGCACCTGCAGGAGCACGGAGACATCCTTCCCGCTAAACGCGTCAAATTGGTGGCGCCGATAAATCCGCGCCCGGTCCAAATCGAGTCGCTGAAAATCGGCCAGCAGCGCGGTCGCCGGATGCGACCCGGACGACACGCGCAAGGCAAAGAACTTTTCGTGATCATCGGCGTCACCGACCGGACTTCCCAGCTTCAACGGCGCGAGTCCTGCGCCGTCGCGATAAAGGCTGTCATTGAAGAAGGTGTCGTCGGTTTGAGCGCCGAGGGCCATCCACAAACCGCCGCCGGATTGGACATACGATTGCAACTTGTCGAGCGCAGCGGGTGCGACGTCGCGCAGGTTTGCGAGGATGACGGCGCGGAAGCGGTCAAGATCGGTCGCGGCGAGCGCGCCCGGGTCGATGACTGTCGGCTCGAACACCGAACGCCAGGCGCCTTCATTGGCCGCGCTTGTCTTCTGCTTTCCGAGTGCGGCCAGCACAAACCCGGAATCCTTTTCCAGAGCGTGCCCAGAAGCCGCATCTTCCACCAGCAGCACCGGAAGGTGGTCAAAAGTTTCCACCAGCCAATGACCTTCATTGTCTCCGGCGAGCGCGTCGTTTGTTTCAAGCTGCCCGACCACATCGGCAACTCCGGTTGCTGCAAACTGGTGAGCAATGCTGACACTGGTGATCGCACCAGGCGCAAGTTCCGGCACTGTAATCGCCCCCAGCGATTGTTCGTCCGCCTTCCATGTCAAGAGCGTGGCCCGGCTTGGTTGGCTTCCGTGATTCTGCACCTGCGCGGTAAAATTCATCGGCTGGTTGATCGTGCCCAACCCGCGCGGGGACTCGATCCGGTTTACGCTCAGGTTGCCGCCCGGAGAGCTTTCCCTGCCCAAAAAGTGAAGCGCCACTTGCGTGGGAAGCGTGGCCTTTTGAAGGCGCGATTGCACCGCGGCCCAGAGCCCGCGTTCGTCCATTCGCCAGCCAAATCTTTGGCCGTCGCTGATCACGATGATTGAGCGGCCCGCCTTTTCCGGCGGCGCTTCGAGGTCGGCCGCCTCGCGCACGGCAGCCATCAAGTCCGCGGCGCCCAGGGTGGGTTTGAGCTTCGAGAGGTCTTCCCGCAGTTTGCGCAGCGACTGAGAATTTGGCTCGAGCGCGTCGGGTGTCAGCCATTCAGGAGTTTCGCCGGCGAGCAACACCCGCACGCTGTCGGTGTTCGTGAGTTTATCGAGAACGGCATTGGCTTTCTGAAGCTGCAGATCGAACAGCGAGGCGCCATCCACTTTGCGCGACATCGACAACGATTGGTCGATGACCAGGATGATTTCGCGCGGAATCGACCGTCCGAGCCACGTGGCCTCGAGCATGGGCCGCGCCAGGGCAAAGATGAAGAAGAGGAACGCGCAAGTCCGAAGGAGCAACAGGAGAAGGTCGGTCAGCCGCCAGATCCTCCGCCGCCGCGTCACCGCCTGCACTAAGAATCGCATGGCCCCCCACGAAATTCGCTTCTGCTGCCGGCGGCTCAGCAGGTGAATAACCAGCGGCACAGCCACCAGCGGCAGCCCGATCAGGAACGCTGGGCTTAGGAAATTCACTGTTGCTTGAGCCGTGCGCAGCGACGCTTGAGGTAGTAACTCAGCGCTTCTGCCATCGGTTTATCGGTGGGAAGCGGATGATAATCGCAGCCGGTTCCTCCGCAGACGTGTTTTAAGCCGCTTAGGAAAATGCGAACGTTGGCGAGGTAGTCCTGGCGCACCAATCCAGGATCGAGATCTACATGCGAGCCCTCGACTTCAAGGCAGTCGAACCGCGACCAGCCGCCAAAATCGAACGTCAATTCCTCAGGCGCCATTACATGCAGCAGGATGATTTCGTGTCCGCGGGAGCGCAGAAACTGAAACGCCTTGCGCAGCGATTCGATATCGTCAAAACAATCGCTGAGCAGGACGATCAGTCCGCGGCGCTTGATCCGCCGTGCCAGCGCCGTGAGATTGTCCGCCAGCGATGTGCCGCCGGTCGGCTGGGCTTCCCGCAACAAATCAAGGATCGCCTGGAAATGATGCGGATTGGCACGCGGCGGAACATAGTGCCGCACCGTCTGCCCCAACACCGCCAGCCCAGCAGCATCGCTTTGCCGAAGCACGAGCCGTGTCAGGCAGGCCGCCACCGCGCTCGCATACCGGAATTTGGAAGCCCCGCCGAGACCAAACGCCATCGACCCGCTGCCGTCCACCACGACGATCACCTGCAGACACGTCTGCTCGATGTATTGCTTGATGTAATAGCGGTCGCTCTTCCCGAAAACCTTCCAGTCAATCAGGCGGATTTCGTCACCCGCCACGTAGCCCCGATGCTCAGTGAACTCGGCGCTGCCGCCCTTTAATTCCGAACGATGCTTGCCAGAGAGGATTCCGTCCACCACTCGGCTCGCCAGCAGTTCGAGATTCTCGATCCCGGCGAGATCGGATGGCTTGAACAACTCCGAAGTCGAGGCGCCAGCGGCCATAAATGCAGGTGCTGCTGACTACGCGACCTTACGGGCCGCCTTTTTCAAATCTTCGAGCACCTGCGTCACAATCGCATTTTCATCCTTGCCCGAGGCTTCGGCGTTGAAAGTGGGAACGATGCGATGCCGCAGCACCGGCAATGCCATCGCGCTCACGTCTTCGGTCGTGGTGTGATATCGCCCGTGCAGAATCGCCCGCGCCTTGGCGGCCAGAATGAGGCAGATGCTCGCCCGCGGACCGGCGCCCCAGTTCACCATCTCTCTTATGAATGGAGTGCTTGTGCCCGCCCGCGGACGTGTGTAGCGGGACAGGTCGACGGCAAACTCATACACGTGATCAGCGACGGGGACTTTGCGCACCACCCTTTGCATGGCGAGAATCTCCTCGCTGCTAATCAACGTCTGCGGCTGGAATCCGTAATCAGTCGTCACACGCTTCACGATCTCGATCTCGTTCGAGCGCGAAGGGTAATCCACTTCGATTTTCAACATGAAGCGGTCGAGTTGAGCCTCAGGCAGCGTATAGGTTCCCTCCTGCTCGATCGGGTTCTGCGTCGCAAGAACAAAAAATGGATCCGGCAGCTTATAGGTCGCGCCCCCAACGGTTATTTGCCGCTCCTGCATGGCTTCGAGCATGGCGCTCTGCGTTTTTGGCGGCGTGCGGTTGATTTCATCAGCCAGAATGATGTTTCCGAAGATAGGCCCGTGCATGAATTTGAAGACCCGTTTGCCGGTAGTATGGTCTTCCTCGAGGATTTCCGTGCCCGTAATATCAGACGGCATCAAGTCAGGCGTAAATTGAATCCGCCGGAATTTCATGCCAAGCAGCGAAGCCAGCGTCGAAACCATCTGCGTTTTGGCCAACCCAGGAACGCCCTCGAGAATCCCGTGGCCGCGGCAAAGCAACACCACCAGCAATTGCTCGATCACATCCTCGAGACCGACAATCACCCCTCCCATCTGGCGCAGAATGTTTTGGTAATGCTGGTGCAGTTGCTGCACGGCCTGAAGCTCGTCCGCAACAAGGGTGTTCGGCAGGGCCGGTGGGGTCGAATTCACTGGATGGTCGCTTTCTTGTCGATGCGAACGATGCCAGAGGTTTGACAAATCACGAGCGAATAGGTTCGGAAGGAGTAGGATAGGCATCCTGCCTGTCAATTCTGGCGGGATTCCAGCCTACCCTTCTGGACCTCACTCAGAATGCCGGCCTTGTAGCCGGCGCCTCTCTGTGAGGCCGGACTGGCTCTGTAGCCGGCCTCTGTGAGGCCGGGCCGGCTCTGTAACGGCCCCTCTGCGAGGCCGGGCCGGCTCTGTAGCCGGCCTCTGCGAGGCCGGGCCGGCTCTGTAGCCGGCTACAGCTATTAAGCAGGAACGCAGGCGCGATGAGTCATCGCGCTCTACCCCACCGCAAGTCCGCCGTCACCCGCCGCTGCACATACGTTTCCTCAGTCCGCAACGACATCCGCCGCACCCGCACCGCCTCCCGCAACCGATCTTCAATTCGCACCCGACTCATCACGCCGTATTTCATACCGTCGCTCCCCGCACTCTTTCCATTCAAAACGCAGGATATCCGCCCACCAGGCACAAAAAAGCAACACCAAAAACCGGCGAAATGCTGGTCTTTCGGAACAAAACCGACAGTTCCACTACGCGTGACTATGGCTCAATGGAGCGGACAATTCAGTGGGTTGACGCATGAATCTAAAGTGCAAGACATTGAGGCGTCATTGCGGCAGGCCGTTGCGGCATTCGATGCCGCGCCGGAAGCCGAGCGAGATTCAAAGTCGAAGGCCGTGCATCATCTTGCCGCCCGCTCAAAGGCGATGCACGCACGGCTATCTGCGTTACGTGAGCCCGGACGGAAGAGCGCGAGTAGTAGCCACTTGACGCAGCTATTGACGCGAGAACGAGAACTCCAGGCACAAGGCGTGACTGGGATTTTGAGAGAGTTCAATTTCGATGATAAACCCGTGGCCTAACCTTTAGAGTTGTCTGCCGCGAGGCCGGCAGGCAACTCGTGTTGAACTCTTCCTGGACCAGGTGCAAGTCGCTTTTTGGCGCGCGGATTGACGTCGGGCCGCTTTGAATCCGCAATGAATCCGAAGACGCGACATTCAATGCGGCTCAGGGATCTTTGCCGGGACCTTCGCCCCACCGCAGGCCGATCACGCAACGTAATAGGGTGACTTGGTGGGGCGAGACTCTGTCGAGCCGCGCTGAATCGAACGCCTGACATTCAATGACTTGGCGGGACGCGAGACCCACTACCTTTTGACTCGGCGCTGCCTTGCCCTCCGGACTCCCGGCGCCTCGGCCGCTCCGGGTACCGCTACCGCGATCACTTCGCTGTGGACATCCAATCCAATGTAGAGTTCGCTTGGTGTGTTGGATGTTTTAGTTCATCTCGAATGGCTCCCGACCTTTGCCGCTCCATGCGGCCGGTCGACGCGGCTGCGGCGTCGATTCGCCCGGCGCAACCCGCGCAACAAAGAAACGGCCGGCACACCACCCCTTTCAACAAGGCGCCCCGAAAGCACCAGCGCCCGGTGGCCATAAGGTCCAGGCCGTTATGATCTCCTTCATTGTCCCAGCACATAATGAAGAACGGTGGATTGGCAAGTGCCTGGAAAGCATCCGCTCGACGATGGAAAAACTGGCCGAGCCGTACGAGGTGATTGTGGTGGATGACGCCTCGACAGATTCCACTCCCCGGATTGCAGAGCAAATGGGAGTCCGCACCCTTCGGGTCGAGCATCGCAAAATCTCCGCTGTGCGCAATGCAGGCGCACGCGCGGCGGACGGCGAAGTGTTTTTCTTCGTGGATGCTGATACGCAGATCAACTTCACAGCCTGGAATCGAGGCGACTGGCGGGAGCCGAGATAGACCGCCGTTCGGCGGCCCGAAGGGTGAGGACCGCGGAAGGCGCGGGCCGACTCCGTCAAAAATCTCTGCCACATACAGGCTGACTTTCCTGCAATCGTCGATAAACCTCCTGTTCGGCCCGGGAGATCCAAATGAATTCAGACCCGCGACTTGTCTCGGAGCGGTTTCCTCGTTCATCCAAGTACCACCCCGAATGGGTCCTCGCCAGCGTCAGCGGCGGGGCCAACGCGCTGTGGCTGACCGAGTGGCTCGCTGCGGCGCTGGACCTGCGACCCGGCATGCGCGTCCTGGACCTTGGCTGCGGACGGGCCATGTCGTCGATCTTCCTGCACCATGAATTCGGCGTGCAGGTTTGGGCCACCGACCTCTGGTGCAGTCCCTCGGAGAACATCCAGCGAATCCGGGATGCCGGCGTCGAGGATGGCGTGTTTCCGATCCATGCCGATGCCCGATCGCTGCCGTTCGCCGCGGAGTTCTTCGACGCCATCGTGAGCATCGATTCATTCTATTACTACGGGACTGACGATCTTTATCTGAACTACCTCGCTCGGTTTGTAAAACCGGGAGGCCCAGTGGGAATGGCGGGCGCTGGGTTGATGCGGGAAATCGAAGGGCTCCCTCCCGAGCATCTTCGCGAGTGGTGGACCCAGGAGTGCGGCCTTGGTTGGTGCCTGCATTCGGCGGCCTGGTGGCGCCGGCACTGGGAACGGACAGGCATCATGGACATCGAATTGGCCGACATTATGCCCGAGGGTTGGCAACGGTGGCTGGACTGGCACAGGGTCGTAGCCCCTGACAATGAAGCGGAGATCAAGGCGCTGGAGGCTGATCGGGGCAACCACCTCGGCTACGTTCGCCTGGTGGGTCGCCGCCAAGGCCGTGTGAAGCTGGCAGATCATATTGTGTCCCTGCCTGTCCAGTACACGAAACAGCCTTTGCTCCGTAGCCAGCAATGATACTGAAGTCCTCATGACTGGCCCGAGCCTGAGTTGACATTTGGAGCCGCCGGACAGCGCTGGGCCATGCAATGGCCAAGCCTGCGTGTCGGCGGGGTCGCTTACCGTTGGCGTCACCACGATTTACACCCTCGATTTTTCTCCCGATTATTCTGACCATGAAAACGCCCGCTTTTCTAACTGCTGAATGGCGTCATCTCGTGATGCTCAACTACGTCGTCGAGCCGGAGATCCTGCGGCCGCTGGTCCCGGAAGGCACCGAACTGGATTTTTATGGCGGCAAAACTTTTCTCAGCATGGTTGGGTTTCAGTTCTCGCGGACACGGATTTTCGGCATTTCAATTCCACTTCATACCGAATTTGAAGAGGTGAATCTGAGGTTTTACGTCCGTCGCCGAGAGAGTGGTGAATGGCGTCGTGGTGTCGTCTTTGTGCGGGAGATTGTGCCGCGCCGAGCCATCGCCTTCGTGGCGCGCGCATTTTACGGTGAGCCCTACATCGCGCTGCCGATGCGGCGTGTGATTTCAATATCGGAGTCGGAATTGCAGCTTCGCTACGAGTGGAAATACGCCGGGCGCTGGAACTTTCTTCGGGCTACAGCTCAGGGCGAACCAGCAATCGTTGAGTGCGGAAGTGAGGATGAGTTCATAACGGAGCACTATTGGGGTTACACCGCCCGTCCCACATCAGTTCGCGAATACCAGGTCGAGCATCCCTGCTGGCGCGTTTGGCGAGCCGCAGATGCTGAACTCGATTGCGATGTGGCGGCAGTCTATGGCGAGCCGTTTGTCGAGGCTCTTTCCTGGCCGCCATCCTCGGCTCTTATTGCCGATGGCTCTGCCGTGCTTGTTCGCTCCCGAACCGAGTTGCAGGAAGCGTTGCCTTTGCCCGCACGCGCGGTCGTTGCCACAGGCGCCCGTGCGTCGCTAACCCCCCAAGGGTCAGCACGTGATGCGAGGAGAATTTGGAATGATTTTTTTGGCGGCCGCGCGATGGTCATACAAGATTGAGGGAGCGCGAACGCTCTGAATGCGGCAGAATCCCGCGCCGAGGTGCGGCCATTCAACTTGCGAAAGGCTTGCCGCCATTGAGGCAGTCGCTAGGATTGCCTCCGCCATGAGTTTCCACATCAATCGCCGCCGCTTCCTCCACACTGCGTCTGGATCGCTCGCCTTTTCCGCGCTGGGCGCGCACGGAGCCGAGACCATCAGCCAAAAACCGCGCGGCGTGGGCCTCATCGGCGCAGGCTGGTACGGCAAGAGCGACCTGTGGAGGCTGGTCCAGGTCGCGCCAGTCGACATCATTTCCATCTGCGATCCGGACAAAAACATGCTCGCAGAGGCGATGAAGATCGCCAGCGAGCGGCAGAAATCCAAGAAGGAGCCGCGCACTTACAACGACTACCGCGAGATGCTGAAGGAGCACAAATTCGACATCGTGCTCGTCGGCTCGCCGGACCATTGGCATGCCCTGCATGCGATCGCCGCCATCGAAGCCGGAGCTGATGTTTATTTGCAAAAACCGATCAGCGTCGATGTGCTCGAAGGCGAAGCGATTCTCGCCGCCGCCCGCAAACACAAGCGCGTCCTGCAAATCGGCACCCAGCGCAAAAGCACGCCGCATCTTATCGATGCGAAGAAGCGCGTCATCGATGCCGGGCTGCTGGGAAAAATCGGGCATGTCGACATGTGCTGTTATTTCCATATGCGGGCGAACGGGAGCCCGCCTGTCGAACCGGTGCCAGCGTTTTTGGATTACGAGTTGTGGACCGGCCCTGCGCCATTGCGGCCCTACGATGGGATTCCGCACAAACGCTGGTGGCGGACATTCATGGAATATGGCAACGGCATCGTCGGCGACATGTGCGTGCACATGTTCGACACCGCCCGCTGGATGCTCGGCTTGGGCTGGCCGAAGCGCATCACCTCGGCGGGCGGCATCTACGTGCAGAAGGAGGGCAAATCGAACATCGCCGACACCCAGACTGCCACTTTCGAATATCCACAATATAACCTCGCCTGGCAGCATCGCACCTGGGGCACTCCCACCGATCCCGATTACCCATGGGCACTCTTCATTTACGGTGAAAAAGGCACGCTCAAAGCCAGCACCATGCGCGCCGATTTCATCCCGCATGGCAAAGACGCCAAACCGATCCACTTTGACTGCGTTTACGAAAAGGACCAATTCCCCGAAGACAACACGGAAAAAGACATCGAACTGAACGCCGCCCCCGCCACCCGCCGACACATGCTCGATTTCCTCGCCGCCATCGACAGCCGCGGCAAACCAATAGCCGACATCGAGCAAGGCCACATCTCGACCGCCAGTTGCATTTTAGCCAACCTCGCCATGAACCTCGGGCGACCGCTCAGCTACGATCCAAAAAAGCATGAGATCACCGGCGACGCTGAGGCGACCAAACTTCTCGCGCGGGAGTATCGGGCGCCGTGGACCAGGCCGGTGAGCGGGTAGCGTCGCCGCGGGATGTTCCTCCCGCTTCGCGTGCTGCCTGGCCTGTTCGTGAATGTATTTCGTGGTGGCTTCGACACCGGAGATGCCGATGCTGAAGCCCGCGTGGCAGTCCGGCTGGCCTGCGGGGGCGGTCTCTGCTCCGATGAGTTGGATTCCGTGAGTACCGGTCCACGCTTTGATCGGCTGGTTCCAATGCGAACACGGCGGCAGGGATGATAACCGTGCCCTGTGCCGACTAACTCACCTTCCGTCGAAAGGTTGCAAAGCCGCTTCAGCGATGCGGTCCCATTCTTCTGCTGTTTCCGTCGCGGAGGCTGGACGTTTACCCGCCCGATTGTACCAATAGCCTGCGTTGCTGATATCGCCCTCGATGAGGTGGAGAAGTGCGTGAATCCACGAGCCGAGCGGAGTGTCAATTTCCTGCGCCACCTCATGGGCTTCGTGCCAGCGTCCTGCTTCACAAAGCCAGAGCGCGCGCAAAGGTTCTGAAAGCTCCGTTGGCGGATCGGAATCGCGGCGGGCGGAGACCCGGAGTTTATCAACGGTTGAGATCATTTTGGAAGCAAGTGGGGCAAGCCTCCAGCTTGCCACCGGAGCAAATCACAAGCTCGATGCTTGCGCTACCGCTCGCATGCTGAGCTTCTAGCGCAATTCTCGGCTTCCCATGTAGGGCTGCAACGGCTTGGGAATGGCGACCGATCCATCGCTTCGCTGACAGGTTTCCAGCAGTGCCACAAAAAGCCGCGCCAGCGCGGTGCCTGATCCATTGAGAGTATGGCAAAACCGATTTTTCCCGGTTTCAGGATCTTTAAAGCGAAGGTTCATGCGGCGGGCCTGGTAGTCGGTAAACCAGGAGCAACTCGAGACTTCAAGATAGCTCCCCTGCCCTGGCGCCCAGACCTCGATATCAAAAGTCCTGGCCGCGCCAAAACCAAGATCGCCCGTGCACAATTCGATGACTCGATAATGCAAGCCGAGCCGCTGAAGCACGGTTTCCGCATCCTTCGTCAGCGAGTCGAGCTCGGCGAGCGCCGATTCTGGCGACGCAATTTTCACCAGCTCGACCTTGTCAAATTGATGCATGCGAATAAGCCCGCGGGTACCAAGGCCCGCCGCACCGGCTTCCCGTCGAAAGCACGGTGTGTAGGCGGCGTATTTGATGGGAAGCCGGTCCACGGACAGAATTTCCTCACGGTGCAAATTGGTCACCGGCACCTCGGCGGTAGGCGCGAGGTAAAGCCCATCCCGCTCGACGCGATAAAGCTGCTCCTCGAACTTGGGCAGCTGCGAGGTGCCGATCAATGAATCGGCGTGGACGAGAAACGGCGGAAGCACCTCGGTATAGCCATGTTCCCGGGTATGAAGATCAAGCAGAAAGTTGATGAGCGCGCGTTCGAGCCGCGCGCCCGCGCCCCGATATACGACAAACGCTGGCCCTGTCGTTTTTCTCGCGCTTTCGAAGTCGAGAACCCCGAGAGCGGCTCCGAGCGAGACGTGGTCTCTCGCTGCGAAATCAAAGGCAGGCATTTCGCCCCAGGCTCTGAGGACGGGGTTAGCTGTCGCGTCAATGCCCGGGGGACAGTCCTGATGTGGCAGGTTCGGAATGCCTAACAAAAGCTCACGCTGCTGTGCATCGGCGCCTGCCGCCGCGTTTTCCCATCGATCGAGTTCGGCAGCGAAGGATTTAACCGTCGCCTCAATGGCAGCGGTGTCCTCACCGGCGCGCTTTTTGAGGCCGATTTCCCTGGACATCCGGTTGCGTTCGCTTTGCAGCCGTTGTTTCTCGGTCTCAGCCCGGCGTCGGGTCTCGTCGCAGGCAAGCACTTCATCAATGAGGGCGCTCGCATCCTCACCGCGCTGCGCCAGCCGTCGCTTCACTTCCTCAGTATCTTCACGAATCAGCCGGATATCGAGCATAGGAGCGGGAAGCCTGAGGACTAAAGCAACTTTTTCAGCCCATCCAGGCAGAACTGGGACCAGGTTTCCAGCCGGTCGCGGTCGACATGGATTTCTTCGGGCGAAAGAAAGATAATTTCGGAGAGCGCCTCCTCGTTCGCGTCGACGGCGTCAGATTCGAGGTCGACCAAATGGACGACGCCCAAATGCACCTGCCCCACCTCGGTACTGTCGTCATTAAGTAAAGCAACAATCCGCTGACTCCAGGGAGCGTTTAGGCTCAGTTCTTCATTGATTTCTCGCTCGACGCTCGCGAGGTAGGCGTCCATTCCCACCGGCCTCGCGGCCACGTCACAGGGATTGATGTGGCCGCCGATGCCGATGGAGGTTTTGGCGGCGAGGCGCTGCTCCCCGGTCTTTTTTGTTCGGGTGTAGCGCAAGAGCCTGTCGTCGCGGCGAAAGATCGCATACGAGATGATCTGCTTGTGCGAGGGATCGTTTTCCGCTGCATCCCGCTGCAGGAAGAAGTTGTTGGCCGGATCCAGCAAGGCAGGAAGATACCGTTCGACCTCGAGCGAGAGGCCTTGAAACGCACCGAGTGCGTCAAAGAGTGAGCGCCGGACGACGAGGACCTGCTCGTTGGAATATCGGGACGACATGGACGCTATGTCCAACGAACGGCCGTGCGCGTCAAGACCAAGCAGCAGCCTTGGATCCGAGATGAGCGAATGAAACTCGCAGAGGGCTTGCAACCCAATCCCAGGCATGCCGCCCGGCTACTCCGTTTTCGCTTCCTCTTTCTTCTCCTCTTTGAGAGTCTCCTCTGTCGTTTTCGTTTCCTGAACTGGCTTCTGCGATGGTGTTTCTGCCTCCTTTGGGGTTGCTGCCGGTGCGCTCTCGGAAGCCTTGGTCGGCAATGGCGGCTCTGGCGGCCTGGTGGCTGGTGGCGTCACCGCAGAAGGTGGATTGCTCGGAGTCTTGCCTTTTGCTGGAGCTTTCGGAGTGGGGTCCGGAGCCGGAGATTTTTTGGCGCCAGGTTTCTCGCCCTTCTTGGGTGGAATCTCGACGGTTACCGGTGGGGTCACTGCTTCGATGCGACGCGGTTTGCCATCGGCGGGCTTCGGAGTCCCGACGGCGACGGGCGGAGTGACAACGGGCGTCGCGGGCGATGCCGTGGCCGGGGTCGTTTCCGGCGTTCCGGCAGCGGCGGCGGCTGGTTCAGCAGTCTTCTCCTTCAGAAAATGTTTACGGTCCTTGAGAAACCAATCGACAGTATATTTCGAAACGATGTAGACCCGTCCTTCGTAAGTCTTCTCTTTGGCCAGGCGCTCCTCTTTTTTCTTTTTATCCTCCTCCCACTTCTTCTTGTCCTCCTCGAATTTCTTCTTCGCGTCCTCAGCCCGTTTTTTCGCATCCTCGAAGGCGATTTTGGCGTCGGCGTCTTTCTTTTCCCGCTCCTTCTTTTGTTCCTCGGTTTCATTGGCAGCAGCCTTGGTCGGCTGAGGTTCAACCGGCGCGGCCTGCTGCGGTTCCTCGGGGGCGGGGGCCGCGGCATAGGCAACCGTCAACCCAAGGTAATAGTCGCTATTCTCGTCTTCAGCCTTGACCTTGTTGCCCACATTGATGGTGTAAGTAAAGCCGTCGAAATAGGCGATCGTGGCCACACGCTTGGCAGCGTCGACGCCAGCCTTCTCCTTGTCCGCTGACGGTGCGATGTCATTGAAATAGGCGCTGCTAAACGCGCTGCCCGCCTGCTTGACTTTCTCGGCGTCGATATCCTCTCCCTCCTTCTTTTCCACCAACACGGGATCAGCTCCTTCCTTGTCGCGCTGGACTTTCCAGGATTGATCGGCTGGATCGGTCACCTTAACTTCGAGTTTCCTCAAACCGCCACTGGGCTGAATGAACGCCTTGTCCAGCCAGCTCTTGGAATCTGCGGTCAATGATGAAAAAGGTTCCTTTATCTTGTAGGCGACATCCGACTTATTGTTTACCTGGACAAAACGCCCAGCCGAGCCGCCGAGATTGAAACCCATTGGATTGTCGCCCGCAGCCGCCCCTTCGATTGTCTTTCCGAGCAACAGTCTGGCCACTTCCTGATCGCCCGCTTTTTTGAATACGACCAGGGTGCCTATCTCTTTTTCATCAACTTTGTCCTTCTCCTCGGGGGGAATGGTTGTGGGATCAACCAACTGGAGACGGCCGAGCTGAGACTTGCCCACGGATGTTGACTCGATGATTTTCAATTCCCACGGCTTGGTAACCAGATCCTTCACGAAATCGAAGTTGGCAGGGTAGTTATCACGCTCTTTCACACCCCACGTATTATTCTCGCGAACAAGGTTTGCCTCTTCCTTGGCGGTTTTGACCTGGACGCTTTCGACATCGTTGAGCGGAAAGTTGGGAATGAGCGGCGCCCCCACTTCCTTGCCGAGACCCCGCTCAGTCTTGCTGGCCCGGTTTTTATAAGTAGCGAAGACTCCGATGGCGACGAGCGCCAGGGCCACCAACACGGAAATAATTTGGCGATTGTTCATGTTACTTGGCAGAAGTTCTTGTTCTTCGAATCAGGGCGACGGAGACGCCCGCCAGGGCGACCAGCAACGGCACACCTACAATGTTCCATGCCTTCATGGCGGCGAGTTTGGAATCGATGTCCTTGCGGGCTTCCTTTTTCAGTTCGCGGATGTTTCGCGAACTGTCGGCCTGTTCTTTGCGAAACTCCTGTATTTCATTCTGCTGCTCTGGGCTGAGAAAGTTCTTTTGCTTTGGGTCCTTCTTGGCCTGCAATTCTGAAAGCTTGCGGTTTGCTTCGTCGGCCTTTTTCTGCAGTTCTTCGATGCGGCTGCGAATCTTCTCGTTCGCGGCTGCTTCAATTTCGTTGATTTTCGTGAACGGGCGGCGGCTCGAACCCCGGCTGCGAATCTGGACCAGGTTGGTGTCCCCGCCGACCTGATCGATGATGTTCAGCGCCAGCGGCAGATTGCTATTGAACGGCACCGCGAGTTGCGGACCGAGCATCTGCACGCAGAAATTGTCATAAATAAAATCGGTGTCGGCCACCAAAACAACGATCCCGGTCTTCCCCTCGGCCATCTCCTTAAGCGGCGGAGACTCGTCCTTCGGTTCGTCCTTCTTTTCTTCCGGCTTTTTCTCCTCTTCCTTCTTGGTTTCGTCTTTCTTTGGCTTTCCGTCGGGAAATGCCGTCTTGAATTTTCCGGTCAGCCGCGCCGCGAGGATCTTCTCCTTTCCGGACGCCTTGAACTTTGCGACGATTGAATCGTCCGAGTTCTCCGCTTCCATGGGGCTTACGAGCTGGTTTTGATCCGATGTCCTGAGCAGGATGTCCTCGGTGAGTCCCTCTGCCGCCTTGCCGGTAAAGCCCCCGGCAAATACGAACATGACATCACTGAGCTGGCTGGTGATGATATCCTTCTTATTCATCGCTGCCTCATTGAGCGTGAGAAAACACGGTGACTCACGATTGCCGCGCAACGGCGTCTTGAATTTCATGTCAGCGACCACCTGAGTGGCATCGAAGGTGTACCCCCAATTCGAGAGAAGTTTGGGCAGATTCGAGGACGTTTGACCGCCGCCCATCATGGCCATCTGCGGGTTCTGACGGCCCTGACTGATCTTGGCCGCGATGCTGTGGGGATCGACCATGACGACCACGGGTTTGCCCTTCAATAAAAACTGGTCAATCGCGAACTGGCTGAGATCGGTTATCCCTGCGGGATGGATAACCAGCAGGACATCGATCTTATCGTCGATCTTCTCAGCCGTTAGGTCGACGTTCTCCACGTCGTAGTCCCGTTTGAGTTGCTGATGAAACACCCACGGCCGGGCGCCGCCGCCCCCCATCATCGGGTTGGGCATGCCGCCGCCCGACAACTGCAGCGCACTCATCACGCCGAGAATTTTCCGCTTGTCGTTCAGGACGTTGGAAATGGCGCGGCTGACTTCGTATTCGAACTGTTCCTCGTGGCCGGACTGAATGAGGGTGAGGAACTCAACAGCTTCGCGCTTATCGAGGCAACTTACCGAAAGGGTGAAGTAAACCTGCTGCCCGCTTTTTGTATTCTCGGCATTCACTCCTGCCAGGGCGGCCTGTTCGGCGGCTTCGGTATCGGGAGTGGGGTAAACCTTCTTGAACCTAAGCTGATTCCTGGGCGTGTTTTGTTCGTATTGAAGAAGGAGGTTTTCCACGTCCCGGACGCGGCTTACCAACTCCGGCGGCAGATCTTTGGATTCGGATATGAAAAGGGTCGCATCAACGGGGGTATCAATCTTGGCCAGAATCTTTTTGGTCCCCTCAGTGAGGCTGTAAAACTTATTGGCTGTAAAATCGGCCTGGGCGGGGACGTTGCGAGCGATGTAATTGATGCCGATCAGGATGACTGCCACCACCAGCACGCCCGCAGTGCTATACCACCAGGCGGCATTGAAATTTCTGGGCGAGGACTTTTTGGTTTCAGTGCTCATGAGGCGAATGAATTAAGTTTTAGGCGCGTTTGGCGCGAATGATCACGCTGGTGGCAAAAAGGCTGAACACCATGATACTGATGAAATAGATGAGAGTATCCAGGCGCAGCACGCCGTTGGATAGCTTGTTCGAGTGAGTGAGGAGGCTGATGCCGTCCGCCAAATCGATCAGAAAGGGCCTGAAGAAACCAGGCATGCTGACGTTCTTGAGAAACTCGAGCAGAGGGGGCGAGCCAAGCAGGGTGAGGAAGAAGCAAACGGCGACGCTGACCACCAGGCATGTGACCTGATTGCGCGTGAAGGCCGATACGCAGCAGGTGATGGCAATGGTGGCGCACCCGGTGAAAAAGCTGCCCAGATAGCCGCTGAGTATCTTGCCCATGTCCGGTTCTCCCAGCATATTGACTGTGATCACAATAGGAAACGTCAACGCCAGCGACGCCAGGACGACCACGCAGGCGGCGAGAAACTTGCCGGTGATAGCCTGCCAGGTGGCGATTGGCATGGTGAGCAGAAGCTCGATCGTCCCCTGGCGATGTTCTTCCGACCACAACCGCATCCCGATGGCGGGACCAAGGATCATGAAGAGCCACGGGTGAAACTGAAAAAACGCGTAGTCCAGCGATGCGTCCTCCCCTTCGAGGAACCGCCCCCAGATAAAACAAAGGGACATCGAGAGAAAGAGGAAGATAAAGATGAAAACATACGCCAGCGGAGTGGCGAAATACGCGCAGACCTCGCGTTTAAAAACGACCCAGATGTTTCTCATAAATCAGGATTGGTTTCCGGAGCGGCTGAGTGGAGTTTAGTTGCGAATCTTGGCGGTAACTTCGCGGAACATTTCATCGAGGCGGCCTTGATCGACATGGAGGTCGAAAAGCTGGAGGTTGCGGCTGGCGCAGAGCGCGTAGATCTCGCCGGCGAGGGTACCGTCCATGGCGTTTTTGGTTGGAAAGACCCGGCCGACAAACATCGTCTCGGACATTTCATCCGCCTCGACGCTTTCCGCGTGGCTGATCTTCGCGAGCTCGGCCTGGATACCGGACCCGGCCAACCCTTTGATCTTCACGTTGACGGCGCCGGCGCGGCCGGCCTGTCGCTTGAGTTCGTCAGGGGTGCCGTCGGCAACAATTCTACCCTGATCGATGATGATGGCACGAGTGCAGGCCGCTTCGACTTCTTCGAGGATGTGTGTCGAGAAGATGATGGTCTTGGTGACGCCCATGCGCTTGATCAGGCTGCGCACTTCATGTTTTTGATTCGGGTCGAGGCCGTCGGTCGGTTCATCAAGAATCAGCACTTCCGGGTCGTGAATGATGGCCTGGGCCAGGCAGGTGCGGTGGCGGTAGCCCTTCGAGAGGGTATCGATGCTCTGGAGCCGCACAGCTTCCAAAAAACAAGTCTCGATCGCGCGGTTGACCGCCGCCGTTTTTCCGCCGCTGGAAATTCCCCGCAACTCCGCCGCAAAACCGAGAAAGGCCTCGACCGTCATATCCGAATAGAGGGGGGCATTTTCAGGAAGATATCCCACCCTGGCCTTGGCCGAGATCGGGTCCGCAACGATGTCGATACCGCCGATTGTTACCTTCCCCTCGGTGGGAGGGAGATATCCGGTGATCATCCTCATGGTAGTGGACTTTCCAGCCCCGTTGGGGCCGAGAAACCCGAGGACCTGCCCCTTTTCCACGGAAAAGGAGACGTTATCGACGGCGGTTTTCGGACCGAATTGTTTGGTCAGGTTGGTGACTTCAATCATGGGCAAAGGGTTAGGCGGGCGATATCAATGCCAAGCGCAGAGCGTCGAGCAATGCAAAATTTGTCTTAGAAAATTGGTTTTCTGCCTCCGACTGATAGCAGGCCCATGGGTAAAGGAGGGCAAATCGGGGCCGGCCGGCAGATTCAACAGGCCGAAATGCCTCTCTTACACCAGCATGCCCAACACGCTGGCCGGGTTCTTGACCACTGGGTAAGCCCGGCAGCCCGGGATGGGGACGGAACTGACCACAGCCTCTCCGAGCATGACCATGCTGGCGTGTCCTCCGGCTAGTTCAGCATCTGCGATGGCGCGCCTGACACGGGGACTGCGCAGCAATCCCGATTCTTCAGCGAAGGTCCTCGACAGATAAAGCAGGGTCTCGAGATCCAGGTCGGGCAGGGTGGATAATTGGCGCAACGCAGCCCGTCCCGCCTGGTTGACTCGCTGCATGGTGGGAATGTCCCGAAGCACGTCACGAGTGGAAATGGGGCCGAAGATTCGACAATAGACGGTCTGCTCTGGGATGGGCAGAGTTTCGACTTCGAGAGGCGCTCCTTTCTTTGTTTTGACCATGAAGCCTCCGTTGAATTGTCCGCCCACGTCACCGCGGCCGGTGGCGTTGTCGATCTCAGCCTGATGGGCGACCAGCGCAAGTTCTTCGGGGCTGCGGCCAAGGGAGAACAAAGCACCGAGGGCATATGCGGTTGAAAGGGCACTTGCGCCGCTCATGCCAAAGCCGCAGCCAAAAGGGAGGTCGGCCGCGAGATTCACTCGAACCGGCGGGGTGGCAAGCGCGCTCACCACCTGCGCCACCGTGGGAAATTCCCAAACCTCATTTTTCACCACGATTGTCGTTCGCTCGGCGGGGACCACGGTTGCCACGACTCCGGAATCAAGCGTGAAGCCAACGCCGAGCGAACCGGAACCGTGAGCTTCGGTGGCCTCATACGTTTCAAAAATGAGCGAGCCGTTGGCGGGCGCGAATGCTTGTGCCTGCATTGAAGATTGCCGGGTTGAAGATTTCCCATTCGCTGTTTTCTGGCTTGAATCTGAACATCCCGCGAGCGCCGAGCCAAGTGCGGAACAGCCGAATCTCAAATCCTTTCGCATGACTTTTGACTTCATTGTGGTGGGCAGCGGCATTGCCGGTCTTTCATTTGCCTTGAAGGCGGCGACGCATGGCAGTGTGGTCCTGCTGACCAAACGCCGCGGAGAAGATTCAAACACTTCCTGGGCACAGGGCGGAATGTCTTGCGTGCTCGGCGAGGACGATTCATTCGAAAGGCATATCGCCGATACGCTCGATGCCGGGGCCGGCCTCTGTCATGAGGATGTGGTGCGGACAATCGTTCAGGAAGGACCGTTGCGCGTTTCGGAACTGCTGGCCGCCGGAATTGAATTTGACCACCACAATGCGACGTTTGCGCTTGGGATGGAGGGCGGCCACACCCGCCGCAGAGTCCTTCACAAAGGGGACCAAACCGGCCTCGAAATCTCGACGCGGCTTCTCGACGCCGCTCGCGCCCATCCGCGAATTACCGTGCTCGAACATCACTATGCCATCGATCTCATCTCGACGCGGAAGCTGGGGTATGCCACGGAAGACCGCTGCGTCGGCCTCTATGTTTTCGATCAGCGCGAAAACCGGGTCGGGGGCTTTCGGTCAGACCGCATCGTTCTGGCTACGGGCGGCTGCGGGAAGGTTTACCTCTATACCACCAACCCCGACGTGGCGACGGGCGATGGCGTGGCCATGGCCTGGCGCGCGGGCGCGCTGATCGCAAACATGGAGTTTATCCAGTTCCATCCGACCTGCCTCTATCATCCGCAGATGCGCAGTTTTCTGATCACCGAGGCGATCCGTGGTGAAGGCGGAACGTTGATCGGAGCGGATGGCAATTCCTTTATGGAAAAGTATGATCCTCGGGCCTCGCTGGCTCCCCGGGATATCGTCGCGCGGGCGATAGATCAGGAGATCAAGAAAACCGGGTCGCAATGCGTGTTTCTTGATATCCGCAAACACCCGCGCCAGTTTTTGGAGGAACGATTTCCGAATATTTATCACACCCTGCTTCGGTTGGGTATTGATATGACCCGCGATCCGATCCCGGTGGTTCCGGCGGCGCATTATCAGTGCGGCGGAGTTCAAACCGATGTGAATGGGGCCAGCTCACTCCGAGGACTTTGGGCGATTGGCGAAGTGGCGTGCACAGGGCTGCATGGAGCCAATCGCCTGGCCTCGAATTCCCTGCTCGAAGGACTCGTCGTCGCGCATCGCGCGGTTCAGGATGTTATCAACAAACACCCAATCGATGGAGGCCGCGGGCATCAATTCCGCCTCCCGGCGTGGGTGAGTGGCGAAGCTCAGGACGTGGATGAATTAGTGGTCATCTACCACAACTGGGACGAAATCCGCCGCCTGATGTGGGATTACGTCTCGATTGTTCGCACCGGAAAGCGCCTGCTGCGTGCCGCGACGCGATTGCGCAACCTGCAAAACGAGGTGCAGGAATTTTACTGGAATTTCCGCGTCACCGCCGACCTGCTCGAACTGCGCAATCTCGTCCAGGTGGCGAGCCTCATCGTCGATAGCGCAATATCACGTCACGAAAGCCGCGGTCTTCACTTTACTCTAGATCACCCCCTCCCCGACGACGCGCACTGCAAAAAAGACACCGTGCTGACCCGCGGGTGACAGGCGCCCGACGGAGCGCTGCACGCTGGCGGCGTTCGACTAAAGGGGCTTCTGCCGGCGGCGCCGAAGCACGAGACTTAATCCAGCAAGCCCCAGCGAGCCTAAGCCTGGCTCCGGGACCGGGATGCCCTCGAAGCTCCAGTTGTCGATCGCCACTCCCATGTCAGTAATGCCGCCGTCGTTGATGTCGACCCAGCGCACATAAAATTCACCGCCGTCTCCCAGCGTTTCCCCACCCGGAAACATGAAAACGCCTCCACGACCCATTTGAACTGTGTTGCCATCCAAATTATTGTTCGTGTAATTTATGCTGTCGATCTCGATAAGCGAAAATTCTTCAGGGAGTTCTGTCCAAATGGTTCCGCCGTCCAGTGAATAATAGGCTCGGACGGGTGTGGATCCCGGGCCTTGCGCGGCATGCCAGTGTTCGGCTAGAAAGGACATGTCAAAGCCTATGAGTTGTGTGCCTGAATCATTGATGATGGCCACTTCCATGGCGGCGGCCTGCGAAGCCATTTGGGGATTCAGCGTGCCCACTGGGATCGAACCGGACGCAATGACGCCCAGTGCCCGGTCAGTCGAGCCATCTGTTCCGTAGTTATATAAGCCCCCGCGTGGGTTCCCGGTATTGGGTGCGCTTAAGCCATCACTGGAATCAGTCAACACATCGGCCTCCGGAGGAGGTGGATAGGCCGTTTGAAAGGGTCCTGTTCTGCCATCGGCCGGCAGCGCATTGTTGGGATCACCGGGTGTGTACGTCCGCGCCCCGATCGCGGCGACATACCAACCTCCGTTGCCACCGTTCGTCGCTGAGGTCGTGAGCCCAGCCGCTCCCAAGGAGTCGAAATCCTCGGCCAGCGGAACACCGAGGTAGCTGATAAATGCTCCGCGCACAGAAGTCGCCAGGGCGATTGCAGCCAAAATCGGCAGGATGAACGAGAGCCGGAAGCGTAAGGACACTATTTGCATAAGATGGCGCGGCATTTCCGCACACTAAGAAAATTTTGGCGGTCCTGTCAACTGTCGGGTGAAAGTTTTAACCTGCTTTGCGGCCCAAAGTCGAGAGGAGGAAGTTGGGGAGCACCCCGCCAGACGGCTGTCGTATCAAAAGTGCGATGCAGTATTTCTACATTGCCTCACCAGTGCCCTAGAGACGAAAAATTACGGAGATTTGAGTTGCGCCATTTCAAAAATGATATTAGCATCGCGGGAATTCATCATTTTTGCGACAATTTACCACTACGCGAATGCCGCCTGAAGACGCTCCCGAGTTAATGACCGTGAAGGAAACCGCCGAATATCTGCGGATTCCGCTGCCTACGGTGTACTATCTGGTGCAGCGGGGCCAGTTGCCGGCCATCCAGATCGGCGGGCGATGGCGCATCAAACGCAGTTTGCTTGATCGAGACGTTCTTCGCAATGAAGGGTCGGGACAGCCAACCGTGCTTGTGGTGGATGACGACCCTGCCCTTCAGCAGATTTTCAAACAATTCCTTAAGAAGGCCGGCTTCGGGCGAATCGTGGTTGGTACCGGCGCCGAGGCCCTTCAATATGCCGAGCGCCAAAAGTTTGATCTGGTGTTTCTCGATCTCAAATTGCCGGACATTCCCGGCGATGAGCTTTACAAAAAGCTCAAATCGCTCCATCCAGACCTTCCAATTGTCATCATTACTGGGTATCCAGACAGCGAAATTCTGAGCAAGATACTCGCGGGTGGACCAGTCACGGTGATTCAAAAGCCGATTGAGTTTGAGCAACTGAATCGCACCGTGCGCCAACTCGGCCACAAAGGAGCCGAAATTCCGGCTTGATCGATTTTTAGACCGCGACGGCCCGTAACCCCCGCGGAGTTCTGGTTAAAGGCCCCGCCATTCCTAAAGAATGGGTGGGGCTTTAACTTTTGTGCGCCGGGCGATATTCCGCCCAGGACGACGCCGTTTCCCAGACCCGCACACCGACCAAACGCACACTCCGGCGCAAGGGGTAACGCGATGGCGCCTGGGCGGCGTATTCATCGAGTTTCCGGCCACAAGCTTCAAAAATCGATTGCGCCAGCACCTCGGTCGTTGGGTCCCGATCGAATGGTACAACGCGCTCGCCGAAACGCGTTCGCAGTTCAGTGAACGCGGCATCCGCGCGATTCACGCAGAGCGCATGATCCAGAGTTTCCAGATACCGGCCCGCTGTTTCCCTGATGACTTTGAAGTCGCAGACCATTTCGTTCTCATCAAGTTCGTCCGCCTCGAGGACGAATTCTATCTTTCGCGTGTGTCCATGAGGAAAGCGGCACGCGTCAGGATGCTTCGAGAGCATGTGGCCGTTCTCGATGTCGATGGTCTTGCAAATACGAAAAGGCATACGGTGAATTGTAGCCCAGCATCGCGGCATCGCGAATCGAAGGTGTGCCAGCGTGAGCGTGAGGCAGGGTAACAGCGACGGCTTCGTCGATGGATCGCAGCAGCGCCCCGCCCAGAACTTTTCACCTACCAGCGGCCGATTGCACTGGTTTCCTCAAGTGCCGCGAGTGAGGCCAAACAACTCGATGTGCAGCCGCGGGCAGAAGCGGAAGCCGGTGCTTTTGCAAACATCCACCAGCCACAACGCGCGCTGTTGCAGCGTTGTGGAATCGGTTCCCTCAGGCATAAGCAGTACCCGCTCGGGCAAAATTTCCTCCCGCACATCAGCCAGCAGAGCGCCGATTTCGTCGAGGTCGCTCTCGCTGGTGACGACGAACTTCAGTTGAAACGGATACGCTCTAATCCACTCTCGGATCACTTCCGGTTGGCGGCGGCGGCGTTCGTGGCGCTCGATCCATGCCGTGTCAGTTTCCTCGGCTTTCGGCGCCGAGTTGCTCAATTTCGGACTGAGGGAAGCCAGATGGCATGGGGCGCCGCCCGGCAGGGCCGTGGCCGCAGTTTCGACGGTGATATGCCTTCCGTCTCGCTCGAGCGCCGCGAGCAGATCACCGATGCCGCGCGCGATCATTGGCTCGCCGCCAGTCACCACCACGTGCCGTGGGCCGAGCTTTTTTAGCTCGGCCATTATTTGCGCGACGTCCATCTCGCCGCCTTCCGGCTCCCACGACGCGTAACGCGTATCGCACCAGGTGCAACGCAAGTTGCAGCCGGAAGTGCGGATGAACACTGACGGCACGCCGGCCAGCATCCCCTCCCCTTGTATCGACACAAAAATTTCAGCGATCCGCATATCTCTGTCGAGCGCCGCTCATGCTTGTGCCGGAGCGGGTGGCAGCGGCCCCGCGCTCGCGTAAACTGTCGGGTCGGCAACGCGCGCCTTCGCGAAGGCTTCCCGCCGCTCGACACACGTTCCGCATTTCCCGCAATGGCTTTCGCCGCCCTTGTAGCACGACCAGGTGCGGAAAAAGTCGACCGCCAGCCGTCTGCCACGCTCGACGATCTGGCTTTTGGTCATCGAGATAAACGGGCGCAGCAATGCCAGCTTTGCGTAAGTGCCTGTAGAGATCGCCTCTGCCATCGGAGCCAAGAATTCTTCCCGGCAATCCGGGTAAATCGCGTGATCCCCGGCGTGCGCCGCAATCACCAATGCTTTGGCGTCAATACTTTCAGCAAAGCCGGCCGCCACTGCCAGCATGATCCCATTGCGGAACGGCACCACCGTGCGTTTCATGCTGGCGTCCTCGTAATGCCCATCCGGAATATCGCCGCCCGTACGCAGCAGGTCGGATCGGAACAGCTTTTCGACAAAATTCAGGGACACGACCCGGTGCGCCACACCCAGGTGGGCCGCATGCCAGGCGGCGCATGGCAGCTCGCGGTGATTATGTTTTGCCCCGTAATCGAAACTCAGCGCGGCCACCACCTCGTGCCCGGCGGCCGCATCGTAGAGCGCCGTCACCGAGTCCATGCCCCCGCTCACCAGCACGACCACCTTCATCTTTTTCCCACGTAGCGTGGGCCGCCGGCCCATCGATTGCTCGCACCCGCATAGCGTGGGCTGCTGGCCCATCGACCCTCCCACCTGCCAATATTACTCTTCGCCTTCATCGGGAAACGCCGCTTCTGCGGTCAGCCGAATGCCGCCGCGCGGGGAAAACTCGCCGCGCACCACGGCCCGCCGCGGTGCGCACGCCATCAGAATATCATCGAGAATGCGGTTTACGATCTCCTCGTTGAAAGCCGGATGATTGCGAAACGACGCCAAATAGAACTTCAGTGACTTCGTTTCCACACACCGCTTGCCCGGCACATAACGAATCGTCAACCGCGCCGAGTCCGGCTGCCCGGTCACCGGGCAGAGCGAGCTGAATTCGGGATAATCGAGCGTCACCCAGTAATTGCGCTGCGGATTCCGATTCGGAAATGTCTCGAGAATCCCGGCTTCCGGCGCTATGGGCAGCCGCCTCTGCGACCGTCCCAGCAAAGTCAGTGATTTCGGCTTCTTCGGCATATGGGGGCAGCGATACTCCTGTCGCTGAGGTAAATCATTTCACCGACAACGGTCTCGCTGTCACGCAAAAGTCCAGCAGTCGTGGTTCTGCGCACGGTTCCCATCGGCAACCGGCCACGCTGGATTGCCTGTCCGTTCAAGTAAATCACCCCTTTGGCAACCGCCAAATCCGGATTGAACTTGGGCGAATATCCGGCAAGCTAGGGGGCTTGTGAAGCGACGTGGCAATACGATGGCGTGGGCAGTGGGAGTGTCCGCAGCTGTCCACCTGCTCTTTTTTGTGGGGATGGCTTTGCTGGCGGCGATGAATGCGTTCGCTGCACGGGTGACACCGGACGTTTTTCCCACTCGCGAGACTCCGCAGGAGGAGATTCTCTTGATCGCAGAAGCACCGCCGCCGTTGCCGCCGCCTGAGCCGCCCCAGGAATTCATCCAAACCGACCCGTCCCGGTCAAGTGATAGGCCGCCGCATAAATCAGGATTTATCTCCGACCGCGATACGCTGGCGGCGTCAAAATTCCCACCCGATCCTCGAGGTGAACGGGATGCGCCAACTCAGGAAGGAATCGATGTTCCAGCGGTCGAGGTGGTGGCCCATGAATTGATCGATGGCGATGATCCGGCCAGCGCGGCCGCGCGGCAGTTGGAAGCGCAGCCGGGTTTGCAGTCGGCCCCCATGCCTGCGGTCGAGTTGTCTGTTAAGGCGCCGTCAGCCTCGGCACCTCCGGTGCCATCGGTCGAGACGGTGGCTACGACGCCGGATCCCGCGGCCTCGTTGGCGGTGCCGACGCCTGAACCGCCGCGTGAAACGCCGGCAGAATTGCGCGAACCCGAATTGGAAGACACTCAGCCCCGCGAAGCGTCACCGAAGCCACCTCTGGCTTCACCTGCAACCCAGCCGCCGGCGGTTGCCAATCGACCGCCGGAGAAACCATCTCCTTCCCGCTTTCAGGCTCACCGTCCGCTGACCAAGTTGCGGGGAACCATCTCGAACCGCGGTGAGACGAGTGTCGACGCCGCCGACACACCCATCGGCCGCTACATGAAAGAAGTGACCAGCGCCATCGAGCGGGAATGGCATCGCAAACGTCGCAACTACGCCGACTTCGTAACCTATGGCACCATCCGCCTTGATTTCAGCGTAAACAAACAGGGCAAAATCGAGGGGCTGAGCATTAAAAACCGGAGTGGCGCCAACGCCATCATGCAGGATTTTACTTTGAACGCAGTGCTTGATGCGCGCATTCCACCTATGCCGGCTGATCTCCCGGAAATCCTCGACCACGATCGGCTGCCCATTACTTATGACATCATTGTTTACTAGTTTGCGACGTGTCACTTTCATGCTCCTTTGCGAGCTGGTCTGATGGCTTCGTCTTTCATTTTTGCCGCCTCGCTGAGCGACGGCCTTCATTCTGTCTGGCACTTCCTTGCGGCGGGAGGCATCTTCATGGGATTTATCGTCGCCGCCTCGTTTATGGCGGTGACGGTTATAGTCGCGAAATTCATCGAATTGAAAGCCAGCTCAATCATGCCGCCGCGGACGGTGCAACTTTTGGAACGGCTGCACTCCGGGGACACTCTCACAACGGCAGAAGTGCGGCAGACGCTCACCCATGACCTCTCCCCGCTGGGAAAAGTGTCACGGGCCGCACTGCTCGATCCCCATGGCAGCAAAGAGGAAGCGATGGCTGCAGCCCAATCCGTGGCCCGCGAGGAAATCGTGAAGCTCGAACGGGGCGTGCCGCTCCTTGAAGCCCTCATTACAGCGGCACCGCTCCTGGGACTGCTCGGAGCAGTCGTTGGATTGGTCAAAGTGTTCTCAGGATTCGGTGTCGATGTAGTCGACCCTTCGAAAATTGCCCCCGGCATCGCGGAAGCTCTCAACACAACGATTGCCGGTCTCGTAGTGGCCATCCCGTCGGTGTTTTTTCACAGTTACTTCGCGCGCAAAATTGAACATGCCGCGGCGCGCATGGAGGTTCTGCTGCAGAATGCGGTGACCACCTGTTTTGCAGCGTCCAACCGAAACTCGATCTCTTCCAGGCGGGACCACTCCCAGCCGGTGGTGGTTTCCAAACCCGAGCCGGTGGCGTGAGTTTTTACGTCAAGAAGCGAAGGATGCCGGTCATCCAGGTGGTGCCGCTCATCGATATCCTGACGGTGCTGGTGATCTTTTTTGTCGTCACGACGACGTTCAAGAAGCAGTCCAAAAACACGCTGCTCAAGATTTCGCTTCCGCAAGTCAGCCAGTTGAAGCCGTTGGTGGAAACGACGCCGCGTACGCCGCTCGCCGTTACTGCTGGCGGCGAACTTTTTCTGGCTGATCAGCCCGTGTTGATCGAAGACCTTTCCGCGGCGATTCGTGATCTTCTGGCGCGCGAACCAGCGACGCGCCTCGAACTGAAGGCTGACGAAAACGCCTCACTGGGAATTTTGGTGAAGGTGTGGGACGCGCTCGCGGACGCCGGACTCAAAATCAATACCGATGTGCCGACGAAGATCCTCGTGAACAAAAAAGCGGAATGATTCAGCCGATCGTCCTCTACGGCGACGCAGTCTTGCGGGAGAAATGCGCAACGGTCACCGACGTGACCGACGAAATCCGGGCGTTGGCTCAGGACATGATCGAAACCATGCACGCGTCGGACGGAGTCGGCCTCGCGGCGCCGCAGGTCGGAGTCCCTATCCAACTGGCGGTGATAGACGTGGCGCACGCCGCCGAACTGCAAAGCTACTTTCGGGTGGATGGCAAGGACCTTCCGGTCGGAGATTTCATGCCGCTCGTTTTTATTAATCCGCGGCTCGATCTGGGGAAAAAAAAGGCGACCGACATTGAAGGGTGCCTGAGTTTCCCGAAGCTGCGCTACCAGATCACGCGGCCTGGCAATGTTAAAGCGCACCTCACCTTGCTCGACGGCCGGCAGATCGTAATCGAAACCGACGGGCTTCTTTCCCGCGCGCTGCAGCACGAAACCGACCACCTGCACGGGCGGCTGTTTATTGATCGGCTAAGCCCGGTGGACAAACTCGGCCTTAAGAAACGACTCCAGGAGATGCGGGCCGAGATCGAGGAAGACGCCGGGTAAGGCAGGCGTCCCCCGGCTGCCTCGTCAGAGGAGCTTTCAACCGTAAGAAATGTGCCCCGACCGCTGGCACGCGTGAGACAGCTGCTCCCAAACTTTGTCGCACGTGCGACAAAGTTTGGAAAGGAAAACTGGCCACCTGCCGGGATTGAAACCTTCACTTTCGCTACGAGGAATCACCTCTTCCTGGCGTGGACAAAAACTCGACCATGTCGGCGTTGTCTTTCGTTTGACGCCGCTCCCAAACTTTGTCGCACGTGCGACAAAGTTTGGAGAAGGAAGCTCGCCACCGTCGAAGGGCGCAACCTTCGCTGCACGGATCACTTCTTCTTGAGCGTGGACAGAAACTCAACGAGGTCGACCAGTTGGCTTTCGTTCAACGCTTGCGCGAGTGGCGGCATGAGGGAAATCGGCAGCTTCTTGCGCGTCATGATATCGGCTTTCGGGATTTTATTGTCGATGCCGCCGATGCCACGTAGCGTGATCTCCTTGTCGGTTTCGCTGGTGATAACGCCAACCAGTGTCGTCCCGTCCTTGACCTGAACCTCCCAGCCCTCGAACCCGAAGCTGATGCCTTGATTCGGGTCGAGGATCGAGACATGCAATTGCTCCTTGGGAAGCTTGGAACCGATCTCATCCAGCGCGGGGCCAAGATTGATCCCCTGGCCGCCGATTTGATGGCAAGTCTGGCAATGAGTTAGGAAAATCGCTTTTCCATCCTGGGCCTGGCCGGTGCGTTTGGCCAGCTCGGCCGCTGGGGGAAGTTTGGGTCCCGCGGGCGCGGCCATGGCCAGGACCTGAGCGGCTTCATGGCGGAGACCCTCATCACTCGAGCCGCCCAAGAGCCGTGCGGCGGACTGTTTCAAGGGTTCTGGCAGCTTGTTGGCCTTGGCAAGATTGAGCAGCTCGCGTTCACCGCTGCGGCTCCGCGCCAGAGCTTCCACCGCAGCGTGGCCAAGCGCGGCTTTCTCAGGCGCTGCGATTACCTTTTGCAAAAGTTCGAGCGCCGGCCGTTGACCGATGGCGCCCAATGCGCCGAGAATAGACGCAGCCGCTTCGCCGCTCGATGAAATCAGATCCTGAATCGCTGCTGTTTCGCCCCATTTGATCAGCAATTTCAGCGCGCTCGCCCCAGGGTTTTCGTCTGATTTATCCCGCGCGAGTTTGAGCAGGGCCTCCTTCTCATCGCGAACATTGAAACGGTCGACAATATCGAAGTAGTCGGGGGCGCCTCTGCGACCGCTGAGATGTTGGTTAATTGCGCCTTTGATCGCTTCCGAGGCGCTGGCATAATTGAACGACGGCAGTTTCTGGATGACCTGGACCATGGCCGGTGCGCGATCGGCGGTAGTCAAACGAGCCGCCAGGTCTTCGAGTGCGGACCGCCTTTCTGGATCCTGCTGGAAATCGAACGCCCGCAGAAAGCGGGAAAGTTCCCCGTTTGGAAAGGCAGGATCGGAGATTGCGTCGACGAGCAAGGCTGGCGTTTTCTTCGCACGCGAGCGCCAGATGATATCGAGCCCGGCCGCGGTGGCGCGTGCTTTGGAATCGCCACCGGCTTTTCCCAGATAGGCATCAAGGCACCGGTCCCAGGCGCGATCGGCGCCGATCCCGAGCGCCTCGAGATACCAGCGGTCCCGGCCATCGTGCTGAGCGGCAAGATCAGCCCACAGCCGCGGCATGTCGCTGTGCTGGTTATGACGGAGAGCGATGGCGCACTCCCGGCGCACTTGCGGACTGGGGTCCTTCCTCAGTAGTTCCGCGATCGGAACAACCTCGAGTTTAAGCCGTCTCGCCAGGCGAAGGCCTGTGACGCGGATATCCTCGTCATCATCGGCGATGGCGGATTTGACCCACGCGGCCCCGTCGAGTTGTCCGAGCAGCCAGAGCGCGCGAGCGCGCAGGCGTGGGTTCGCATCCTTCCACAGCCGCGTCAGTTCACTTTCTGCGGCTCGACCCATCCCGCGCAACGCGATGTAGGCACGGTAGCGTGTCGCACCATTGGGGGATCGCAGCGCGATGGTGGCGCCGGCAGGTGTCGTCAGATCGAGCTTCGGCTTCGCATATTTATTTCCCCGGGGAGCAATGCGAAAAATGCGCCCACGATCGAGGTCGCCCATGGCATGACCTCCGACGCCCGGATCATACCAATCAGCAACCATCAGTGAGCCATCGGGTGCCGTGAGCACGTCGGAAGGGCGGAACCATTTGTCGCGTGCCCCTTCCACCACGTTCACTGTGTCTGCGCTGTAGCCGGCGCCGTGCTTTTTCACAGGATAGGCCCGGACGACATTTGGTCCGGCGTCGCAGTGGATCATTTGGTTGCGGAAAACGGCGGGCAGGAGGTCACCCTCGTTCACCATGATGCCGGTGGGTGAACCGGCCCCCGTGATCAGCAGGCTGGGCACGACGCCGGGATCATTAAGGTGCCAATGGCGCAGTGGGATTTCGGGTTCGAGGTTTGTGCGCGGCTCCTGCCACCCGGCGCCGGTCAGTTCGTCCTTGTAACCGAAGTTGCCAAATTCCATGACGTAGCAAATCCGCACCGCTTTGTTCCCGTCATCGTCGTTATCGCTTTGCCAAATGGTGCCAAAGCTGTCGACCGTGACCTCCCAATTATTGCGGAAGTTCCAGGCCACCGTCTCGAAATTCGAGCCGTCGAGTTCGCATCGGAAAATCATGCCTTGCTGATACGGTTTGCGCGTTTGTCCGACCTCGTTGCCATCAAGGTCGACGATCGGTTTGCCGTCTTTGTCTCGCACCTGGCCGCCGTCATTTCCGATGTTGAAATAAAGACGCCCGTCCGGGCCAAACATGAATTGATGAATCCCGTGGTCGTGCTGCGCTCCGCTGATTCCGCTGAACATCACCTCGACCTTGTCGGGCTTGTCGTCGCCATTCTCATCGGTCATGAGGTGGACTTTCCCATTTGCGGAAATGATGACCTTGTTGCCCAGCACGCACACTCCGTGGGGCGAATCGATGTCGCGCCCCTGATAGAAAACCTTTTGTTGATCCGCCTTTCCGTCGCCATCGGTCTCTTCGAGAATGAGAATGCGGTCGCCTTCGGGCCGTTTCCCGTTGTGAAGCCGGTAGTTCACGATCTCAGCGACCCAGACCCGGCCGCGTTCGTCGATGTCAATCGCACTCGGGCTGAGCAACATTGGCTCGCTGGCAAACAGTGTGGCCTCGAGGCCCTCCGCCACGTCGAGCGCGGCCAATTCCTCCTCCGGCGTTTTGCCACCAGGTGAGGCACTCTGGGCGCTGGCGGACCACGGGACCGGTGCGAGAACGACGAAACCCAAGACCAGCGAAAGTGGAGATGACAACGATTTCATGCGGAGCTTGATTATTATTCGTTATTAGTTGTGGTTTCGGGACGTTCTCTGAAACGGCCCGACCCAATGGACGAATAACGGATAACCAAGAGCGAAGCCACCATGAACGATAAGATTTCCGGTTACGCGCATCCCGAGGTGTTGGTCACCACAGACTGGCTGGCCAGAAATCTTGAGGGGCCCAATACCCGCATCGTCGAGAGCAACGAAGACCTGCTGCTCTACGATACGGGACACATCCCCGGCGCAGTCCACATCGACTGGCGACGCGATCTCAATGACCCGCTTATCCGCGATTACATCAACCCGGCGCAGTTTGCGCAGGTCTGCTCGCAAAACGGCATTGCTCCGGAGACCACGGTCATTTTCTACGGCGACAAATCAAACTGGTGGGCGTGTTACGCGTTCTGGGTTTTCCAACTCTTCGGTCACACCAACGCGAAGGTGCTCGACGGCGGACGCTCGAAATGGCTCGCCGAAGGACGCCCGGTGACGAAGGAGGTCTCGAGTTTTCCCGCCACAAAGTATCCTGTGCCATCCCGCCGCCGCGACGACGAAATCAGGGCCTTTTACGCGCAGACATTTGAACACGCACGCGCCAAAAAGCCGCTTGTCGATGTCCGCAGCCCCAAGGAATTCAGTGGCGAGCTAACCCACATGCCCGAGTACCCGCAGGAAGGAGTCCTGCGCGGCGGTCACATCCCCGGCGCCAAATCCTGCCCGTGGGCCACCGCCGCCAACTCCGACGGCACATTTAAATCCGCCGAAGAACTGAGTAAGATCTACGCGAAAGGCCTTGGTTTTAAGCCGGAAGACGACATAATTGCCTATTGTCGGATCGGCGAACGTTCGAGCCACACCTGGTTCGTGCTTCATTACCTGCTCGGTTACACGAAGGTCCGCAATTACGACGGCTCCTGGACCGAGTGGGGCAATATGGTGCGCTCACCCGTGGAACGGTGACGCTTCGCGCGTTAGGAAAAACAACTCATGCCCCCGGCATTAGAAGGCATCATCAATCTCTTCGAGCATCTGCCCGAAGGAGAACGGCGCGCCCTGCTGGTTCACTACGCCGAGAACGCGAAAAACTGCGTGCCGCAGCCCGGCGAAATTTTTGATCTCGAAGATGTGCGCAAAGACGAGGAATGCACCGATACGGTAGGCATTCACTTGCGGGTCGATGACGCAGAGAGCACGCACTTTCGCGTTAGCCTGGGTCCGGAAGTCCAAACACTGACCCGCGCCATGACGTCGATTTTGTGCAAAGGCCTTAGCGGCGCAACGCCGCGCGAAATTGTCGATCTTGAAGCCGACTTCGTTCCGCGCGTTGTTGGAGCAGAGTTGGTGCGCCAGCGCAGCCAGACCGTCTATTACGTCCTCGGCCGTATGAAAAGCGCCTTGAAGGTTTGGAGCAACAGAAGGCGCGCCGGCGGGCTAACGTGACGTTTGCCAGGTGGCAATGAGCGCAGCGCAGGATGGCCGGGATCGCGCGGCTGATGCTGCTTCGCAGGAATTGGCAGATCCTGCCGTGCCCCTTACCCGTCGTCCGACGCCCACGGCGCTTCGAGGACCTCCAAAAGTGAGCTGGTGTGACCGTGCTGCCCGCCTAAAGTCAACCCACCGGGGATTTTTTCGCAACCGCCATTGTGATGAGGGGTTCATGGAAAGGCAGAACGCCCAGTGCAGAAGAAAAAGCCGATGCACCCAAGATGCCAATATGAGAGACGAAGCACCAACGCCTGGTTTAAGGCATAACGCAGAGCGTAGAATACAGAACGAAAACGCGTTTCCGATTCCGAAGGAGAATTCACGTAGATCGAAGAAGCCGCTTACTGGTTGGAACTGATCTCTGCGGAAGGCCTCGTGACGCCGTCTCGCCTCCAACCGCTCCTCAATGAAACCAACGAGCTCATCGCCATTTTGGCCGCCAGCTTAAACACAGCACGGATGAATGCAGATCGCAAATCGCGTGCAGAAGTCAGAACCCAATAATGCCAAAGGGCGATTCCCATATTTCCAATTGCGTGTACTCGCATGAACTTCTTCATCCTGCGCTTTTCACTCTGACTTCATTATGAATCCAGTCCTGCATTCTGCACTCGGCCCTCTGCCTTTAAATGGCCGGCGCCGCTTTTTGCGAAGCGTCGGAATGAGTGCCGCCCTTTTCACCGTGGGCGGCGCGTTTGCCGAAGAACTCATCCGCACGCCACGGCAAACCGAAGGGCCGTTCTATCCGGACAAACTGCCGCTCGATACGGACAACGATCTCATCGTCATCAACGATGCGGCAACGGCTGCGGTCGGTGAGATCACGTGGCTGAGCGGTCGCATCCTCACTCCAGCGGGCGAGCCGATCCGCAACGCAACGGTCGAGATCTGGCAGGTGGACAACCACGGCGCCTATCTGCACACCCGCACCAGCAACAGTGAGAAACGCGACACCCACTTTCAAGGATTCGGACGCTTCGTCACTGGATCGAGCGGTGAGTACCTTTTCCGCACCATCAAACCAGTGCCTTATCCTGGACGGACTCCACACATTCATTTTGCCGTGAAGGCGAAGGGCCGGGAAAAGTTTACCACCCAATGTTATGTACACGGTCACCCGAACAACGAACGCGACGGCATTTGGAAATCGATCAAGGACGAAAAACAACGCCAGGCAGTCACAGTCGACTTCGCAGCACTAAAAGACTCGCGGATCGGTGAACTCACGGCGCGCTTTGATATCGTTCCCGGCTTCACGCCAGAGATTTAACCAGCCCAACTGTCGACATGAACCGCTTTCCTTCTTTAGCTCCAACGCCCCGGCCTCGATGCGACTTGGAGACGGCCCGCCCGCGGGCCGCCGCGGTGCGTGGGCGCGCCGTCTCTATTAACGCTGCTGCGGGTGGGCGCACGGTCTTGATGGCGATTCTTTTAGCCGCCGGCTCGGTGGCGGCTGCGGAGCGCTCAGAACAATATTGGCCGCACTGGCGGGGCCCCTCCATCAAGGGTACGGCCCCGACCGCCTCGCCACCACTCAAGTGGAGCGAAACCGAGCATGTAAAATGGAAGGTAAAGACCCCCGGATTTGGCACCTCGACCCCCATCGTTTGGCAGAATCACGTCTTCATCCTCACCGCTATTCCGACTGGAAAAAAGATCGAACCGCCAACCACCGGAACCGCCGAGACACCTGCGCCTCCCACCACACCGCCTGCCCCCGCTGCAGCGCCAGCGGCTGACCCGGCGCCCGCCCCTGCACCGGCCGCCGAGAGCCGAACGGGCGGCGACCAGCAAGGCCGGCGCCGCCGGCCGGGCGGTGGTTCCATGCGCTCGGAAAAGCCCACCGAAGCCTATCAATTCGCGGTGCTTTCAGTCGATCGCGCCTCGGGCAAAATCCTCTGGCAAAAGACAGCCCGCGAACAAGTCCCGCACGAAGGCCACCATCGCGACCATGGCTTTGCTTCGGGGTCTCCCATCACCGATGGCGAGCATCTTTACGTCTCCTTCGGCTCGCGCGGTCTCTATTGCTACGATTTAAAAGGAAATCTCAAGTGGGAAAAGGACCTCGGCGACATGCAAACCCGCAATGCTTTTGGCGAAGGCAGCTCCCCGGCGCTTCAGGGCAACACGCTCGTCATGAACTGGGATCATGAAGGCGAAGACTTCATTGTCGCCCTCGACAAGCGCACCGGCCAGGAGCTTTGGCGGCAACCGCGCGACGAACCGACAACTTGGTCGACACCGCTCATCGTCGAACACGACGGAAAACCCCAGGTCGTCGTTAGCGCCAGGAATAGAATCCGCAGCTATGATCTGGCCTCCGGCGAAAAGGTCTGGGAGTGCGGCGGCATGACCGAGAACGTCATCCCAACACCCGTGAGCGACTTTGGACTGGTTTACGCCATCAGCGGCTTTCGCGGCGCGGCACTGCTCGCGATCAAGCTCGGCAAATCCGGTGACCTCACGGATTCCGACGCCATCGCCTGGCGCCATTCCAAAGCCACGCCCTACGTTCCTTTATGATGACCGGCTCTACTTCTTCGGCGGCAACACCGGCATCCTCTCGTGCTTTAACGCTAAAACTGGAGCAGCCCTCTTCGAGGCCGAGCGCATTTCGGATCTCCCCGGTGGGGTATACGCGTCGCCTGTCGGCGCTGACGGCCGGATTTACCTCGTCGGCCGCGACGGTAAAATGGTCGTCATCAAACACGCCGACAAACTCGAAGTGCTCGCCACCAACATACTCGACGATCGATTCGACGCCTCCCCTGCCGCTGTTGGCAAGGAATTGTTCCTTCGCGGCCATACTCACCTCTACTGCATCGCCCAGTGAAGTGCGATTTCTGGTGGCAGCGGCGGCTCTCCGCTGTGTCCCAGGCGCCGCCGGCGCCTGGCTGACCACCAGGCTCGCAGCGCTCGCCCTCCCTTCGACACACCGGGAGCGTCGAGCGCTGCGAGACCTATGAAGCACCTGTGCTCGCCCCGTGACTTGCAGGACCAGCCGATCGGTTTAATCGTCGATACTGCCATATGCGCACGCTTACCCGATTTGCCTTCCTCTTTGTCTGCCTGGTCGCAATCGAAGTCCGCAGCGACCCGCTCGATGACAAAATCGAGGCTCAATTGCGAAATCAAAACGTTCCCGGTTGTTCGCTCGCGGTCGTCCGCGATGGGAAGATAGAGAAAGTGAAGGGATATGGACTGGCGGATGTCGAACTCAACGTTCCTGCCACTGAACATTCGGTGTATCAACTCGCTTCGATTACGAAACAATTCACTGCGGCCGCGATCCTGGTGTTGGTTCATGAGGGCAAGCTCAGTCTCGACGATCCCGTCAGCCGGCACTACCCGAACGCGCCGCAAGCCTGGAATCCCGTCACCGTGCGCCATCTGCTCACGCACACCTCGGGCATCAGGAGCTATACCAACCTGCCCGGCTTTCAGCAAAATGTGCGCAAAGATTACCAGCCCCATGAACTGATTGGATTGATTGCCGACCTGCCGCTCGATTTCGCTCCCGGCGAGAAGTGGGACTATTCCAACACCGGTTATTATCTGTTGGGACTCGTGATCGAAAAGGTCAGCGGCCAATCTTACGCTGAGTTTCTCGCTGAGCGGATCCTCCGACCGGCGGGAATGGAGACTGCGCGGCTGAACGACCAGTTCGATATCATCCCACATCGAGCCACTGGCTACGACTATCGGAACAATCTCCTTCGCCGCGCGGAATTCGTGAGTCCGACCCAACCCTATTCCGCGGGTGCGCTCGTGGGCACGGTTCTCGATCTCGCCAAGTGGGACGCCGCCCTTTACAGCGACAAAATTCTCCCCGCCGAGATGCGCGAATCCATGTGGAGCTCCGTAAAACTGACCGGGGACCAGACTGCCGATTACGGTTACGGGTGGCAGGTTGGTGAGTTGCGGGGGCGTCGTTATGTCGCGCACGGAGGCGGCATTAATGGTTTCAGTACTTTTTTCCTTCGTCTGGTGCAGGACAAACTCACCGTCATCGTGCTGGCAAATGGGCCCGGTGACCCGCAAAGATTGGCGCGCCTCGTCGCCAGTCAGTTCGTGCCGGGTCTGACGCTCGCGTCGATCGTTCCGCAATGTGATTCCGATCCCGCACTGAGCGAGCGGCTCAAGCAATGCTTGATCGAACTGTCCGAAAAAAAGGATTCCGAGCTCCTCACTCCCGAGTTTCGGGAAAATTTCCGCAACTCACGGCGCCGGTACGGCGTGTTGCAGGAGGACATCAAGAACATGAAATCATTCACCTTCGTGGTCAGCGAAGAGCCGTCCGCTACGCAAAACAAACGTCTCGGCACTCGAATCGCCCGTCTTTGCTCCTACAAACTTAGAAAGCCTTGGAACAAAGTGGTCGATTTCTCCCAGCGAATGCAAAGTCGACGGTAATTCTGAAGCCCAGGCAATGGTGCTCTCAACTTTCCATCGACGGCGGTATCGACGAAGTGGCCGGCCATCTTGAGTGCGGTTTTCGGGTCGACGGCCACCGCGGTGGGGCGCGATCATTTCCACACCTGCTTGCGCCATCTCGGCATCCAATTTGTCGCTCTCGTAAGCCTTATCGCCAATCAGTCGTTGCGGCTTTTGATCAGTGATCATGAACTGAAAAAGTTCCTGCATTAGATGTCCTTCGTGGCACTGCGCTGTTTCACTGCAAGCGGCTACCGGTAAACCATTTGCATCGACAAGCACCATGATCTTCACGCCCTTTCCCACCCGCGTGCAGCCAATTCCTTCACCTCCTTGTTTTGCCTTTGCGAAGGTGCCGTCAATGAAACACTCATAAAGTTTGAATCCGCGTTTTTCATGCACGACCTCTCCAGCCTCCGCCATCAGAAGAGCGAAGGTTCCGTCTTGCACCCATTTTTGAAACCATCGATGGACAGCGCTCTTTGATCCAAACTCTGCCGGTAAATCCTTCCACTTAGCGCCATTGTCGTGTGCCGACGGACAACAGTCCTGCCGTAGTAACTTAGAGCCGAAAGCTATTGCGCTCTCGATGACTGGAAGGCACGCTCGTACATTCGCAATTGATCGCGCCATTGGATGACCTGCGGAGCGAGCTCGCATGCGCGCGTCATTTCCGCGAATGCTTCAGCCCAATTCTGCCTTGAAGCATATATTTCGGCCAAGCCCCTGTGAGCATCGGCAGTTGCGGGCGAGAGGGCGATGGCTTTCCGGAAGGCCGCCTCGGCGTCGGCGGCTGCCCCGCTCTTCAGGAGTGCGCCGCCTAAGGCCGAGACAGCCAGTACGTGGGTTGGCAATAGCTTGACCGCGGCTCGATAATACTTTGCAGCCTCATCGAACTGATTCCGAGTCTCGGCCACTCGGCCAAGGTGGTAATGAACGTTCGGATCCTTCGGGTTCAATTCCAAGCCCGCTTTCAACTCGGCTTCGGCACGGTCAATTTGCCCCCCGAGCAGGAGTGCCTGCCCCAAATTGTTCCGTAAATCCGGGTTCTTCGGGTTTAACTCGACCGCCTTCTGCAAAAGGGCAATTGCTTCGCCGTGCTTACCCGACTCGGTGAGCATTGTGCCAAGCCAGCCCATGGCATACCAACTTTTCGGATTTTGTCGCAGCACGTCAGAAAAAAGTGCCCATGAATCCTTCCAAACGCCGATTTGATGATGTGTGCGCCAGGCACAAAACGACAGTATTACGGCAGTGCCGACTAGACGGATATCCCGGATCAATCTGGAAACTGCGTAGCAAAATCCGAAAGCAAGTCCGATCACCGGAAAATACAGGTGGCGGTCGTATACGATGGAGAGATTCTCACGGGCGGGGGTTTGTAAAATCCCGCAGACAGGCAATAACGGCACAAAAAAAAGCGAACCGCTACATATGAGAACTTTTCGCGACGTTCCGCTGGTTGCCGCGCAGGCTAACAGGAAGCCAGCGGGAACAAGCCAGCGAACCCAAATCAGGGGGTCTTCAGTCACCGTTGACGGCGTCCGCCCGTGGTCAATCGAGAGTTTCGCCGGCCAAAGCGATTGACCAGCGTACCATCCCAGTGAATCGAGGGCGATCAAGGGCCGCCAAACGGCTGCGACTGCCGAGTGGGAACTAGGGATCTGCTTCATAAATAGAATCGCAGCCAGAAGTGTGGCGGCGACAATCCATGGGGCAGTTCGCGCGCCAATAGCACGCCAACCGGACCGATAAATGGCGCGCTCGAGAATGATCGCAACAATAGGTAATGCGACCATCGACGGCCGGGCGAGGAGAGCGCAAAGGAAAAGAACAGTCGCTCCACCATACCAGAATGCTCGGTCTACTCCAGAGCGGGCGGAATGGAATCCGAACAAATAAAGTAGCAGCGTTGCTAAAGCAAAAGCAGTACTCAGCGGTATTCCAATGTTGCCGGCACGAGCGACACTCTCGACCTGGACCGGATGAATGGCAAACAACAAAGCGCCGGAAGTGGCTATCCAATGCAGGGTTGAAGGTGACATAGGGCCGCCCTGAATCCTTTGCCGGAGCTTACCCAACACAAAAAAAACCAGTGTCGTATTGACGAGATGCAGAATGACAGACAGCGCATGGAATAGGCCCGCAGAAGGTGTTGAAAGAGGACCGCTCGCGGAGGCCAACCGGGAAAGTGAACTGAGACCTGCCAGGACACTATATGTCAGCGGCATATAAATGCCGGAGTGATCAAGTTGGGTCCAAATCGTGCGGAGACTCGAGGCATCTACCGGATAAAATGTTGGATTGGCATAGATGTCCAACGGATCGTCGTGGAGTACAAAATCGTAAAATGTTAAGGGTAAGAGGACTACTATCAAGATCCCCAAGATCGATGCCAGTAAGGAAGTCCTTATGCCCACAGGAAAAAGTGATTCGTATGTAATTTTTTTCTTTACGGCCGACCACGAAACCGCTATTCCGCCGTTTGTGATAATCAAACGGAGTTTCGGCTTCGCCGGTGCTTGCTGCGCCCTCCCGTTACTCATACTTGCTGTCGTTTCGCAAGAAGAAACCGGCTTGGCGGTTTCCCAACTGGAAGCCCAATACACCGCGGAACAAGCCGCCATTGATGATGAGCTGTGGCAAGCCTGCCGAGCTGCCTGGAGCGGTGGAGCTTTCGCCAGACGGAATGCCATGAAGGCGTGGCTGAGAACAAATCGGTCACGTCTGGAAATCCAGGCAGAACGGGCGGCGGCCTTGGACCAACTTCTTCCGCTGGCAGATCCCCCTGTGCAGGAACCAGATCCCGCCGGACCAGGAGTGAGACTTGCCCGGGAGCTTCGGGCGCTTCGCGCGGAGAATTCTGACAAATCACCTTCAGAATCGCGGCGCCTCCTGAAGGAGTGGATTGCCGCCAACGCTGATGCTCTGGAAGAATCACTAGAGGAATACGCAATCACCGACGGGGCCAAAGAAAACCCCATCGACCGCGCGATTGAACCTCTGCCGGCGGATCCGACGATTCCCGCCAGCGCGAAAGCCTACAGCGACGTTTGCTACGAAATTGCGCGAGACGCGGCTGCCGCCGGATTCTTCGACCCGCAGATCGCGGGTCATGAACGGAGGAGGATTTTCAAAGAGGCCCAGGCCAAGGCCATAGCTTTTGAACAACTTCAATCGGATGTCCAAGCTGATCCGACGAACGAATTAATCCCACCCTGATTTCTTACCAAGCCATTACACATGAAAACGACGCTTTACCATCGCACAATCTGGGTTCGAATCGCCGCCGGCTTCTGCCTCGTGGGACTCTGTTGCCATATCGCGTGGAGCTGGGACAACACCGGCTGGATTCGCACAGGCTTGTCACCACTAAGCAATATCATCTCCGGCTATGGAGTGGTGGCCGGATCCAATAATACAAGTTACCCGTCATGCGGCCTGATTGTCGGGCAAAATAACTATCTGAGTAGCGCCGCATTACATAGCGCGACTATCGGCAGCTACAATACCGTTTACGGCAGTGGCAGCCTGGGTGTTGGTTATTTAAACACGATCTCCGGCACTAATGCGGCGGCTTTTGGCTCAGGCAATACAATCGGGGCTGGAGCGCCATACTCCTTTGCTGCTGGAGGAATGCATGTGGTCACCGAAGATTACTCTGCGGCCTTCGGTTATGAAAACAACGTGACTGCGCAATATGCCGTTGCCGCAGGCGGCAGCGAGGGCCACGTCAATGGTTTCAGCAGCATTGCGCTCGCGGGGGCCGCCAACACAACCGCCACCACTGCGGAATACTCCATTGTTGGAGGTTACACGAGCACTGTGAATGGCCGAGCCGCGATGGCGGTAGGCAATTTTGTCACGGCAAACACGTATGGGTCTGCAGTTTTCGGGCAATGGAACTTACCGCTTTCGAACGAGACTGATACCAATGCCAAGACAGTGTGGAGGGATGGTCCTGCACTCCCGATTACCAGCGAACCCAACGATCCGCTGTTTGTGATCGGCAATGGCACTGGCAATACCGCCCGCAGTAATGCCGTGGTCGTCCAGAAGGACGGGACGGTCTACCTTCAGAAAGTTCCTCCACGTGGCGGAATCGATATGGATCAGTAGGTATTCATTCATTGGGGATGTCGTCAATCGAACCTGCTGAGTTGCCGCCGAACATGAGAAATCTGTTGCTACCAGTCGCGTGTGCGCTCTTGATCTCGGCTGGCTCTGGCTTGGGCCAAAGTCCACCGCCTCCGTATCCTTTGTGGTGGGATGAGGAAGGAACGCGAATCTGGAAGGCAGCTCATCCTTTTGATCCAACGACGGGTTACAGGCAAAGCATCGACAACTTTGCGCCGGCCACGGTAGGCCAATTGAAGCATTTCGCTCGGCAAGCAATGAATTATTTCGAACTGCGGCTCGCGTTTACCGGCGGGGCGGATGCGGGGACGACCGATGCAATAATGGCGCTCGTAAATTCCTTCGATGATGACCGGGACCATGAGCTGGCTTCCATAAACGTTGGTCAACTCAAGCACGTCGGCCGAAAATTCTATCAAAGACTTCACGAAATACACTTCTATGGCAGCATAGCCACTCCCAACCCTCCGCTTTTCTTGCCGTGGAACCAGTCATCAACCACAGAGGACTACGCGCCCGCCAATATTGGACAGTTAAAGCGCCTTTTCAAATTCGATCTGGATGCGAACAACTGGCTCGCGAACGCCTCATCACTGACCGTTGACTGGGATGGCGATGGCCTCAGCAATCGCTGGGAGTTGACCTATGCATTCAATCCGTTCTCAAATACCGAGTCAGCATTAGATATTGAACCTGACGGATTGACTAACGCTCAAGAGCAGGCGCTCGGCACTGATCCCCGTAAGATTGATACGGACGTTGACGGGCTCAAGGACAACCACGAAGTGCCGTTGGGAACCAATCCTATCTATCCCGATCACCCGGCCGTGGGCCTGATCGTGTTGAAGGTTAGCTCTTGACGCTATCCAAGATCAGATGCGAACAGTTGCATTACGTTTCGGACTGCAGGCGTTAGGCCTTCTTTTCTTCTTCCACGGAGTAGCGGTTGGGCAAACCCTCGGGAGTGTTTTGAGGGCAGTTCAGCAAAGGCAGCTCGCCGTCGAGCAGCATAGGATCTCGGCGCACCTTGAGGCGCAGCCGCCTCCGCCCAATCTCATTGAGTGGGAGGTTTTAAATGCAGACTCGTTCCCCAGCGATCAATTTGTAAACGCACTTAATTTTCAAGATCAAGTTAAATTGCTCAGGCAGGCCGCAACGGCCTTTGCCGACCTTCGGTCATCATACGTTAACCTGCCGCAAAATGCATTGGGCTATTCGTATGAAGGGCCGTTGATGTTTTCGGGCTTTGATGATTTTTCGCTGCCGCTGGTGTATCCGGTTAATGGTGAGACATTCAGAGAGGCTTTGGTAACCTTGGCAAGGCGGATCAGCAAGCTCAGAGCGTTGGCGTGGCCTCCTCTAGTCCGCATCGCGACCCCAGTGGACGGCGTCGGTAACAGGCACGTGTATGAAGTGCCGCAGCCATCCGGTAAGCTTTCTTTTCCATTGCCATGTGTAAACTGTGATGATCCGGATTGGTGGAGCACGGACGGAGCTTCAGGTTTTCCTTGGGCGTTAAACATACTCTTCCAGAACAGGAAAAACCGAGCTTCAGTGCCTAACTTGGCCAATATAACCTCCGATGCTTATAATTATGCCAGGGTCGAAACGTTTCCAGAGGGCAGTCCGGATGTGTCGTTCCGAGAAAATAGCCACTGGGGCATCGGCCTAAAAGTCGCATGTCGGCCCACTCAGCAATATGAAGGCATCGAGTGGCTTGACGCGAGCTTTAAGTTCTTCTGGTGTGAAGATTGGGCACCACGATCAGGAGCTGCTGGGGAAATTCGGGGTTGGCGACTCGCAGATGGAGAATTCCCGGCTGACCAAGTAGTGCCGAACGGGGCAGACTGGGACCACCTGGAAAACCAAGGTCCGTGGACCTTGTCATCCGCCTTGGGACTGGCTAACACTGCTCTCCAGATCAATGGCAGCTGGTCAACCGACTACAATGAAAACGGCTACGCAAGCTACACCTACGACGCGGACTTTGATGGGGAATTATATTACACGCGCGCAGCGTATGTTATTGCGCTTCCCGAATTTGAAGAGCTGGATCTGCGGAGCGCGGATTATATCCAAGACGTGTCAACCCGCGGCGAGGTGTCTGTGGACATGCGGGAGATGTGCTGTGTCATTGATTTAGGCGTCGGCATCGCACCACAAGGCGCAGAGGTTGGATATCTCGCTGTTCCCTATCCGTTTGTCGATCCTGAAAATACCGAGGTGGAACTTATCCCCGCCGCCCCCGTGCTCGTTGGCTGCCTCAATGATTTTCAGATTTCGTATGCTGATCCACCGGACCCGATAATTCCGAAAGAGATTCTCGAAGGGCCGGAAAGCGAGATTCCTCCTTCGATGGTCGAGGATTGTACCGACGCTGGATGGTCGAGTGTCGCACAATATCGAGACGCTTGGGATCGAATGCGTATCGTTGAGGTGAAGAGTCGGCATCTGACTGCTGAGATCGAACATAAAACCGACTATTCAAAAGTAGTAAGGCTCTATGAAAACGACACTTGGCAGTTGATTAAAACTGTGGAGATCTACAACCCGAGTGTCGGCGGACCGGACACTTTAGCGTTCCCGCCTGATCCTAAACAGCTGATCGTTCGCGAGATCGGTGATTCCGTCGAACCGAAGGAGCATTATCTTCGCTGGGACGACGGCGAAAAGCGATGGATTCTCGACGTATCGGGATCCAGCGGCGCCATATGGCGAAAGATCCTTAAAGATCCGAGGACTGACGACCCGCCGGCACTATACGGCTGTTATCATGAGCTCATCTACCAGGGTGGGACAGAAAGCAATCACCTACTGTCGAGCCGGCACATTGACTACTTCACGTGGGCGTGGGCGCAACATCCTTTGCCTCGCGAAATTATAGAGCATGCGGTCGATGACCCCGCACGAGATCGTACGACCACTTTTGAGTTCAACGCCAACCCCGCGAACGCGAACGCTGGGACGGCCGCTATCGATGACTACTCTTTAGCCCGCATCGACTGTCAAGGTTTTGGTTGGGAATGGGACGGCGCCGCAATCGAGTTCGAGGACTACTATGAACCAAAGACTTTGTTAAAGCATCACAACAACGGCGACGGACAATCGGCGTCGTCACTGGTCGAGTGGCATCGCGAAGGTAATGTGATCCGCAGAGACACATCAGTGAGTGGAGTTCGATGGCAGCGATGGGAGCGTAGCTATCAGGACGCGGCCACGTTTGTTGATAGCATGGGCGAGCCTGGGATAACGATCGAGGCGGCTTCTCCGTCGCTACAAACAGTGGCTTACGGAAAAAACTATCCTGGCGATGCCCCGCTCGACAGCGCCGGTCGAATGCCGTGGCTGCCCCAGTCGGTACACAACATTGACGGGCACCTAACATTTTGGACGTACTTTAATTCGGCCAATCGGCAGCGAGTGACAAAATCAGGAACGTCAAGCGCGGCTCCGGGACCCGTGGAGGTGCCCTCCTTTTTGAATGGGGTAGTTCACAAGGAATTCACGAATGCCAAGGGAGACTTTGATCACGAGCAGTTGGTCAATCTAGACGGCGGAGCCATTCTGTACGAGGCAGAAGGAGAGGACGACAATCTCTTTGGCCAGCCGCAGCAGATCAACTTCCAGGACGGCTCCGACGCAACTTTCGAGTATTTTGAGTCCGGGGCCTTGGCAGGTTTGCTCAAAGAAGGCAGCTCCAGGAGAAACCAGCAGTTTTCAATCGTTCGCAACGTCCTGGGTGACGCTACGTCGGGCTCATTCGGCGGAATTACGTTCGCAGCCACATCTGCGGGCCTCAGCAGGTCACTCACGCAGAACGCGGGATCGAGAAGCATTCACGAAAGTCGCACGCTCACGAGCCTGGGCGAGCTGAACAGCTTCTCAACGAATCTCGGCCCGGATCTCAATGGGAGTGTGCTGGTTAGGGGCCCCAACTACAACTCGTATTGGCTGACCTCCGAAGGTCGGCAGCAGTCGAAAATGTTTGCGGCCAACAACCTTCCTTTGGACATCGAAGCTGCATTTGGTCAAAGAGGTTCCCGGATGATCTATGGCGCGGAGACCGTGAACTCAACGCCATGCTTGACCCTGAGATACGAACAAGAAGCAACGGGAAATCAGGCGACGGGATCGCGCCAAACGGATTATTATGACCCTTGGGGCCGATTAAAGAAGCGCGTCCTGCCACATCCAAACGGCTCAGGAGACGTGGAATACAATTACAGTTACAACATGGCGGCGCGTCAAATGACGATTACGCCGCCATCGCCGTCGCCGCCCACGACCATCCAATACAATGCTGCGTGGACGACTGCGACAATCATTTCAGGGGAGCAGGAGATTCAGGTTTCGAATTATCTCACTGGGAATGAATGGATAAAGGAAATAAAGATCAGGGACGACAGTGGCGGCGGCGCGAGCCCGCTGCTTTCTCTAGGTATAGAGCGGACGAGAGCTGATGGAGCGAACATCGTTTCCAAGCCGTGGGGCCAGCAGGCCTGGGCAACTCAGGTTGCGATTGGCATTCCTGCTGCGAATGGCACCGTGCCGGGCACAATTACTGGCCCCGATGGCAGTTCGGGTACATTTGTTAGAGAAGGTGGGGCGTTAAAAACACTCGCTTTTAGCGCATTCGGAGGAACGACATTGACCACCGTGGATCTGGACGGCTTCAAGCTTCCGATGTCCACCACTACGACCCAACCGGGAATAGCAGATCCCACGATCGTCAATTACGACGCCGACTATAAAATCAGTTCGGTGAATGCTCCTGGGTATTCGGCGACAGTCACTTATGATCATCCGGGCCAGGGGGAGCGAGTTACGATCAATAGCGCCCAATATCCAACAAGTATCTACCAGCAAGCGGCTGATGGCGATCCTCTGCGAACGCAAGTCTACGGTGGCGATGATGCGGATTTCGGCGTCCGTCATTCGAGCACCGGCGACACTCTGGATTTGGAACCCGATGGAGCATCGGCGACAGAATTCCGACTCGGTCCGCAAGGTCATCTGTTGGAGAAAACCTACGCTGGAGGTTCAGATGTCACAATTACACGTCTGGCGAACGGCGCACCAGCCAGCGTCACGTATCAAGTGGGCACTGGAACACAAGTGTCGGCAATCCTTGCCTATGAGGCAAACGGGTTGCTTGACACAATTTCATGGGCCGATGCCGCCATCACCAACATCGATTATTTTGAGGCCGGCCTGCCGAGTGCGATTTCCGATCCATCCGGGAGCCGGGCGTTCACCTGGGATCACTTGCAACTTGCCACGGAGACCCATTCGTCGGGCGTCCTGAGCGGTTTGCAGGTGACGCGCAAATACGACAGCCGGCATCGATTTGCCGGCACGAAGGTGACCTCCGGCGGGTCGGTCCTGCACGAAACGACCGTTATTTACCGCGGTGATGGATTGGTCGATTACATTACGTCGGCGGACAGCCGGTCCACCTATGTCTACAAGAGCGGCACCCCGGCAGTGGAAAGCGTGACGCGGCGGGACGCTGTGAGCACCGCCAATAGTCTGGTGAGCACCACAGGATACGACAATCGAATGCGAATCGAGTTCTATCAGACGCCCACCAATAGCGGCACGATTACGGTTTTAACCGACTACAATGCCCGCGGCCATCGCTGGCACGAGTCGGTGACCACGGGTCTCAACTGGACTTACACCTATGACAGTGATGGCCGGCTCGCGACTGCTGCTGGCAGCGGCGGCGTGCCCTCGTTACAGGGATGGGAATTCGATGCCATCGGCAATCCGATCGGCTCCGGTTTTGGTTTGCCGAATATCCTCAATCAGTTGACGAGCCGCAACAATCCGCAGACCTACGGAATTAGTGGAAAAGTGGCGCCCGGAACGCTCTTGAGTGCCTGGCGTGGAGCATCTGAGGTCCCCGACACCGTCGTTCCGGACGTGGCGGGCTGGTTTTGGGGACAGTGGACATCGACGGGGAATACGGCAACCTGGCGGCGTATTCCCATCAAGCTGGAAGGCCGGCTGACGGCGGCGGGTGACGACGGCACCGACGCCGTGGCGCTCGCCGAAACTCACGCGCTCGTCCCGCCCCAGACAACGTCGTTTGATTACGACGCAGCCGGAAACCTGCGCCAGGACGCGCGGTGGACTTACGCGTGGGATGTCCGCGGCAAACTTAGCGGGATGACGCGGCGGGCCGAACTTGTGGCGGCAGGAGAGAACCCGCTCGAATTGGCGTTCGTCTACGATGCCGGAGATCGCCGCGTCTGGAAGCGTGTTCTCGAGACGATCCCCGGTTCAGGTGGTGGACCTTCCACGGTGAAGGAAACGATTACCCGCGTGCTCTTGGACGGCTGGTTGCCGGTCATGGAGGAAACAGTGGTGAACGCTGGGGCTCCAAGGCGCCGCTTTTTCACCTGGGGTCTTGATGTCGTGAATTCGCTGCGGGGCGCCGGTGGAGTCGGTGCCCTGCTGGCAGTTTACGACGAGCCGTCCGAGAAGACGTTTTTTCCCGTTTACGACGGGCGCGGAAATGTCATCGCGCTGGTCGATAAGGACACCAAAAGCATTGTCGCCCAATGGGTTTATGACCCATGGGGCCGACTGCTCCAGGAAAGCGATCCCCAAAAGCTCGGCGCGTTTGGCTTCTCGACCAAGTATCGTGACACCGAAACCGGACTCATATACTTCGGCTATCGTTATTACGACCCGAACACTGGTAGGTGGCTTTCTCGGGATCCGCTTGGTGAGGCGGGCGGGTTCAACCTTTATGCTTACTGTCACAATGACCCGGTGAACAGGGTAGATCCGCTGGGGCTGGCGACAATTCTCAGCATAGATAATGGGCCGTTCTTCTTCACGGGTTTGCCTCATTCCGGGTCTGAGTCGTTGGGGTCTCAGTTTGCAGCTTTTGGCGACAACGTCTCGTGGGTCGATTCAATGTCTATCATTGGAATGTCGAGTCCCATACTTATTCTAGAATCCTTTCCGCCACGACTGCCGGACCCACCATCGGGCTTTAACCCATTTGCTTCGGAGATCGGAAACATTTTGGCTGAGTTATCAGCCGACATCTACAACCGAATGCCCCGCTTTCACGAGACCGGTTGGTTTCTCAAACCATTTTTTGCTTCATATGATGATTCCGCATCGCTATCCAAAGCCAATTCTGCCTTTGGCGCCTTGTTGGATCGTGAAGGAGTGACCGGTGATGCACGAGAAGAAGCGGAGTCCAACGTAAGCGCGGCCATCCGTCAACTGACACTTATGCCGCAACGACGCCACGCCGATCTCAATACTTGGGAAGCTTCGGGCGTGGAGCTCTCCGAATCGGCCTTATGGGCGATAGCTACTGTCGCGAGCGAAGGCCTCAGCACAGCGTTGGGTCCGGCTCTGCCGACGGCAAAGATGGCGAGAGTCATGAGACTGAATAAAGCCGCAAAAGAGGCAACGCTAGCGCTACCAGCACCAAGGATTGGTTCTTTCGATCCTCACCTGCCGGGCGGGATAATGACTTCATTTGATATCGGTGAAGGTGGACTGTTGCTGCCTGCTGGTCGCGCTCATGGGGCCAACCCCGCAGGATCTTTCCTTTCGGCCAATCCTATTCCAAACCAGGCGTATGTGAGAGGGCCTCTGGCAACGATTCCTGAGTGGAATCCTGCGACGAATGTCTCAGATGCATTTATTCCTCCGGGTGTCAGACTTCAAATGAGCATTGCCAACCCCCACCCGTCATTGCCTGGTAGTGGGTATGGGATTCAATTACAGATTTTAAACGACGCAGATAAAGCCAGAATTATTTATTCAAATACGAGACCGTTACAATGAGTGCTAATCAACTTTTAATTTGGAATCGAGGGAGTAGATTACTGACTTGGAACGGCGAGGAAATAGCAACGCCAGGAGCATTGCTCTGGGCAGAGGAACTTCCTCAAAAAAACGGTATAGCTGCTGTAACACTTTTCGATGAGAGCACGCCCGATGAAGTTCCGAACGCATTCATCTTCGAGAAAAGCGGTAAATTTCAACCGCTTATAATCAAAGAGGATGGAAGACTTGTTCGTTTTTTAGGGTGCTACTCTGAGGGTGATCAGATCGTTTTCAATGCAGCAAACGAAACCGAGTATTTGGTAAATCCTGAATCCAACGAGGTTATTTCTACTAGATATTATCGGTAGCCTGGAAAAGAAAAATGCCCTGCATTTTGCGACGTGCATTTAGGGTGAATTGCCTACTTGCGCTCCTTTTGGCGTCCTTTCTCGCTGCGTTCGCGCAGAGCGCCCCTGCGTTTGAAAACCACGTGGGGGAATCTGTCGTAAGCGTCACGCCGAGCGCCACTTGAAGAGCGGGAGTAGAGTAACCGGCTGACGAAACCATATCCGCCGCGATTTCCGGTGGGTGGATTTTCGGCGGTTTTTCGAAGGGGCACGCGGCCGGCCGCTACGTCTGCGGGCGGGAGGCGCGCCAGGCCTTGGGAGTCAGTGCGGCCACCTCGGAGATTTTGGTGGTTGCCAGTCCTGGGAGGATGTCGGCGAGGTAGACTCGCATGTCGACCCCGAGGCGTTTGCAGGTTTCGAGGACACTGGCGATGGCGGCAAGGCGGGGGCCGGCTTCCCAACTGCCGACGTGGAGCCAGTTTTTGCGGCCCAGCACGAGCGGTCGGATGGAGTTTTCGGCCCAGTTGGTGTCCAATTCGGTATCGCCGTAGTCAAGGACGCGGATCAGTTTTGGCCACTGGCCGAGGGCATACTTGCACGCCTTGCCCAGTTTGCTTTGAGGCAGCGCAATCGCGTGCGCGGCGTGGATCTTTTCTTTGATCTGCGGAAGGAGCGGCACGCTGTGAGCCTGTCGGTAATCCAGGCGCTCGGCGTGCGAAGCCTGCGTCTGCCGCAGCACACTTTCGTGATGGTATAACTTGCCGATCACTTGAAGGATGCCGATGGCATGCCGGCATTGAGTGCTCTGGGCGGCATCCTTTCTGAGCAATACCACCAGTTCATGGAAGGGCCGGCGGGCATGACTCCAGCAGGCGAGGTGGACAAGACCGGGATGGTTGAACTTCGGATAGACCGCGTAGCCGTCGGTGTGGAGTTTGCCGATGTAAGTGTTTAGTCGCTGCACGGCGGCACTGTGGCCGCGGGTGTCCGCGAACTGATAGCTGACACTGCCGC
>JBPCQC010000027.1:0-23742 GCA_050998515.1 Verrucomicrobiales bacterium
CTGCCCATCCGACCGGGGTCTCAGACCCCGGCTACAGCGTTGTAGCCGGCCTCTGTGAGGCCGGAGAAATCAACCGCAACCCTTGACGACGGTTGACGTCAGCGACAATGAAAAAATCAGCCCTGCCTCGGGCTATGAATGTCAATTTGAAATCTCCGACCCCTCTGGATGGAAATCGATCTTCACGCCCAATCCTGCGAATTTTTTCCGGATCTCTGTCTCAAAGGCCCCTGTCTGGCGCTCGCCGCGCAATTGAGCAGTCACTTTTTCCCGAATACGACCCAACGAGGAGGCATCGGCTGGCGTCCAGCCCTGAGGCAGGGACGCGGCGCTTGATCTTCCGCGCCGGCGCCGTTGCAATTCCGCGACTTGATCGAGACATAGCCGCAGCCCGCGAGCCTGGCTGTCGCCATCGAAGTGAAGGAGATAAAAAACCACGAGCAAGGAAGTGAAATACGCCCGGTGTTTCTCGAGAAGGCTGCCTTGTCTCAGCCCAGGATCGGCATCGTCGATCTGAAAGAGTTGAGTTAGCGGCATGGTCCACGTTTCCGCGGGCGCGTCCTTTGAACCAAAGACGCCGGTTCTGCCGGGGTCACGCAATCGATGGTCTTCAATCCGTTGCCGCAGTGCGGTTATGATGGCCGCCCGGCCGAGGTGAAACGTCCCGTTTTTATAGGGAATCAGGGCGATGTATTCGGCCAATCCTTCGTTGAGCCAGAGCGGCAAAAGGCGGATAAGTGGCGCGTAGATTTGATGGGTCATCTCATGAATGAGGACGCGCGGATGGTAGGCGGCGCCTTTTGTGAATCGTCCTTGAAACGCCTCGATGCCAAGACTTTCGAAAGGAACGAGCAGGGCGCCGCTGGATCCGAAGCTGCCCATAAAAACGCCCGCCGTCTCCGGCGGTCCTCCTGCGCTTTGGTATTCATCGCGCCGGCGAAAAATCCTGACCTCCAACAGCGCTCGTGACTTCTCGGACGGCGGCAAAGGCCAGGCCTCGAGCAATTTCCACGTCGCTTCGGCGACAGTCGCAAAATCCTGCACCGCCGAGGTCGACAGTTCGGCATCGGCCACGAAACGATAGTGGACGGTCCGAAAAACTGAACCTCCATTCTCAGGTGCTGGACCTTCAATCCGCGGAAGCGGCTGCGTCACCGCTGCCGGCCAAGTGATAGGAGGCAGGACGTCCTCGGGCTTCCGGCCCGATTCCCACTCGTCGATCCACCGGCGATCTTCCGCGGAAAGATTCTCCAGTTCAACCGCGGCTTGCCGGCCATTCGCGCCGACGAGCATCGCGCGTCCGCGTTCCACCCCGATCAAAGTCCCCTGCACCGTGCGCCCATCCTCGTGCTTCCAATCACGTGGAGCACTGCGCGCAACCGCCGCGGCCATCGTCAGTGTCCAGGCCGCGACGCTGGCCTGCCGCAGCAGAAGAGGTATGGGCATGGCCATGCGGTGCGGTTAAGAGTCTCGCAACTTGCAGCGTTAAAGATTCAAGACAATATACCGATTCCAAATGCGAGTAGCGCTACCCCGCCGACTAACGGATGGCGAAACACGCGAGAAAGCGAAGCGAGACGCCCTGCTGGGCTTGCCTGTTCAGGGGAACCTGAAAGGCGCTATTCATGCGCATTTCTGCCCACTCGATTCAAGGACTTCAAGGCCCGCTCGCTCATGACGAACTCCCTTCCGGGTTAGGCTCCGAGATTTCGCGCACGGTGCGGCCGACCTGCTGCACGTCGCCGGTTTTCGTCGCAAGGTCGCCGAGCGATACGATACCGGTGAGCTGCTTATCGCGCGTGAGCACGGGCAGCCGGCGGATTTGTTTTTCCTGCATCACCTTCTCGGCCTCGTTGACGTTCTGGTCCTCGAAGCAATAAACGAGTTCCGGAGTCATGCACTCCCGCACCATTGTTTTGTTTGGGTCGCTTCCACTGGCGGTGGCGCGGATGGTGACGTCGCGGTCGGTGATCATTCCGAGAAGCCGCCGGCCGTCGCAAACCGGCAGCGAGCCCACGTCGAGTGAGCGCATCTTTTCGGCAGCCTCGGCAATCGAGCTGTCGGGGCGGATGACCTCGACATCAGTGGTCATGATATCTTTGAGTTGCATAGTTCGTGTTTTGGTTCAGTCACTCATTACGTCCGGAAACGGTCCCAAGGCGCGCTGAATGCTGATGAGCCTTTCCGATGACCCGAGATCGTCCACGTGCCCGCTTGCCATCCCTGAAGCTGGTTTTAAGCTCGGCGGGTGGCGAAAGGCACGAGTTCCGATCTTTACGGTTCGGCGCCTGACAAGTCTGGCGCAGCACTTCTGGTAATCGACGTCATCAACGACCTCGATTTTCCACAAGGCGACCAATTGTTGCGCTTTGCCCTGCCGATGGCCCGACACATTGCTCGTTTGAAGGAGCGGGCGCGACGCGCGGCGATTCCGTGCGTATATGTCAACGATAACTTCGGACGGTGGCAATCGAACTTCGCCACTTTGATCGAGCACTGTTTGAGCGACGGAGTGCGCGGGGAAGAAGTGGCGCGCCTGCTTTTGCCGGGAGAGGATGATTACTTTGTGCTCAAGCCGAAACATTCAGGGTTTTATTCCACAACGCTCGAAGTGCTCCTTGAATCTCTTGGTGCGAAGAACCTGATTCTCACTGGAATGGCGGCCAATATTTGCGTGCTCTTCACGGCCAACGACGCCTATATGCGCGATTACCGGCTCTTCATCCCGGTCGACTGCGTGGCCTCGAATACCCAGCGGGACAACAAGTTTGCGCTCGGTCTCATGGAGAAAACGCTTAAGGCCGACATCCGGCCCTCGACGCGGCTGCAGCTTTCCCGTCTCAACAAAAAGACCCGCCGAGCCACCTGATGACAGTCTGTAAAGTTTGACTTCGAGGCGCTTTAACGGTTGAAGTGGATCGATGAGGCGCGTCTGGCAACGAAGCGGAATGCTCGGGGTGCTGGCAGTATTATTGTTGGTTTTCGCGCTGGCGACGATCAGTGAACAGCCGATCGAAGGGGAGGCCGGCGGCATGGCGCTGGCGCACGAAGCGGCCGGCCAAAGGGTGTTGATCGCCGGCGGCAACAGTTCGCAGGATGGCGCTTTTCTCGATGCCCTTGCGGCAGGACTGCGTCAGCGCGGTTCTCAAATCGTGGCCGTCGTCCGCGATCCCGCCGCGGCGCGCCTTGCCCTTGAAATGAGGCCAGACGTCATCGCCTGCACGCCGGCGGCTTTCCGATGGACGGTTTTCGATAGCGTACGCGAGCGGGTGCGCACGACATCACCCCGTCGCTATTCGGTTTTCCTGACCGCCACCAATTTGCTCAATGTCCTCAATCAAATCTCCGTCATCGCGATTTTGGCAGCCGGCATGACGATGGTGATTCTTACCCGGGGGATTGATTTGTCTGTGGGAAGCTTGATAGCCCTTGCTGCGGTGGTAGCCGCATGGCTTATCGAGCGATGGTTCGGCGCCACCGGCGCATCGGGGTTGGGAATGTGGGCGGCGTGCGCCCTGGCCGTGACCTTATGCGCCGCAGTGGGAGCATTGTCCGGAACCCTGGTGGCCGTATTCAGCATCCCGCCTTTCATCGCGACTCTGGCTATGATGCTTATCGCCAGCGGCGCCGCGTTTCTGATCAGCCGGGGAGAATCGATTTATAATTTGCCGGATTCGTTCGTGTGGCTGGGACGCGAAACGATGCTCGGCCTTCCCAATGCAGTTCTGCTGACGCTTTTTCTCTACGGGATGGTTCACGTCACACTGACCCGCACGATGTTAGGCCGTCATATCATGGCGGTGGGAAACAATCCGGAGGCAGCGCGATTTTCCGGAATCTCGCTGCCTAAAGTGCGGCTGGCTGTGTACACGGCGTGTGGCGCCCTCGCTGGCCTCGGCGGCATCGTCACTGCGTCGCAGCTTAAGAGCGGCGCTCCCACCTACGGTGGCATGTATGAACTTTATGCCATTGCGGCAGTGGTTGTCGGCGGCACTTCGCTCTCCGGAGGCCGCGGCAGTGTCCTCGGCACCCTGGTGGGCGCCCTCATCATCGCAGTGATTCAGAATGGCATGAACCTCACCGGCGTCGAAAATTACACTCAGAAAATCGTTCTCGGACTTGTCATCCTGGGCGCCGTTCTGTTAGATCGGCTGAGCCAGCGGCAGTTGCGCACCACTTCCCATGCTGAATAAAACCTTTTTCCACTTATGGCCTGCGGCCGCGTTGCTCTTCGCGGGCTGCTCGGGAGAACGCCCGCATGAGGCGAAGGCACAAGCCAACAAAGGCGTCATCGGAATATCGGTCCTGACGTTGACCAATCCTTTCTTCAAAGTCATCGCCGACACGATGACGGAGGAGGCGAAAAAAAAGGGTTACGACGTGCTGGTGGTGAGCGGCGACCAGGATCCAGCGCGCCAGGCGAATCAGGTCAAGGATTTCATCGTGCGCCAATGCGCGGCCATCGTCCTGAATCCCTGCGATTCGAAAGCGATCGGCACCGCGATCAGAGAGGCGAACGAAGCCGGCATTCCGGTCTTTACCTCCGACATCAAGTGCCTTGCCGATGGCGTCAAAATCGTTTCCCACATCGCGACTGACAATTACGGCGGCGGCAAGGAGGCAGCGCGCGGTATGATCGAAGGGCTTGGCCAGGCCGGCGGAAAAATCGCCATTATCCACTATCCCGAAGTCGAGTCGTGCCTTCTGCGTGTGAAGGGATTTGTCGAGGTGATTGACAGCCACAACGCGGCGAAGCCCGAAGCGAAGGTGACGATTGTTTCCGAAGTCAACGGTCTGGGCTCGAAGCCGGGGGGATTTAAGGCGGCCGAAGATGTCCTCCAGGCACATCCCGATCTCGCAGGCATCTTTGCGATCAACGATCCGAGTGGTCTCGGCGCGCGCGCGGCTCTGGAAAAGGCCGGCCGCACCGCGATCAAAATCATCGCCTTCGATGGACAACCCGAGGGCAGACAAGCGATCAAGGAAGGGAAAATCTACGCGGATCCGGTTCAGTTTCCCGATGAAATTGGGCGCAAAACCGTCGATGCCATCGTCAGCCATTTCGCTGGCGAAGCGGTGCCGGCGGAAATTCTGATTCCGACCAAGTTGTATCGCCAGGCTGACGCGCAAGCTGATCCGACCGTGCGATGATGGTGGGCGGAAAGCAGTGGCGCACGGTGTGGATGCCTGCTGGAGAGCGCGTCGTTCGCGTGATCGATCAACGCGAATTGCCCTGGCGATTTGTGACCGAGGAATTGCGCTCTGTTGATGACGTAGTCCGCGCCATTCGAGATATGCACGTCCGCGGTGCCGGGTGTATCGGCGCCACGGCGGCTTGCGGGATGTGGCTGGCGCGGGAAACTGGCGAAGACCTGATAGCAGCAGCGGCCCGTCTCGAGTCGGCGCGGCCGACTGCGGTCAATCTCAAGTGGGCGGTGCAACGCATGCTGGCCGACGCCGGGTGCCGCGCGACGGCGGAGGCCATCGTGGAAGAGGACATCGAGGCCTGTCGGCAGATCGGCGAGCACGGCCTCGAGCTCATTCAGCGCATGGCGGCCACAAAAAAGGCCGAAGGAGCGATCAATATCCTCACTCATTGCAATGCCGGCTGGCTCGCATTTGTCGATATAGGTTCGGCGACGGCACCGATTTATGCCGCCCATGCCGCTGGCATTCCAATCCATGTCTGGGTGGATGAGACCCGGCCCCGCAATCAAGGTTCTCGGCTCACCGCGTGGGAACTCGCCCAGGAAGGCGTTCCGCACACGGTTATCGTCGATAATGCCGGCGGCCGTCTGATGCAATGCGGGCAGGTCGATTTCGTCATCACCGGCGCCGACCGCGTGACCCGCCGGGGCGATGTCGCCAACAAGATCGGCACCTATCTGAAAGCTTTGGCCGCGCACGCGAATGCCATTCCGTTTTATGTCGCTTTGCCCTCCTCGACCATTGACTGGTCGATTTGCGACGGCCTGCGGGAAATTCCTATCGAAACCCGGGCCGCCGATGAGGTTCTCTGGATCGACGGACCCGATGAAGCGGGGCAGACGCATCGGGTGCGGCTGGCTGCTGCGCCGACAACGGCGGTCAACGCGGCCTTTGATGTGACTCCCGCTCACCTGGTCACTGGGCTGATCACCGAGCGAGGCGTTTGCGCTGCCGGCGAAGCCGCCCTCAGCCAGCTTTTCGGCAGGCGCTCCAATGACGGGAGTAAGTCGTCTGTCCTTTGAACAGGCCAATGGAGGGACGGGCGCTGCGAGTCCGCGGGCGGTTCCATGCGGCAGATCACAGGTCCGCGACACGGCAGCCCGCGGGCCTGCGGTACCTTTTAGTACCGAGTACCGCAGACTTTCAGTCCGCTGTGTCGCGGACCTGCGGTCTGCTGGGCTGAAGTTAGCCGGCTTCCTCCAGCGCTGGCTGCAGGCCGGCGCCACGATTTGGCGCAATTGAAAACTACGTCCGCCGGACGATCCCACGCTCGCTTTGCGCGATGAAATCGGCGAGCTGCCGGACCGGCTCTCCGGCAGTTTCGATGCTTAGCAAGGCCTGCAGCGCATCAGCCTGCGGCAAACTGCGCATGAAGAGTATTTTGTAGGCTTCCTTGAGTTGGCGCAGGTCCTCGGCCGTGAATCCATGACGCTCGAGGCCGACCTGATTCAGTCCGCGCACGGCTGCCGGATTGCCGTCCGCGATCATGAACGGCGGCACGTCCTGCACGATTTTCGAGCAACCGCCGGTGATGGCATGACGCCCGATACGGCAGAATTGATGAACCGCGGTCAGTCCACCCAGAACCGCGTAGTCTTCAACGATGACATGGCCAGCCAAGGTTCCGTTGTTCGAGAAAATAACGTGGTCGCCAACCACACAATCATGGGCCACGTGTGAGTACGCGAGAAAGTTGCCGTGACTGCCAATTTGGGTTGCGCCTTCCCGACCAGTGCCACGATTGATCGTGCAGAATTCCCTGAAGGTATTGCCCTCTCCGATCTCGAGTAAAGTCGGCTCGCCGTCGTACTTTAGATCCTGGGTTCGCTGGCCGATGGAGCAGAAGGCATAAAATCGATTGTCCCGGCCGATGGTTGAGGGCCCGGCCACGGTCACGTGGTTTTGCAGCCAGCAACCATCACCGAGTCGGACACCCTCGTGAATCACGCAGTACGGACCGACACGACAGCCGAATCCGAGTTCGGCACTCGGATGGATGATGGCCGTGGGATGGATTTCGCTTTCCAAGCCGCCGATTCTCACAAGCCGCCGCCGCTTTGGCAAAGGGAAATACGCGAGCCGGAGGAAAGCAGCAGCGACATTTCTGTCGCCGGCTTTAATTTGGCTCAGCGACAGGAGTGTCGCTGCTACTCTGATTACGGTGCGCGTTTGCCCAAAAGATCGCGGATTTCCGTCAGCAATTTGACTTCGGCCGGCACCTCGGCGGCCTTAACACCCTCTTCCTTCTCGAAACGTCTGCGCATCTTGTTGAACGCCTTGATGACCAGGAAAAGGATGAGGGCGATGATGAGGAAATTGATCGTGACGGTAATGAAATTTCCCCATGCCAGGACCGCGCCCTGTTTCTTTGCATCGGCGAGGTTGGCGGCGGTGACCGAATCAGAGAGCGGAACAAATTTGTTCGTAAAATCGAGACCGCCGGTAATTTTGCCGACGGCAGGCATGAAAATGTCTTCAACGATCGAGGTGACAATTCGGCCAAAAGCAGCGCCGATGATGACGCCGACGGCGAGGTCTATGACGTTTCCCTTGAGAGCAAACTCTTTGAACTCTTTGAACATGGCGGCAACGGACGGACGGAATAACAACTAACCAATAACTAAAATCGGCGGTCTGCCGATTTTAAGCCCGCTTCATGCTGGTGAAAGATTCGAAGATGACGGTAATCATCATATAAGCCACCGAGCCAACCAGGATGGCCATGATAACGGTGACCACATGCGGGATCATCGCCTGCACCCGCTCGATGTTTTTTTCCAATTCCTTGTCATAGCGTTCGGCAGTCCGCCGCAGGGCATGGGGAAGATCGCCGGTTTGCTCCCCGACGGTCACCATGTCGATCATCAGTGAGGGAAAAAAGCCGACGCGTTTGAGCGAACGCGAAAGTGAAGCGCCTTCGGCCACCATGCTGATAACGCGTTCGAGAAGTCCGCGGAGGTAGAGGTTTTGCGTGGCATCGCGGGAAAGTTCCAGCCCCCGCATGAGCGGCAGGCCGTTGTCGACGAGATTGGCGAGGGTCTCGAGAAATTGCACGTAAAACCGTCCGCTGAACAGCCGTCCGATTAACGGAAGCTTCAGCCTTATTCTGTCCCAGGACTCGCGGTACTTTGGATGTTTGGTCAGGAATTGGAAGAGCCAAACCGCCAGCGCCAGAACCACCATGATCAACCACCAGTAGCCTTTAAAAAAATCTCCCACTTGGAGCATCACCTTCGCCGGCAGGGGCAATTCCTTGCCCGATTGCTTGAGCAGCCCGGTCAGTTGCGGAATGAGAAAGCTGACAAAGAGAACTGACACGGCGGTGCCCGCGGCAAAAAGAAAGGCAGGATAGATGAGCGCGGTGACCACGCGCGCTTGCAGTTCAGCCAGCGACTTCAGATACTGGGCCTGGCGCTTGAGGATGATCGCCAGCGCACCGGAGATTTCTCCCGCTGCGGCCATGCTGCAGTAGAGGTCGCCAAAACTCGGGGATGACGAACGCAGAGACGACGAAAAACTCGAGCCGTCGCGAATCTTTTGTCGCAGCAACGCCGAAACCGATTTGATCGGGCCCTGCTCATCCCGGTTTTCCATGATTTTCAGTGCCGGCTCGAGTTGCAGTCCGGCCCCGACCAGGTCGCTGAGTTCTTCAGTGAAAAGCACGACATGTTTGCGCGTCATTTTAACCGGACCCGTTGGCACTTCGACGCCGCTGCCGGATTTCCCCTCGGCCTCTTCTTTGCGTTTGCTCTCGCCTGCACTGGCCGCTGATCCGCCACCTTTTGCCTCGGGTTTCTTTGGATCCGGAGTTTTTTTCACCTCGCCGGCCGCGGGTCGTTGTTCTGAGGGCCTGGCTTTTTTGGTGGCCACAGCGGTTCCTCCGCCTTCGCCGGCGTCTTTGGTCTTCAGCGAGACGGGTTGCAAGCCGCTGCGATCCAAACGCCGCATCGCTTCGGCGCGGTCACTCGCAGTCAATTCGCCCGAGGTCATCGAGCCATCCGACTTCAGAGCGCTGAAAGCGAAGATGGGCATAAGGGAAAGTTAGAGTGCAGAATGCAGAGTAAAGAAGTCGGAGAGCAGGCTCGTGGTGGCTATATTATTCCGAATCACCAGCCTTTGCTCCTGCCTTCTGCGCTCTGAAATCTGCCTGTTATTACACCTCGACCATTTTCAAGTCCGTGGTGGTCACCGAAATAACTTCCTCGATGCTGGTTTCGCCTTCGACCACCTTTTGGAAGCCGTATTGACGCATGGGCAGAAAGCCTTCTTTGCGCGCGGCATCACGGAGTTCCTGTTCGGTGGCGCGTTTGACGATTAGATCCTGCAGCGCCTGGGTGAGCACGGCGATTTCGTAGATGGCGAGGCGGCCAAAAATGCCGGTGTGCCCGCAATGGTCGCAGCCTTTAGGATTGAGCATATAAATCTGCCCAGGCAGATCCACCGGGAAATCGATCGAGTTGAGGTAGTCGCGCTCGTGAATTATAGGCACTCGGCAACGGCGGCAGAGGCGGCGCACCAGCCGCTGGGCGAGGAATGCGCGCACCGAAGCCGCGACCAGAAACGGCTCGACTCCCATGTCAACGAGGCGCGTTATCCCAGCCAAGGCGTCATTGGTATGCAGAGTGGAAAAGACCAGGTGCCCGGTCAAGGCAGCACGGATGGCGATCTCCGCCGTCTCGAGGTCGCGCATTTCACCCACCATCACCACGTTGGGGTCAGCCCGCAAAATCGAGCGCAGGCCGGCCGCGAACGTCAAGTTGATCTCCGGCTTCACGGCGATTTGCATCACCCCTTCGAGTTTGTTTTCGACCGGGTCTTCAATCGTCACGATGCGACGATGGGGCGAATTGAGTTCGCTCAGGAACGCGTACAGGCTCGTGGATTTTCCTGATCCGGTCGGCCCGGTAATCAGAACGATGCCATTCGACATCTTGAGCAAAGCCTCGATCGTATTGCGCACGTGAGGACGAAAACCGAGGCGTTCGATGCTGAACTTTTGCTGGTTGAGCAAACGAAGTGATACCTGCTCGCCTTCCACCGTGGGGATCGTCGCCACCCGAACATCGATCGAGTTGCCTTCCATCTCGAGGCCGATCCGCCCATCCTGGGGCAACCGACGCTCGGCGATGTCCAGCCGTGCCATGATTTTCAAACGCGCAATCACCATTGATTGCAGCGCTTTAATATTTTCAGGCACCGGAACTTCGAGCAGCCGCCCGTCGATCCGATAGCGCACGCGTAGATTGTTTTCCAAAGGCTCGACATGAATATCGGTCGCGCGTTGTTGCAGTGCCTGGCGAACAATCGTGTTCACAAATTTTACCACACTGGCCTCGTCATCTTCTTCATCCAGAACGGTGACTTCCTCCTTGGCGTCCATGAACGAGGTATCTCCCTCGCGTCCAGCAATGATCTGCTCGAAGGTGTCCGCTCCCACTCCATAGAGTTTTTGAATGCCTTGCAGGATTCTGGTGCGCGACGCCATGCGCCACTCGATGGGCAGCGCAAGTCCCTGGCTGGCGGCCTGTTTGGTCAAAAGATTGAAGGGGTCATACGTTGCGACGACGAGACGGTCCTGCTGTGCGGCCCCCTCGCCGCCGTTTTCTCCTGAAGATTCGGGTGCTGGAGATGGCGAGTTCTCGTCTCTGGGCGTCTCATCCTCGGCCTGGTCCTGGATATTTCCCACCCCCAAGGGCAAAATGCGGTGCCGAATGGCTAGCTGAGGACCGCATAACTCACGCATCCTTCGTGAGTTGCGAGTCCTCAAGTCGGATTCGTAAATCATGCCCAGGATGCCCGCGATGTGCCCGAGAAAGAGCTCTTCGGTGACCTGCTTGGAATCAAGCATGTCATCGATGATCGAGCGACCCTGTCGTGAGGCGTTATCGATCAGTTTTGTCGCCAGTTCCTCATTCTCAAGGCCCGCCGCGCGGGCTGCATCCATGAACATCTCCTTCATGTTCAGGCGGCGGCGCACGGGTGGAGTTAATGACCTGGGCGCAGGAGGCGGTGTGGCGAGGGTCGGCATCTTGGTTCAAACTGGATAGGCTGGCGAAAAAGGGGCGGAAACCGCCACAGTTGCAGAACTAAGACACGTCGGCACACGGATTGTTCAAACCTCACGTCTGCGGTGACCCAGGGATCAGTGGGGGGTGGGAGAAATGTCGGTTCCGCCCGGTTCCTTCTCGGGACCGTGAATCCCGGGATTGGCGATGGACATGAAGTGTTCCGGGTGGGCCAGGGTTTCGAATCCGAATTGCCGGTAGAGGCCGTGAGCATCCTGGGTCGCCAGCAGGACCCGCCGCAGTCCCTGCAATTGCGGGTGGTCGAGAATCGCTCGGAGGAGCAATTTCGAGACACCGCGGGCCCGATGCTTGGGCACAACGAACACGTCGGCGATGTAGGCGAATGTGGCGAAGTCGGTGATGACACGGCCGAATCCCACCTGCTGACTCTCGCTAAAGACACCAAAGCAGAGCGAGTGTTCGAGTGATTTCTCGACCACGCTGCGCGGGATGTTCCGAGCCCAATAGGACGCCCGCAGAAAGTCGTGAATCAACTCCACATCTAATCGCCTGGCCTCCGTCGAAATCTCGTACGGCTCAGACAGGCTATCCATCCTCGTTTCGTTTGGGTCGGGTGTCATGAGGTCTCGCTCAGACAGGCCTTGATAAATCCTGAAACCAGAGGATGGGCGGCCGTTCCCAGCGACCTCAACTGCGGGATGAACAACGTTCCAATAAAAAACGGATGCTCGGCGAGTTCAACCACGCGCGCTTCTCCCTCGTCATCCGACCCAACGATCTGCAAGGCCCCTGAACGCAGCACGTTCACGTAATCCGGATTGACGCCGAAGTTGCAAAAATATTCCTCTTCAGCGTTGAGTCGGCCATAAAGCCGGGCAACAAGCGATCCCGGATCAAGCGTGACGATCAAAGCTCGGCCCACCAACGAGCACGCGAGGCGGGAGATGAACAACCGCGAGGCATGAGGCATAATCTCTTCATGCTCGGCGTCAGCAAGTCCCAGAACGCTGCGCGCATACTCCAACACGATATGCTGGAACCCACCGCAAGTGCCTAGCAGCGGAGAACGACTCTCCCGTGCCGTGCGTATTGCCAGGAGCGCTCCCTCCATGCTCCTATACGGACTGGCTGGAGCCATCCAGAGACCGCTGAAGTCTGCCAACTGCCTCACCGGATCAGCCGCTGAGACCTCGTCGGTGCCGAGCCAACAATACTCGACGGGCACGCCGAGAGCTTTGGCACTGTGACTGATCGCGTCGTTGGTGGCGAGGTGAGACCGATTGCTCGGATCGAAATCCCCAACCACAGCTATGGGTTTGGATTTCATTCAGGAAGCGGGGCGGGCCGCCACCAGCGCGCCAAAAAGATTCGTTTTGCCTGCATTTGAGTATTGCCTCTGCGCAGCGGCGATTTATAAAATGCGCCTGCGACGCATTACGTTGCATGCCATCAATGCTCAACCATCATCTTCCAATTCATCGGTGCCAGGCAGCTGTCCTTGTCACCATCGTTCTCACCACACTGGCCTGTCCCACCGCATTACACGCGCAGGACAAGCAGGTGGTTTCACCGCTCCTCGACGAGCCTGCCTACCTGTTCAATCAGGCCGAAGTTTTCCTCGATCTCTTCGGGGCCGTCGGCAACAGCGATCAATTTGAGATCGGGGATGCCGCGGGCGGAGGTCTCGGATTGGGTTACTTTTTCACCCGCTACACTGCGGTGTACGCGGAAGGGTACTTTCTCGACGCGCCAGATGTGGACGGCGCCGCCTTGGGCGGGCTGATCCTGAGACTTCCCATGGATGACTTCTGCACCGCCTTCTACGCCTTCGCTGAATACGGCGCCACCTTCGGTGACGAGACCGAAGGCACCTTTCAGTTTGGGGGCGGAATCGATATTCGTCTGACCGATCATGTCAGCTTCTTCGCGGATGCCCGCTCGATCCAGAACAAGCATACCTCGATCGATAATGGCGAGCTTTTCCGGCTCGGGCTGCGGCTGGTGTTTTGATCGAGGACTCCTCCATGATGAAACTCACCGCCCTTCTTTCGCTCCTCAGTGCGCTCGCAGCGCCGGCTCTTCTCGCGCAGCAAACGACGCCTCCAACCACCCCGAGCTCTGCGGCCACTCCCACAGATTTGGGAACGCCCGCACCCGACGCTGCTCAAACGGCCCCAACGGCATCACCGACGACGCCACCCGGTTTGCTTCCGCCGCCGGGCGCCTTGCCCGACCCCGCCCTCGGAGCGGTCCCCCCAAAGAAGCTTACTGTCAGCGAGGAAAACGACAGCGAGTTTATCAGCGCCGTGGACAATGCCGGCAGCTACGGTAGTGCGCGCGCCGTCATCAAAGGGCCGGTCATCACTCTCGAGGAGGCTTTGCGCATCACGCTGGCACGCCAGCCAAGCATCAAGCTTGCACAGGAAGACCTGGAAATCGCGCGCGCCGGACTCCAGGACGCCATCGGCGCCTTCGACACCCACCTCACCGCCGATCTCACGCACGGCCGCACCATCACACCATCGCCAGACGGGAACATCCTCGGCCAGAAAAAGGCGCGCAAGGCCCTTATCGATCTGTATCGCGGAGTCCGGGACTTTCAGAAGGGCAAGAACGATGGCGTCATCGAGATCGACGACATCGACGATAAGACCGGGAATGTGAAGGGCACAAATAAGGTCGATATCTCCGCATTCGGCGGCGGCGTCAGCCAGGAACAGATCCAGCTCTTGCGAGATGTCCAGCAGCAGGCACAAATGCTCGATGCCCTTGTCGGCAGTTCGACCAGCAAAGCGCTGAATGAAAAACTGATCAAGCAGATCTCCGGCATCGAGCAGACGAACCAACAGGCGCTCCGGGACCTCGAAAAAGGCCTCAAGAAATCGATCACGGCCTTCAGCATTCAGGAGACCGGCAAAAGCAACATCACGAAATACGAAGTCGGCCTCATCAAGACGTTTCGCTCGGGCATTACCGTCAACCCAAAGATTGCGTTCGATAAAGGAGGGCTGACCAACAACGTAAAGGCCGAACTCGAGATCACCATTCCGCTGGGGCAGGGGTTTGGAGGAAGAATGCTGCGGGCCATCGAAGACAGTTCCTACTACGACCTGCTCGGGAGTGAGCTTCAGTTGAGGCATCAGATTTCGGACTCATTGCTGCAAACGGCGCTGGCCTATTGGAATACGGTGGCCGCGTTGCAGAACTACGTGCTCCTCCGCCAGAGCGAAAACATCAGCGACACCTTTGTCGATCTGACCAATCTCCGTCTTGAAAGCGAAGAAGTCCCCGCGAGTGAGGTGTCGAAGGCCAGGGCTCGGAATGCAAAAGTGATGAGCCAGGTCATCGGTGCGGAATTTGCCTTGCTCGATGCTCGCCGCCAGCTCGCTATCGCCATCGGCCTCGAGGGCGCCGAGTTGCACAACCCGCCATTCGCCGCCGGCGATATTCCGACTGAAATTCCCCTGGGTGATCTGTCAGCGAGCATTTCTGAAATGATCGCGAAGGCGCTGGCGTCGCGCGCCGACCGCGCCGCCGCCCTGCAACAGGTGCGTTCGGGCAAAGTGCTCGCCGAGGCTGCCTACCGCGACATCAAGCCCCGCTTCGATTTCTTTTTCAACGCCGGCCTCGCTTCCGCCCACGATGGCGCGGAACTTTACGAGCTCTTCTCGGTGTACAACGACCGCTGGCGCGGCATGAGCGCGCGCGGCGGTTTCAGCTTCGATTGGGATATCGTAAACAACCCGGCCAAGGCAGCTTACCTGCGCAACCTGGCCGTCTTCAATCAGAGCCGCATCAGCGCTCGGGACCTCGACCGTGTGATTACAAATAACGTTTTGCTCAACGCGACCGAGATCCGCAAACGCAAGGAGCAGTTGGGGGCGAGCATCGAGGCCGCACGCTTTTCCCGTGATGTGCTCAAGGCCGAGCGCCAGCGCTACAATGACGGCGAAGGAAGCCTGCTCGATACCTTGCAGGTTGAAGAACAATACACCACCGACTTGGTCGATATCATCACGGTGAAGCTGCAATTTATCTCGGCGGTCTCGCGCCTGCGCTTCGAGTCCGGCACCCTGCTCGATCCACTCAGCGGCCATACGCCCCAGAACGTTGTCTTCAACGCCAGCAATCTCAGTTCAATTCCTGATTTCGACAATCTCGTGGTGCCAGCGCCGCTGCCGACCATGGCCACCGATGAACGGAAGCGTCCGCTGCCACTCTTCCAAAAATTCCGCGGCGGCAACACAGCTGAAGTAAAAGCGCACGAAGCGGCCATAAAGGTAAAAAACTGGCGCCAGTCGATGCTCGATCAACCGCACTTGAATCCCACCGCCGTCACGGGCGCGCCAATAGTCGTCTGGGACCAACCGGGCAAGAACGTGGTGGTGCCTGCCTCGTCAGTGGCACCAGTCGTGCCACCGCCGGGACCGACGCAGGTCGAGATCCACGACTCCGGTAGTCGGACACAAACGCGGAGCTACCAAACCAGACCAATCGAAGATGAGGTGGCGCCAACAGCGCGCGTCTCGTCGGGCCGAATTCCACCTCCGACGCCGGAAAGTGCGCCCCGCGAAAGCGGCAGACCGAAGCCCCTGATAAAAAAACTTTTCGGGAACTAAAGGCGCGTGATGGCCGGACAGCGCCGATCAGGTTGTCGAACCTGGCTGACCGACATACCCGGTTGTCAATCCCGGGCATGCCTGCCCCTTTGACGAACTGGCCGCCTAAGGTAGAGTTGGTTTATCGTGAACCACTGCGGCGGACCCAACGGCCTTGGAACGCGGCCCACCTCACGGCGAGCGTTCCTGCGCCGCGCGGGCGGCGGATTCGGAATGGTCGCGCTCGCCTCTCTGCTCGACTGCGACGGTTTGATCGCCGGGGAAAATAGCAAATCCGCAATCCACAGTCCCCCATCGCATAACCCATCTTCGCCCAGCGCGGCGCATTTCAACGGCAGCGCTAAAAGCGTGATTTTCCTTTTCATGTCGGGCGGGCCGAGCCACCTCGACTTGTTCGATCCAAAGCCTGATCTCAACAGGCTTGCCGGCCAGCCGATTCCTGAGTCGTTCGGCACATTCAAAACGCGCCGGGCGGTGGCAAAGAACAAATTGCTGCCACCCTGCCGCTCATTCTCGCGGCACGGGCAATGCGGCATGGAAGTCTCCGCCTTTCTGCCGCACATCGCAGAATGTGTGGATGACCTCTGCCTGCTTCGCGGCTGTTACGGAGACAGCGTCACGCACCCGGAATCAGTTTACCTGATGAACACCGGGACGATTCTCATGGGCAAGCCCAGTCTCGGCGCGTGGGCGGCTTACGGGCTCGGCACCGAAAACCAAAACATGCCGGCGTTCGTCGTCATGCCCGATCCGGCAGGATGGGTGAAGGGCGGCGCGCCGGCTTGGGGAAATGGTTTTCTGCCCGCGACGTTTCAAGGCACAATCCTGCGCGGTGGGGAGTCGCCGATCTTGAACCTGAACACGCCAAAGGGGGTCACCTCCGCGCAGCAGCAGGCAACCGTTGAATTGATCAACAAGCTGAACCGTGAATCGCTGCAGCCAGGCGACGAGAACTCCGAATTGGCCGCCCGAATTTCGGCATACGAACTCGCGTTTCGAATGCAGGCCCACGCGCCGGAGGTTGTCGATATTTCCACAGAAACGGAAACTACGCGGCGGCTCTACGGAATCGACCACAAAATCACGGGCGACTTCGGTCTGCGCTGTCTTTTTGCGCGGAGAATGGTCGAGCGGGGCGTTCGTTTTGTGCAGCTTTATTGCGGCGACACCAACGGCTGGGACGGCCACAGCGACGTCGAGGGCAATCACGCAAGGCTCTGCGCGCAAAGCGATCTGCCCGTCGCCGGTCTGCTGAAGGATCTCAAATCGCGCGGGCTGCTCGATTCGACGCTCGTGGTGTGGGGCGGCGAATTCGGCCGTATGCCGATGAGCGAAGGCTCGAATGGGCGCGATCACAATCCTCACGGTTTCTGCATGTGGCTCGCCGGAGGCGGAGTGAAAGGCGGTCAGGTCATCGGCGCCACAGACGCGGTTGGCCTTCGCGCCACTGAGGAGCGAACGCATGCCCATGACATTCAAGCCACCGTTTTGCATCTGCTCGGCCTCGATCATACCCGTCTCACCTTCCGCCACAATGGCCGCGACGAGCGCCTTACTGATGTCGCCGGACAGGTGATCGACAAGGCGCTGGCCTGAACTCACTGGCCATCGACACCTGGCGTGTGGGGCCCGGGCACCGCACGCTTCACGGTGTCTGGTTCAGGGGTAGAGCTGGACTGCGCTCAACCGCAGCCGCACCGATTCCTGCGCAAATCCCAGCTCGTTTCCACCTGAAGTTGGCACGTTTTTTATGGCAGCGACACTCTTGTCGCGGATGTTAATGTGCCGAGCGACAAGAGTATCGCTGCGCCTTCGAGAAAACCTCTCTTTAACGTTTGCGGGCGCAGGGTATGTTCTTTGCCCTCCCGCAGCAACCCACCCATGTTCAACGTTTACATCCGCACCTACGGTTGCCAGATGAATGAGCGCGACTCCGACCAGGTCGCCCGCATGTTTCTGAACCGGGGCGGTTACGCGATGACGCCCGATGAGACTGAGGCCGATGTCATTTTGATCAATACCTGTTCGGTGCGCGATCAGGCCGAGCAGAAAGCGCTCGGAAAAATGGGGCAGGTGGGGCGGTATCGGCGGGTCAAACCGCATGTCGTTTATGGATTTCTTGGCTGCATGGCCCAGAGCCGGGGAGCCGAGCTCTTGCAGGATGTGCCGCACCTCGATCTCGTCACCGGAACTCAGAAGTATCATCGTGTCGTGACCTATGTGGATGAATTGCTTAAGCGGCGGCTCGAGCGGCAGATGGACGATGCGCGCTTCAGCATCGTGGATGTCGCCGAGGAGGAGGGCAGCCAGAACACAATCCGCGACCAGGAGCTGGCGGACCGGCAAGCGGCCGCGTTCGTGAGCATCATGCAGGGCTGCAACATGAAGTGCACATTCTGCATCGTGCCGTATACGCGCGGCGGCGAACGCGGGCGGCCGCTGGCCGAGATCGTGGATGAAGTGCGGCGGCTGGCCGATCGGGGTGTCAAAGAAGTGACGCTGCTTGGGCAAATCGTGAATCTGTATGGACGCCACGAGTTTCCGGTGGTCGATGGGAAAAGCCCGTTTGTGCAATTGCTCGAAGCGCTCCATGACATCGATGGCCTTGCGCGCATCCGGTTCACCAGTCCGCATCCGATCGGTTACAAGCAGGACTTGATCGATGCCTTTGCGCGGTTGCCCAAGCTCTGTTCACATATCCATCTTCCCCTCCAAAGCGGCAGCGAGCGCATTCTGCGGGCCATGCATCGGCCCTACAAGCCGGAAAAATTCCTCGACATCTGCGCCAAAATGCGTGTCGCGCGTCCCGACATCGCGATCACCACCGACGTGATCGTCGGTTTTCCGGGCGAGACTGTTGAAGATTACGAAGCGACCAGGCGCGTGGTCCGCGAAGCTGATTTCGATAACGCGTTTGTGTTTCGCTACAGCAAGCGGAGGAATACTCCGGCTGCCGAAATGCCGGACGAGGTTCAACTTCCTGAGCGCGTGAAAGAAGAGCGCAATCAGGACCTTCTGCAGTTGGTGAATGAACTCGGCCAGCGGAAACTCGCCGCGCTCGTGGGCCAAAAGGTGGAGATCCTGTGCGAAGGGTATTCCAAAACCACCACCGAACGCCTCACCGGCCGCACCAGCCAGAACAAAATCGTTGTTTTCGCGGGCCCGCACGACCGCCTCAAAGGCGAGGTCTTTTGGGTGCGGATCAACGAGTTCCACAACTTCACGCTGTATGGTGAAGTGGCCGAAGGACAGACTTGCGATCTACGAAATTCGTAACACGAAGGTTGGAAAACTTCGCCACCTGTGGTAACGGACGCGCCTCGCGGCGTGCCGCGGTCCCTTCTCACCATGTCTGCATTGTACGATTGGCTTTACCGTGACCTGTCACTGCGCGGCGCAGGGATTTTCGTTGGCGTCCTGCTCATAGTCCTGCATGGACTGTCCATCCTTCGCGCAAAGCCGGTCATGGGGTGGCTCAAGAAGCTGCCGCGGCACAAAATGATCGGGATTGTGCTGCTGACGATTGACCTGATCTGGGCTTGGGTGCTGGTTTCGGCGATGGATATGGGGGAGTTTTGGAAGCTCCGCAAGCTGGTGCTCATCCTGCTTCCGATCACCTACGCGCTAATGATCATCTACGTAGATGAGTTCCTCGCTCCACGCGCTGCGGGTATTCTCCTCCTCCTGGCGGCCTGTCCGGTGCTCGATGCGGCCTTTCTGGAGTTGCCGTTGACGCGCCTCCTCCTGCCGCTGCTCGCCTATGTGTGGATTGTTCTCGGGATGTTCTGGGTGGGCATGCCTTATCTGATGCGAGATCATATCGCCTGGGCCAGCGCGAGCGAACGTCGCTGGAAAGGACTTGCCGCCGGAGGCGCGACGTATGGCGTCCTTCTGTGTGTGTGCGCGCTTGTCTTTTGGGGCAAGTGATGCTTCCGGGAGCGCCGATCGGAGCGGGCGGGCGGATTCTCGTGATTCGCGGGGGCGCGATTGGCGATTTTATACTTACCCTGCCAGCGATCCGGCTGCTTCGGGAAAACTTTCGCGATTCCCAGATCGAGATCCTTGGTTATCCATCGATCGCACAACTGGCGCTGCACTGGGAATTGGCCGACCGGGTTGCTGCGCTCGAACACGGCGCACTGGCGAGGTTTTTCGTGCCCGGGGCTGAACTTGTTGAACGCTGGAGCGCGTATTTCTCGAGTTTCGAGGTGGTCATCAGCTACCTCTTCGATCCGGATGATTATTTTCACGGCAATCTTCGGCGCGCCGGCGTTCGGCTGCTGTTGATCGGACCGCACAAGCCTCTCGATGACGGCGGCCCAGCCGCGCTGCAGCTCGCAAAACCGCTCGCTGATCTCGGACTGTTTCTGCGCGAGGACCAGGCACGGCAGCCGTTCGTCGCCGCTCGAGAGCCACAAGAGCCTGGCAAAACGATAGCCCTGCATCCGGGTAGCGGCAGTCCGGAAAAAAACTGGGGCCCTGAACAATGGCGGGTGGTCTGTCGCGACCTTGCGACTGACACCGGCGCGAATTTTTTGATCATCAGTGGAGAAGCCGAGCATGAGACTATTCGCGAGTTCACGGCCGCGCTCGAATCCGACACGCTGTCTTATGAACCGCTGCACTCGCGCCCCCTGCCGGAGGTGGCGGAGCGTCTCGCCGGCTGCGGGGTTTTCGTCGGGCACGACAGTGGGATTTCCCATCTTGCCGCCGCCTGTGGTCTTCCGTGTGTTCTGCTTTTCGGCCCGACGAATCCGAAAGTGTGGGCGCCGTTGCAGTCCCAGGTCGAAATCATTGCCGCTCCTGGAAGGCGGGTCTCGGAAATTTCATCGGGAGAGGTATTGGATAGAGTTCGTGCAGTGATGAGGGGTTTGCGACCGGAGGCTTGATGCAATAGGAGAAAAGCCGACTCGCTCTTGGCGGGTGTTCGCGCTTGGCAAAACGGGCGCTTCCGCGAAACTGGGCGGCATGAAGATTATCTCCGCGCTGACGTTTTGCGCCACCATGATACCCGCCTGTGGCGAAACGCCGCCCGCAACCCCAAGCGAAAAAGCAAAACCGCTCGTTCTTCTCGCGGGCGACGATCTAAAGGGCTGGAAAGTCATCGAGGAGATGAAGGATCATGGCCCCGTCTCTCTGAAAGAAGGGGTGTTGACCTTGGGAGCGGGCAAACCGATGACGGGCATCGTTTATGCTGGAAAACCGGAGGCCTTGCCGGTCAAGGACTACGAAGTTACCTTCGAAGCGCGGCGCACTTCGGGTTCCGATTTCTTTGGAGCGCTCACCTTTCCAGTCCGAAACCTGAAAACCTGCGCCACGCTTGTTCTCGGCGGCTGGGGCGGTAAATGCGTGGGCATTTCATCACTGAACTACCAGTCCGCGGATGAGAACGAAACCACGAACTGGATCGACTTCGAAAACAACCGTTGGTATAAAATCCGGCTTGAAGTGCGCGAGAACGCATTGAGGGGCTGGATCGATGAAAAAATTGTGTTTGATGTTTCGACGGAAGAGAAACGAATTTCGATGCGCTTTGGCGACATCGAGCTTTGCCAGCCGCTTGGCCTGGCCACTTATCTGAGTGAAGGAGAGATAAAGGGCCTTCAGATCAAGCCGTTGCCTCCCGCTGCCTGACTGTTTTACACCCCTGTGTTAATTCCTCCAAGCCTCTGGCCTTATTGAATCCTAACTGATGCCCGCATGAAGTTCGTCCCATTCATTTTTGCTCTGCTTTCAAACATCCTGGCTGCGGCCGATTGGCCCCAGTGGCGCGGCCCCCATTCCAATGGCTCGAGCCAGGAAAAGGGATTGCCGGACAAGTTTTCGCAAACTGAGAATGTTCTTTGGACCGCTCCCATGCCGGGCCCGGCTGGAAGCACACCCATTATCCTCGGTGACAAGGCTTTCGTTACGGCGGCCGTCGAGAGCCGACAAAAACTGGTGGGTCTTTGTCTTGATGCCAATACAGGAGCGGTCAAGTGGGCGAAGGATTTGGCGGAGGGGTACAAAGGCGACGATAAGAGCAATTATGCCGGACCCTCACCGGCCACTGATGGCAAAATCGTCGTCTTCTTTTTTGGCAACGGCGAACTCATCGCGTGCGACCTCGCGGGCAAGGAAGTTTGGCGCCGCAATTTGCAGAAGGATTACGGACGATTTGCGTTTTTGTGGACGTTTTCGACCAGTCCAGTGCTGCACGAAGGCAAGCTCTACATGCAAGTCCTGCAGCGCAACGTCGCCTTCCAGGGCTGGGGCAAGCAAAAAGGCGAGCCCGGTGGCAAGAACGAAAGCTACCTGCTCGCGCTGGACCCGGCCAACGGCAAGGAACTCTGGCATCACGTGCGTCACGCAGACGCAGTCGAGGAATCACTCGAATCTTTCACCACTCCAGTGCCAGCAAAGGTCGGCGGAATCGAGCAACTTCTAATCGCGGGTGGAGACGCCCTGAGCGGACACGATCTCGCGAGCGGACGCGAGCTGTGGCGCTGGAGCACCTGGAATCCCGATAAAATTGCCAGTTGGCGGCTGGTTCCGTCGCCGGTTGTTGGCGACAACGTTGTGCTGGCCTGCGCACCGAAAGGATCGCCAGTCTATGCGGTCAAAGGTGGTCTCAAAGGCAGCCATGCGGGGGAAAACGACGGCCTGGCCTGGCGAAGCCCACGCAACGACGAGGATATGCCCTCGAACGCCTACAAGCACGTGAGCTCCGACGTGGCGACACCGCTTTTTTACAAGGACCACTTTTTTGTCCTTAACGGCGAGCGCCAGTCTCTTGCCTGCGTCAAACCGGCCACCGGAGAGGTCCTGTGGAATCAGCCGCTAGGTGGACGCACGAAAATCGAAGCTTCCCCGACAGGAGCTGACGATAAAATTTTCATCATCGATCATCGCGGCGATGTTTACGTCGTGAAGGCCGACCCGGCAAAGTTCGAGTTGTTAGGCAAGATAGAGATGGCTCCACCGGGCGTTAAGGACATTCGGTCGAGCATCCCCATCGCCAACAGGAAGCTTTTTATCCGCACCCACGACAAGTTGTTTTGCGTGGGCCTCACGGCGGCTGAATAGCCATTCCAGGCTCGCAACTGAGTGGCGATCATCATGTCCTTGCGCATCAAAGAGCTGCTCGATCGCGATTCGCCCCTCGATTCCCTTACCGTTCAGGGCTGGGTGCGCACCCGCCGCGACGCGAAAACCTTTTCTTTCCTCGAACTCAATGACGGCTCGTGCCTGAGAAACCTCCAGGTCGTAATTGATGCTGGGGTCCCAGGCTACGACCGGATCGCGGAATTCACGACCGGTGCCTCGATGCAACTCGAAGGGCGGCTGGTCGTCTCGAAAGGGTCCGGACAAAAGTGGGAGGTGCACGCCACGTCTTTAAGAGTGTTAGGTGGCTCCGACGAGACTTTCCCGCTCCAAAAGAAAGGCCACTCGCCGGAATTCCTGCGCACTATCGCGCATCTGCGTCCGCGCACCAACCTGTTCGGTTCGATTTTTCGCGTCCGCTCGCGGCTTGCCATGGCCGTCCACCGATTCTTTCAACAACAGGGTTTTTTTTATGTCCAGACACCAATCATTACCGGAAGCGATTGTGAGGGCGCCGGTGAAATGTTTCGCGTAACCACGCTGCGCGGTAGCAGCGACACTCCTCGTAGCAGCGACACTCCTGTCGCGGGCGCGGATGAACCCAGCCGTAGCAGCGACACTCCTGTCGCTGAAGTGAATGAACCCAGCCGTAGCAGCGACACTCTTGTCGCTGGAATGAATCCAGCCAGCCGTAGCAGCGACACTCCTGTCGCTGGAATGAATGAACCCAGCCGTAGCAGCGACACTCTTGTCGCTGAAGTGAATCCAGCCAGCCGTAGCAGCGACACTCCTGTCGCTGGAATGAA
>JBPCQC010000085.1:0-20888 GCA_050998515.1 Verrucomicrobiales bacterium
AATCGCGCGGCCAGACCCACCGCCGCCGTCACATTGTGGCAGCGACACTCTTGGTCGCGGATAAAATGAGACCAGCGACAGGAGTGTCGCTGCTACTGGCGGTCTGTCGTATCAGCTGGATGTCAGGGAAAGATGGGAGTCGTCTCGTCGATCGAACGGAGGAATGCGATGAGATTGGCGCGCTGGGAGGGATCGGTGACGAAATGGTGGCGGACTCCGCCATTGCGCGCACCGCGCTCGTCCGCGGTGTATGATGCGGACCCCGCTTTTCCCCAGCCCAAGTCGGGCAAAGCGGCTGAGACGTTCCCTATCACCGGGTTCGCGTTGATCGTGATCGCGGCTTCGCCTGAGTCACCGGGCACGTCAGTGAGATACGTCCAGTTCGCAAACGCTGCGACGATGCTGCTTCCCGCAGGAATGCCGCCAAGGGTCACGGTGAAGGGATCACCCTGCGCCGTCGGCGCGCCAAAAACGCGGCTGGAGCTACCGGCGACGACAAAGTCACCGTTGAGCGTGCCGCTGAAAAGCGGCGCGAAGCCATCCTCCGACGCTCGTGCATGTGGCGGGACAAACATGGCGAGCGCAAGCAGACAAGCAGACAAGCAGCGGACGACGGTCGCATATCGGTAACACGGTTCGGTGCGGCGAGGGTCGTTACGGATGCGTGCAAGTTCATGGCGGGCGCTGCGGCTCTGATTTGTGTCCGATTCACTGCTTTTCTTTCGCAAATGTCGAGACAAATAATTTCAAGCGAATGGCCGACCGAGGCGGATTCCCATCGCCATCGCAACGCCGAGGAATTCTTGTGGGTGCCAGGCGCATCGTCAGAACGTTGAACCGGGCTTTCGATTTTGTTGCCACCGGATGATCAGCGTGCCACCCGTGGCAGCGACACTCCTGTCGCTGATCCAACTTAAACCCAGCGAAATGAGTGTCGCTGCTATTTGACGAAGAGTTCGCGACGAGATGGATCCGCGGCTTCGTCCGCCTGAATTCCAACGTCCCGATTCCTGAATCCTCATCTTTCGACTTTGTGCTTTGCGCAGCGATTATTGCGCTGCGTCGAAATTGCCGCTCCCGTGGACCACGCGCTGGGTCATTGCCGGTTCAGTGGGTGCGGTCTGTGACCCCGGCGTCACAGACGCCGGCTACAGCGCCTGGCGGCGATCATTCGTGCGGTAAGGACCTCCTGCCTCTACAGCGTTTTGACGAGCACCAAAGCTTCCGAGCGTTCGCCGCTGGTGGAATCCGTTGCGATGATTCGGTGCTGACCGGGCGTCAGGTGAGCGAACGCGGTGTTCGCAGTCTGCTCGATCTCGAGGGTTGAACTGCTCCAATGGATGGCAGGCGACAGCGCGTTCGCTCGCAGCCGAACCCGGCCCCCATGATTCGGCAAATCCGGATCCAACAGAATCGTCGCACCGGAAACCGGCGAGACGATCTGCAACGGCTGCTGGACTGTCTCATCTCCAGCCGGACGCAAAGCCACCTGTGCGCCGAGCCAGTTGTCCGCTGTGGCAAGCCAGCGGGTATAATGACGCGAGAGCAAAACCCGACCCAGTTCATCATAGCGGTTTGCGGAGGCGGTGACGGGAGCAAAGTCGGCGGAAAATTTTTCCCTCACCGAAGGCCGGCGTCGGACCATGGCCGGGGGAAGCCGCTCGCCGGTGAGCGGGTCCACGTCAGCCTCGACAATCGTCGGTTCAGGCTGAAGCCACGTCACCCCGCGTTTGCGCTCGATCCAGGAAAAAACGTCTCGCCAAAGCGGGGCCGCGCCAGAGACCCCGGTGACGCGATGCATCGGACGCCGATCAAAATTTCCCACCCACACCGCAACGGTAAATTCAGGTGTGTAACCGATGCACCAGTTGTCGCGGAAGTCGGTGCTGGTGCCAGTTTTTACTGCGACAGGAAAGGGGAGCCGCAGCGGCGAGTTCAATCCGAAGGCCCGGGCGCGCGCGTCGTTGTCCCGCAAGATATCCGCGATGAGCCAGCACGCCGCGCGATCGAAGAGCATGGTCTTTGGATAATCGGTGCTTCGGCTCGACCAAGTCTCGCCCCAATGCTCGGGTGCGGCATCCTCTGGAGACGCTGGGTTGGTTTTGGCTCCGGGTGCGAGACAAGTCGTGGGCTGCCATTGGCCGAGGCGGGCGAGGCAGGCATAGGCGTTGGCGAGTTCGAGGAGAGGGACCTCAGCGTTGCCGAGGGTGAGACCGAGCCCGAAATGTTCGGGTGGTTCAGTCAAGGTCGTGAGGCCGAGCGATTGCAGGAGTGAATGCAGAACCTTCGGGCCGCCAATGCGTTCGAGAACACGTACAGCCGAGATGTTCAGACTGTTGGCCAGCGCCTCGCGGTAGCGCACAGGACCGTAACACTTGCGGTCGTAATTTTCAGGACGATACAGCCCCGTCGGCGTTGTAAACTCGATGGGCAAATCATCGGCGATGGTGGCCGGTGATGCGCCTTGCTGAAAGGCGAGCAGGTAAGTGAACGGTTTGAGGGTCGAGCCTGCCGACCTCGCTGCCAGCGCGCCGTTAATCTGGCCACTGTCGCTCGCGAAGTAATCCTGGGAACCAACCAGCGCGCGGATGCCTCCCGTTGAATTATCGAGCACCACCAACGCGGCATTGTGAACGTTGTGCTCGCGCAGACGTTGGACATGATCCTTCAGCGCTCGTTCGCAGAAGTGCTGCAATTCGAGATCGAGCGAAGTGCGGACCGTCTCTTCGGATTCCACCGCGAACGACAATTCGGGGGAGGTCAGAAGCATATCGACAAAATGCGGCGCTTCGAAGCCGCCGGTCCAACGGCGAAGCCGCAGCGGCTGCGCGGCGGCTCGTTTTTCCTCAGCGCCGGAAATCTTCCCGTCCTCGCGGATGCGCTGGAGGATCCATTCCTGCCGCCGTTTGGCCCCTTCGAAATTGCGGTAGGGATTGAGCCGCGTGGGAGCCTGCGGCAAGGCCGCGAGAAAGGCGCATTCGGCCAAACTCAGATCGGCGAGAGGTTTGTGGAAATAGCCTTCCGCCGCAGCCCGGCACCCGGTGCATTGGTTTCCAAATTCGACCCGCTGAAGGTACTCGGTGAGGATGCGTTCTTTGCTCCATGTCAATTCCAGCTTCCGCGCCGCCGCCAGCTCGTACAATTTGTCCCGCCAGGTGCGGTTGCGATACCGTCCGCCTGCCACTTTCACTACTTGCTGGGAGATCGTTGACGCGCCCGAGACCGGACGGCGGGCCCCGATCGAATCAGCACCCGCCCGCATCATCCCGAGAAAATCGATTCCGCCATGCGACCAGAATCGCTGATCCTCGGCGGAAACGATGGCGTTGACGAGCGCAGGGGGAATTTCGGAGAAATCAAGTGGCCGATCAACGCGGCGGCCATCCTGTAAAAGTTTGCGCAAGGGCGCGCCATTGAGGTCGGTGATTTTGGTCCCTGGTTTGGGCGGAAGCGCGAGAGAGTCTGGCAGCGGAGAAGCGAGGGGAAGGCCATAATACAAACCGGCCCATGCCGCCGTCAGCCATACGGCAGCGCGCACCCAGCTTCTTTTCCCCTTGCGCGGGCTGTCAGCCAGGTTGGTCTGGAAAGCGACGGCCTTGCGGCGCTGCGTTTGGGAAGGGTCTGTCATTTTCACATCCACGTAGAATCTACGCTGCGTTCTTGAAGTTGCTTTCATCCCATCCAAAAACGCGGTGCGGCGCATGATGAATTTCAGGATTTTTACAGATCGACCCGTGCGGACGCCACACTTTAAACAGTAGATTTCGGGGCTTGGCTGAGTGGTCACATGACCATCCCACCGTCCACGACCAGGACCTGCCCGGTGATGTACTTTGAGCCTTCGCTGGCAAGAAAAGCGGCGGCGTGGGCGACGTCCTGCGCTTCGCCTAGAACCCCGAGCGGGATTTGCCCGAGGATGGCTTCTCTTTGTTTCTCGTTGAGCGCCGCGGTCATGTCGGTGGAAATGAATCCCGGTGCGATGGCATTAACGGTGAGACCGCGGCCAGCGAACTCGCGCGCCAGCGACTTTGTAAGTGCGATGAGGCCCCCTTTGCTGGCCGCGTAATTGGCCTGCCCGGCGTTGCCGATCAAGCCGATCACGCTGGCGACGTTGATGATGCGAGCGTTTTTCTGGCGGAGTAGCGAACGCTGAAATGCCTTCACCGCGTTGAAGGCGCCCTTGAGATTAGTGTCGAGCACGATGTCCCAATCTTCCTCGCTCATCCGCATGGTCAGGCCGTCGCGGGTGACGCCCGCATTATTCACCAGTATGTCGACCTTGACGAAATCATCGAGAATCCGTTTTCCCATCTCCGCCACGGCCGCGCCGTCACTCATGTCCACCGCGTAAGCTCGGGCGGCCTCTGGATGCGCCTCGTTGATTTCCTGGGCCGCTTTCTGGCTGTTGATTTCCGTTCGGCTGACCACCGCCACCTTGGCCCCGCCTTGCGCGAACCGTTTCGCAATCGCAAGACCAATTCCGCGACCGGCACCGGTTATGACAGCGACTTTGTCAGTGAATTCAGGCATGTGGACGTGGACGTAAATTCAGCCAAAGGCAGACCGCAGGTCTGCGATACAGCAGACTGAAAGTCTGCGGTACGAGGCTCGTACTGCGGGCCGGCGGCCGGCCGTGTCGCCAGCTTGGAGCCTGCTGCATTGAATTCTGCAATGCAAGGCGCGATAACGATTTCTCGGCAACGCGAGTATCTTTTCCCTCGACTCGCCATTCTCGTGCCGGTATGAACGTGGCTTGCGCCCATGCACTGTCCTTTTTGCCACGCTCCAGCGTCGGAAACCCAGCTTCAGTGCGGCGCCTGCGGGTTCACCCTTGAACGCGTCGACCTGTTTTTCGGCGTCATGCCCCGCTTGCATCCTGGCCTTTGCGACGTTGCCCCGCTCTTCGGACCGCGCGACTGCCGGATGATCAGAAGGGCGATAAACCGGCTCGCTGACTCTTTTCCCCAAGTCGGGTTTTCCATTGTCACCACTTCACTCGATGTTGACCAGCCGATCTCCGCATATGCTTTTTGGATTTTTAATCGAGGCGGAGTTTGCCGTGAGTTGCAACGAGGCGGCAGGAACCATGACATCCTGCTGACGCTGGACGCAACAAACGCCCGCGCGGCACTCATCATAGGGTATGGCCTCGAGCCGTTTGTCTCTGCAGCGCATTTGCAGCGCACTCTCGAGGCCGGTTCAGCCGACTTCGCTGCGAAGCGCTGGGTCGATGGGGTCATCGCCGTTGTCCAAGCCTCGGGCGCCATGCTCACCGAAGTATGCGCTCAATTACCCCGGGCATTCGGGATCGACATGGAATCAGTTCGCCGGGAGGAAGACCCCGCCCTCACCAAAGCCCAACTGGCTGGCGTTTATTGATGACGCTGGCGTACGCATTGATCTGCAAAAGGAGAGCAGATCGATTGGGTGGGAGCGCCCCGCCCGAGCGTGCCGCCCACCGCTCCGGCTTGGGAGCGCGCGCGCCTTTGCGTGCTGCCGACCGCGCCGCCCGGTCGTCTTCATTCCATGCCATCGGCGAGGGCGCCGATGGCGACACGCGGGGGCGCGTGTGCTCCCCGGAATCAAGGGGGTGCGTGCGCTCCCCGAACACTCCTCGGCGATTCACCTTGATACATCACCTTTTCTGACCAATCTTCTCTGCTCATTGGCGGGGCGTAGCTTAGCCTGGTAGAGCGCCTGGTTTGGGACCAGGAGGCCGTCGGTTCGAATCCGGCCGCCCCGACCATTTCTTGATCATCGCGGCTTCAGCGCACCAACGCTCGCCGAGTGTCTTCGAGGAGTTCAAGTGCGAAGTGCAATCCGATGCCATTATTGACATATGCATCCACGTTATTTGCTGCCGTTATTAAAAGAAGCCGCTTCCGAATGGATTGATGACAACGCGATGCGCCTCAGCTCATCGCTTGCCTATTACGCGATCTTCTCGCTGGCGCCGCTGCTTGTGATCGTAGTCTCGATCGCCGGGCTGGTGTTTGGCGATGAGGCGGCCCGCGGGCAATTGGCGCAGCAGATCTCGACGCTCGCGGGCATGCGCGCTGGCGAAGCAATTCAGTCGGCAGTGCAGTCGAGCGCGTCGCAGAAAACCACCGGAGTGCTTGCAACGGTCATCAGCATGGCGGTGCTGCTCTTTGGCGCATCGACGGTCTTTGCCGAGCTCAAAGACGCCATGAACACGATATGGGGCGTCGTCGTGAAGCCTGGCCGGCCCTTTTTTACGCTCGTCCGCGATCGTTTCTTTTCGTTCTCAATCGTGCTGGCGATCGGCTTTCTGCTGCTGGTTTCGCTGGTCATCAGCGCGATTCTCGCGGCGTTGGGAAAATACATGAGCGGCCGCTTTCAGCTTTCCTCCGCGGTGTGGCAGACTTGGGATTTTTTGATCTCATTTGCTGTCGTCAGCGGGCTCTTCGCCCTCGTCTTCAAATTGATGCCCAACGTGCGCATCCGCTGGCGCGACGTCTGGCTGGGCGCCGTCGCGACCGCTTTTCTTTTTACGCTCGGCAAGTTCATCATTGGCACTTATCTCGGCACCAGTACGATCGCCTCGAGTTTCGGCGCGGCGGGATCGGTGGTAATCGTGCTCGCCTGGATCTATTACTCGGCCTGCATACTCTTCTTCGGCGCCGAGCTCACGAAGGTTTACGCGCGAAAATTCGGCTCCGGTATCGTGCCCAACAGCCGGGCCGTACTCGTGGACGACTTGCTGCGCGCGAGGCTGGCGTTGCTGGCGCAACAGTGAGGAGGAGGGAACCGGTTTTGTCACCTGCTCTGACGGAGCGAGCTACACGCTTTCGTTTTGCATGCGATCGCACTCGGCCTTGTAAGCCTCGATGAGCGCCGTCAGCTTTGTCTGGAAGGCGTCTTGCGCGGAGAAAACCTCGCCGAGGGGAGTGGCGAATTCCTTCTGCTTCAACTCGTCCTCTACTGTCAGCATCAGCTCCGCGAGCCGCTCGAGATTGGCGCGTGAATGGAAATCCATCTCCTTGAGCTGCTCAAGCACGGCCCGCGAACCTTCGAGCGCGGCCGGCGGATTCGGTGTGAGACGCTCGGCCGGCACCACACTCTCGCTGGCCGCAGGGCTGATCGAAACCGGGGATTCGGCGGGGCCAGTCTTCTTCGCTGCCGGTGGCTTTCTGCCCTGGGCATCCGCCGGACTTGCTACCGTGCCCTGGTGCTTTTTCTCCTGCTTGACTTTCTTGGCGTGCGCGGCGTTGCGGGGATCAGCCATAGAACCCTAAGGGAATGGTCAATTTTCCTTTCCGCAAGTTGTTCTTCCTCAGAACTTCTGAGCAGCCCGATCTGGCGGACGCGTTGGTTTTGATTTGGCCAATCAGGGTTTGCGACTTTGGTAACGACCACCTGTGGCCACATCGACTGGTTTATCCGCGGTAGACGATTTTCCGGAATGGCTTGGGCCGATGACGGTGAAAGAGCTGCGCCAGGGGTTGCGCGCGCGGTGGTTTGTCGTTCCTTTTGTGAGCGTGCACATAGTCGCAGGTGCGGTGGTGTGCATCGAGTTCGCCGCCGCCGCGGCGCACACCAGCCGCGCAACCGAAGCGGGCCATCTCGCATTCTGGGGCCTCGCCTTCGCCACCGTGGCGATGATTTTCCCTCTGCGCGGACTGATTGCGCTGACCGATGAGCTCGCGGGCAGCAATTCGCAGCTCATCATTCTCACCGGCCTGACCCGTTGGCGGATTGCGGTTGGAAAATGGCTTACGCAAATGGCGCTCTGTGGTCTCGTTCTCATTTCGCTGCTGCCATATGCCATCGTGCGGTACTTTTTTGGAGGCGTCGAAGCGTTGGGAAATTTCGCCGCTCTAGGCGTGGTGGCTGCGGCGAGCTCGGCCATGAATGCCCTCATGATCGGCGGGTCCGGGTATCCCACCTACGCCATGCGCGGCGTTGTAATTGCGGCGGCTTATCTTTACGTTGCACTGCCATCCGCCGGCCTGCTGATGTGGTCGCAATACATGGGGCTCAGCGGCGGTGGGCTGTGGCACTTTTTGGATTTTCTTCTGATGTCATCACTGACCCTGGGTTTTGCTGCCGCCTACGCGTTTTACACGTTGTGCGGACTGCAATTGACCCGTGCCCACCTGCGCGCGGCTGTGCGACCCTGGGAGATTCCCCCCAACCGTGCCGTCATGGTGCTTTTCCTTCTGTCTCCGTTTTACGTTGGAGCGGGGGCCGCCTTTACTTGCGGCTTCGGCTCGTTTTTCGCCGGCGCTCTTCTCGTTTGGCTGGTGTGGTCGCTGGACCGGGAACGCTGGCCCCGCCCGCCACTCCGGCGACAGGCCTTGTAGGAATGACTTTCAGTGTATGTCCGACGCTCTCCTCGACGCAATCAAGTCCGCTTTTCGAAGCCGCGGCTGGCAGTTCGAGCCGATCGAGGGACAATTGGTGGTGGAATCGATTTTCGAGGCGCACCACACGCGTGTTCGTGTGCATGCGCAGGCCTTTCCGGAAATCAACGCGGTCTCGGTGGTCGGCTATGCCGGGTCGACAGTTCCACTGGCGCGCGCGGGCGTGGTGGCCGAAATGCTGATGCGATTGAACCAACTGCTGACCGTTGGGAACTTTGAAATGGATTACGACGCCGGCACCGTTTTTTTCCGTGCTGCCAATCTTTTCGTTGCGACCGCCGATCCGAGACTAATTGCGGGTCTGGTTCATTCCACGGTGGCGGAAATTGACCGGTTGACGCCATTCCTCACCCTCGTGCTGCGTATGAACACGCGGGAACTTTCCGAGCTTAATCTCAAATTGTTTTTGCAGCGCGAAGACTTGCTCCCACCGGTGGACCGTGGTGAAAATGCGTCATGAGCTGGCAAGTTGTGATTCTGCGCGGCGGCGGTAAAGAGGAAGGTCCCTTCAGCGAAGAAGAAATCCTCGATCTGCTCGATGCCGGGGAAGTCACGCGCAACGACTGGTGCCGGGTCGAAGGGCAACCATATCAACAACGCCTCGGAGAGCTCTTTCAAACCATCTCGCCAGAGGCAGATTTGAAATCCGTTCGGGATCCAGACGGCGACATTCGGGAAGAAGGCGAATTTTTTCCCGATCTGGCGAGAGCCGGCGGAATGGCTCCGGCCGCTGATGAAACAGACGATCAGGAGCTCGAGTTGACACCGGAGGAGCCGGAGCTCGAGGACGCTGATGACTTGGAAATGCCGGAGGACAACGCGCCGCCCGAGGCTGAAGAAGCCGAAGGCGGGTATGGCGAAGATTTTGGCACGTTCCAGCGGGAACAATTGCTCTTCGCTGGCTGCCCGAGCTGGCTCAGCTATTGGAAAAGCTTTGCGCTCGTGGCAGCCGTGCTGGTGGCCGGCTATTGGGCCGGGGCGTTAGGAGGCTGGTGGCTTGGCGCCGCCTTTGCCCTGGCCTGTTTGCTTCTCGCCCGCGCCTTCATTGCCCGAGCCAGCCACGATTACTCGATCAGTACTGAGCGTGTGGAATGCACACACGGACTCATCTCGAAAACCTCCCGCGAAATCCGACTCGATGACGTCCGCGCCATCAACGTCGTCGAAAGCGGTCTTGCAGGGTTGCTCGGTGTGGGCACGATTATTTTTTCGTCCGTCGGTGGCCCGAAGGATGACGTTATTTTCACCGGGGTGCGAAGAGCGCATCAAATCAAGCAACTGGTCCGCGATTGGCAACCGCGGGGGGCGTGACGTTCGGCGTGATTCAGCCGCCCGGGTAGAAGTTGAACCTCGAAGAGCGCGGAGGTCTCAGAGCGGGCTGCTCCGAAGGTCCCATTGACCATGTCCGTTTTGTGCGGGCTTCGCGTACTCCTGTTCTTCTGGAGTGCGGGAGGCTACAGCCCACACGCCTTTCGAACGCGATCCAGTACAGGACGGGCGAGCGCTCGCGCTTTGATGGCGCCCTGGCTAAGCACTTTTTCGATGCCGCCCGCGTCGGCCAGGATACCGTTACGGCGTTCGCGCGCCGCGCGAAAGAATTCCCATAAGGCATCGAAGAGCCGCTGTTTGTAAGTGCCGTATCCCTCGCCGCCGGCTCGGAAACTCTCCTCCATCATGGTAACTTCCTCTGGTGGCGCCACCAGGCGATAAAAATCGATGAGGGCCGATTTGTCAGGATCCTTGGGAGCCTCGACGGGGGTCGAATCAGTCACGATGCCCATGATTTTTTTGCGCAGCAGCTTTTCATCCTCGAACAGCGGGATCGTGTTGTTGTAACTTTTGCTCATTTTCTGACCGTCGAGGCCGGGGACAATGGCTGTACTCTCACGGATGAGTGCCTTGGGGAGTTTCAAGAATTCGCCTCCATAGCGGTGGTTGAATTTTGCCGCGACATCGCGCGTCATCTCGAGATGCTGCTTTTGGTCCTGCCCGACCGGCACGACATCGCTGTCATAAATCAGGATGTCTGCGGCCATCAGTACCGGGTAGCCAAACAAGCCGGCCGACGGAATGATGCCGTGCGCAGTTTTATCCTTGTAGGAATGGGCATTCTCCAACATCGGGACCGGCGTGACGCAGTTGAGAATCCACGTCAGTTCGGCGACCTCGGGTACATCGCTCTGGCGGAAAAACGTGGCTTTGTCAGGATCCAGGCCGCACGCCAGGAAATCCACGGCCACCTCGCGCACATTTTTCCGCAGTTCCGCGGCGTCGTGAATGGTGGTCAGCCCATGATAGTCGGCGATGAAATAAAGCGCTTCGCCTTCGTGTTGCAGGCGCAACGAAGGTTCCATCATTCCAAAGTAATTTCCGAGGTGCAGGCGCCCGGTTGGCTGAATGCCGGAGAGGATTCTCATGGTGCAGGGGCGGAGTGTAGACATGGTGCCGAGTTTCTCAAACGACGGAGTGAACAGCAGTGTGGCTTGATCCCAGCGCGAAGCCCGCTAGCGTCGCCCCAACCCTTCTGTCATGAATCGCCGTCACTTTGTAAAACTATCCGCTCTGGCTGCCTCACTCCCGGCTGCTGCCACCCATCTCTTCGCAGCCACCGGCAAGCCGCGGTTCCTCTTTTCGGTTAAGTCAGGGATGATTGCCGACCCGGCCGCGAAATCCTGGGAGGACAAGTGCAAACTGCTGAAAGACCTCGGCTACGACGGCGTCGAGATGGACAGCCAATACGCGGTGCCGGTCAGGGAATGTCTGGCTGCCATCGAAAAGACTGGCTTGCCAATTCATGGAGTGGTCAATGGCAACCACTGGACCGTCCGCCTCAGTGATCCGCGCGAAGCGACGCGCAAGGAAGCAGTCAAACAGCTCGAGGATGCCCTTCGTTTTTGCAAAGCGGTGGGCGGCAGTACCGTGCTACTCGTGCCCGGCGCCGTGCGCGATCCTCAAAATGAAAATGCGCAGCAGGTCTGGGAACGCAGTATTGCCGGGATTCGCGAAGTATGCCCGCTGGCCGCCGAACTCGGGGTGCGTATCGGCATCGAGACCGTTTGGAACGAGTTTCTTTATGATCCGAAGGGGGGCGGAGATCAAAAACCAGACCAGATGATCAAATACCTCGATGAGATCAACAATGCGTGGGTCGGAGCCTACCTGGATCTCTCGAATTTTCTGAAGTTCGCCAATATCCCGCAGTGGTTGCGCGCCATGGGCTCTCGTCTGATCAAGGTCGACACCAAAGATTTCAAGCTCAAGGAAGACAAGTTCTGCGACATCGGCGACGGGGACGTGAACTGGGCGGAAACCCGCAAAGCGCTCGAAGAGATCAATTATTTCGGCTGGATTTCGAGCGAGGTTCCCCGCGGCGATCGTGTTCGGCTGGCTGATAACCTGGTCCGAATGAAGAAGCACTTGTTGGGACACGCATAACACGAAAATGAATGCCGCGGGCGCTCGTGACGGGCGCCTGCACAACGCCCCTGCACCATGAAGGCCACCGGCGCTCGCAGAGCGCCCTTCCGCCGATGACTCCGCAACAATCGCCATTGCGTTCTGAAAGTGACTGCGGAACACTCCGCCTGCTGCGATGCAGGTTGTATTACTGACGATATTCTTGGCGAGCTACGTTTTGATGGCCACGCTGGGGGCGTGGACCAAGATGGCGTTTCAGTGGCCGGCCTATATAGTGATCGCGGTGGGCGGGTTGCTGGCGCTGGGACGTTTGCGCAAAGGCTTCAAGTTTTCGCCCAGCCATATCTGCTTGATTTCAGCGCTCCTTTTTGCCGGCTATGTGGCGGTGCGGGCGTGGTTCTCACCGGTCGAGCATCTCGCCCGCCAGGACCTGCTGCCGCTGCTCGCGTGCTTCATCAGCTATACGATTTTTGCTTTGCATGTCGAGCATCCCAAATATCGCCGCTGGTTTGTTTGGGTGCTCGTCCCACTGATCCTCTGCAACTTTGCGATCGGCATTTATCAGTCGCAGCATGACCGCACGTGGTCGCCTTACACCTGGCTCGGCTATGCGCGGGCGTCGGGAGACATGAACGCCGGAGGGTTTTTCCACAATGAAAACCATCTCGCGGGGTTCCTCGAAGGAACGATTTTTTTTCTTTTGGGGTTCACGCTTTTTGCGCGCACCCCGATTGTCTGGCGCATGGTGATGCTGTTTGTCTTCATGCTCGGGGTGGTGACCCTGGCGCTCACCTACTCGCGCGGGGGCATGCTTTCGGCAGGCGCGGGACTCGCAGCCTTTGTAGTAATTGCCCTCGTATTGTACGGGAAATTTCTTGGCCCGCAGTTTGGCAAGTACCTGCTCGCTTTTGGAGCCATGTTTCTCATCCTGGGCGGCTTTCTGATTTACCTCTGCTGGTCATTTCTCTCGAGCCGATATCAGCATGACGTCTTCAATGCCGATCAGGACCTTCGCTACGCCTTTTGGAAAATCGCCCTGGAACAGTGGCAGTTGTCACCGATCTGGGGCACGGGGGCGCAAACCTACGAATATCTGTCACGCGGATTCACCAGGGCGCCCGATCAATGGTCCGGGGCTCTTGATAAGAGCGCCACTTTTGCCCACAACGATTATCTGCAATTGCTGGCGGACTACGGAGTGGTCGGCGCCGCGCTCGGACTCTTCCTGCTCCTGGCGCATGTCGGAAACGGGCTCCGTTTTCTAATGTGGTACCGCAATGTGCGCTACGAGCGCACCGGCGATAGCTTCAGCAACAGCCTCGGGCTGGCCACCGGCGCTTTGGCCTCACTGTCTGCTTACGCGGCGCATTCGGTTGTCGACTTCAACCTTCACATTCCCGCCAATGCTGTTTTGATGTCAGCGGTTTTTGGGTTGCTGTCCAATCCAGGCTACGAATCTGGCGTTCGGCGCTTCCTGCACATTCCGGGTTTAAAAACGCTCCTGACCGTGCTCGCGGCGTGCGGTGGCGGATTTCTCATTGTCAAAGGCTGGCGCTGCGCACGTGCTGAGATCAGTTATGAAAAAGGGCTCCAGCATCTTTACGGCGCCGATTATCTCGTCGCGCTTCCGCATTTCAAAGAAGCGCAGCAGCTTGATCCTAACAATTATTTAAATACCATCGCTTGCGGCCAGGCCTACGCTCAACTGGCGGACGAAGCGGAACTCCCTTCGCTCGAGTTTTCCTGGCGGGTAAAAGCCGTGGAACAATTCGAGCGTGCCAGGAAGGTTCACCCGCACTTTTTCATTCCGCCGATGTTGCTCGGGCAACAACTCAGTGAACTCGGAGGTGAGGAAAGCCTGGATTGGGCGGAACAACGCTTCAAAGAGGCGATCAATCTGGCGCCGAGCTACCGGGAGGCCTGGTCGGAATATGGGTTCCATCTGCTGCGTGCCGGCAAGTTCGACGAAGCGGTCGAAGTCCTCGAGAAGGCGCTCAAGATGGGATGGTGGGATGAAAAAGCTTCACTGGCCCAACGACTGATTGCGCGCATCAAGGAGTCGAAGGAAAAGAAACCCGGAGCTTCTCCAGCGGAGACCGCACCCGCGGAAGCCCCCGCGCCTGCGGTCCCGCCCCCACCAGCTGAACCCACACCCTCAAAGTCCCCTGTTCCTGCTGACGAACCACCCGCGCCCGCTCCAGTTCCTGCGGTGCCGCCGCCTGGGGCGCCGCAACAGCCGGCTCCTGCGCCATCAGCGCCGTCGGGGCTCTTGCCCGACAAATTGAAGCCGAACTAATCGCCTCCCTCTGGGTGTGGTTTGGCAGCGAGGGCTAGCAGGGTTTGAAAATGTGGCGAATCCGCCTCGCGGTCCACGACCGCGGTCAGGATTTCGCGAAAGCCAGCCTTCTGGAGGAACTCCTCGAGGTCGACCTCGGTGAAGCCGAGCCAGACATCCGCATACAGTTCCCGCGCCTCTTCAAAGTCGTGCTTCAAGAGGTCGAGAATCGCGATGCGGCCACCCGGCCGCAGGATTCGCCAGGCTTCCCGAACGGCGAGCGCGGGCTGGCTGGCGTGATGCAATGCCTGGCTGAATAATGCCAGGTCCACACTCGAGTCGTCTATGGGCGGCGCTTCAATATCGCCGAGGCGGTATTCAAGATTTCGAAAGCCATGATCGCGAGCAAGGCGCGCACCGAATTCGACCATTTTCGTTGCATTGTCGACCGCGATGACCTTCTCCGCACGTTGAGCCAGAAGTTGCGCCAGTGTCCCTTCGCCCGCGCCAAGGTCGGCGATGATCCGCGGCTCCATGAGCTTCAACAGGGTTTCAGCCAGACTCTTCCACGAGCGCCCCGGCACGTAGGTGCGGCCGAATTTTCCCGCCAATTGGTCGAAATACGCGCGCGCCTTATCCGATCGTTTCCGCAGTGTCAGTTGCAGCGCCGCAGCATCGCGTTTGGCCTCGGGGATTTCTTTTGCCACCTGGGCCGCCATCTCCCAGAGCCTGTCGAGTTGTTCGTGTGCCACGGTGCCGTAAAGAACATTCTTGCCCACACGGCGATCCACCACCAGACCCGCCGCCTTCAACTGGCCAAGCTGGGTGGAGATGCGGGACTGGCCCATCGCGAGAATTTCCTGTAACTCGGCCACCGAAAGTTCCTGTTCGCGAAGAAGTCGCAACACCCGCAAACGCGTCGGGTCAGAAAGCAATTTGATCGATTTGAGCAATGACACCATTGGCTGCGATGTTCATAGTTCGGCAAGCACGCTGCAAGATGAACATAGCTGGACATTGTGCTCCCCGCGACCGCCGTGCTGTAGGTGGCCTCTTGGAGGCCGCCTCTTCCGGGGTCTCAGACCCCGGCTACAGCTCATCACCTCTTCGGGGTCTCAGACCCCGCCTACAGCTCTCCATAGAGGCACTCCTGCCTGCCGCACTTCGTCGCAGCGACAGAAGTGTCGCTGCCGCGAATAAGCCCAGCGACAAGAGAGTCGCTGCCACCGATATTGGGAGGGCCCAAACACCCTCACCGTGAACCGTGAACCACTCATTCTGGCCCTGGAAACGTCGTGTGATGAAACGGCGGTCGCGGTGGTGCGGGGAAGTAAGATCCTGGCCAGCGAAGTCAGTTCACAGGTTGCCCTGCATCAACCGTTTGGGGGCGTGGTCCCAGAGCTGGCGTCCCGCAATCATCTGGTGCGAATCAGTCCGCTCGTAGTAGCGGCAGTAAGAAAGGCGGGCGTGGCCCTGGGCGAAATCGATGCCTTCGCCGCGACCGCCGGTCCGGGACTGGCGAGCTCATTGCTGATCGGAAACACCGTGGCCAAGGCGCTGGCTCTGGCGCAACACAAACCGTTTCTGGCCATCAATCACCTCGAAGGCCATTTGCTCTCGCCTTTCGTAGATCGGCCGGAGGGTGTCGCGCCTTGCGTAGCGCTCATCGTCAGTGGTGGCCACACCATCCTGCTTCATCTGCGCAGCGTCGGCGATTACTCGCTTTTGGGGAAAACTCGCGACGACGCAGCGGGCGAGGCATTCGACAAGGTCGGGAAAATGCTCGGGCTGCCGTATCCAGGCGGCCCGCAGATCGACCAACTCGCCAAAGACGGGGACCCCACCGCATTTTCCTTTCCGCGGTCGATGCTGCATAGCGGCGACTTCATGTTCAGCTTCAGCGGACTGAAAACCGCGGTGCTTTACACCATCGAAAAACTTTCGCGCCCTTTGCACGCTGCCTTGCCGGATCTTTGTGCCAGCTTCCAGGCCGCCATCGTGGAAATCCTGGTGACGAAAACCGTTAATGCCGCGCGTTGCTCGGGCGAAAACCGGATCGCGATTTCTGGCGGTGTGGCGTGCAACTCCGCTTTGCGAGAGAGTTTTTCCCAGGTGTGTCAGGTCGCCGGTTTGAAACTTTTGCTCGCGCCTGCTGCCCTCACCACCGACAACGCAGCGATGATCGGTTACGTTGCCGCGCTCCAATACGCGCACGGTTTCCGATCCCGCTTGGCGGACGACATCGATCCGAATCTTGCGCTGGTTTCCTCGAATCCCGATAACGTACCGTGCAGGTCGCCTGCAAGCAGCGCGCCATGTCACAAATCGAAGAAATGCTAAAATTCAAAGTTAGACCCTTAGCGAGCCACGGAACGCCCTGGCGCTATAGTAAGACTGCGCACCGTTGTGATACACGAAGACATGGCCGAAGCGACGATCACCAAAGAGGGCGCCGCCGAGTTTCCTAATATCAGCAGGTGCTTTCACCCAGCTCGACGTCTTCGTATCGAAATTTCCAAGTTTCTGCAGCTCTCGATATTGTTCTTCCGTTAAAAGCTCGATGCCCATGGCAGCCGCCAGATCAATGGCGTTATTTTCGGGCTTAAATGCCTTCCTTGAATCCAGTCCTTCACGGTCGTAACAAACACTTGTGCGGCCTTTAGGACTTTCCGCTGAACAATCAAAAAAAATGTATTCGCCCGTCTTTTTATCATCACCAACGACATCCGGTTCACCGCCTGTTCTCTCCATTTCATTGAGTGACCACAGTTTTTCGCTATTAGCTTCCAGCTTTGCTTTTACTTTAGCCCATTCAAGACCTTTATGGCGGTTCATATTTTTCTCAAAACGGGCTTTCAACGCTCTGAGTAGTTCTTCACGTTGTTCTGGTGACAACTCCTTTTTTGTTTCACCGTCTTTCATATAGGTTTCCTTAAAAACTGGAGCCGCACCCACGCCGGCCACGGCGAGGTGAGACGGCAGCCGCCCTTCAATTTGAATGGATAGCCAGTGGGTTTAATGCACGAGTTTCTGGACCGCCCCGCGGCGTTGGATCGCGGTGCTGGAAGGCCTCTCGTGGTTCTGGCTCTACGCAGAACTCTGACTGGCCCGATTGAGTCCAAATAGGTGTTTAGCCGGACTCCCCTTTCGAGACTTCCTCTCGCTGCGAAAGTCCGAGGCCGACAACAAGATATTTGCGGTTCAGTCGGAAAGACGATACCGCCAGTAATCCGGGTGGCGGCTGTGGTGCTTGAACGCGAGAATGCGCAGGTGATCGGGAAGCACGCGGTAGTAGATAGCGTATGGGAAACGCGGCATGAGATAATGCCGGACATCTGCCTCGATAATGCTCCCACGCTCGGGAGCCTCCTGAATAACTCCGATTGCACGGTCTGCCGCGTCGAGAAACTCAGCGCCAAGTCCCGGAACTCGCCGATTGTAAACTTGGCCGCCTTGATGAGATCCGCTTCAGCATCCGGGTGATGAATCAGTCGCATCCGATGGCGCGTCGGGCAGCCTGCATGACTTCTTCGTGAGTGCGGCCGATGACTGCGCCGGATGAAAGCTCCTCATCGCGCCGGATCGCCTCGCGAACGGCCTCGCGCTCGTCGCTGTCGGTCAAGCCGGCGTCGATGCTCTGCCAGAGTGCCTGTGCCAGTGAGACTCGCTCTGGGAGCGGAAGAGCCATCGCCTCGGTGGTGAGTTGCTGTGTGGACATGCCGGAAAAGTAGGAACTCAAACGGCCTCGGTCAACAGAGGGCGCGAGCAAACGGCGACCCCAAGCTCAGCGACACGCGGCTCAGGCGCGGCTGCTGCGTGGAGGGTCTGCTGGGAGCAGCGGGCGTGACTGAGACGCGTGTTCGCTGCAGCGCCTTCCGTTGTCGCGGGTTTAATGATCATCCACACAGTTGGCTGTGTAGGTGGTTCACCACCTTGCAATGTTCAGCCTGTGGACTGAAAAGAATGATCTCGGCATCCTTGCCGACTCTCACTGTATGCCCTGGCGGCCAATAGAAGAGATCGCCAGCCGAAAGGGTCTCTTCCTGCTTGTCGCTGTAGGTGACGGTGATCTCGCCCTCAATCATATAGCCCCAGTGGGGGGACTGGCAGAGGTCACCCTCCAAGCCTTTCAGAAGGGGAGCGATGTCGGTGCCAGATCCGAGCGAGAAATACTCTCCCGCGATGGCGCCATAACCGGTGGCGTCGCCGAAGTCCAATTTCTGACGCACTATTGCGCCGGGAATGTTGATGGTTGCAGGAATAGATGCCTTGGCGATTCTCATATTGTGTGGCTGGTGTTGGTTGTTGGCATCGGCGTCAGCGCCTAGACCTTATGGCTGCGGCTGGATCTGCGGGAGCGGGTTCTGAGCATGCTGCCTTTGGTTGAAAAAGAGGCGGTGTGCGGGGTCGCATTGGAATCGCGGGCTGCCCGTCGCCGGGCCTATCCGCATGTTTGGGTGCCGCGGCTAAGCGGGCACCGGCAAACAGAGTGTTAAAAACGCAAACCAGCACACCATGAAAAAGACAACCAAAGAACTACTCTATGTGGGGATGGATGTCCATTCCCGGGAAATCCATATCGCGGTGCCCGAGGCCGGCCACAACGAGTCAAAAAACATTGGGTCTCGCGTCCCGCCAGTCATTGAATGCCACGCGTTCGGATTCAGCGCGGCTCGACAGAGTCACCCCACCAAATCGCCCCACCACGTTGCGTGATCGGCCGCCGGTGGGGCGAAGGTCCCCTGAGCCGCAATGAATGTCGCGTCTTCGGATTCAGCGCGGATTCGCGCGGCTCGACGTCAATCCGCGCGCCAAAAAGACCCTGCACCTGGTGCGGGAACTTTTGCAAACCCCGCTCAATCTCGGCGATAAACCCAGCAGCGCCGCGCTGCAACCCCTCCACCTCCTCTGCCCGAAGTGCGGGCAGTTTGCGTTGGTGCGCATCAAATATGTCCCTCCGTAGCGACCCGACATTCTCCCAGGCTAAAGGCAGAGCATTGCGGCCGCGATTTGCAAAAGCGCCGGGCCGGGCGCAATCTTCGTTTCCTGCTCAAAGCAACATCGCGATGTTTGGGCTGAAATGGCTTTGCGACCGCGGCCTCAATCGCTCGCAAAGAGCGGACAATCGTATAAATGGTGCGTCAGCAGCATTCTCTGTTCGCTCCCTGAACTTCCAGCAATCCGGGCTCGAAAAATAGAAACCGCAATGGCTTTCGACGCTCGTTCAGTCTCCCGCAAAGCCGGGCTTGTTCAACACGAGTTGCCTGCCGGCTTCGCGTCAGGCAACTCTAAAGGTTCGGCGATTCGGTTGTCACCTCGAAACATCGAGCTTCTCTCTCGTGAGCGTGACTTTCATCGTTTTTGCGTCACTTGGGTCTGTCAGTTCAAGCTCGACGGTCGTCCCCGCCGGGCCGCGGATCATGCTGACGCAATCCTCGAGTCTTTTCCCCGCAGTCAATTTGTTATCAACCTTCATGATGATCAGGCCCTCCGTTAGCTTGGCTTTGGCGGCGGGCGAGGCGGGCACAACTTCGCGAATTTGAGGTCCTTTTGCGGGTTCGCCGGCCATAATTGCAACCCCGATGCCGGCGAGTTCCGGTTGCGCGGCGGCTGTTACTGCGGTTACGAGGGTCAGCACGAGAGCTAGAAAGGCGTTTCTTGGTTTCATCGTAGTGGTTTGGTTATTGAGATGGGCGGCTTGGACTGCTCTGCATTGGCGTTCGTTCAAACGAGACGCGTAGAGTCGCCTAACGTCAGAGGTGAGCGACCGCCGCCGACAGGGACGGTGGAGCGCGCGAGGCGCTCTCGAACTGTCCCCCGGAGTTGAATGGAGAAGCGCAGCGGCGGTTCGCTCGGCCGATTTTGTTGGGCTAAGGGCCGTAGGAGTATCCCAGCGCGGCAATTGACCTGACTTGCGCTTCTGTCTCTGGCCAGGGATCCATTATGCGGGCGGTTCCGGTAAGCGACGGGTTCAGACCGGGATGGGTGGCCTGCCACTGCGTCCATATCCGGTCGATCTCTGCGTGATGCAACCAAAAGAGTGGGTCCACCGGGGACCAACTGAAGTCAGACATTGTTCCGAAGCACCAGTTATGAACCCTGCCATGGGGCGCATCCAATCCATTGACAAAGTTAGTGAATGTTCCTCGTGCCAAAACTGCGGTTATCTGAGCCGAGGTCGGGAGCGTGGTGCCAGGTCTGGGAGGGTTCCTCGTCACGGTTCTATTTATGCCTGGCACCTTTACGGTAGGTTTGAAGGTTGCCAGCCAGGGGGGAACCGCGCGCTGGACAGTCCATTTCCAGTAAGGAATGAAAAACAGTGGGTCTATTGCCTGTCCCAATTGCTCAATCTTGAGCACGTAAACTCGGTGCCAGGGCAAGAATCGCTGAGCAGCAACAGCGCCCATGAATGGATGCATATTGTGAGCATGGTTAGCATGACGTCCTACCAAAGTGCCATAAGGGTTGGGATCGCCCGGGGCATTGATTAGTTGAGTGATTACCGCTTTGAAGCGGTTTTGCTCAGCAACGGTCATTGCTGAAGCGCGTTTACGCACTGCCATAGTTTTGTTTCCTTTCTTCTGCTGTTTTTTGTTTTGTTGTTGTTCTTGCCTCACACGAGGTCAGAAAATCGTCGCGCGGCCTAACGTCTAAGGTGAGGTACGGAGCGCAGCGAAGTTGCCTCCACCGCCTTGTTGAACGAGTTCGCTCCGCTCAAGCGCTTCGCGGACAACGAGTACGCTGTGCTGGTTGGGAGGCAGTGAAAGGTTGGGCTTGTGAGGCGGGTGGGTGAGGGGCGAGGATGGACCACT
>JBPCQC010000009.1:0-45917 GCA_050998515.1 Verrucomicrobiales bacterium
TTTTACGGGTGGCAGAAAACCTTCTTTGAGAACGGAGCGGCGGCTTTTGACCGCTCGCCCCGTGCTCGCAGAATGGATAGTGGGAGTCAAAGAATTGAGCAATTGGAGGCAAAACTCAAGCGCAAGGCACCTAACCGAACAACAAAACATCCAGGCTGTAGCTTAGCCGCATGCCACCTTTGGGACATTCCCGCTGAACCAGCACACTCGAAGCACCTCTCTCTCCGCCGGGAACGCTACGGGAGCGCAACGACCCTCCAAAATGCATGGGAGCTCGAGAATTCCACTGGCACACGGCCGACGAGGACGGGCTGAATGAGGAGATCGCTGCTCATTTGCTGCTGGTTGAGGCCCTGAATAGCCAGAATGTTTTCTCCCGTTCGCAAATAGTCGAACGGTCCTGGGAGATCGAAATCCTGAAAGATGATTGCCGCCTGATCGGAAGCCGATTGTGTCGCTGCGGAATTCCACGCGAGCGGAGAGGGGGCAAGTTGTGAAGCAGGCAATGGCTGGCCATTTATCCATGCCGCAAAGCCGTCGTCGACTCTCATGCGCAACGCCAGGCCGGTGAATAACGCTGGGTCCTCGATATTGAAACGGACACGAATAAACACACTGGTGTTCGAGAGTTGATTTTGTGCGTTCAGAGGCAGAGCGGTGCCGACGAAGGGAAGGTAATTAACCGGAGTTGGATTTAGGTCATAGCCAATGCCGGTGTTTCCAGAGAGCCATGCCGCATCACCGCCGGCGGCCAGGAAGGCGGCTTCATTTCCGCCCTGCCACAAGGCGCCAATGTCCGATGTAGGAACCAGCGCTTTGGCAGGCGCGGGTTCGCCGACCAAAATCAACTCCTCCTCGGCGGACTTTGGCGGGGTGGTAATGGTGGAAGCGATGGGACCGTTCGCGATAATCGGGGCCCCAATATCGAACCAGGACCGAAGATCCGGGGATGTCTGGCATTGATACGTGCGCCCGGTCACCGCATCCCACGAGATAGTGAATTGATCGCCATTGGGTTCAATGCTGCGAAGTGAGAAATGTGAGTCCGGGTTGGTGGGGTTGGTGCCGGCGGCATATTCGTCCCCGTCATTGTGTCCGTCGCTGTCGAAATCGCCGGTCCCGTCGCGCGAGAGGTTGCCGAAATTCGCCAGCTCCCACGGGTCGGAAAGCCCGTCCGCGTCGGTATCCGGGTCCCCGAGTGCGACCCTGTCGAGCCAGCCCATGTCGGCGCCTCCAGAACCAAAGCCGTCTTTGCGATAGACCCAGCGCAAAGTGTGGGTGCCGGCGGGGAGTTGGAATTTCTCCTCCTGCCAGGCGACGTCTCCCCAGATTCGCGCCACCCGGGTTCCGTCGACGAGAAAGTCGAGAGAGTCGTTGAACTCTTCGTTAAACCCACGCGACGAAACTGACCACCAAAAGGAGATCGAACGCGGCCCTGCGATGGTCGATTCGGTCCACGATTGCTGGTTGTTCCCGATGTCGCCGCTTGCGGCGGCATCAACGCCGTCATAAGCATTATCTGTTTGTGAGAACCAATTCACGTTCCCGCCGCGCGTAAAAGTCAGTTCGCCTGTGTCCACGGCTGCGGCGATTTCATCGGCTACGATTTGGACCACCAGGGTTTCGGTATCGGTGCCCACATCGTTGGAGGCTTCGATGGTGACATTGAATGTGCCAGCGGCGGTGGGAGTTCCGCTAAGCAGCCCGGTGGCCGCGTTGACATTCATCCATGCCGGGCGTCCGGTGGCTGAATACGAAGTCGGATTGTTCGCGGCAACAATTTGGTAAGTGAAAGTTCCTCCAATTAGTCCCGACACGGTGAGGGCGCTGGTGATCGCGGGTGGCGGTTGGGCCGCAACAGTGAGGGCGAGTGTCCGCTGGTCCTGGCCACCCGAATTATTGGCGCCAATCGCTACGTTAAAGGTGCCGAACGCCGTTGGAATGCCGGATATGACGCCGGTTGAGGTATTGATCGCCAGACCGCCTGGCAGACCCGCAGCGGAAAAAGCCGCGGGATCGTTGGTCGCAAGGACGGTGTATGTGAACAGCGCGCCGACGGTCCCATTCGCCGTCAGCGGGCTGATAATGACCGGCGGCGACGGAGCTCCGGGTGTTCCATCAATCAATACGCCTGCGACCCATGAATCGCGATCTGACCATTCGCGCGGCGGCAGTGAACTGGCGCTGGTGATTTCGAGCGTGAAACCGCCTCCGTCGGTCCATGGATACCAGTCGCGCTCGTAACGGAAACTCAGAATATTGACGTCCCAGGGATTCGGAAGGGTGAGCGAAATCGTTTCGCCGCTGTTATCAAGGGCGCCGGCAAAGACCCCGGCAACGGGACGACCGGGGCCGTAGCGCTCCTCGAAAGCAAGGAGATTTCGAACGACCACGACATAGGCGCCGGGCGCCAGGGTGTAAGATGGGAAAACAAACTGAATTCCTTCGCTGAGCCTGACTCCGGTCAGATCCAGTGGTGCTGAGCCGATGTTGTACAACTCGATGAATTCGTAGCTCCCATTTTGAGCCGGAGTGCCGAAGCCGAGCGGATTGTAATTCAGCTCAGTGATGCGCAGGTCATTGAGCAACGCGTTCAGAGTGGCGGGCGGATCGGTGTTGGGAAGGCCGGGCGTGGGGATCGCGAACAACGCCAGTGTGGCCCCTCCGTCAGGCGCCCGTCCGCGCGAAACGTCACGCGCCTGGCAATCCATGTCGACGCGATCGATAGCCACGCCATTGTTGCCGAGGATGGCAGCCCATCCACCCAGCGCGTTCAATTTGAATGGCAAATCCGAGGGTTGGGCCGCGGAAGCGGCGTTTCCACGCAACGAAAAGACAGCAAACCCACGCCCTCCGATGTAGCTCAGCGCCGGCAAAGTGTGCCGCGTTGGATAGTTGATGAAATCATCGGTGATTCTGACTCCGCCCAACGCCACCGGCGTGGTGAGGGGATTGTAAATCTCGATGAAGTCGTTTCGGACACGAAAATCGGGATTGGCCAGCCATTCGTTCAGGAGGACTTGAGCGACGTCTCCGGTAGGTTGTGTCGTGTTGGCTGAACCCAGACTGCGGGTTCCCAAACCCCAAAGGTCGCCAGCGGTTCCCGTGCGCCCGATCGAAAAATCCGGCGCCTGCGGACCAAACGCGACCGAATCGATGACGAGACCGGTGTCGGTGGGCTCATAGAAATAGACCGCGCCACCCTCGCGACTGAGCGAAAAATTGAGGTAGGTTCCAGTCCCCCCAAGGGGTGCTGTTCCGCCTAACAGAACCATGAATCCGCCGGCTGGAATCGACGTGCCCGGACCAAACACGAACTTCGTTCTGTCCGTTGGATCATCGGTCAGTACTTTGCCGCTGAGGTCGACGGCCGATGCCCCATAATTGTGCAACTCGAGGACATCGGGATAGGCGCCATCGGCAAGGTATCCGGCGACATTGTGTGCGAGCACCTCGTTGATGACCACGGGTGTCGTGCGTGGCGCCGCTAACGTTCCGATGCTGGTTGGAACCTGGGGCACATAAGCACCGACGGCCGGAACGACAGTATTGAGAACAAAAGTGCGCCGTGCCGACATGAATGACTTGATGGCGTCGATGCGACTCTGGCCGACCCAGCCGCTCAGGTGGTTGTCCACAAACTGACCGAACGCTACCGGCTCGAACAGGGTCGAAGCGAGGTCGCGGAGTGCCGTGAAATATCCTTGTCGAATGGTGGCAAGGCCACCGCCCGTGGTGGTGCCAAAAAACGGGACGAGCGGATCGAGAATTTCCCCCCGATCGCCCTGCTCTGTCATGTCGAAAAGCGTGTAATTCGGGTCCTCAATCCGGTCCTGGTCGCCCCATCCCAGGATGGTATCCAGATCGTGTGGGACCAGCTGGAATCTTTGGCCAATTGTGCCGCGGTAAAAGCTGTAGTCATCGTCGGCTCCGTTGCTAACGTTGGTCTCGCCGTTGGCAATCAGGTTCTCGAGGGCGAACCAACGCATCCACTGCGGGATGTCGGCTATCACCTGAATGTCGGGCAGGTAATCGGAGGAGGCTGGGTTGGCGTTGATGACCTGCATGAAACTATCGAGATCCGACCAGTCGTTGGCGGAGGTGTTGGTTTCCTTGGTGAAGCCATCATTGAGGTATTGCTGGACGTTGCCGCTGCGATAGGCCCAACTGGTGTCCGGGCGCACCTTCTTGTAGAGATTGCCGTCGGCATCGTTCGGCCAGTGATTGTCCACGAAGTCTCCGTCAAGGTGTTCGACCATTGCCCAGCGCCCAAAATCGACGTCATCGTTGCGAGCGTTGTTCACGCCGTTACGGCGGACTTGAACCGGACGTGTGTCCGGAGCGCGAATACCGGCCGCCTGAAAGAGTTTGGCCCCGAGATATTGGAGATAAGTAAATTTCGGATTTAGGTTGAAGACTGCCGCGCCGGCGAGTTTGTCATCGTTGGTGATGGCTATGCGCATCGGCCGCGGATTCCAGGTCCGGCTCGAAGCGCCGCGAATCCGCATGCCGGCGCGATATCTGATCGATTGTCCGGAACCAAAGTCGCCGAGAATGGTGGTATTGTATTCGCGATCGCTGCCGCTGTTGCTGTTTTGATACGCGTTGTTTTCCTGGACCGTTAAAATCAGCCGCACCGAGCATTGGCCCGCCGGCAGAACCTCATTGTCGACCTGGAGCAGGGCATTGGCGTTTTGGCCCTCATTGGTTGGTGCCGGCCACGTCCGGATCATCGTGCCGTCACTAGCCTCGATATAGAATTCGATAATCGTTTTGTCGGCATGCGAAGGCAGCACCGCTTTAAAGCGCCCCTGCGCGTCGGGAGCCATCGGTGTCGACGTAAAAGCTGGGGGATTCGCCGAGGAGACTCTCCAGAAAAGGTTTGCCGTCGCCGCCGTGGGCAATTCGTCTTCGAGGTCACAGCCAATGGTGATCGGCTCGTTCGAAGTGGGAACCGTGGGACGGTGCCGCACGTCTTTGATCAGCGGCGCGATATTTGCTGACGCGACTGAATTGGCCTGGCCTGGCGTTCCATCGTTGGGTGTGCTGGGGCCCCAATTCTGACCGCTGTTGTTTCCAAGCAGCGGATTGATCAGCTCCAACGAACGTCCGCCGCCGTCAGCCAGACTCCGCCAATCCCATCCATTGAATTGCGCTTCGCGCACCCGCTGCCCCCAGTCACCCTGAGTGGCGTAATCGACTGAATCGACCGTCTCACCAAGCGCGTTGACGAGACGAACGCCCTCAGCGGAATTGCTTAGCGATCCGCTCCAGCCACCGACGACGTTGGTGACCCCGGGATATTTAGCTTGGAAAGGCGCGAGTTTTGATGCCACCACCAGATAACCGCCGGCGGGGATGCTGACGGCGGGAAAAGTGAAGGTTACTCCCTGATCAAAACGCCAGCCGGTCAGGTTGACTGCCGCCTCATCAGGATTGTGCAAGTCGATGAATTCGTGACTGGGATTTTCCGGCAAACCGGCCGGGCGAAACATGATCTCATTGATAAAGGGCGCCGCCGAGGCAGACGTGCCAAGGCAATACGCCAGGAAAAGGCCGCAAGCGGCCCTGAGCCGGGGGGAATAGGACATGAAGAATGGGGGGTTCGAAAAGGGGAGGAGTAGGTTACAAGACATCGGAGATATTGCAATTTGTAGGGTTTGTGAGCGTGCGCGATTCCTGGGGATTTACCGGGGTGGGGGAGAATCCCCCGCCGGCTTGGAACCTTCAGAGGGAACCTGTCCCCGCGCCGGGAAGGCTTGGGCCGAAAGCTCGCGGTCTCGCTGCCAAATGCGGATTTGGTCCTCGGTTAGGATAGACTTGAGTTGCTCAACCTGGGCTTCGTCAAGGTGCGCGTCCTGCCGCGGACCGCGTTGTCTGCCTGCCTCGGCCGCCGTGCCCGCAAACATGGAAAAGACCTGGTCCTTTTGCTCGTCGGTGAGATGCAGAATTCGCTGAATCGCGCTGAGCATATCATTGGCGTAGATTTCCTGCTTGTTGCGTGCGTCCTCGTCGAGGAATTCGGCGTAGGCGGCTTTTTGCTCATCACTCATGACCGCGATAATGGCTTCCTCACGGGTCTTGGAAATGGCCGCATCCTCTTCCCGGGGCGGCTTCCGGCCTTCATGGTGCGCCGCCTGCCAAAGTGCCAGGCGGTGCGTCTCTGCCGTTTCGATTGCTTGAGTCACCGCAGCCAATTGAGCTTCATCGAGGCCGATTTCCGCGCGCAAGGTGGCGAGACGTCTTTCACGGTCTCGTTGCCGCTGCAGCGCGTGATGTTCCCAAAAGCCCTCCCGTCTGGCATCGGTACGCCGCTCCTTACCCTCGCGACTGCCCGCAACCATGCTGTTGCGCGCGGTGGTTCCCGGATCCCTCGGCTGCACTGAAGCGGCCAACGGAGCGGGACGGGCTGGCGCCCCGGCTGCGATCGCGGCCAATTGAGTGGAAAGCTCCCGGTTGGCGGCGGAAAGCGCACGTATTTCAGTCCACTGCCAGGTCATGGGGACTGCCGCTCCCACCATGCAGAGCGCGAGCGCCTGGACTTTACTCAGTGCGAGAGCCTTGAGGTACAGCGAAGCGGCAACGCCTGGGGCGTGGGCGTTGGCAGCCGCCGCACCGAGGCTCATCGCGAGCGAAGCGGGGGCGGCTTCCACCGCACGAGGCAACACCGTGCTCGCCAGCACCGCCGCCGGCAGCGCCATCCCCCGCCGCCGGAAAAGCCGCTCCAGTTTCTCGAGTGCGCGGCTCACGCGTTTGCGGGCCGCTTCCTCAGTGGTCCCAAGCGTGTTGCCGGTCTCCCGCAAACTCAATCCCCGAAAAAAACGCAGCACCAATGCTTCGCGGTCGTCGTCGGGCAGGCGAGCCATCGCGTCATCAAGCACCGGCAGCAAGTCTGCCACCTGCGAGCTGTCCAGGGCGTCCGTTTCTGAAAAATGTTTTTTCATGGCTTCGGCGTAATCACGTTCTCTGTTCATGCGGCGGGCATCATCGCGCTGGCGCCGGATGGCTTCCATTAAAGTGGCCTTGTAAAGCCAGCCTCCGACACTCGAGCGTCCGCTCAACCACGCCGCCTTGCGGGCCAGCGCGATGAACACATTCTGCGCGACATCCGCCGCGAGATCGTCGCGGCCCAGTCGGCGGCGGGCCGCACTGAAAACCATGTTCTGATGCCGCATCACCAACTCACGAAATGCCGCCTGGTTGCAACTGGTCGCAAATTCCCGCAAGAAAACGGCATCGGAGAGGTCGGCATCCATGAAGAAAAACAGGCGTCGGGCATTGAACCACCCTTCCGCTCATGTGACTCACTTCCGCCGACAGAAAAAGCGGACGGAATTTTTGCTCCCCTGTGGGAAAAACTCATTATCGCTCGCGTTGGGCTTCTCCAGGAAAACAAAAATAATTGTCCGCTCCGCGAGGCCGGCGGCAGGATTAGGGCAGTGTGCATCTTGACCGGGCCGGACCGTCGTTACTTTATTTGCACCTGCATCTTAACCTACCCACACTATGAAATTGCCCATTCTCATCGGTTTAGCGCTGGCCGCCGCGCCCCTTTTAGCCGCGGACGCCAATCCAAAGGACGAAATCAAGGCGGCTGCGAAAAAGCTGGCCGAGGCCGCGAATTATAGCTGGAAATCGACGCCGCAGTCATCCGGGAGCGGGCAGGGCGGCGGACGTTTCCGTGCGGGTCCCACGGAAGGCAAGACCGAGAAAGACGGTTTCACCTGGCTCTCGATGAGCCGGGGCGAGAGCACCACCGAAGCCGCGATCAAAGGCGGAAAGGCAGCCGTGAAAACCGAAGAGGGTTGGAAAACCACCCAGGAACTGAGCGAAGGCAGCCAGGAAGGTGATAGGCGCAATCGCGGACGTTTTCTGGGCCGCATGCTCGAAAACTACAAAGCTCCGGTTCAACAAGCGGAAGATCTTCTGGCCAAGGCGAAGGAATTAAAAAAAGCGGATGACGGCTACAGCGGGGATCTCACCGAAGAGGGAGTGAAGGAGCTCCTCACTTTCGGCGGTCGCCGACGGGATGGCAGCGAAGCCCCGGCGCCCACCAACGCCAAAGGCTCGGTCAAGTTCTGGGTCAAGGACGGCGTGCTCGCCAAGTACGAATTCAAAGTTCAAGGAACCGCGAATTTCGGCGGGAACGACGTGGATATCGACCGCACGACAGTCGTCGAGGTCAAAGATGTCGGCTCGACCAAAGTCGAGGTGCCGGCCGAGGCGAAGGCAAAGCTGGGCGCGTAACCATGCCCAGGCGGGCGTTGTCCTCTGATTGCAAACCTTAGTTTCGAATGAAACGGCTGCTGTTGCTGAACCTCGCGTGGGCGGTCGTTGCCGCCGGCACTTTTTATGCCGGTATTCGATGGCAGGGCGTGCGCAAGGCGCCTCTCACAGCCGCCCGCGACTCAGCACGCTCCGTAGCCGACCCCCTCCCGCCTGCCGCGCGGCCGGGACACAACGGCGCCTCCAAATCCGCTGCCGCCGATGCTCTGACCTCGAAAGATGATTCGGTGCTCGATTTTCTCCGGCGTCACCGCATCGACGGGACGCGAGCGCTTTCCGCTGAAACCATGAAGGAAGCGGTAGCCGAGGCCTTGCGGGAAACCGATCCCGTGAAGAGTCAGTTGCTTTTCTCGCGCCTGATGCAGGAACTGACACCCGAAAACGCGCCGGCAGCACTCGCGATGATCCGTGAAAACGTAGGCGGTTTCGAACTCGGGCGTTACATGGGCCTCCTCGCTTATGCCTGGGGAACTCAAGACCCAGCCGCCGCCATGGGCGCACTGACCGATGGCAATGACCGCGGACGAGACCGCTTCGGCCAGGCTTCCGTGCTCTCTGGATGGGCCAGCAAAGATCCGGCGGGGGCCATCGCCTGGCTGGACAAACAGGAAGGCGACGACAAGGACTGGCTCACTCAATCGTTGGTCAGCGGTCTCGCCAGGTCTGATCCAAACGCCGCCCTCAAGTATGCCTCGGGCTTAAAAGAGGATGGCGACCGATCGAGATCGGCCGAAGCAATTACGCGGGAAATTCTGCGAAGCGGCGGACTCGAGCCGGCTTCGGAATTACTCAACTCACTTTCCGACGTTAGCATGAAGCGCGGCGCCTTTGAAGCCATCGCCCAACAATACGTGCGCACCGATCCCGCCAAGGCGGCCGAATTCGTCAAGCGCTATGCCACCGAAGAGTTCGCACGCGGCGCCATCAGTAACATCGCGGAAACCATGGCGCGCCAGGATCCCCAAAAAGGACTCGATTTTGCCGCGTCGCTCGAAGGTCCCGCTCAAGCCCGGGCTTATGGCGAGGTCGTCAGTGCCTGGCTGGACCGGGATCGCGGAGCGCAATCGATGCAAGCCAGTGAATTTGTCAGCAAGATGCCGGCCGGACCGGCGCGGGATGCCGGAGCCGAAGCCATCGCTCGATCCATCGTCCGCGAAGACCCTCCGACCGCGATCGCGTGGGCCAATTCAATTCAGGACCCCGCCGAGCGGCAGGAGGCGTTGATCGACGTGGGACGACGGTATCTCAGGACCGATCCCCAGGCAGCCACCGCCTGGATCGCCCAAAGCGGTCTCTCGCTGGAAGCCCAGCAACAAATTACCGCGCCCACCGACGATATCCGTCAGCAATGGCGCGAGCGGTTTCGTGGCGGCGACCGTCCTCGCGGCGGAGGATTCGACCGCCGTCGCCGCCCCTAAGACTCGGCAGTGGCGGGAGAGGCGTGAGGCCGTAGATTGTCGGCCATGCCCCAGCCGCTCATTTCCCGCCGCCACGTTATGCGATCCCTGGTCAGCGGATCATTGATCCTGCCTGGCATCGTGTCGGAGTTGCTGGCGCTCGATGTGGGAGCGGCGAACCCGATCGCGCCGAAGCGTCCGCGGCACACGCCCAAGGCGAAGCGGGTGATTTTTCTCTACATGAGCGGCGGAGTTTCGCACCTCGAATCGTTCGACTACAAGCCGAAGCTGGCTGCTGACGCCGGGAAGAAGCACAACGGACGCACGCTGTTGGGGCCACAATTCAAGTTCTCGCGTCACGGACAAAGCGGCATCGAGGTGAGTGAGTTGTTTCCGCATATCGCGGGATGTGTTGACGACCTCTGTGTTATCCGTTCGCTGAAGGCCGAGCATTTCGAGCATTTCCAGGCGACCACCGGAATCCATACCGGCTCGTGGACGGTCAAGCGTCCGAGCATCGGCTCATGGATCAGTTACGGACTGGGCACGGAAAATCGCGACCTGCCGGCCTTCGTGGTGCTGGCCCCCCATTTGCCGTATGCAGGAACTCAATCGTGGGATTCCGATTTCCTGCCCGCGGTGCACCAGGGCACGCGTGTTTTGCCGGGGCAGGAACCGGTGCGTGACCTGGAACGCGGTAGCGCCACCGCGGAGATTCAGGAAGCAGAACTTGATTTGCTCGCGCGCTTCAATTTGCGCCATCATCAGCCACGATCGAGCGATTCGAGGCTGGCGGCGCGCATGCGGGCGTATGAGACTGCTTTCGGCATGCAAAGCGCCATGCCTGAGGTGCTTGACCTTTCGAAGGAGACCGACGCCACACTAAAACTCTACGGTCTCGAACGCGGCAGTACGAAAGGGTTTGCCTGGCAATGCCTCGTCGCTCGCCGCATGGCCGAGCGCGGCGTGCGGTTCATCGAGTTGATTGATTCCGGCTCGACAAATAACTGGGACTCACACGGCAACATGCAGGAGCACCGAGCGAAAGCACAAAACGTTGATCGGCCCATCGCCGGGTTGCTCAAGGACCTCAAAACCCGCGGAATGCTCGATGATACGCTCGTCGTCTTCACGACCGAGTTTGGACGTACTCCTCATACCGATGCACCCACCGGGCGCAGCCACCACCCTCATGTATTCAGTTCGTGGTTGGCCGGAGGCGGCGTTAAGGGCGGCGTGGTTTACGGGGAATCCGACGATTACGGTTATGACGTCGCCAGAGATCTCGTCCACGCCCACGACTTTCACGCCACCATTCTTCACCTCCTGGGACTCGACCATGAAAATCTGACCTACCGCCATGCCGGACGGGATTTTCGCCTAACGGATGTCTTTGGCCGAGTGGTGACCGAAATTCTTGCCTGAGCGCCGCGAAGCGGAGGCATTCAGCGCACGCCAGTAAGGAACCCGGAAGAGTTCGCATCTGGATCGATGACATCTGGAAAGGTGTCCGCGTCGGCATCGAGCAAAAGGGGAAGGTCGAGTCCATAGGCCTGGCGGATGTTGGTAAGGGCGTATGACACGACCCGGCCTGTCTGATTGTTGAGGATCGGACCCTCGATGCGGCCGGGGATGCGGAAGAGCCATTCGGGATTGAGGCGCTCGGGTCCCGTATCTTTGTCCGCCACGATGAAGTGGCTCGAGATTTCGCCATCGGCATCAACGTCGCAGGGCAGAACATCGGTTTGATAGAGAATCAAAGATTCGAGGAAGGCGATGATTCCTCGCTGCCGGTTGACATTAAGTCGGGCGTAGTTGTCCCGGCTCGATTGCGCTTCGCCGCCATGGCGAAGGATAACATCGTGCAGCGACATGCTGGCGCCGTCGTGACCGTATGGGCCGGTGTGTGCGACTCCCCAGAGCGGCGTGGTCCGCCAGAGCCGGACGACGCTGCCATCGTACTGGAGTTGCGCAAAATCCTCGCCCATGTCGTGATATCTGAGATCGCTGTAGAGCCCGTTCACAAGAAACGGCGTTTGCTTCGGCGCATGGCGGCCACGGTTTTCTGCTGACAAGCGCACCACTTTGCCTTCCACGCGTTTCGCAGACGGGCGCCAGGCCACTTCGAGATCAAAAAAGCGTCGGTCCTCGCGCAACTGCCAGCCTGGCACGTGGCACGTGGCACAGCCAATGGCGGCGAAGCGCCTTTCCCCGGCCTTTGCTTCGGCCGTGATTTCACCGCGGCCGGGACGCGGATGGTTCAGTTGAAACCATTCTGAGACATCGAGCTCGCCTTCGGTCATCTCGTGGCAATAGCCGTCGCGGTCCGGGTCATCGCGGCTCAGTCCGCTCGGCGAAATATTTTTGCCGCGGTCGCGGCCTGCCTGAGTCATCGGCTGCTCACAGCCGGCGTTCGAGGGGCGCGAAAACCCGTCGCCATCGGGGTCATCGAGGCAGGTCGGGTCGAACGCTTGCAGGCCGAGATGCAGATCGTAGGTGTTCGACGCGAACGTCCGCAATGTCGACGCCAGCGGTGGGCGATTTGGCAGGTAAAGATGCCCGAATCCGAAGACCTGGACGTCGATGCGATAACCGGCGACGCCTTCGGTTTTCAGGCTCGATGCCGTCGGCAGGCGCGCGCCCTGCTCGTCGACGAATATCGGCCAGACGACGTCATTCAAATCGGGTCGTCCGTCGTTGTTGCCGTCGTCGAAACCGCCGAAGTCGAGGCGTCTGGCGCCGAAGGCCGGCACAATGCTGGCACGACGATTTTTCGCTTCCTCGAGGCTGATCCAGCCATCGCGGTTGGCATCGGCCTGCTTCGTGAGATCGGCGCGCAGCTGCTGGCCGAGCATTTCCAGCAGTCCGGCGCCAAAAAGGTGCGGTGTGTTGCGGCCCGTGCCGCCATTTTTGGCGATCGTCGTTCCCGCGCCGGCGTCGCGGTAGGGATTGCTGTGGCAAGTGGCGCAGGAATTCACATGACTGCGCGAGGCAATTTTCGTGGCGCCGTCGCGCAGCCGCATGCCCTCGAGTTTGCCGGCCTCGCCGTAAACGCCATCGCGCTCGGTAAATTCACGCTGGAAGAGCGACCGGCCCCATTGGTAAGCGAGCCATGGGTCGCGTTGTTGCATCCACATCGTGCCGCCAGGCTGCGAGTCATCCTCGGTATGAATCAACCTCAAGCGCGGAGTCTTGATCGAAAAGCCACTGAGGTCCCGCGGTGAGTCGATTGGGTTATCCTGCGACGAACCTGGACGCTCCGTTAGTTGCGCAAAGGCGCAACTAACGGAAGTCAGAACGCAGAACGCAGATCGCAGAACCCGAAGAAGCAGCATGCGGGCGCGGTCGTTTTTGGAGACGCCCCGCCCTCGGGCTGCTGACGTGTTCCGCGCCGCGAGGGCGCATTTTTCGGCTTTTCTTCGCGACCTGTCCATCTCGGCATTACGTTCTGCATTTTATGATCGAGTTTTCGATTTCATGGAGGAGACGTCGGAAGCATTGAGAAGTGCTGGATGTTGTCCATCTGCTGGTTGAACCCGGCCCGCGTCAGCACAAGGTCATCGTCCATTTCCGACGGTTTGAAGATTTTGCGAATCTTGGTGACGAATTGATCCGGGCGCACGTGGCCCTCCAGGCATTTCATCTTCACCACCTCCTCTGCGGGTGCCTCGCGATTAAATTTTTCCTCGCCTGAAATCCAGCCGGCGTCTTTCGGCCCAATTTTCTTGGCCCATTCGAGGGTGGCCGGAATAAATCCTTTTTCCTTCAGGCTGAAACAGAGCTTCAGCGCGTCATCAACCCTCGGTTTCGAGGCCTCCCGCCAGGCTTTTTCCTCGGGCGTGATGAATTCTTCGACCGCCATATCCATCGCCTGGTGCCACATCGGCTGCCAGGTGTGCTGAAACGAAACGGCAGCCGCGGTGAAATCCAGCTTCCAAGGCGCCTGCACGTAAAAGAGCGCTTCGGTCTGGTCTTTCACCGAAATCCGGGTGATCCGCAGCGGATAAACCGGCTGATCGGTTTTGAACGTGAACCGCGTCGGTGTCACTTCCCCTTGGTAAGGTGAGTCCAGACCGCCTCTGCGAATCTGCGTGGGATCGATTTTCATCACCGTGAAGATCCACTTCTTGTCGATATAAAACTGCAGCGTCTTTTCGTCGCCCCTGTAGGTGTAGTTGTTTTCCTTGAGCCAGGCGAATAGATCGGCGGCGTCGTCCGCGGTGATGATCTTGTAATCGAGGTTCCCGACCACCCCGGCTTCGAGGACGCGCACCGCCGAGGTGGTCCTCGCGCGGCTCAAGCTGTCGGGGACCCCAGCTCCGAAACGCATCTGCGGCTTCGGCTTGAATTTCTTCATATCCATCGGCTCGAGAATGGTGAAGACCGCAAGCGCCTTGAAAAAATCGCGAGGCATTTCATCGAGCTTCGGCCGCGCCGGAGTCGGAATCACCATGCCGAAGTCGGTCGCGTTGCCTTCAAACTTCGGCTGGACGGTGAACGTCTCGGTCCGGCCATCGGGATCCCAAGTCAAAAATACCTTCTGACCAGGCTGCAGGACGTCGTTGTCCTTGGCGCTGAAATAACAGCAGGCCGCGTCGAGCGCAGAGGTTGCGGCCAGCCAGCCAAACAAGAGAAAGAGACCGAGGATTCGCTTCAGGGGGCTGCAATGGATTGACATTTCCTGCACTACGCCTCTCCACGCAAAAACTTTGCAAGATTTCGAAAAAATCTGTCTTCGGCGGCTCCCGGGTCCTCTCTCCTAATCCAAGTTGAGGAAGTGGGCCCAGCTGGCAGCGGGGGGTCAGTCAGAGTTGGATCAGGGACGCACCTACAGCTTGGTGTGCTTGCGAGGGAGGGGGGAGCGTGCTTTAACCTCTCATGCCGCAAAAAGACATAGAACCTCGGTCCCGCTGCGCAATGGGAGTCGAGGGCCTCGATGACATTCTCGAAGGGGGATTGCCGCGCAATCGGCTTTACCTCCTCCAGGGAGATCCCGGAGTCGGCAAAACCACCCTCGCAATGCAGTTTCTCCTCGAGGGGGCACGTCGTGGAGAAACAGGGCTTTACATCACGCTTTCAGAGACCAAGGAGGAGCTGGAAGCTGTGGCGAAATCGCACGGTTGGGATTTGGGCAGTATTCACCTCTTCGAGCTCTCCGCCATAGCAGAGCAACTGCGGGGCGAGGCAGAAAGCACGTTTTTTCATCCCTCGGAGGTGGAATTGAATCGAACCATAACCACGCTGCTCGATCGGGTCGAAAAGGTAAAGCCGGCCCGGGTGGTTTTTGACTCATTGTCCGAGATGCGCATGCTGGCGGAGACCGCGCTGCGTTACCGCCGCCAGATTTTGCAGTTGAAGCAATTTTTTGCCGGGCGCGAATGCACGGTTTTGCTTCTCGATGATCGTTCGTCGGGAACTCACGATCTGAAGGTCGAGAGCATCGCCCATGGCGTCATCAGTCTGCAAAGGTGGTCCCCGGATTATGGTGTTTCGCGCAGACAGCTCAGCGTGGTGAAAATCCGCGGATCAAAGTTTCGCGAGGGCAATCACGACCTCATCCTCCGCACCGGTGGCATGGTGGTTTTTCCGCGACTGGTGGCGGCCGAGCGTCCGGCAGCCTTCGAACGGGAAAGTTTTCCCTCGGGCATCCCGGCACTCGACGCGTTGCTGGGCGGGGGATTGGACCGTGGCACCAGCAATATGATCATGGGACCGCCGGGAACAGGGAAATCGACGCTGGCCCTCAAGTTTGGCCTGGTTGCGGCAGAGCGCGGCGAAAAGGCGCTCTTTTTTCTTTTTGACGAAAGCGAGGGCACGCTGCTCGCGCGCGCAGCGAGCTTGGGAATGGATCTTGAACCGCATTTGAAAAGCGGAATGATCGAGTTGGTCCGGGTGAATCCCGCGGAAATATCTCCGGGCCAACTGGCTGATGGCATCCGCTGCAAAGTCGCGGCGGGAGCCCGGGTCGTGGTGATTGACAGCATCAATGGGTATCTCAACGCGATGCTGGCTGAGCGTCACCTCAATCTTCAGTTGCATGAGCTGCTCTCGTATCTCGGTCAGCGGGGGGTCATAACGATCATGGTGCTTGCGCAGCAAGGGTTGGTGGGACAAATGCAATCGGCGGTTGATTTGACATACCTTGCGGACACGGTGGTTCTGATGAGGTTTTTCGAGGCGCGCGGCGCTGTGAGGCAGGCGTTGTCAATCATAAAAAAACGCAGCGGCAATCACGAGCGCACGATTCGGGAGATTCGCATCGCCAAACACGGCCTCGAAGTCGGGCCACCGCTCGAGAATTTTCAGGGCGTTTTGAGCGGTATTCCCACGCTCGTCACGGACCAGCCGGGGCCCCACGACGCGGCCGTTGTATGAGACCGTCCGATATCGTCCCGAAAGCCGCATTGGCTGCGTGGGCTCCTGCGCATGACGGAAGAGCGGGCTCGGCCAGTGAACGCATCTTGATTTTGGCGCCCACCAGCAATGATGCGCGCCTGAGCCGGGACTTTCTGGTTGCGGCAGGATTTGCTGCGGCGGTCTGCGATGACCTGGCGACGCTCTGCGCAGAGGCGGCGGGAGAGTGCGGCGCGCTGCTGGTGGCCGAGGAAGCGCTCTGCGAAGAAAACATTGATTTGATGATCGATCAATTGGGGCGCCAGCCGTCATGGTCGGATATTCCCGTCGCCATCATAATCGGCGGGAGCGAACAGGGGGAGAGCCGGCGGCACCACCTGGCGCGCTTCAAGCTGGGAGGGAACATCATCCTCATCGAGCGGCCCTTCCGGCCGGGGACATTAATAAGCACCTTCGAGGTGGCCTTGCGTTCGCGCCGCCGTCAATACCAGGTCCGCGACCTCCTCGAGGAACGTGAATCGGTATTGTCGAGAATCCGGCAGGCGCAGGAATCGCTGGCACAGCAGGCTGCGGCGCTGCGCGACGCCGATCGCCGGAAGGATGAATTCCTGGCCATGCTGGCGCACGAACTGCGCAACCCGCTGGCTTCAGTCGCGAATGCCGCCACCTTATTGCAATTGGCTGATGATGGTGAAAATCGCTCGTGGGCGGCCGGGGTGATCGTGCGCCAGACTGCCCAATTGGCACGGCTCATCGACGATTTGCTGGACGTTTCGAGAATCACCAGCGGCAAGATTCGTCTTCGCCGGGAAATGGTCGATGCGGCGATTCTTATCGATCGTGCGTGTGAATCCGCCCAACCACTGATCGATGAGCGCCGGCATGAGTTGCGCCGCCACTTTTCGCGCGGGGTCCTCTGGATCGAGGCAGACCCGACAAGGATTGAGCAAATTATCCTGAACCTGCTCACCAACGCCGCCAAATACACGGGCGAAGACGGATTGATCGAAGTTGCCGCGTGCCGCGAAGGAGCCGAAATCTTGATCACAATTCGCGATAACGGCATCGGAATAGCTCCCGCTCAGCTCCCCGGAATGTTCGAGCTTTTCGCGCAGGGAGAACGTTCCATCGCTCGCAGTGAAGGGGGCCTTGGTATTGGCCTGACCATTGTCAAAAAGTTGGTCGAGATGCATGGCGGGAAGGTCGAGGCTGAGAGTGCCGGCACCAATCGCGGCACGGCCTTCACGGTGCGCCTGCCCGCCGCGGGAACGCCTGCCGGTAAACCGAACAATAACCGCCCGCCGGCGACCGAGGGCGCTATCGGCATAGGCGTTCTGGTTGTCGATGACAACATCGACACTGCTGAGGGACTCGCGCGATTGCTGCGCGGAGCGGGACACCGCGTTTTAGTGGCCTACGACGGCTCGCGGGCCTTGGAAATCGCGCGCGAGCAGAAACTCGACGCGGTGCTCCTGGATCTTGGGCTCCCGGAAATGGATGGCTATGAGACCGCGGCTCGTCTTCGCGCGGAGACAAGCTGCGCCGATTGCCTGCTCGTCGCGGTCTCCGGCTACGCCCAGGAGGAAGATCGACGGCGTTCCCGCGCGGCCGGGTTCGACCACCACCTCGCCAAGCCGATTGACTTTGCAGAGCTAAAAAGACTGCTGGCGGGAAAAGTTCAGGCGGAGTCCTCACGTCCGTGACGGCAGCGACCAGCGGGCCCGGCAAACGAAGCCGCTCACGTTGCCTGGCCGTTCCATCCGCGGGAGAATTGCTCGCCATTTCCTTCATCATTTAAGAAGTGACAGGCGGGAAGCGCCGGATTAGGTGGCGGCGCCCACGGCTGACGTGGCGCATTCACAACTTACCAACAACTTACGCGCCCGGTCGGGCCCAAAAAAATGAATCGTCGATCCTTCCGCCATCTTGGTTACATCCTGGTTTTTGCGGCAATGATGCCCGCCTGCAACGACCAAAAACGACAGATTGAGCAACGACAGGGCAATGGTGAAAGCGGCAGCAAAAAAGTGCTGCGTTTTTCGGCCATCCCGAGCCAGAATAGCACCGAGCTCAAAGCCAAGTTCGATCCGCTGGCGCAATATCTTTCGAAAGAACTGGGGCTGGCGGTGGAGTTTGTGCCCGCGGCGGATTACAAGGCGTCGGTCGAAATGTTTAAGAATGGTCAGATTCAACTGGCGTGGTTTGGAGGAGTGACCGGAGTGCAGGCTCGTGCTGCCGTGCCTGGTGCCAATGCCATCGTTCAAGGGAAGGAGGACGTCGCATTCTACTCATACTTCATCGCCCACAAGGATGCAGGCCTCGCCAGGTCTGAACAGTTCCCGCTCGGCATCGGCGGCGTTAAATTTACTTTCGGCGCGGAGACTTCGACCTCTGGAAGGGTCATGCCGGAATATTTCATCCGCAAGATTACTGGGAAGGCGCCAAACCAGTTCTTTGCCGAAGCACCCGCCTACTCTGGCAGTCATGACAAAACCTGCGAGTTGGTCGAGAGCGGCCAGTTCCAAGCCGGGGTGGTCGACTTTGCCGTGTACAACAAGCGTATCACCGCTGGCACCACGAAACCGGAGGTCTGCCAGATCATCTGGCAAACGCCGACTTACGCCGATTATAACTTCACTGCACATCCCAGCCTCGACGCTGATTACGGGGCGGGTTTTACCCTTAAGCTGCAAAAAACCCTGATCGAGATGACGACCAGGCAGCCACAGTTGCTCAAGGCATTTCCCCGGGACGCGCTTATCGAAGCGAAGAACGAACACTACGCTGAGCTCGAAGAAGTTTGTCGGGAGTTGGGCTTTCTGCGTTAGTTGGGAGGATCAGGCCTCGCCGCTGCCGGCCCTCCCTTGCATCTCCGACCCCAAGCAAGCCCGGCCTGGTAGCCGTGTTAAACAAGTAAACGATCAACAGTTTGAATCCGCAAAAAGATATTCCGCCATGAGCGGCGGGTTTTCCATCCGAGACGTCAGTGTGGCGTTCGGCGCAGTGCAAGCGTTGCGGGGAATAAATCTCGAGATCGGGAGCGGCGAGCGAGTGGCAATCGTGGGCCCGAGCGGCGGTGGGAAGAGCACGCTGCTGCGCCTGTTGATTGGCGCGGTGTGGCCGACGGATGGCTGCGTTTCCACTCTCGGACAGGATCTCGCCCACCTGTCATCGAAAGAGTTGCGCTCGTTAAGAAGCCGTGTCGGTTTCATTCATCAAAATCCCGGTTTGGTTCCCAGTTTGCGTGTGGTTCAGAATGTCGCCTGTGGCCGCCTGGGTCGAACCGGTTTCTGGAGTTCTGTCAGGCAAATTCTGTTTCCCAGCCGTCGCATGGTGCGGGATATTCATTCGTTGCTCGAGCGCGTTGGCATTGCGGAAAAAATCCATCATCGTGTCGACGCCATTTCCGGCGGCCAGCAGCAACGCGTTGGTCTGGCGCGCGCCCTTTGGCAACAACCCGAAGCGCTTCTCGCCGATGAGCCGGTTGCGAGCCTCGACCCGGCCCGGGCACGGGACATTCTGGGATTGCTGGCGCGAATGTCCTCTGAGGACGGATTGACGCTTTGCGTCAGCCTGCATCAGTTTGATCTGGCGCGGGACTTCTTTCCCCGATTGGTCGGCCTGAGGTCGGGACGGGTTGTTTTTGACAAGGCTTCCGCGGAAATCGGCGCGGAGGAATTTCACGCCCTTTACGATCTGACCGTCGATGAGCTGCTGGAAGACCGATGAAGGCTGCAGCGATCGAGCCGAAACCGCGAATTTTGCCCTCAGGCAGGGTGGCATCGCCATATCTGTGGCCAGTGCGGCGGTTGCTCCTGATCGCGATCGCGGTTGCCGCGTTGGGTTCGGCCCTGTTTCTGGATCTTGCGCCGGCCGGCCTGCTGCTGGGACGTGGAGGTATTGCGCTCGCGGGGCGATTTTTTGTCACGGCGTTCACACCCGCGCTTGATTACGAGGACCGTTCCGGGTTGCCGAATACTGCCCCTCCGTTTCTTGGGCAGGTCGCGGGTGCGGCCGTGGAAACGCTGCGCATTGCGGCGGCCGCGGTCAGTCTTTCCCTCGTCTGGGGTTTGGTGCTGGGGTTCTTCGCCTCCTCGGGATGGTGGCCGGAACGATCACGAACCTGGCCGCGGCTGCTCTGGCTTTTTGCCCGAGGGACGATGACGTTCACTCGCTCGATTCACGAGCTGCTTTGGGCGACGCTTTTTCTGGCCGCCTTCGGCCTGACGCCGCTGACCGCGGTTCTGGCCATTGCCATCCCGTATAGCGGCACCCTGGCGAAGGTTTTTTCCGAAATGTGCGAAGAGGTGCCCGCGGATACGCGTGCCGCTTATCGCGCCTTGGGAGCGTCACCGTTGCAGTTCTACTTCCTGGGCCTGACGCCGCGCATGCTGCCCGAACTGATCTCGTATTCACTCTATCGCTTCGAATGCGGACTTCGCTCCGCCGCAGTGCTGGGCTTCCTGGGATTGCCGACTCTCGGTTATTATTTGATGCTGGCGTTCGAAAACTCGCACACGCGCGAAGTCTGGACCTATTTGTACGCCCTTCTCGTTCTGGTGGTCATCTTCGATCAATGGAGTGGCGCGATGCGACGGCAGTTGAATGGACCCGTCGTGTCAGAGTCCGCGCGATCGGTGCGCTGGCTCGGCCTGGGGCATACCGGGCGTTCCGGGAATAACTTGCCGCGTCCAATGCGCAATCGTTTTGTCCGCGCGAGTGTGGTGATAATCGTGTTGCTGATGACTTGGGCGTGGGGAAGCGGTTTATTTGGTATCGAGTCAGCGGGTGGAGGGCGGGGGCTGGCCAATATTCAGCGCTTTTGGCGGGAGATCCGGCCGTGGCCGGTGCAGCAAGGCAACGGAAGCTTGACCGCAGTTATCGAGTGGGCGCAGGTCCTGCTGGCCAACCAGGGTCTGCGCGCGGCTTTGAATACACTGGCCATGTCGATCGTCGCCATCGTTCTGGCGGCCGTGCTGAGCTGGCTGTTCCTGCCGTTTGCCGCGAGAAACCTGGCATCCGCGCATCCTTTTCTTCCTTCGTCGCGATCTAATTCCGCGGGGGCCGTCTGGTTTTGGCGCGCCGTTGTGGGGGTGGCGCGGTTGGGGTTGGTCTTCGCGCGCGCAATTCCCGAATACATCTGGGCATTTCTCTTCGTCGCCATGGTCAGCGATCAGTTTTGGGCGGCCATTCTCGCTCTCGGCCTCCACAACGCGGGGATTCTTGGACGTCTGGGTGCGGAAGTTGTCGAGAACGCGGATACCGGTATGCCGCGCGGTTTGCGCGCGCTCGGCGGTAGCCGCGCGCAAGTGCTCGTGGCCGGACTTTTCCCGGCCAGCCTTCCACGCTTCCTGGTCTATTTCTTTTATCGTTGGGAAACGTGTCTGCGCGAAGGCACGGTGCTCGGACTGCTGGGCGTGGCCACCTTGGGTAGGTTGGTCAAAGACTCGCGAGCCATGGACCGGTATGATGAAATGGTCTTTTTCGTTCTCCTGGGTGCCGTCCTGGTTTTCCTTGGCGATCTCTTTTCAGCCCTCGCCCGACGCTGGGTGCGGGCGTAAAAAAAAAGCCGCGCCGTCGAACCCCCTCGACGGCGCGGCAGGCAAACCAGCCCCCCCTTTAAAAAGGCTGGTGAACCACGTACGGACCTGGCGTCAAAGCGCCTGGTGTGTACGAATCTTTTTCTACGAACGCCGCATGGGGCGTGAAATTGGAAGTCCCTTCACCTTGTTTGCGAAGCAAACCAAGGCGGGCCTGAGACGGGCGAGTGGGGGGCCAACTCATAGGGGGAATCGAGTTTTGGAACTGCTCAATCTTTACCGACAACCTGGCTCGGTGGCAAAAGAAGCTGTGTCACAACTCTGTCACCAAATTTTCCGCAACCATTCGCGGTCACACGCAACTCCGCGATACGCCATAAGCGAAATGGGGGAACAGCGGAGGAAACACTCATCTTGCAGAGTGCAGCGGAGGCAGTTTCATGTTTGGCATGAAACTGGTGTTTGTTGCGGCCGGATGCTTGTGGGTGACTGGTCTCGCCAACGCCGAGTCGCTGATTCGCGTGACTCCGGAGCGGCCGTTGGCCGATGCGATAAAACAATCGCGCGCGGCGGGTCCGAAGCCGGTGAAGATCGAGCTGGCTGCGGGGCGTTACGAATTGAGCGAGCCGCTTTTGCTGACTTCTGAGGACAGCGGCCTGACTCTGGCCGCGGCGAAGGACGCGAAACCAGTCATTGCAGGATCGGTGCGCGTGCATGGTTGGAAGCTGGTGGATAAGGCGCGCGGCCTGTGGGAGGCGGAGGTGCCAGGATTCAAGGACGGAAAATGGCGGCCGCGGCAGATGTTTGTGGACGGGAAGCGGGCGCCGCGGGCGCGCACGCCAAACGAAGGGTTTTTTCGCGCTCGAGGTGCCCTCCCTCAGACGCAGCCGTTCGCATTTCCAGCAGAGTCGGGATCGCTTAAGCCCGAATGGTCCGGCGGCGACGTGGAAATTGTATTGTACCAGAAGTGGATCGATGTGCGATTGACGATCAAAAACGTCGATCCGGCGGCGAACACGGCCCTGTTGAATGCCCGGCCTCGGGAGTGGATGAGTGAAGCGAACAGCCGGTATTTCATCGAGAATGCTTTCGAGGCGCTGGATGTGGCCGGCGAGTGGCACTATGACCGCAAGATGGGGATGTTGAGGTTCCTCGCTCCGGCGGGATGGGATCCTGAGGCTTCAACTGTCACCTTATCTCGCGCTGACGGCCTTTTGATGTTGAATGATTGCCGGGACATCACGATAAGGGGCATTACCTTTTCGGAGACCGGCTATCCGCTGCCAGACGATGGACACATCGATCCGCAAGCGGCGGCAAACAGCCGCGGCACTGTCCGCGCGCTGAATAGCAAAGACTGCGCTTTCGAAGAGTGCCTCATTGAGAACACCGGAGGGTATGCGCTCGATCTGGGCGAAGGCTGTCATCGGTGGCGGGTGGTGGGAAACTCTTTCCGCGACCTTGGTGCCGGCGGGGTGCGGATCGGCGAAACCCGCCGCGAGAATTCGGCAGGAGAAATCACGTTTACCGATAACGAAATTGCGCATTACGGCCGCATCCACGCGGCAGCGGTGGGTATCCTTGTTTTGCAGAGTGGCGGGAATCGCATAGCGCACAACGAGATTTCGGACGGCTACTATACGGGAATCAGCGTTGGCTGGACGTGGGGGTATCAGGACAGTCCGTGCCGGAAAAACATCGTCGAGTTCAATCACGTGCACACCATCGGGCAGGGATTGCTCAGCGATATGGGGGGCATCTATACCCTTGGGCCGCAGCCGGGCACGGCCATTCGCAGTAACTATTTCCACGATATAGTCAGCTATAATTACGGCGGTTGGGGACTCTACACCGACGAAGGCAGCAGCCACATCATCCTGGAAAACAACATCGTCGCCCGTTGCAAGAGCGCCGGCTTTCACCAGCACTACGGCAAGGACAACATCGTGCGAAACAACGTCTTCGCCTGGAATCGCGAACACTCGATCATGCGTTCGCGCGAGGAGGAGCACAATTCTTTCACCTTCGAGCGGAACATCGTGGTGGCCGATTCTGGAACGTTGTTAGGCGGCTCCTGGGCAAACGGCAATTTTGCCATGGACCGAAATTGCTATTGGGACACCAGGCACGGCGCGAAAACGGCAGCCTACCAATTCCCCGGCATGAACTGGCAGCCGTGGCAGGCCAAAGGACATGATGCGCATTCCATAATCGCAGACCCGGAACTCCCGGCCGGCCAGTTTCCAATTCCACGGTCGGCAACCGCGGCGGCGGCCATCGGATTCAAGCTTCAAGACCTGCCGTCGGTCGATGGGATTGGCCCAAGGCCGCCGTCGTCACGCCGTTGAGATGGCAGGCATCTTGCCTGCTCATCAATACGGGCCCGGGAAGATGCCGGCCAGACCTGACAGGCAGGATGCCTGTCCTACGAGGAGCCGCCGTTGGCTTACGTATTACGTTCGGTGACTTGGTTGACGATTAGCGCTCAAATTCCTGCTGCAACGATCGCAGCCGCCGCAAGTGCTCTTCCGGCTCGGCGTGGTCGCAATGATTTGGGATGATCCCGATCAGGTCGAGGGCTAGCGCAGTGGCCACGCTTGGGATGACCATCTCGGGAGCCGAATTGAATATGGCTGGTGGAAGATGAGCCCGGCCGCGATAGCTCGTGAAAAGATCGGCGCTGAAGAGCAGCTTCAGACGCTCGCAATAAAACCCGCTGTGGCCGTGGGTATGACCGGGAAGATGGAGGGCGCGCAAGCCATTCCAGACATCGATGAAATCGCCATCGTTGATCCATCGGTCGGGGGTGAACGGTCGAAAGCGCAGCAGGGGTCTGCCCACGGCCTCGAGCCAACCGGTGACCCGCGCCCAATGAATGTAGCGCGGATGGCCGCAATAATGCTCGGCATCCAAAGCCGGCGCCGCTATCCATGCGTTGTGCGTTTGGGCCAGGCTCGCGACGTTGAGAATGTGGTCGAGATGGCCGTGGGTGACGATGATCCCGCGGACTGGTTCTTCCTGCCAGCCGCGTCTCCGCAACGCCCGCCGCAGTAAGATCGGACCTCCAATGAAACCGGAATCGAGAAGATACAATCCCGACGGATCTCTCAGGACGTAGAAATTGAGGGCGGGCGCCCGGACGGCCAGTATGTCGTCGCGCAAGACACTGTTCTATCCCAGTGTTTCCTGAAGCTCAAGCTCAAGGTGAGGGGCTTCACCGCGGGCGTCCGGGTTGTGTAAAGGCAGCCCGATGAGTCATCGCGCCCTACCCAACCGACGGCGGCGCAGTGCCAACAAAGCAGCGCCCATCGCCAGTCCGCATAACGACGAAGGCTCCGGCACAATCCGATAGATGATCCCATCGCCGAGGCTTGTTACGTACACAGCTCCATCCGGTCCCACCTGAATGTCGGTGACGGCGCCGAAGTCCTGCCCAAAGCGGACGAGGTTTCGTTCGGTGGTGGTATCGGCGACGAGGTCGGCGAGGCCCCCGCCGAGAACAAAGCCATCGCGCGCGGCATTGAGCCGATACAAGTACAAGTTTCCGTTGTTCGCATCACCCACCAGCAACGCGTCGCGATAGTTGGCGTCGAGCACCGAGTTCGCAAGAAAGTCCAAGCCGGTTACAGCCACGGGAGAAAAAAACGAAAACTCGGGGTCACTGTAGGCAGAACCGGAGAGCGCGACGAGGTTACCGACTCCCTGCGGATCGCGGCTGTCCGGTCCCATGATTTCATTCCAACCGCTGTTGAATCCGCGGTTCACTAGATTGATTTCGTCGTAGTCGCCGGGACCGTTTTCGGTGTCCCAAAGGTTCCCGTTCAGCGGATCAAAGGCGAGGCCGTAGCTGTTGCGAACGCCGTAAGCATACCAGCGGTCGAAGTCCGTGTTGGCCTCTCCAGTGAACGGGTTGTCCAACGGAACGGTGCCGTCGGCATTGAGGCGGTAGACTCCTCCAACCGCGGCCGAGAGCGCCGACTGCAACTGGTTGTTTTGCTCGGCGCGATCGCGATTCAGATCGCCTGTGATGCCGTAGAGCATGCCGTCCGGCCCAAATACAATAGGGCCGCCGTCGTGGTTCGGTCCGCTGGCGAGGCCGTCGCTCGATGTTCCGAACCGTTGCAGGACCGTCTCGCTGCCGAGTGTCGAGCCGTTCCAGACGAATTGTGACAGCCGGTTCTCGAGCCAGGCGCCGCCGTCAGCGCCGGTGGTAGCGCTGTAATAAATGTAAACGAGATTATTGGTCGCGAAGTTCGGATTGAGCGTGATCCCAAGCAGGCCGCGTTCACTATCGTTAGCCACGCTGAGATCGAGGGCCGGCGTTGGGAGAATGCTCCCACCCACCACATGCTGAACTCTCCCGGTGTTCTTCTCGGTAACAAACAAGTCACCCGGCCCAAGAAACCGGATCTGCGTGGGCGAGCTGAAGCCGGAAGCGTAAGGACTCACATTGAGCGTCCCGTCCGTTACGGTTTGCGCACTCACCCCCGCAGCAAACCCCAGGGCAGCGAGGGCTGCGCTCAAGGCAAAAGGGTTAACCAATCCAGTCATGTAAGGACAATGAATGAAACCAACAGTCCCTCTCCGCGTCTCCGGGAGACCGGACTAAATAAAAACGCCCGGCAGGCTCCAACGGTTGCATTTTCTGAGCGATTCCATCAATCCGAGATCCCAGGACGTTTTTCGGGAGCGCAAAGGCACGGGCGCTCCCCGCAATGAGCAGAATGCTTTGCGCCCGCCACTTAAGGTGTTGAACATGGCCCTTATGAAACCGCCTTCGCTTCGAACTTCGACGGTTCTTGGCGCTATGCTGCTCCCTCTTCTCCCGCTTGCCGGCAGGGACCTCGGAATCGACGGAAGCCGGTTCACGATAGACGGCACGCCGACGTTTCTTCTTGGCCTCAGTTATTATGGCGGGCTGGGCGCCTCCGAAGAATTTATCAAGGGCGATACCGCGCTTCCGAGCGTGCGGCCGAACAAACATGCGCTTAACTTCCGCGCAGGATTCACCGACAGGTCGAAAGGCACCGCAGCCCAGGACGGCACTCCCCTCTTTCGCGACCACAAAATAACCCCCGGAGCGCAAAAATTCGTCCACATCGATACCATTGATCGGACTGCCAGGATAACACTTCGCAATTTCAGCGTCCAATTCGCTAATGAGGCTCCGCGCTTCCGCGTCGGTTGGACTGACAGATGTGATCGTCACCTTGTTTGCCTAACTATCGCGACACCGACAGTTGGTAAAGCTCCTAATCGTTGCTCGGGGGCCTCAGGATCCTGATGCCTGGAACTCATCCCGCGATCAAATGAAGTGCCAGCGGCACGGTGGCGATGCATGCCAGCGTGGTGACCAGCGTCACTGCTGCTGCGTATTCTGAGTCACCGCCGTAAATGCGTGTCATCACGGCGGCTGTCGCCGCCGCCGGCATGAGCGCCACGATTGTGCAGAGAAAACGCACATCTTGCGCGAGCGGCAGGATGTTGAGCAGCGCGATCAACACCAAAGGGAGGACCACCACTCGGATTACGCTGAGATACGCAATATCCCGCCATCTTTCGCGCTCGAAACCGCCGCGCACCGTCGCGCCAATCATCATGATCATGAGCGGGACGGAGAGCGCGCCGGTTTTTTGCAAGACCTGTTGGAACCAGACGGGAAGCCAGTCCTTTGCATTAAGGCACGCGGCCGCGATGGCCACGGGGATGGTGAGTAGCGATGGCGTCAACAGCCGCCGCAGTGTCACGCGCCAATTATCCCCGGAATCCAGCGTCAGCACGCCGATGGTCCAGAAGCCGATGGTCGAGCCGAGGTGAAACAGGAAAAAGAGCGCCAGCATTTCGCCGGGATGGCTGTTCTCGATGATAAAGATGGGAAGGAAGCCGTAGTTGTTGATCGCGCAGATGTGCAGAAATGACTTTTCGGTATCGGCGTCGCGATGTTGAAGTCCGCGCTTGAGCAACCATCCGCAAGCGGCGCCGAACGCCATCATCCCGAGTCCAAGCAGCGGAAGCGCCCACAACTCTCGCAGCCGCGAAAGATCGAGATCGCGCAGCAGCGAGATGAAGATGAGTGCCGGAAAAAAGAAGTCGATGGCGATGCGCGAAAGCTTGTCGAAATCGCTGCGCTCAGCATAGCCAAGCCGCCGGATGAGCCACCCGACGGCAAAGAGCCCAAACATTTGGGTAATGGCGGAGATGACGGCCAGGGACATCGCGCAGAGAATGCGCGGCATTGCGGCGGCGGCAACTGTGCTCAAGTTCGCTGGGCGGAACGTGAAAGGCCTCTCACAGGCCCATCTGTGGAATCCTTTAGCAGGTCTCAGGGCCCGCACGAGTGCCCCTTCGCCAAAAGGCCATCGTTATTACCCACGACGGGGGGCTTCTTCAATAATTGAGGGAGTGACTTCGTTGGACAGTTCACCCAAACTACTATGAACAAAACACAAGAACCTGATAAAAATCGTGATCCTCTAACGGGAGCTCCTGGTTCCCATCCTGTCGGAACAGGTGTGGGTGCTGCGGGGGGCGCCGCCGCTGGTGCCGCCATCGGCTCCGCGGCAGGACCTGTTGGAACCGTCGTCGGCGCGGCGGTTGGCGGAGTCGTCGGTGGATTGGCCGGCAAAGGGGTGGCTGAAGCCATTGATCCAACGGCGGAAGACGCCTATTGGTCGAGCAACTTCCGCCGGGAGCCCTACTACGATAGCGGCCTGACCTATGACGATTATGCCCCCGCGTATCGACTCGGTTACGAAAACTACCCGCGCTACCGCGGCCGCCGCTTCGATGACGTCGAGTCCGATCTTGAAAGAAGCTGGGACAAGACCAAGGGCAACTCCCGCCTCGCCTGGCATAAAGCCAAGTCAGCTAGCCGCGCAGCCTGGGACCGCCTCGAACGAGCGATCCCTGGCGACGCCGACCGCGACGGCAAGTAGGCCGTCCGTTCCGGTCAGCGCAAGCCCGTCATTTGACGGGCTTTCCGGAAAATGGGCAAACCTCGCTGCGAAATCGCTTCGGGTGATGCCTTCAGGTGCTGCGAGTGAAGGTCGGTCACCCCCGCCGACATTTTATCGGAAGGGGGGGACTTTTCCTGCAAATGCGAAAAACCCGGAGCAGCCTGCCGGAGGAGCCTGCCGGAGCAGCCCTACCTGAGGGCATTTACACCGCTGGCGCTTCAGCGGGTTTCCGCTCGTTCATGGTGAAGCGGAATTTCACGCGGCCCTTTTTGGCGGTATTACGAGCCTTGCGGCGGGTGCGTTCGGCCGGAGTTTCGTAGGAACGAAGGCGGCGCATTTCATCAAAAATGCCTTCGCTTTCGAGCTTGGTTTTGAGGCGCTTGAGCGCGCGGTCAATCGATTCTCCTTTGCGGACTTGAACTTCAGGCATGCGGTTGGTAGCGGTTGGCGGACGAGATGGGATGAGGGGCAAAGAAGCTAATCGGGGGGCATCGGCTGTCAACGTCCTTGCGCGAGCTTACAATTTGCGCGGGGCCACCTCGCGTTCGACTCCGGATTGCGAGAGAGCCCGGGCGGCCGCCGCATCGAGCACGTCTTTGCGCAGATCAATCTGACGCTTGCGCGCCCACCAAAGCACGATTGGCGAGGCGACGAAAATGGACGAGTAAGTGCCGATGAGGATGCCGACAATGATCGTGAACGCGAAGTCACTAAGCTGCGGTCCGCCAAAGAAATAGAGGAAGATGACGGTAATGAGGGTGCAAATCGAGGTTAGGAGCGTCCGGCTGAGCGTGCTGCTGATGGCATCGTTCATGATCTCCTTCAGACTCCCTTTGTGGGTGTGAAAGTACTCCCGTATTCGGTCAAAAATGACCACAGTGTCAGTGACGGAATAGCCGGCGACGGTCAACAAAGCGCCGACCTGAAGCAAATTGAGGTCGCGCCCGGTAAGCACGATCGCGCCAATGCAGAACATGACATCGTGGACGAGCGCCGCCAACGCACCGAGAGAAAACGAGAATTCAAAACGGAAGGTCAGGTAAATCAGGATGCCGACCACTCCCGCGAGCAGGGCCCATGCGGACGTGCGCAGCATCTCGGTGCCCACCTGGGCGCCGATTTTTTCGATCTGGATTCCTTCGGTGGACTTGCTGAGGTCAGTTCCCACTTTGGCACTGATTGCTTGCAGGACGTCCTGTCCCTTCTCCGGGGAGGTGCGCACTTCGAGAAAGCTGTCGCCTTGAAGGGTGTTCTTGACCTGGGCGACGGCGCTTTTATCGACACTGCGCGCCGCTTCCCCAGCAACATCGGCCGACACAGCAGTGGTGGACGAAATGGTGATTTTGTCGCCGCCGCGCAAATCCGGGCCCAGCGCGTTTTCCCGTTTTGTAGCCAGCGCGGCTATCGCAACCAGAGTGGCGACGACGGAAAACCCGATCCAATATTTGGCGCGACCCATAAAATCAAAGCGCATGCCTTTGATGAGATCGAGGAATGTCAGCTTCTTGATTTGAGGGAAATAATTGAAGAGTGTCCGGGTCACGAGCAGGGAACCGAAGAGCGAGGCGAGAACGCCGATGGTCAAACTGACGGCGAACCCGCGAATGGTTCCCCCCGCCAGCCAGAACAGGATGACCGCGGTGAGCAGGGAGGTCATGTGTCCGTCGAAAATGGCTGAAAAGGCGCGGTCGTAACCGGCATGAATGGCCGCCCACAGGCTCTTGCCGGACTTCAATTCTTCCCGCAGACGTTCGTAGATCAGCACGTTCGCATCCACACCCATCCCCAAGGTCAGCAGGATGCCGGCGATCCCGAGCATGGTCAGGGTCGAGTGCGAAATGGCCATGAATCCAAAAAGGATGATCGTGTTGACCACCACCCCGATGATGGCGACAAAGCCGGCGGTCCGGTAGTAGAGCAGCATGAAGACCAGGATCGAGGCCATGCCGGCCAATCCCGCATAGACACCCTGTTTGATGGTGTTTCCCCCATAGGCCGCGCTGATGGCATTCTCATTAATAATGACCAGCGGGTTCTCCAATGGGTTGTTCAGCGCGCTCGCGAGGTCGCGAACCTGGGTCTCAGTGAAACTTCCGCTGATCTGGATGTTATCGCGCAGAACATCGCGGATCGCTGGAGCGGAAAGAACTTCCCCATCCAGGATGATCGCAAGCTGGCGCCCGACATTCTCGCGGGTGGCTTGTTCCATTTTCTCGGCTCCCTCGCTGCTCAAACCGAGCGTTACCATCCACCCGCCGGCTTCGAGCCGCGGAATCGCCAAAGTCACATCCTGGCCCGAGACATCGGTCTTGGGATTGCGCACTTTCACGACGATGGAAGGCAGAAAGTGAAGCTTCGCGGCGCGAAACTTTTCATCTTTGAAACGTCCGATTGCTTCGACGTAGCGGTCGCCGATGATGTCGCCGGCCGCTCCTCCGGAAAACTGCGTCGTCTCGTCAGTGACGACAGTCTTTCCGGAAATCTTAAACTCGTTCTTCGAGGTAATTTCCTTGATCGGCCCGCGCAAAGCTGTGAACCCTTTGGCTTTGTCTTGAGCGTCTTCGTCCGGCCCGGCCCTCTCTCTGAGAAGCGGCAGTTCGGCGTAACCAGGCTCGATCAGTGGCTCCCCGGGTTTCTTCTGCGCCAGCAATTCTGAACTGCGCTGATGCACCAGCCTGAATTCGAGCTTGGCCACTCTCTGAATGACCTGACGAACGGCGTCGAAGTCCTCCTTTTTGACACCCGGCATCTGGATTTCCAGCCGATCGGCGCCTTGGGGAATGATCGCCATGTCCACGGTACCAAAGGCGTTAAGGCGCTTTTCCAGGATGGCGCGCGCCTGCTCTTGAACGTCCGGTGTGACGGGGCGGTCGGGGCCGGCCGGGTCGATCCGGACGGTGAAAGAATTGCCGCCGCGCAGATCGATCCCTAACGGAATGTTGCCGAAAAGCCTTCCATCGTCGCCGCGTTTGTTCCCCTGGGTGAGGGTCTCGATGAGGCGGCCGTCCCGAGGAGCGACGAAAATGTAGAGGCAAAACAGCGTCACCAGGAGCGACAGGATGGTGCCCACACGGCGTTTGGCTTTGATTTCGTCCACGCCAAAATACCAAAAAAACAGCCCGAGAACGGCGATGCCAAAGATGAAATAGAAGACGGGATGCATGCAGGTGGGGAGCGAAAAGGGAAACAGGTTACTTAACCGCTTCGCCCAATGTCGCAAGCGTGAGTTGTCCAGGGAGTGCGTCTGTCCACAACCTTTTGGAATTGAGAGACGGAAGGGTGACGCAGGCGTCCCGCCTGTGCGTACCTCGGGCATCCTGCCTGGGCTTTTTGCCGGCAAAAGATCACCGGCCAAGATGGCTGGGGTACGCGCAGGCAAGTTGCCTGCGTCACAAAAACAAGTCCGGCCGGCTGTTCTCGCCCTCGTTCACTGAACCGGAGAAGAGGCAAAGCCGGGCAAACCGTCGTCGTGGATGCCACCCGCACCCTCATGATTTATTATCTGGCGGGCTGTCCGGCGGGCTGACTTCGGCATCAGCCTCGATGACATCGGGTTCCGAACTTTTCTTCAAAATGCCGGCCACACCGCTCTTTTCCACTTTGACCTTGACGTTATCTGCGATTTTGAGTGTGACCGTGCGGTCCTGCACGCTGACGACCAAACCATGCAGGCCCCCTGAGGTGACTACGGTATCGCCGCCGCGCAGGTTGTTGATTTGCTGTTGCAGCTCGGCTTGTTTTTTTCGCTGCGGCCTGATCATTAGAAAGTACATCATCACGAAGATGAGGATCATCGGCCAGAACATGTTGAACGGGCTGGACTGAGGCTGGGCGGCCGGTGTCTGGGCGAGGAAAAGAGAAGCCTGAATCATATGACGGTGTGGTTTGAGTTGTAGCGGGCGGCGAAATCCACCTGGAACTCACGGAAGCGGCCTTCCGTGATTGCTGCGCGCGCGTGGCGCATGAGGCTGAGGTAAAAGTGCAGGTTGTGCAAAGTTAGCAGCCGCAAGCCCAGGATTTCGCCCGCCTTGATAAGGTGCCGAAGGTAGCCGCGGGAGAACCCTTGGCAAGCAGAACACGTGCCTCCCTCCGGATCAATAGCCGAGTCGTCCAGCGCGAACTGCCTGTTGCGCAGGTTGATCAGTCCGTGGGCCGTAAACGCGGCGCCGTTTCTGGCCACCCGGGTGGGAAGCACGCAATCAAACATGTCGGCGCCCAGCGCGATCATTTCGAGAAGCTGCGGAGGAGTCCCGACCCCCATGACATAACGCGGTTTCTCCGAGGGCAAAAGCGGCGTTGTCCAGCCAACGACGTCGAGCATTTCCTGCGCGCTTTCGCCCACACTGATGCCCCCGATGGCATAACCATCGAATGGAAGGGCCACCAACTCCCGGGCGGCGCGCTCCCGCAAATCGCGAAAGACCGAGCCTTGGACGATTCCGAAATGCCGTTGCGGGTGGCCGTTGGCGCAGAGCGGACGATTCTTTTCGATCCATGCCTGGCAGCGTTCCGCCCAACGTTGCGTGAGATCGGCGCTCGTTTCTGCATAATCACGCGAGCATGAATGCGGCGGACATTCATCGAAAACCATCGCGATGTCCGAGCCGAGGGCCGCCTGGATTTCCATCGCCGTCTCCGGCCCCAGAAAACACGGTGAGCCGTCAATGTGGCTTTGGAAGTGGACGCCCTCCTCAGTGATCTTTCGGAGCTGGCTCAGCGAAAAAACCTGGTAGCCGCCACTGTCCGTGAGGATGGGGCGCTGCCACTGCATGAACTGGTGAAGGCCCCTAAAATGACGGATGACTTCAACGCCTGGCCGCAGATTAAGATGGTAGGTATTGCTCAGAATAATTTCGGCGCCGATCTCATCGAGCTCACGCGGATGCACTGATTTTACCGACGCCTGGGTGCCCACCGGCATGAAAACCGGCGTCTCGACCGGCCCATGCGCCAGTTCGAGCCGGCCAACGCGGGCGGCGGTCTGCCCGTCAGTGGCGAGGAGTTGGTAAAGGGTTGAGGGTTGAGACTCGATCGTTGAGAGAAGCCGCTCACCTAGGAACTATCAACCTGAGAGCTTGCAGCGTGCGCTCCCACATGTGCCGCGATGGCGGCCAGATCCTCGTCGTCGGGCAAATTCTTTCTTCGCGCGAGCGCGTCATCGATTTCGCGGCGTCGCGTCATCTTTCCGCCCTTCCAGACCCATGCGGCCTCCGAATAGGGTCCGACTTTTCTCGGGTCACTCCAGGTGTGGATGGCGAGCAGGGGGCGATCCAGTGCGTCAGCGAGGTGCATCGGCCCGCTGTCCACGCTAACCACAAAACTCGCGTGGCGCATGACCCAGACCAGCTCGAGCAGCGTTGTTCGGTTTGTGAGGTCGACGACATTCTCCGGCCACTCGATTCGAGAGTGATGAGCGCAAACACCTGCGACGACGACCGCATGAGGGGAAAGGAGGCGGGCGAGCGTTAAAATTTGCGCCACAGTAAGTGACTTCCCTTCGCCACGGGCAAACGGATGGAGCACGATGAACGATCCTGGCAGTGCGACATTGGGTTGTTCCCCTGCCGGCAAGAGATTCGCGGTCAGGGGCGTCTTGCCTTCGGCGCCCAACGCCCGCACCAACGTAAGATAGCGATCAATAGCGTGCGCTCCCGCATCGACCGCGATGGTGCGTGAGTAAAAAAACACGGCGGCTTCGCGGGCGTCGGAAAGTCCGGCCACGAAGCGCGCGCGGCTGGCACGCGCCATGAGCGCGCTCCGAAAGAGTCCCTGGAAATCCAACGCCACGTGCGGAACGAGATGCCGCAAGTTGGACAACCAGCGCAGCGCCCGAAAACCGCGGACGAGACCCCGGAATTCACTGCGGGGAAAAGGGATCACCTCCGTCAACAACGGATTGCCTTCGAGCAGTGGCGCCCATTCGGTGTTCGCGATCCACCGCACCGACAACTGAGGCCACATTTGCTTCAACAACGCCACCGCGGGCAGCGTATGCACAATGTCGCCCAGCGAACTCGGTTTGATGATCAACACCTCCCTGGCCTCGGCAAGGTCAGGAAATGCTGCTTCGCCATCTGACGATGCTGCACCGAATCGCATACCAGCCGGGTGTTATTTTCCAATGGCGAGACGCTCGGCGAGCGGCCCCGGCAAGCCCGCGGCGATGATTTTTTTCTGTGCCGTGGCGAGATCGTACTCGACGCGTCGAAGCGTCACCTTGCCGGCGGCGAGATCGTAGAGCGCCCACGTGGCGCGCCAATCGCCGTCGCGCGGCTGGCCGACACTGCCCACATTGATGAAATACTTGCGCCCAGGCTCGAGGATGAGGGAGGGACCGGGTTCGATCGTCACGGACAAACCTTTGACGTAAAGCCGCGGTGCGTGGGTGTGGCCGAAAAAGCAAAGCTGGGTGAACTGGTAGCTAAAGCTGGCCATGGCATCGAACTTGTTAAGCACATATGCCCAGCTTCCCGGCGTATCCAGAGTCGCGTGCACTATCGTAAAATCACGCACCTGGCGGACGAGACGCAATTCGCGCAACCACCTTTTGGATTCTTCTGTCAGATGCTCGCGTGTCCACAACAGCGCCGCCAGAGCCAGAGGGTTGAGACCAACGATTTCGCGGTCGATGCTGGCTTCCTCGTCGTGGTTTCCTTTAACCACAGGACAATCAAGTCCGCGGATGCGGTCCGTGCATTCCTGGGGGTTCGCGTTATAGCCGACCACGTCGCCAATGCACACGTAGTGAGTCGCCCCCACAGCAGCCGCATCCGCGAGAACGGCTTCCAAGGCTTCCAGGTTCGCATGGACATCGCCGAAAATGGCAAACTTCATTGAGTCTTTGACAAAGGACGGCAGTCTTTCATGCAGCGGTTTTCTTTGCAAGAGGGAATGGATGCCCGGCGGGCTGGGACGGCCGGACCCTCGTCCCGCACAAAAATGGCCAGCCACCAGGAGCTACCCACTCGAAACAGCGAAGTGCCGGTTTACGCGCCGCCTCCCGCCCTGTCAGGCCCTGCGCCCAACTGAACTTAAAAGTCTCCTCGCAATCGGCTGCCGATTCGGACTGCTGGCGGTCTCTGGGTGCGGGTTCTAGTTTTCGAACCGGCAGCCGAGACCCTTGAGTTCTTCTATGAGTTTCTTGGAGTCCTCGCTCAGCGGATTGCCAGCCAGCCAGATGCGAAGAAAAGGGGCGAATCGTTTCTGCCCTTCCATGTCCTTCTTTAACATCCGATGCAGGGGGGCCACGTCGGCCACCTGATTGTTTTCGAGAAAAAGCATGTTTAGCTGCTCGAGCGGTTCGAGTGGCGCGATGTCCGTTACCGCGTTCTTTCGCAACGACAGGGTTGTCAGACCCTTCAAAGAGCCAATGCCCTGGATGCTGCCAACTTGATTCTCATCCAGGTATAGCGACCAGAGCTTGGCACACGCGAAGGCGGGAGCCGCATCCTTGATTTGATTCTTTGAAAGATAGAGCGAGGTCAGCGCGGGCAGCCCGCTGAGCGGCTTGATGTCCTGGACTTTGTTGCCGCTCAATTCCAGGTACTGGAGCGCCTTGCACTCGGCCAGGGGCGCAATGTCCTCAATCTGGTTCTCTGTCAGCGTAAGCGACTGGAGGCGCGCCAGGCCTTTAATCGGCGCGAGATTGCTGACCTGGTTCTTCCCTACATCGAGCAAGGCGAGCGCCACGCATTTCTCGAGCCCGGTCAGATCTTTAATGCCGGCGTTTTTTGCTTCGATGGTCGAGATATTCTGGACGTCCTGCTCGGTGAGGGGCTCCTGGTTTTCGCGCTTGGCAAAAACGGAGCGGCGCACCGTGGCTTCGAGCGCACGATCAGGAAAAAGTTTTGCGGGCGGCGGCGGGGTTTCCGGCTTCGGCGGATCGGCCGGCTTGTCCTGGGCGAAAGCCGTCGCCGCCAGGGCTACGGCACAAAGTGGGCGGATAAGTATTTTCATGAGCTAATGCAAGTGAGAGGCCGCAAGTGGCGGCGGCTAATGTGGGCACGACTTCCCTTCCGCTCAAGCACCTAAATGGTGCCGGGCGCACAAGTTGATGGGAGGGCGAGCCTACCGGCGAGCCTAAGCAGGCCGTTTCGTAAATTCACTCACGTATTTCAATCGATGATTTTCAGTTATTAGGCAAGGTCGTCTAGCAGAAGGCCAACGAAATTAGGGACATTGCGGTGCGCTGGTCGTGCAAGGTAGGGCGCGACGACCCATCGCGCCGTCCACTTGGCGCGGACGGCTGAGGTCAGCCGTCCCTACCTTGTTTGTTCCCTTGGCCGCTTTCCCAGATTCGTTAGCGCATTTAATGAATGGCCTACTAAGCCGTAACGATGCAATTGAACAGAAGGCAACGAAGAAAACAAAGGATCAAACCGGAGGCAGAATTGGGCTTCGGTGGAGCAGCGGTGCTCACCAACCGGTGGCGGGATCGCCCACGTCCGCAGTCGGTCCAATTCTCGGTTCCCTACTTCGTTTCCTTTGTTTCCTTCTGTGAGCTACTGAATGAACACGGCTAAGTCATCAGAATACAGTGGGTTTGCCGATTTGATTGCCGCGCGAGGACTGCGGGCGCCCCAAACGAGGGGCGTCGTGCTAAATTCCGTGATGCCTGGGCGGCCAGCCGGCGCTACCGTCGCGCAAAATGAACGCCGCCAGCACAAAGCGCACACGACCGAGCATTCGCTGGTGGCCCGCCGGTGCCGTGCTGGCATTGGGCGCGCTCGCATTTGCCATCAACCGTTTTCTCCCGCACGTCTCACGCCAGCATCAAATTTACGCTGGCGGAGCTATTGTGGCCTGCACACTCATCGCCCTCTTGATCTGGCTGCTGGTTTTTTCCCGCATCCGCTGGCGCAGCCGCATGCTCATCGTCTTTGGAGTTATCGCGTTGAGCGGCATGGCCGCGGCGTTCATTCGAATTCGTGGAGTGAGCGGCGATCTCCTGCCGCTGGTCGAATGGCGGTGGAACGCCCGCCGCATCGCGGGCCTGCCGACAGGCACCGTCTCAACTCGCGCGCCGATAGTTCCGCCCGATGCGGGTGCCTGGCCACAGTTCCTCGGCCCCACCCGCAACACCCTCGCGCCCGCTCTATCCCTGGAACGGGACTGGAAAAGTCATCCTCCCAACATCGTTTGGCGGCGCGATGTCGGCCCCGCCTGGTCAGGATTCGCCGTTGCGCGCGGGATCGCAGTGACACAGGAACAACGCGGTGCCGAAGAAGCCGTCATCGCCTACGAACTCATGTCCGGCAATCCCATCTGGTCGCATGGCGTTTCAGCAAGGTATTTCACCACGTTGGCCGGCGAAGGTCCGCGGGCGACCCCGACCATCGACGGCGAGAAAGTTTTTGCTCAAGGAGCCACTGGAATCCTGACCTGCCTCGACCTGGTCACTGGTGTCGTCAAGTGGGCGAAGGACGTGCTCGCCGAAAATTCAGCCGGCCTTCCCGACTGGGGATTCAGTTGCTCGCCGCTCGTGAACCAGGACGGAGTGATCGTCAGCCGAGGCGGGAAAAATGGACGTTCACTTGTGTGCTATGACCGCGAGAATGGGTCGGTAAAATGGGCCGGCGGTGATAACAGCACCACCTACAGCTCGCCCGTTGCCGCTTCTTTGCACGCCACCCCGCAAATCCTGGTTTTTGCTTCGCGGGCCCTCGTAGGCCATGACGCCGGGGACGCTCGGGTGCTCTGGGCTTTTCCATGGCCTGGCGGTCACCCGCATTGTTCGGCACCCGTTGTCGTGAGCCCAACTGATGTCGTCATCTCGAGCGGCTACGGCATTGGCGCCGCGCGACTGCACGTGACACGCTCAGACGCCGGAGCCTGGTCCGCCGAGGAAGTCTGGCGCACCAACAAGCTGCGCGCCAAATTCACCAACTTTACCGAGCACCGCGGTCATATTTACGGCCTCGACGACGGAATCATGACCTGCCTCGACGCTCAAAATGGCGAGCGAAAATGGAAGGACGGCCGTTACGGCCACGGTCAGCAAATCCTCTGCGGCGACCTCCTCCTTGTCATGGCCGAAGACGGAAACCTCGTCCTGATAGATCCGCAACCCGATGCCCTGCGCGAACTGACCCGTTTCCGTGCGCTGAATGCCAAAACCTGGAACCCACCCGCGCTCGCAGGAGCCTATTTGCTCGTGCGCAATGACAAGCAGGCCGCCTGCCTGCGGCTTCCCATTCACTGAGTCGGATCGTGGATTGTGGTTTGCGGGATCTCGCTCCGTGCAAACACCCTCGATCCAAAACGGACGTTGAAGGTTCCCGGAACGAGCAAAGAGCTGGTCCATTCCGGATGCGGCGGCTGCTGGAGGGTGGTTGTAACGGAGATCTTTCCATTCGGCGTCATTCTGGCGCACGCCGTAAGGCTTGAGAAACGCGCAATGACTCAATACTGGACCGGTGTAAACACATCGTAAGCCGCCAAGATCGAGGCTCGGCATGATGAGGTGAACGTTGCCCACCGCTTCTTCGGGGGTGGCCCCGTCGTCCACCCTCGATGGCATTTTGTCAATTTTTGCACACTGACCCCAATAGTCCCAATCGTCTCACCATATCCTATAGGTGAAGGGTTAACGAAAATCACACGAATGGGCACCTGTTGTGATTGCCTCTTTCCGTCGTTTGGATAACTGCTCAAATTCCTTACCGGCTCCGACGATCAGTACGCCAACACACCGAATTTTGCCTTCGTGAATACGTCTTTTTACTTTTCCGACAAGTGACTGGTCATATTGCACCATATCCATTCGTCCCCACGAGCTTGCAAAAAAACGCTCCATAACTAAGAACGCTTGCTCATGGTTGTGCTGTTCTACCGAAACCGAATTGGGTCGTCCCGCGAGCCTCGGCGATTCACCGCTCAGCCAAAGTAGCAATCGAATATGCGTGATTCTAGGCGTCGGAGATCCGTATATATGTAGTAACCCAATCAAAAAAGCGCCCAGCGCAATACTGCTGACGATGAGTATACAGCGGCGGAGGATCCGGGGTATCACTGCACCGTTCATCGTTGTAAAAAGCGGTAAGGCGGCCATTCACTCTCCGGTTCGTGCAAGGCATCCCGTGCTGTGGCGGCGCGCCAGGCAATTAGAAGCTTGTTAATTCTAGCTAGCTGACAAATTAAAACCGCTGGGCGATCCGGAAATAGAAGCTGCGATTCGCTAGAGAGGCGCTCAAAGTCATCACGCCACCTGTTCCCTCGACGACAGGACCAAAAGCACTGAACGGGAGGGTCAAGTTGAGGTCCGCGCTGATTTCCAGCTGATACTGACAGCCAGCATGAGTGGGAAAGGTCATGAACACGGTTTTTGAGTTGGGGCCGGTGATCAGGCGCACCGTTTTAATGCGAAACTCATCTTCCGGACGCAAGGCGGCCGCCACCCGGAAGCCGAAATACGATGGAAAGTTCCGGCCGATCACGGTAATCGCATCCGTCGAACTGGAGAGGTGGGGAGCCGGGCTCGCGAAATCGCCGCCCGGCAGCCGCACATTGACGGACGCTCCCGCCTGAGTTTCGGTGAGTTCCGCGGCGTTTCCGCCCATGTCAAAGGCGCCGAAAAACGATGCACTTCCACACGAGCCAACACTCACAAAGTGCCCGTTCTGAGAGTTCCAGTCGGCGGAGTTGTCGTAATTCACTGTGCGCGAGGAAGGATTGCTGCACACGCCCATGGGGCTGGCCAGCGCCGGTGTGGGGGCCGCCGCAAGAGCGTCTCCCACGGGAAAAATACCGTAAGTGCGCGATTCAGGATCGTAGTAGGCAGCCTTGATCCATTCATCTATGCTCGGCAGCCAATAACGAGCACCTGCTTTCCGCGGGTTCCCCGCCTGCGCGGCCTCGCGCGCGGCATCCATCATGTAAGCGCCGTCTTCGGTGGTGCTGGCGTCCTGCACCCCGACCGGCCGCCCATTATGCAGCCAATTAACAAAACCTCAGTGCGTCATAGTAGGAGACAAAATTCACCGGCTTGTCCCCCATGTTGGAACGTGGTATGTAATTGGTGATCAAGTTCGAAACCGTTACGCGATCGATGCCGCCTCTGGGGTCGGCTTCCATGCTTGGGTCATACAGGCCATGAGGATCGCCGTTGGAGGTGAGCCCTTTGGCCACGGAGTTTAGGAAGCCAATGTAGTCTCCGTTGGTTATTTCATACTGGCCGATGGAATAGACCTTGGAGACCGCGCCCCGGCCAGAGCTGGATCCTGGTCCGGAATAAGCGGCATTTTCAGCGTCTCCCACGTCAACGAGGCAGATCGAGGTCGGGGCAAAGCGCGCCGCCAGGCGAAAACCAACGTCAGCATTTTCAAAGGTGCCGTCATTGGCCGTGGGCAGGGCGTCGGATTTACCGACCGCCGCCGCCGTCCGAAACGATCCCCCGAGAAGATGAGCGCTCCCGGGGCTGGTGGTGGATGGGACCCATTCCGAGACATTGCCGATCATATCGTGAGCTCCGTAGAAGCTGGCCGATTCGCACGACCCCACCGTCACCACGTGGCCATTCTGCCCATTCCAATCAGCGCCGTCGGCGAAGTTGGCTATGTGAGGTCCGGGATTGGCGCAGTCTCCCGTCGGCGTGGCCGCGGCGCGCGAAGGCGAGAGATCGCTCACCGTCGGAAAGTTCCAGTAGTTGGCGGAGGCCGTGCTGTCCGCACTCGCATTGGCGGGGTCATGGTAGGCCGCTTTGTGCCACTCATCATGCGTGGGCAGGAAGAACCGAGCTCCCGTTTTGCGAGCTGGCACGACAGCGGCATTCATTAAATAGACGCCATCTTCAGTAGTTGCCGCGCTTTGGGCGCCCGTGGGCTGATTGTTGTGCAGCCAATTGCAGAAGCGGCACGCGTCAAAATAGGAGACAAAGTTGACCGGCTTGTTGCTCATCTGCGAACGCGTGGAGTAGCGATAAACGCCCAAGGTCAGCGTCCGGGAAATTCCTCCCCGCGGATCAACCGCCATCGCCGCTTGAAAGAGTCCGTTGGGATCGGCCTGTGCCGCGACGGCATTCAAAAACGCTGCATACTCAGCATTAGTGACCTCGTATTTGCCAATCCGATAGGCGATGCTCACCGCTCCGCGCGGAGGCGTCGCTTCCGTGTCCGCCGCGTTGCCGGAAGTGCCAACGCTGAGGAGCTCCACGTCGATCCGCGCCTCACTGACGCTCACAATTCCAAGGGCAATCACCAGGGTCGTCAAAGCCTTCATGAACGACGATTATCAGAAACCTCGCGTTTTGTCCTTAAGGAAATGTGCCTCTGCGCGAATCGATGCGTTGTCGCGGTAGGGGCGCTGGCTCATCAGAGTCCGTCGTTCGCACCTTCGACTGGTGGCAATGGGGGTCAGTGTGGAATGGCGCTAAGATAAGCGTGGTTTAGGATGTTTTTGGCGTCCGCGTTTGCGGACGCCAGGGACCGAGTTTTGGAGGACTTGTTCGCTCAGTTCGCGCATTTGGCGCAGGATGGTTTCCAGCTTGCGGTGGTTGGCAATGGCCTGCTCGTAGAGCGCCGCCTGCTGCGCGGAGAGGGCGAGCGTGACGGTCTTGGCCTTGTGCTTGCGCGTCAAGCGCCACGCCGCCGGCGGATGAAGCAATAAGGTGCCCTGCGCGATCCATCCCAAGGCGAGCAACTCTTGTTTGAGGCGCGCATAACGCTCTTCCAATCGCCGCACGGCGGCAGCAGATAATTGTGCTTCTGGCCGAAGATTGGGCTCGACTTTTCTCATGGTAAGTATGTATACTTTCTTTTATGCACAATCCCACTCCTTTCTTCGCCGCCTTCGGTCCTCTGCTCTTCGGCCGCCCGCCCCGCCGCCTGGACGTCGCCTGGCGCGCCAAGGTCCTGGGGGCCGACTCGCTCTCGCACTTTCGCCAGCTCTTTGGCTCGCTGATCCCAGACGCCCTGCTCTGCCCCAACCGCAAGGGCGCCGGCAGTCGCCAGCGACTTTTCAGTCCACTGATCACCTTCTGGGCTTTTCTTTTTCAAGTGCTCTCGCCCAATGCTGCCTGCCGCGAAGCCCTCCGTAAAGTTCAGGCTTGGTGGAAACCTCGCTCCCGGGCGCCGATTGGCTCGAGCACCAGCGCCTACTGTCAGGCGCGCGCCCGGCTCGCCTCGAAAACCCTTTACGGCATCCACGCGCAAGTGACCGCGCGCATGGAAGCGAAGGCTCCCCGGGAGAGCTGCTGGCTGGGCCGGCGGGTGAAGATCGTCGATGGCACCAATCTCTCCATGCCCGACACCCCGGCAAATCAGGCCGCCTATCCGCAGCCTTCCAATCAAAAAGAAGGCTGCGGTTTTCCCATGATGAAGCTGGTGGGCCTCTTCAGCCTGGCCAGCGGCGCTCTCTTGCACTTTGCCCGCGGCACCCTCCACGTCCATGAAAGCGTGCTCTTCCAACAACTCTGGCCTCACCTGGAGCAAGGAGACGTGCTTTTAAATGATCGCGGCTTCTGCTCCTTTGCCGCCATCGCTTCGCTGCTGCGCCGCGGCGTTGACAGCGTGATGCGCCTGCATCAGCGCCGACAGTGTGACTTTCGAAAGGGCAAATCTCTGGGTAAAGACGACCGGCTGATCACCTGGCAAAAGCCCGCGCGGCGCCCCGCCGGCTGCTCGCCCGAAGACTTCAGCGCGCTGCCCGCGACTTTGACTCTGCGCCAGATCCGCCTGCAGGTGAAAATCAAAGGCTGGCGCAGCCGCACCATCATCATCGTCACCACTTTGCTCGATCCCCTGGCCTATCCCGCGGAGGCCTTGCGCGCCCTTTACCTGGATCGCTGGAACGTGGAACTCCATTTCCGGGAAATCAAAATCGCTCTCGCCCTCGATGTTCTGCGCTGCCTGAGCCCTGAGATGATTGAAAAGGAACTCATCCTCCACGTCATCGCCTACAACCTGGTTCGTTCCCTCATGCAACATGCGGCCATCCGCCATCGCGTGGCCCTGCGCCGCTTAAGTTTCAGGGTCTTCGCGAGATCGTGTGGGTAAAATTTGGGTAGAAACGAGGCGAGGGGTGGAATTTGGGAGGGAAGTGCGGCGCGGGACTTGTCAGGGGAGGGAAAAAAGGGCAGAAGCAGGGGATGGACATCAGCGAACAGACGGTGCGAGTTCACTACGGCGAACTTTTGGGGGTGGGTAGCGCCTGGGAGGTGGTGAAAGTGGAGATTGACCATCTGGGTCGGGAATTGCGGGCGTGGGTGGAATGGAAGGAGGGGCGCCGGCTGAAATGTCCGGAATGCGGCAAGGTTTGTCCTGGATACGATCGCCTGGAGCAACGCACGTGGCGTCACCTCGATGCCTGCGGGTATACGACTTTGCTGCAGGCGCGGGTGCCGCGGGGTAAGTGCGCCCGGCATGGAGTATTGGCGCAGCGGCCACCGTGGGCGGAACCCGGGAGCCGTTTTACGCTGGCCTTTGAAGGCTATGCGATTGAAGTGTTGCTGGCGGCGCGCAGTGTGAGCAGTGGGTGCGCGTTGCTGAGGATCGACTGGCAAAGGGCCTACCGCATCCGGGAGCTGGCGGTGGCGCGGGGATTGAAGCGGCGGAAGCTGGCGAAGGTGCGTTATCTGGGAGTGGACGAGAAGAGCTTTGGGCGGGGCCATTCGTATGGAACAGTGGTGACGGACCTGGAGGGCAAACGGGTGTTGGAGATGGTGGAGAAGCGGGAGGAGGAATCACTCCAGCAGGCGTATGAGAGCCTGGGAGCCGAAGTAAAGGCTGGAGTTGAAGCGGTGGCCATGGACATGTGGCGGGCGTATATCAAGGCGACCGGGGAGCAGTTGCCGCAGGCGAAGATCGTGCACGACAAGTTTCATGTGAGCGGATTTCTCGGTGAGGCGGTGGACAAGGTCCGGCGCAGCGAACACAAGCAACTGAAAAAGGAGGGTGACCAGACGCTGACGGGAAGCAAATATCTGTGGCTGATGGATCCGAGGAATCTCACCGAGGCGCAGGAAGAGGAATTTGCGACTCTGCTATCGGCCAACTTGAAGGCTGGCAAAGCGTGGGCGCTGAAGGAAACTTTTGTGCAGTTCTGGAATTGCCCCGAAGCCAAAGCGGCGGAGAGATTCTTTGCACGCTGGTATGGGAAGGCAAAGCGATCGCGCTTGAAGCCGGTCATGGAAGCGGCGGAGAAGATCAAGCGACACCTGGCAAACATCGTGACTTACTTTGAACACCGCATCACCAACGCCACGGCTGAAGGAATCAACTCCTTCATTCAGGCGATCAAGTCGAATGCCCGCGGGTTTCGGCGCTTTGAAAGCTATCGAATTGCAGTTCTGTTCTACCTCGGAAAGCTCGACATGTCTCCCTACGCAACCCACACGAATGCCTGAAGAGCGAAGTTTCAAAGGCACCCTCGACACCCTGCGCCATTTCGCCGACGCCATTCACGCCGCCGATGGCAAAGCGCGCCAACAAGCTGCCCTTCTTGACGCGCTGCTCGGGAATCATCGCCAAAGATCAAGTGCCCTGCCGTCCTCATCGCAGCGAACCCAGGGCCAAAAAACGCCGCCCAAAAAATTATCACTTGCTGACCAAACCGCGTCATAAGATGCGCATCCCACCACATCGCAACCGTCCCAAAAAGTGCTTATCTTAGCGACATTCGGGTCAGTGTGCAAAAAGAGGCTTTTTCCCACAGCACGTCGCGTTGGGCGGAATTGCGCTGTTCGGCCTTCGATACGGTGTTGATCTGTGTGCGCGAGGCACTGGGTGCAGGGAGAGGCATCGCTTTCAGGTCTGTCCGGGGGCGTGCGAGCATTGACAGTTCCTGATTTTTTGGCAGCGTGCACCAGTGGTACGAAGTATTCGCATTGAATTCCCCGGTGCTTTTTATTATGTCATGGCACGCGGCAATCGGCGGGAAGCGTGCGATGACCGGCTGGCGGGTCCACGCGTGGGTTTTGATGAGCAGCCGAGCGGCGGAGCGAGACAGACTCGCCGTAGGCGAGCCTGAAGCGCGGGGCGGGGGCGCATTGATCTGCGACGCATCGCAGACGGTTGCCCAAAAAGCTCAATTCCTTTATCGATGCAGCTCGATGAACGGCGCCGCCTCCCGGCCAGAAACTGGAAATGACGCTTTTTTCACACTGACCCGAATGGCGCTAAGTTAAGCCCGATTTTCAGCGTAAACGCCCGAGCGGCCGCATCCATAACCAAGCTTAACTTAGCGCCATTCCACACTGACCCCCATTTCCTTCCTATGTGGCACTCAAGCCCAATCCTTTAACCGTTTGTAAACGGCCGGCTCCATCGTAGCCATTGGCCCACGATACCGTTTGCCTGCCATGGTTGCACTGGCCTGCGAGCGCCGCGGCATTCCCCCAATTCCCACGCCGTTCGCGTTTGTCAATAATTTTAGCTTGACCCGATCTGATC
>JBPCQC010000025.1:0-13163 GCA_050998515.1 Verrucomicrobiales bacterium
CCAGGCATGAACGCGCCAACCACAACGTTCGCACGCTTCCCCCAAGGTTCGCAGAAACAACTCACGATCCGCATCTCCATGAAAAATCGGCTCCCGCCGATCCCCGCGCGCCATCACGTGATACATCCCGCCCGCCATTTCAATGCGCAATTGCCGCGGCATCCCTCCAACTGCCGCACCATTCGTCCTCTGTCAAGAATTTTAGCTTGACCCTAATATAAACTATGACCCTAATATAAACTAATATAAATTGCGGGATGGGATCACGAGCGGTTGACGTATCGCCATGCGAGGCGCGATTTCCACCTGACTGACGAGGGACGCGTGCATGGCCTGCTGGCTTGACACCGGAGCGCTCAGCGACGCACCACTGGCGCGGGGATTGTGCGACCGCGCGGTTGCCAACTAGGCAAAGGACGCAATAAGAGTCCCCTATGCCGGCTCATCCAGGCAACCCTCCACGAAAGTCAGGATGGTCCGCCATCGTTGTCTCACTTGGCGGCGTCATCTTTGGAGGACTGTTCATCTGGCTGTTGGTGTCAAATGCGCGGATGCGGGGCGAGCTGACGCAAATGCGGGAGGAAAATGCCGCGCGGCGCGCGAAGTCGGTGTTGGCAACGGAGGAGACGGGCCCGAACAAGGGGGAGCCTAAACTGGCGCCGGGTGATTCCGCGGCAGCGGTCGATGCGGCAGCAGCCAGGGCACCGGCAGCCCCGGCCGCGGCCCGGGCGGAGTCGAAGCGGAGGGTGAATCGGGAGGAAATGGCGGCGATGTTGAAGAGCCCGGTGATGCAAAAGATCCTCGCCTCCCAAACATCAGCGCTCATGCAAATGACCTATGATCGCCTGATGAATCGTCTGCAGCTTTCACCTGAGGAGCGGGATTACTTTCAGCGATTGCTGGTCGAGAAGCAGAGCAATGTGCAGAACCTCGGAATGCAATTCCTGAACGCCGACCTGCCGGCAGAGGAACGCCAGGCACTAGTGAAGAAAATCGAGGAAGCCTGGACCGCCGGCGAGGCCAAGATCCGGGAGTTTCTCAATGACGAGACCGATTTCGCTTACTATCAAACGTACAACCATCAGGAAGCGGAACGGAAGGAGGTTGGGATGTTTGAAGCCTCGCTCCCTGAAGCCGATACACTTGACGCCGCCAGGTCGGACAACCTTGCCAATTTACAAAGTGAGGCGCGAAAGGACTTTCATTTCACGGTTGATTTCTACGACCAGCGGAACTTTGGCAATCCGACCGTTCTCAACAGCGCGGCGGTGCAGCGGTTCCTTGACGAACAAACCGAATTTCAATCACAAGTGGCGGAGAAGGCCGCCGCTTTGCTGACGCCATCTCAGCTGGCTGCTTTCAAGCAGAACCAGGCTGCGATGCGACAAATGATGAACATGCAGCTGACAAGTATCGTGCAGATGGCTAATGGCCAGTGAAATTCGCTGCCTTGCTTCGCGATCTCGACCAGCACGGCCTGCTCGACGGTATGCCGACATTTCCTGATTCCTGAGCATTGCACTCGATAACGATCCAACGGCAAATGCAGTCTCGCGCGTCGCTTTATTGTGGCCGTTTTTCAAGATCGGGCGGCATGACGACCGGTATTACCTCGCGTCCATTCCGCCGATAAATGCGGAAATCGTGGTCAACCGTGATCACGACGTGCTTCGAATTGAGTTCGCTCATGCGGATCAGGCATATGTCGGCGAGGTCAGGTTTCCGGTCATGGTACCGGGCGGCCAGTGCGACGAGTTCCGTTCGGTGGGACGCCAGTTCAAAAGCAACCTTAATCAAACCGGTTTCAACCAAACGCAACACGAGAGAACTGCTCCGCACGTGAAAGGCCGTTTCCGCGAGCACCGCCTCGCAGGTGAGGAGCGGTTCATCAACCAGCTCCGCCAGACTATGGGCCCATGCAAAATAGCGATCGCGCCGCGCTAAAAAAGCGACCAGGAAGCCAGTGTCCGCAATGCCCTTCACCGGTTGAAGCCGCGCTTCTGGCTCAAACTCGGCGAACCTTCGATGCTCCCGGCCAGGTCGAGGAATGGCTGGCAGGCCGCTCGACGCCGGCCGAGTTCAATCTGCTCCCGGACAATCCGCCCTTTGGCAAGACCCGTCCGGCGCGATTCAGTTTCCAGCCACTGGTTCAGATCCTCGGGAAGACGAATTGTCAGTGTGTTACTCACAACCAGAGATGTAACACATATTTGAGTGGATGCAACACGGTGAAATGCGGGCGCTAACTAATGTCCGCACCGACGGTAGCGCGAGCTTCAAGCTTACGCCACGGCGGCGGCTCTGGCATCAAAGAGGCCGGCAACAGCAACACTAGCCGGGGTCTGCGACCCCGGGTCGCAACCTGGAAGGGTGCGCTACTTGCGGGTCTGTAACCGTGCTCGCAAGCGGGGAGACGCGGGATGATCCGGATGGGCGGTCACCCATGAGTGACAGAGAGCCGGGTCCAGGCTGGCAGCGAGTTGCTCGGCCTGGGGATTTGGCTGCTGCGGGTCACCGGACCACGTCGCCATCCAATCGAAAGCGGCCTGGGGACTGCTGAATGCCCAACTGTTGAACTGGCTCGCAAGAAGATTCGGGTGGTCCAAAGCCTGCACGTGCCGGGCCAGAAACGGCACAAGCTCGCCGCGAGGAACATATGCCGTGTTGCGGGCCACGCCGCGCAGGACATGCGCGACAAGCGTGGGGTCGGCTGACGAGAGCCACGCGTCGAGCTCATCGAGACGCCGGTATTGTGTCAGCGCTCCGGCAAACGAGTCTGCCGCGATTTGTTGATCTTCTGGAGCGAGTGTCGGCAGAACCTTCGCTGCCGTTTCGGAGCTGCCGACGGTTAGGCCCCACATCAAACCGCGCAGACTGAGGTCCCGCAGCGGACTGTCGACCGGCAGCGAGTTAAACCATTGAACCGATTCCGTTGGCTCGGTCATGGCCCACCCATGGACAAGTGAATCGATGCCCACAAATCCTGTCGGATGCAGTTCGGTCAGCCGCATCACTGCGTTTCGCCCGTCTTTCTGTCCAACAATCGTGAGCAACTCGCGATCAATGGGAGCTACTTCCCCGCGCTGCTTATAAAGCTCCGCCATGGCGGCGATGCGGTCAGCGTCCAAAAGCGAAGCCATGGCCGCACGCTCGACAAGCGCCCCGATCTGATGCGGATGAGCCATCAATTCCGCCATCCGTTCGGCGAAGGCTGCGGGTGAAAGGTGCGCGGCGCGCTGGGTGGCGCGATTCATGTCCGCCAGCACCTCGTTGACGCGCGGGCTCGTCACGGCGGCGCCGCGCTTCGAGCCGAGCGCCAGTTCGGAATGTCCTGAGCGCGTGCCCGACCCGTTTGGCCCGACCGGTGGCTTATCCCGATTGTTCCCTTTGAGCAGCCAGCCGGCAATGACGCCGGCGGCGCCCACAAAAATTAAGAGCGCCATCCTTGGAAAAGTCGGGCCACCCACTCCGACCAATAACCGCCACCCCGCTCTGAGTCCAACGAAAGCGCTGCGTCTACATTGCGATGTCATCTCCGCCTTCAATCGAAATGTGCTCTCCGCATTGAAAACGCCATCTTCGCTCGCATGAATAATCTTTTGGCGACGCCACATAAGTAACTGTCGTCCGGTGGATCGGCCGGCGACCTGAGACGTATATTGCGCCGCGGCCAGACTTGGGCGATATTATCGGCCGTTTGCCGTTTCCCCAGCGGCAAACGCCGTCATCCCCCTTGATCCCCCATGTTCCGACTGGCTTTGCTTGCCCTGGTGTGTCCCGGTTTTGTCACCGCCGGGCCGGTCATCAATGAGATTCATTGCGAACCGCCTGACAAAACGAAGCCGGTCCAGTTCGTCGAAATTCACAATCCTGAGCCCTCGGCGGTGAATGTTTCGGGATGGCGCCTCAGTGACGCGGTCGATTTCACGTTTCCGAACGGAACAACATTGGCGGCGGGAGGTTACGTTGTGGTGGCGGAAAATCCGCCGGCGTTTCTGACCCAGTTCGGCCGCACTGCGTTGGGTCCGTGGAGTAGCAACTTGCGAAAGAGCGGCGAGACCATCGCGTTGCGCGACGCAGCCGGCACAATCGTTGATGAAGTCGATTTTCGCACGGGCTTTCCGTGGCCGACCGCGGCCGCGGGGGTCGGCCCTTCGATCGAATTGATTCATCCCGCACTCGACAACAGTCTGGGTGGATCGTGGCGGTCGTCCGGTTATCCAATCGGCACCGGAGCGGATCCGGTCACTTACCTCGCAGCGGGCAGCGGTAATTGGAAATGGCGTCCGGGAAACAGCGAGGCTTCGATGCCAATCGACGCCTGGCGTTCACTGGAATTCACCGAGGACCAAACCTGGACAACCATCGGCACGCCGATGGGATACGGCGAGACGTTTCTCTCCGCCCCAAACACCATCAGCGGAATGCGAAACGTTTATCGTTCGATCTTTTTGCGGCGCACGTTCGAGCTCAGTTCTGTGCCGCCGTCGGCCGCACTGCGACTGAAATTGGATGATGGCGCGGTGGTCTGGATCAATGGCTTCGAGCTTGGACGGCCACGCTACGGCGGCGCGCCCGGATCGGCGGTGACATTCAACGGCCTGTTTGCCACTAATGCACCCGAGCCTGTCGATTTCGAAAATATTCAGATTCCCAACGCGGCCGGTGTATTGCGGACCGGGCAAAACGTCATCGCCGTGCAGCTATTCAACTCGACGCTCGACAGCAGCGACTTGGTCTTCGATGCCGAATTGCGCGAAGGAATTGGCGGAGCCGGTGGCACAAATCCAACGCCGGGTCTTTCCAATAACAGCACCGCGGCGGCGGCGCTCGCTCCGCCGCAAATCCGGCAGGTTGAACACTCCCCGCTTACGCCCGCGGCGGGAGAGGCGGTCGTCGTCTCCGCCCGCGTGAGCGACCCCGACGGCGTCGGCGCGGTGACACTCGAGTATCAGCCGGTCGATCCGGGAGGTTACATTCGGAAAACCGACGCGGCCTTCGCCACCACCTGGACAAGTTTGGCCCTGAACGACACCGGCGTGGATGGCGATTCCGTCGCGGCCGACGGCCTCTTCAGCACCACCGTGCCGGCTTCGGTGCAAACCCACCGGCGGCTTGTCCGTTATCGGATCACCGTCGCCGACAGCGGCGGCCGCAGCGTGCGGGTTCCTTACAGCGACGACGAGTGTCCCAACTTTGCCTGGTTTTGCTACAACGGAGTGCCGGCATGGTCGGGGGCGATCGAACCCGGTGTGGCGGGCACGCGCGGAACAGTGAAAAATTTCCCGGCCGGCTTGATGAACTCGCTGCCGGTTTACCACTTGGTGGCCAACGGCACCGATGTGACCAACAGCCAGTGGAACGGCGGATCTGACACTGTCCGGATGTGGGGAAGCCTTGTTTACGAGGGGAAAGTGTACGACCACATTCAGTTCCACAATCGGGGGGAGGCTTCGACCTATCAGTGCGGTAAGAACAAGTGGCGGTTCCATTTTAACCGCACGCGGCAATTCGAGCCGCGCGACAATCTCGGGCGCCGGTACCAGGAAACGTGGGATGATTTCTCCCTCAATGCCTGCTCGAGCCCGTGGATCGTGGCCAACCGCGGCATGGCCGGGCTCGACGAAGCGGTCTCGTTTCGTCATTACGAACTCGCCGGTCTCCCGTCACCGAAAACTCATCACCTCAGTCTCCGGGTCATCGATGCCGCCGGCGAAACCGGTGCAACCCAATACGACGGCGACGTGTGGGGACTTTATCTCGCGGTCGAAAGCATCGATGGCTCGTTTCTCGACGAGCGCGGATTGCCGGACGGCAATACCTACAAAATCGAAGGCGGCGGCGACAAAAAGAATCAAGGCGCGACTCATCCGCTCAACACTTCCGACTGGGACAGCTTCCGCGGCGGTTCGACCGCCGGCGCCACCGAAGCCTGGTGGCGGGCCAATTTGAATCTGCACGCTTACTTTAGTTTTCACGCAGTCAATCGGATCACGGGCAACGTCGATCTGCGGGAAGGATGGAACCACTGCTACTATCATCACCCGGACAATCGCTGGATCCCCATCCCGTGGGATCTGGACATGATGTTCATCGCGGAAACGCATTGGAGCGGAACGATCGACCAACGGAACTGCCTGAACGTTCCCGCCATTAACATCGAGTTTAAGAACCGCTGCCGCGAACTGCTCGATCTTCTCTGCGAAGACTCCGCGGACAACGGCGGCCAGGTCGGTCAGGTCATCGACGAATACGCCCAGATCGTCAATCCTCGAGGAGTGCCGTTGACGTGGGCGGATGTCGATGAATGCATGTGGAGCCGTCACCCGCGCACCACCGGCGGGCACACCAATAACTTTTACCGCACGCCCTACAGCCAGGGACAGATTGGCGGCACATGGAATCGCACGCTGCCGACCGCGGATCACGAAGGTTTCGTGGCCTTCCTGAAAGGCTACACCACTGACACCGACCCGAATACATTTTCCATCGGCGACGGCGATCAGAGAGGTTACGGATTCAACTACCTCGAACTCGAAGCGAGCGATACCAACGTTCCCGCGCGACCGTTAGCGAGTTACATCGGCGGTCCTGGATTTCCGGTGAATGATCTGCGCTTTCAAAGCAGTAACTTCTCCGGAGCCGCCGGCGTCAATTTTACGGCGATGGAATGGCGTCTGGCGGAAATTGCGGCGCCCGGACTGGCCGGCTGGAATGCCGGTGACAGCCGGAAATACGAGATCGAAAGCACGTGGCAGAGCGGCGAATTGACCGCATTTGCCGCCGAGGTGCAGGTGCCGGTTTCCGCCGTGCGTCCCGATCGCGTCCATCGCGTGCGCGTTCGACACAAGGGAAGCAACGGCCGCTGGAGCCGCTGGTCGCCCGCTGTCTCATTCACCGCCGGCACGCCGGACCTGTCAGTATACACGAACAGTCTCGTCATCAGCGAGGTGATGTACCATCCCGCAGGCCCAACATCGGCGGAGCAGGCGCTTGGATTCAACGAAGATGACTTTGAATTTGTCGAGCTGCGAAACGTCGCAGCGACTGCGGTTGATCTGACCGACGTCCGCTTTACCAAAGGAATAAACTTCGACTTTCCCCCGGCAACAGTGATCGCGCCGGGCGGCTATCTCCTGGTGGTGAGAAACCAGGCCGTATTTGAATCGCGTTACGGCACCGGCCTGCCGATTGCTGGCGCTAGTCCTGATGATCGACTGAGCGACAACGGCGAAGAGATCAAACTCAGTTACGGCGCCGGCGCCGCCATCCGCAGTTTTGTCTATGTCGATGCCGCACCATGGCCGGAGGCCGCCGACGGAGACGGCCCGAGCATGGTGCTGACCGATCCGGTTGCCCGACCGGATCACTCGGTGCCCGAAAATTGGCGCTCGAGTTACCTCCCCGGCGGCAGCCCCGGCGGCCCCGATGTTCTGACTTGGGCGGCGTGGATCGCCGCATACCCCGGAACTTCCGACCCCGATGCCGATAGCGACGGCGACGGCCAGCCGAACCGCGCCGAATACCTCTCCGGCACCAACCCGCTCGACGCCGCCTCCGCCGCCGCACCCGGTGGCGAAATCAGAATTCTCGACGTCAACGGCCAGTCTGCCCCCTATCTTACATTGAACTTCACTCGCCTTGCTGCCGTTGCCGATGCGACCGCAGTCGCTGAGTTTTCCTCCGACCTCACCTCGTGGTCCCCCGGTGCGGTCCTCGTTTCATCAACCGCCTCACCAGACGGCCGCATAACCGAAACCTGGCGCTCTCCCCAACCGCTCGCCAATCAATCCCGCCTCTTCGGCCGCGTGCGGGTGGAGTGAGCGCTGGCCCTCTCGATCAACACCTTACACTTCGGGATCAAACCCTTCCTCAGGTTCGTGAATCATGTGCTTTTCCATCGGGATGTAAGTTTCGTGATCAAGGTGCAACTTCTCCGCGCTTGGAACTGGACGAAACCCGATTCTTATAGGATATGTTCTTGGATGGCGTTGAGCATTACTTTGCGGCAGTTATGATCGCGGATCAGGAAAGTCTGCGGGTCTCCCGGCGCTCCTCGGGGCGGCCAGATTGTTGAGACGATCGTGGCGCGGAAGCTTTCTGCGGCCAATCTGATTCAAATCGTGCAGACCGGGGTTGGCGGTCAGGGAACTCGAGGAGCTGCGAGCTCGCCTCGACGTGCCCATGGACAAGCTCGCGGGGCGCCTAGGCATTTCGAAGGCCACGCTGCACCGCCGCAAGATCAGCGGGAAACTCGACGCCACCCAGTCGGATCGAGTGATCCGGATTGCCTGCTGCCCTCCGCCCGGTCCTGCTTCGGTTGCTCGTCAGGCACGGGCGGCGGAACGACTATAGACAAAATGTCTGCTACTTGAGGCATATCGATCACCCGCCGCTCCACTGCGTAGTGCGCCGCCTCCTGTAATCGAGCCAAGCTCGTAAGCCGATCCATCGGCCAGCGAGCCAAAAGATATTTCTCTGGCGGAAATCGCCACCGTCGCTGGATCGAAGACGGCCGCTCGCCTCTTGCGGGATCGATCGAGCGCGCGAGTGACTGCCAAGAAGTGACCGATGGCACATCAAGAATCCGGGGTGAATTCAACGTGAAACGATCCGCGGCTCTGCACCGTAGCAGCGACACTCCTGTCGGTGGTTTTGTTCATTGAGCGAAGATGCGGTTTCTTGAATAATTCCGGGCGAAAAAGATTATCATCAGCGGATCGCCCATCGTAAGGGTACGGCGGTCAGTTCCACTAGGAGGGACGCGCATCATGAAGGCTACATTTCTGCACACAGCAGATTGGCAACTGGGGAAGCCGTTTGCTGGAGTCGACGATGTGCAAAAGCGTTCTTTGATCCAGCAGGAGCGGCTTAACGTGCTCCAGCACCTGGCGGACGCAGCAAAGGCGAACCAGGCGGAGTTCATCCTGGTAGCTGGCGATATCTTCGACTCGCCGAGCACTACCAAGGCGACGGTTTCCGCGGCGTGTGCCAGGATCGGCGCCATGGGACTCCCCGTCTTTGCCATCCCAGGTAATCATGACTGGGGCGGGCCGGGAAGTATTTGGGAGCAGCCATTCTTCCAGCACGAACGCGAGCAACTCGCACCAAATCTCACGGTGTTGCTCAAGCCCGAGCCGGTGGAACTCGAAACCGTGGTTCTCTTCCCGTGTCCGCTGCTTCGGCGGCATGAATCCGCCGATACGACGACCTGGTTGCGATCCATTGAAGCGGAGCTGAGCCGCTTCAGCGACAAAGCCCGGCTGGTGTTGGCTCATGGCAGCGTGCACGGCTTCGGTGCGCAGGTTGACGACGAGGAAATGGAGGGCGGGGGGATCAATCAGATCGATCTTTCCCGCTTACCGGAAGGTTGCTTCGATTACGTCGCACTGGGTGATTGGCATGGAATGAAGCAAGTGGGACCGAAAGCGTGGTATGCGGGCACGCCTGAAATGGATCGCTTCGCGCGTGGTGCTGGCAATGAGCCCGGACACGTGCTGATCGTGACCGTTGAGCGAAATGACATCCCGAAAGTGAGACCGGTGCGCACGGCTCGCCTCGGCTGGCAGCAAGTGGCGTTTCAGTTTGCCGAGGACACCAGTTTGGCGCGCCTCGAGGAGCAGATCGACGGTTTGATCGGCACCCGTGCCCAGCAGGATTTGCTGCTGCTGGAATTGCACGGTTCGCTCGGAATTGAAGCGACAATCCGGCTCGAGCAGAAGCTGGAGGCGTGGCAGGCGCGTCTGCTCCGACTGAAGCTCGCAAATTGGACCGTCATCGCACCTTCGCCTGAGGAAACCGAAGCGCTTATCCGGCGCACTTCCGATCCGCTAATCGCTCGCGTAGCGGCGAACCTGGTGTCCGCCACCTCCGGAGACGGCGAGAGCGCTGCCTGTGCACGCATTGCGTTACGTGAGTTGCATGCGGCTTGCCGCGAGATCTGATCAGAAAACGATGCGCCTCATTTCCATCACTCTCCGCAACTACCGCGTGCATCGCGAGGTGAAAATCGAACTCGATCCCGCTCGGACGCTGATCGGTGGGCCAAACGAATGCGGCAAGAGCACCCTGGTCGAGGCAGCGCACCGAGCGTTGTTTTTGCGAGCGAAGACAGGCGGCGAAGCGCAAAAGAGCATGACGTCCCGTATTTACGGCGGGCAGCCCGAGGTGGAAGTCTGCTTCGAGGCGCGAGGGCGCGCCTATCGGCTTCTGAAGCGTTTCAGCGGCGCGAACGGAACAGCCACGCTGACGGAGGTGGACGGCTCCACGTGGAATGGCGATGAAGCCGAAGCGCGCCTCGCGGAGCTGCTTGGCGTTGAAGCTCCGGGAGGTGGAAGAGGCGCTGGCAACCGCGCCAAAGAGCAATGGGCCCATCTCTGGATCTGGCAGGGTTGCGCCGGCGATGACCCCACCGAGCACGCCAATGCACAGTGCGCCCCGCTACTCGCACGTCTCCAACACGAAGGTGGGGCTGCCGCAATGCAGTCCGAATGCGATGCACACGTCGCGCGCCAGCTATCGGAGCGGCACGACAGTCTGTTCAATCGGAATGGCGACCCAAAAGCTGGATCTGAGCTCGCCCGCGCCATTGCCGAAGAGAACGCCGCGCTGGCCGCGCGCGCGGCGGCGGAACAGACCCTCGCGCGCCTGGAGCAAGCCGTGATCGACTTCCGTGAGGCCGAACAAACAATTCAGACCGCCGATGCCGCGCTGGTGCAACTCCGACAAAACCAGGAAGCGGTCGAGACTTCTCTCGACCGGGTAGCCGCCTTGCGTGCCGAGGAACAGACACAGGCGCCGGCCGCAGCCAATGCGGCGGAAAAGCACGAGGCGCTTGTTCAAGCCGATGGCCGACTGCGGCAATTACGCGCCGACATCGAGAAATCCAAGGCCGCGCTCGCTCCGAAGGAGGCGGAGACGCAGCGCCTTTGCGACGAGGAGACGGAACGCCGCAAGCGCGATGCCGCTGCGGACGAGGCTTGCCAGCAAGTGGTCTCGCAAGTGCGCGCTGCGCGGCTTCGGCACGAACTGGCCGCTTCGCACATTCAAGGAATAGAGAAAGCGACGCAGCGCGATCAGATCAGCAAGAAGCTTGAGCAAGTCCGCGAGTTGCGCGCCAGCGTGAGCGAACTCGAAGGCCGGCTCGCTCAAACTCCCGCCATCACTGCGCAAATGTTGAAGGCGCTGCAAAAAGCCGAAGGCGAGTGTTCCAGTGCCGCGTCGGCCCTGGATGCCATGGCCGCAGGGATCGAAGTCCTCGCAAGCGATGCTCCCGTGTTTGTCGGCGACCGCGCTCTGGTTGCTGGCGAATCGCACATTCTTACGGATGACGCTGAAGTGGTGATCGGCCCGGCGATTCGACTGCGCGTCCGGCCAGGCGGCGGCACAAGCCTCGCCGAGACCCGCCAGCGGTTGCAAAAAGCCAGGACAACCCTTCAGCAAAAGCTCGACACCCACGGCCTCGCCTCCGTCATCGAAGCTGCGCAAGCGTGTACCCGGCGACAGCAGTTGGAGTCTGCAATTGAGACAACGAAGGCGCGGCTCGAAGGCCTCGGCGCGGAAACTATCGACCACGATTACATCGAGGCGGTAAATGCTTGCACCGCCGCCGAAACTGATGTCGAGCGGCGTGCCGTTTTGGTGGCCGACTTCAGCGCGCCGACGACGCTCATCGACGCAAAGTCTCTCGTGAGACAATCCTCCGAGCAGTTGCGCGACGTCGAAGCGAACGAAACTAACGTCCGAGCCGCGCGGGATGCTGCCGCGAAAGCCCTTCAGCGAGCCGGTGCGCGGCTCGCTGAGCACCGAAAGGGACTGGAAGGCGACAACCGCGCCGTCACCGACCTCGAAGCCCAAGTGCGGCTGTCAGTCGAGACTTACGGCGAAGACAGCGCGAGAATGCAGCGTCTGGCCGAGATCCTGGCCGCGCGAACAGAGGCCGAGCGCCTCCTCGGCGCCACGCGCCACAGTTTGGGTGAACTGCAACCCGATCTCCTGGAGCGCGACCGCAGCCGCTATCAACGTGCCATTGAACAACATACCTTGGCCAGGAACGAAGCCGAACAGAAGCGCGCCGTTGCGCGCAGCGAGCTCCATCGCGACGGCACCTCCGACCCGCATGCGGACTTGGCGCTCGCAGAAGCTCAGAGGCGCTCGGCAAGCGAGCATCGCGTCATCGCCGAGCGAAAGGCAGGCGCCATTCGGCTTCTGCACGAACTTTTTCTCGCCGAGCAGAAAGCCCTTGCCGGTCAATTCACGCGTCCACTGGCCGTCAAAATCTCCAGTTACCTCGAATGCCTCTTTGGCCCCGGCGCGCGCGCCGTTGTCGATCTGGAAAATAACGCCTTCACCGGCTTGCGACTGATTCGTCCCGCGCAAGGACCCGGCGCCTTTGACTTCGAAAGTCTGAGCGGAGGCACCTGCGAACAGGTCGCCGCCGCCGTTCGCCTGGCCATGGCCGAGGTGCTTGCCCCAGCTCACGATGGTTGCCTCCCTTTAGTGTTCGACGACGCGTTTGCCTACTCCGACCCCGAGCGTGTGCAAATCTTGCAGCGGATGCTCGATAACGCGGCTAACCGCGGGCTTCAAGTCATCGTCCTCACCTGCGATCCTACAGACTATGCTGCTCTTGGAGCCAGACAGATAACATTCAGCATCGAACGCACTCCAACGCGAGACCGAACGGAGGAGGACCCTCTCGAATAGGGAGCAGAAGGCATAAAGTGTCAATGAGCTCACAGAGGTCTACCAAATCGAGGCAGATTTTGAAGCCCGGGTTGAAGCCGAGTTCGACACGATGATTCAAGCGGTCGCCATAGGCTCCGCCACAAAATGAAAGCCGCCTTTCAATTTGGGTCCTGCATGGAAAGGAAAACCGCGTTTTCTTTCCATGTGCGCGCAAACGTGTGCGTGGAGCAATGGTGGTCAGTGTGCAAAAAGAGGCTTTTTCCCACAGCACGTCGCGTTCGGTGGAATTGCGCTGTTCGGCCTTCGATACGGTGTTGATCTGTGTGCGCGAGGCACTGGGTGCAGGGAGAGGCATCGCTTTCAGGTCTGTCCGGATGTGCGAGCATTGACAGTTCCTGATTTTTTGGCAGCGTGCACCAGTGGCACGAAGTATTCGCATTGAATTCCCCGGTGCTTTTTATTATGTCATGGCACGC
>JBPCQC010000006.1:0-9037 GCA_050998515.1 Verrucomicrobiales bacterium
GCTTGGCCTCCGGTTCCGGAACCGCTGCGTCCGGCGGTTCCCGGACGCAGTCGGTGCAAACTCTCCGAATCTATTGCGTTTATTTTCCGGTCAGCAGTTCGAGACGGGCGACGGTTCCTTTATCGCCTCCTCCGTTGCTGATCGAGACGAACACCCAGCGGCCGTGTTGGGCAGAGTCGATGCCCTCCAGCTTCGATCCCGAGACGCCGACTGCAACACGTTCGATTATCGGGAAAACGTTGTCCAACGCTTCATCCACATCTAGAAAGAGCACCGAGCCGCGAGTTTCGTTTGGGGACGCCGCCGTCGCAGCAGCGACTTGAGCGGCGGAAGGATCGTAGCGTTCGATCACGAGCGCCGCGACGATCTCGTTACCACGTTTCACGATCTCGAAGTTTGCCGGATCGAGTCGCGGAAGCTTGTTCGCTTCGGGTGGATAAAACGTCGCGGAACCGACCGGGCACTCGGTCAGGCCGGTGTTGCGCAGCAAGGTGGGGTCGATGTCGAAGATGCAGTAGCTGTCCGCCACGATACTCTTAAGCCCACTGCGGAGATCGAGCACCGAGAAGCCTTGGAGATGCCTGGCGCGGGTGTTCGCTTCGTGCGCGACCATCGCGAACGAGCCGTCCGGGCTGATCGCGACACCGTCGGGCTCGACACCGAAAAGCTTGCCGTCGCTGCCTTTAAAGCCATACGGCAGGTGGATGACATTCTTCAGAGCGAGGGCGCCAATCTGTTCAGGCGAAAGTCCCAGCTCTTGACCCTCGGTAACCTCGGTTAAGTCGATGGCGGCGACCGATGAGCTATCTTGTATCGTCACCAAGGCAACTGAAGAATCGGACGAGATCCCGACCGCTTCCGGTTCAATGTTACGTCCGTTCACCCCCGCGCGATCCGGCATTCCAACATAGTATGCCGCGAGTGCCGGTTTGGTGATCAATGCAGTAAGGTAGATCTGGCCAGCGCCCCCGCTTAGATCGTAGATGCGGATCTCACCGCCCTTCTCGACCGCCACAACCGCGTAACGACCATCCGGCGAGACCTTCATTCCATCCGGTCTCGCCGGGATGGGAAGGGTTTGCAGCACTTCGTCGCCAGTGATTGCGAGCAACGCGTTCAGAGGCGAAGTCGAGTCGCTTCGCACCACCACCAGGCCGAAATCTTCGTGGGGCAATACGGCCACATCGGTTGCCTCGCCAGGCACGGCAGGGTTGTGAGTTTGGACGAACGGATTTTCGGCCCGCGGGATGTGGGTGACGTGGGGAACAAACGAGGAATAGATCGTTTCGGGAAAGCTAGGCGGTGAGATATCGATTGGTGAGGATACCAGGATCCGGTGTCCGTCCTTGGACACGCTGACTCCTTCACCGCGGCCTGCGGTATAGAGATAGGCGATCTCCGGGTCCACCGCTGCGCCCGAGGAGTTGGTGATTAAGCTAGCCCATCCGATCAATGCGGCGGCAAGAGCCCATCCGCCAGGCAGCCGTGATCCTTTCGTTCGCGATCGGTTCAGAGTAAAAGGAGCAGCCTGCAGCAGACCGCATGAGTGAGGGTGTCGAATGTTCATTGACATGGTTGTGTTTAGGTTTGTGCACAGGTCGCTATTGTAGGTTTTCATGGAGTGGTTTGCTGTTGGGTTGTGTGAAGTAAAGCGGTCGTGGATGGCTGTATTCGAGTTCATGCGCGGGGCTGGTCAGCGAGGCAGAAAACACGGCGAGACTTGCCTCATTACTTTTACAAAAGGGAAATTACGTCTGAGGTTGCACAGTTTTTTTCGCTCCATTGTACGGCCCGTGTGTCAGACGCTGCCGTGAGCCGGTGCCGGCGGGCGCCGTGGGCGGTGAGCCTTGGCGTGAGCGTTGGAAGGTGATTACAATCGGCGCGATGCCAGCCGTACCACGTTTCGCAGCCGCTCCGGGCTTTCACACCACTCAGTCGAGCGTGGTGTTGCTGGCGCGCGACGCTGAGACCACGCAGGCGCTGACCGCGCTCGAGGTGAAGCCGCCGGCGGCGCTCTCGCCATTGATGGCGGCAGCATTCAGCGCAGGGATGATGTGGCCACTGCACCGACTTCCTAGCGCTCAGGGCCGCTCCCGCACCCGGAAGAACCGTCTTGACGCGGCGGACGGGCCGGACTCGGTGAAATCGATAAATTCCTCCGGGCCGGTGGCGGTGCGCGGGGATCCGGGGATGGGCAGCCAGGGCGGAGCCAGCGTGGTCGTGGATTCGATGTCATAGATGCGTTCCGAAGTGCTAAACCAGGTCAGGCGCACCCCGAAATCGGGTCCCGGCATGAGGACCACGCTTTTCCAATCGAGGGACGAGCTTTCGCCGCCGGTGCTCGCGAGAATGGTCCCGTAAGTGCCAGCCACCAGCAATTGCGCGCCATCCCAGGCGGCGGCGTAAAGGCTGTTCGTGGTGGGAGTGGTATGCGCCGTCCACGTCACCGCATCGGGCGAGGTGAGCACCTCTCCTCCGCTACCTGTCGCCACATAGAGGGAGCCCGCTTTACTGATGCTGAGGAGCGCTTGACTCGTGGGCGCTGTGCGCGGCGTCCAGGTCACGCCGTCCGGAGAGGTCAGGATCACCGGGGAGGAAAAATATCCACCGACTGCCACCAGCCCTCCGCTCTCCGCCATGACCCCCCGCAGGCTATGATTGAGATTGGTGCCGCTGGTCCGGGAGGTTCAGGTGCCCGCGTCACCCGTCGGCGAGGTGAAAATGCGGCCCCCTCTCCCCACGATGACAAACTGGCTGCCCGTCCACACGATCCCGCGCAGAAACCCGCGGAAAAACCCTGCACCGAGAGGCTGAGTGGTCCAGGTGACACCTCCGTCATCGGAGAGATCCACGCGGGCGCTCGAATCTTCTTCTCCGTCCTCAATGCCGCCGACGACGATGAGGCGACTGCCGTTCCACGCCACGGCTTGGTTTTCCTGCCCCACCGATCGGTTCTGCCAGGTGATTCCGTCCGGTGAAGTCAGGACCTCACCGTCGGCGGTGGCCACCCACTGCGAACCGGTATGAATAACGCTGGATCCGGAAAAGTTCGGGATGCGGTCTGTCCAGGCCACGCCATCGGTCGAGGTTAAGATCGAGCCGCCCACCGCCACCCACAGTCCGTTATGCCAGGCGAGGCCTCGCAGCCCCGAGATGTTGCCCGAGGACGTGGGGGTCCAGGTCACGCCATCGGCAGAGGAGGTGAGGCTGCCGCCTTCGCCCACCGCCACCCAGCGCCCGGCGAAGCGGGTAATGGCATTGAGATTCCCCTCCACCCCTGAGGAGACGGGATTCCACGTGACCCCGCTGTCCGGCGAGTGGGCCATGCCCCCGGATTGTCCGCCCAAGAGCAGCGTGGTGCCGGCGCCGGCGGCCGCAGTCGGATTGAAGTAGTTCGGGCTGAGAACCCGCCGCGTCCACGTTTCCCCGGTCGGTGAAGTGTAGGCCCCGCCAAAATAGTCGCCCCACGCGAGAAGCTGGGCGCCGGTCCACACCACGCCGGAGATGATCGGGGAGCCTGCCTCCGGTGTCAGGGCATCCTTCCAGGTGATGCCGTCCGGGGAGATGAAGATTTCGGCGTTGTTATTATAGTCTCTTCCGACGGCGACGACGCGGGAGCCGGTCCAGGCCAGTCCCTGGACTGATGAGAAACGCGCCGCGCGCGGCGTCCAGGTGATGCCATCCTCCGACGTGGCCAGCCTCTCATTGCCGTCCACATTCCAACCGCTGCCCAGCACGAAGCGAAGTCCCGTCCAGACGGCGCAGGTGAAAGCGGAGTATGCCGTGCTGCTGGTGTTGGGCACGGTGACGGCCGTCCACGTCAAGCCATCCGGCGAGGTCATCACCGTGCCGGTATAGGGTTCGCTGGCGATTCTTCCGGCCGCCAGCCATACGCCGCCGCCGTGGATAACCGTGTTCCATGACATTGCACTGCTGGAACGCAGCGCCCACGTCAGCCCGCCGTCGGTGGAAGTCACGATGTCTCCGTCGCGTCCCACCGCCACGACCGTGGCTCCGGAGGCCGCCACCGCCCGCAGGTAATTGCGCGTGCCAGAGACCCGGGGAGTCCAGCTCATCCCGTCGGTGGTGGTCAGCACCGTCCCCGCGCTCCCGACGGCGATGAGTCGCCCCTCGGATTCCGCCAGCGCATTGAGTTCCGAGCCCTGCGGCAGCGGATTGCGCCACTCCCATCGTTCTCCAAGGCCCGCCTGCCCATGGACGGCACCCAGGCCCGCGAGACAAAAGAACAGCGCGGCCAGACAGAATGCGTGCCGCAGGACGTTGCGGGAATCGGAATTCGCGAAGGTGTGCCGGGCCGTTGGCGGTGAGGCGAGAGCTGTGTCCATGAGCGCAGTTGTTACAGGCCGAGATGTAATTTTTTCATCTGTGGTAGATGGGTAGTCTCCGTTTCGGCGCACGGGGAGCAGCCGCACATCTTGAGATTAAGATTCCCCTTCATCCGCGATGTAGCGCGAAGTCCCTCGCATATCGAAGCTGACGCAACAGTTTACTCGGTCACATCGACCTCAAAAATCGTCGTCGTCCCGCTCACCTCATTGGCGACCACAACCAACGGTTTGCCGTTAGGACTGTTTTCTTCGGAGATGAAGATCAACCCCTCTGGACCAAGATCACCCGACTCGGGGTCGGCCGGGAGCTTCGTGAAGTCGCGGTTGTTAACGTAATCGGCAAAGCTCGGGGCCGCTGGGTTGGAGATGTCATAGGCCATCACACCGCCGATCCGCTCCAGGCCAATGAAGGCATAGGTCCGATCCGACACCTTGCCAATCGCGACTCCTTCCGGCTCGGGGCCTTTACTGGGACTGCGGCTGTCAAAGGTGTTGTTGCTGTTGCTAACGTTGAAGAAGGTCGGGTAAGTCGCGGCCGTGATTTGCTCGAACTGGTCGGCGCTGTCCCACACCACGCTGCCATCCGCGCTACGAATGGAGAAGGAGCGTCCGCCGAATGCGTGAATCTCATCGAAGTCTCCGTCTCCGTCAGTATCACCGCTCGCGATGCTGACTTTCAATCGGCCAAGGTTCGCGGGCTTTTTCAGTGTAAGAGCATCCGGGAACGTGACTGGGTCGTCGAGCTTGTAAGAGGCGCTGCCGACGGTCGTTTCTTCATTATAGCCGGGCCAATCAGTGCGCGCGTCACCCTCATTCGCGAGGACCAGGTAAGTCTGGCTTCCGACCTTGTAACTGGCAATCGAGTCTGGTTGATACATCCCGTATACCCTCGGCCAAGTCCGGATCTTGATGCCATCCGGCACCCCATCAGCGTTGGCGTCCGCGAGGCCACCGTCTCTATCGCTTGGGTCGAAGCCGCTGGCGCTACGGTCCACTGTGCCCAGCGGGACAACTCGAGTGACGGTCGCGCTTGGAATGTCAATGATCGCCAGGGCATTGTTCTCTTGGAGCGTCACCCACGCAGTCTGCGAATCCTCCGACGTGGCGACATACTCGGGCTCAAGATCCTGGGCTACACTTGCTCCCGGACCAAAGATGCGCACACCCGGGGCCAGCGAAGCCAGAGAGAATGCACCGAAGCCAGCCGTCTGCACATTCGCCTGTGTGACATTGCCCACCCCACCAGAAACATCGATGATGGAAACCGATCCTTCTGGATCTGTGGTCGGCGTCGAAGGATAGGAACTCGGCTCGCCCTCATTGGCGGTCAGCACATAGTGCCCGTCTGAAGTAAAGGTAACCATGTCTGGCTGTGCTCCGACCTCGACGTGCGCGAGAACTTTCAAGTTGCTCGTCTTAACGAACACCACTTTTCCGGGGCTGGTTTTTGGATCCGCTTCGACCGCGATCGCGACCACGCCATTCTTGATCGCAACGCTGTTCGCTACGGCGCCATATGGCTTAACATCAATCGTCTTGAAGAGACGCGGATTAAGCGGGTCGCTGATGATGTAAACGTCGATCTTGGCTGCCTGGGCGTTGACCACAAACAGGCGCTGAGTGCCAGGATCGTGGGCGACGATTTCGGCGGCGCTGGCATTGTAGTTGGCAGGCGTGCTCGCTTCTACGCTGCTGATGGCCTGCAGCTTGATGGATGGTGCGGCGACTAACTCGGTATTCGCACACGTCAGGAGTGCGGCTATACCGACGCACAGGTAGTTATTGTTGGGTTTCATGGGTGGTTTGCTGTTGGGTTTATGGTGAAGTGAGGCGTTCGCGCTGGCCCGATCGGCTGAAAAGCGCTTCCTCACTGCTTCCAAAGGAAAATCCCGTGAAAGGTTGCAGCACTCCGCAAGGGCCGTTCTTCACCCGGGGTCCGCAAAGACGCCGACACTGGTCCCTTGGCCGCCGGTTCCGGAACCGCGCACGATTAAAGCCCTTCTCGATGTGAACGCCACGCGCTGTGATGCCGATTGCGAAAGAAGGTGATCACGAGCTCGAGCCGAATGAAGATGACAGGGGTTGCTGTAGCGTTCGGATCCATTATGGTTCCGCTATGGCTACCATCACGTTGAAAAACATTCCTGAACCCCTCCACCTGGCATTGCAGGAACGCGCGAAGGCCAACCACCGCAGCATAAACCGTGAGACAATCGACTGCCTGGAGCGCGTTGTTCTGGGCAAACCCCTCGATGTCCAAGCGTTTCTGGAAAGGGTGCGACACCGCCGTCGTGAAACGCCCGGCCAACTGACAGAAGAATTGCTCTGGGAGGCTCGCCATACTGGCCGCCCATGATTGTCGCCGACGCCAATCTCATCGCTCATCTTCATCTGCCGGGCCCCAAAGAGAGCGTCGCGGAAGCGATCCTCGCCAAAGATCCGGACTGGTGCGCGCCACCGCTATGGCAGTCCGAGTTTAGGAACATTCTTTTCGCCTACATTCGCACTCAAGGGATGAGCCTCTCCCTGGCGGAAGCCCAATGGCGCGACGCACTATCGCTTATTGGGCCACACGAATTCGATGTCGATGCCAGCCGAGTGCTCGGCAAATCTACCTCCACCCAGTTAAGCGCCTATGACGCCGAATACGTCGTGCTTGCTGAATCGTTAAGTCTCCCGCTCGTCACTTCTGACCGGCAGATTCTCGCCGCTTGTCCGCAGCTCGCTCTCAGCCTGGAAGATTTCATTGCAGCCTGAAAAGGCGCACTTGCGGTCATGGCGCCGCCCGCTGTTTGGCCTCGATTCGATTAAAGTCACCAGTGACGCGAACGAGGGCCCCTGTCGCCGTGCATCCGTTGCCGGAGCACGCATTTTCCAAGGTAGCCATTACTATGATTCCATCTGTTTTAGCCGGTCGCGCGCCCCATGGCGGCGGCTCCCGTAACAATGCCCGGCGGCTGCTGCGGCTGCTTGAGGGGGTTGGCACGAAGGCTCTGGAATGCTAATATTCGGAGCATGTCGGCCAGTTCACCCTTTTCCGCCGCCCCGGACTTTCTTACCACGCATTGGAGTGTGGTGATACGCGCGCGTGACGCCGAGCCGACCGAAGCGCTCACCGCGCTCGAACAGCTCTGTCTTGCCTACTGGCAGCCGCTCTACACTTTCGCGCGGTGCAGCGGCCTCACGCCGCCTGATGCGCAGGACGTGGTTCAGGGGTTTTTTGCTCAACTTATCGCGCGGCAGGGACTGCGGCGCGTTGATCCATCCAAGGGCCGGTTCCGCTCATTCATGCTGGCGTCGCTGCGCAACTTCATGGCGGACGAACGTGACCGCGCCCACGCCGCCAAACGGGGTGGGGGGGCCGAGGTCTTATCGCTGGATTTCGCTCTCGCCGAAAAGGCTTTCGAGAGGCAATTCGCCAATAGCGAATCGCCGGAACGCGCTTTTGACCGAGCGTGGGCGATGGCGGTGCTCGAACGCGCGCAAGCCCGCGTGCGCGAAGAATGTGTCGCCGCGGGCAAGGGAGGATTGTATGAAGCGTTGGGACCGGCCTCCGCCGAGGAGAGTTACGCCAGCGTCGGCGCGCGTCTCGGCCTGAGCGAGAGCGCGATAAAGACCGCGGCCTTTCGTCTCCGGCGTCGCTATCGGGATCTCATTCGAAATGAGATCGCGCAAACGGTTTCGACCGAGGCGGAGCTAAACGACGAACTCGATGGGCTGCTGTGCGCCGTGGGGCGGGGCTGACATTCTGATGAACGGCGCTTGTCCCGATTGCGGCGAGGTGCTGCCGAGTGGTGTGCGCGCGGAGTTCTGCCCGGTGTGCACATTGCGCGGGGCGCGCGATTACGAGCCGGCGGCGGAAACGCTGGGTGACTATGACCTGATCGAGGAAATCGGGCGCGGCGGAATGGGTGTCGTTTGGCGGGCGCGGCAGCGCGGGCTTGGGCGGATTGTAGCAGTGAAAGTGGTGCTCGGCGGTGACTTCGCAAGCATCGAGGCGCGCGAACGTTTTCGCGCGGAAGCGCACGCTGCGGCGCGGCTGCAGCATCCGCACATCGTTAGGATCCACGAGATCGGCGAAGCCGACGGGCTACCGTTCTTCTCGATGGATTACGTCGAAGGGGCGACGCTGAACGACCTCGCCCGCGGGGAACCGCTGCCCGCGCGGCGGGCCGCGGAACTCGTGCACAGCATCGCCCTCGCCGTGCAACACGCGCACGAGCACGGGGTGCTGCACCGCGATCTCAAACCCTCGAACATCCTCATCGATCTCAGTGGGGCGACGCGGATCACGGATTTCGGTCTGGCGAAATTGCTCGAGGCGGATTCAAACCTTACTCTTAGCGGGCAGGCGCTTGGTTCTCCCCCCTTCATGCCGCCCGAGCAGGTGCGCCGCGGGCGGGCAACCCCCGCGAGCGATGTCTATTCGTTGGGCGCGATCCTCTATTATTTGCTCACGGGCCGCCCACCCTTCCAAGGCGACAGCGTCGCGACCATTCTCGCGCAGGTGGAAAATGCCGAGCCGCTCGCGCCGCGGCGCTTGAACCCGAGTGTGCCTGCAGACTTGCAGAACATCTGCCTGCGCTGCCTGGAGAAGGCTCCCACGGCGCGTTACGGTACAGCGCAGGCGCTCGCGGAGGATCTCGCTCGCTTCCTCGCTGGGAAGCCGGTCGTGGCGCGGCCCGTCG